>URWA01000051.1 GCA_900551445.1 uncultured Bacteroides sp. | reverse complement strand
AGGTATAGTTTTTAAACATTATCTTTGGGATATATTGCTTGATTCCCTAAGATACGAAAAATTAGGGAGACGGGCAAGTCCTGACTGAGCGAAGTTTGGGCTTGCCCGATTTTTTTGCAGACACAAAAAAGGCCATCTCAAATTTTATTTCAATTTTGAGACGGCCTCTTTTTTAGAGTACTCCAATATCTTATTTTACTTTTTCTATACTGCGGACGGCTGTCACTTCCGTGGCTTGCGGATTGGTTGCTTTTCGGGTACAATAGTCAAATTGAGCCGATTTTTCTCCACTAAATGAATTCCACTTCAAGGTCAGTTTGACGGTTTTTCCTTGTGTGTCGGGCAGCTCGCTGAGTTTGAATGCAACCAGTCCGTCTCCCATTCTTCCATTAACGTCGCCGAAGGCATTGTGGCAGAATTCCACTTCGTATGGATTATCCGGGTTTTGTGTGCTGATTAGGTTGACGAAATGCGGTTGTCCGTTTCCCCATCGCGTCGCAAAACGAAGCGTCAGGTATCCGTCTTCTGCGATAGTTACCCAATCGTTGAGGATCTCCACCGGATCGTTTCCGTACGTTTCATGGTTTGCTTCTTCTCCCAAGTTTGGTGCCATCGGTTTGGTCAGGATACTGTCAATCCAGTTGACGAAGACCGCTTTGTCGTATTCTTGAGGGGCTTCGTCGGAAATGTCAAAATTGGTCAGTGCTCTTACTTCTTTGTCGCCGAATGGAGAAGTAGTCATGTTTACCGGACGCAGGGTTGTACTGTCGTCCAATTGCAGGTAGGGGGTATTGTCGGCACTCAATTTTACGGTAACCAGCGCGTTGGCATAATAATGTGAAAGGTAAAAATTATTGTCATCATCGTTCTGACATGACTGTACTCCCATGGAAAGGCATACTGCCATTACGAACATGAAACTTTTGTAAATAAATGATAGCGTTTTCATAATGCATTTTTTTAAGTTTTTTCTTTTGCCATTTTATGTATAAAATGCATAATACGCTGGATTCCTGCACATCAAATAGTTAAATGGTGTTGCATTTTACATAGGTGCATAAAAAAAGCAGCTACGAAATTCGTAACCGCCTGCTATCTTTCGTGGACCAGCCAGGGCTTGAACCTGGGACCTCCAGATTATGAGAACGATAAAATGATATTCTACGATAGTTCATTTTATCAATATTAATTGAATATCAAGCAGTTATGAATTTACTATTTCTTATAAAACTCATTAAATACCCATAACTGAAACCGTTTGTTTACGCATTGTTTACGCAGAAACAAGTGTATGAAACAGCCAGTTTCCCATCCGGAGTTATGCTAAGTACCCTTTTTGCTTTTTATAAGCCATATTGCTGTCGTAAGTAATTTGTGTTTTGCGACAAAATAAGGTTATTAGTAAATGTAGATTACTTGTTGACGTTATAACCAATTATTTGTTGTATAAATGCTCTTTTTTGATATATTTCATCTTGATTCTCTGGGTTTATTTGTACCTTTACACCGAAAGGAATATCTTTTATGGAAAAAGAAATGATTAACAGGCTGAAGATTGTGCTTGCCGAAGAGCAAAAAAGTAGCAAGTGGCTGGCAGAGCAATTAGGAAAAGACAGGGCTACTGTCTCCAAATGGGTGACAAATACCATGCAGCCTGACGCAAGAAACCTCCTGCGAATAGCAGAAGCTTTGAATATTGATGCAGGTAGACTGCTCAACCAAAAACATTTGAAAAAATGAATGAAATAGATATTATCCAACAGATAAAGTCTGGCGAAGTCAGTAAGATGCAGTTCAAAGAACGGCTCCTTGACAGCTACGACATCGGCTGCGAATTGGTGGCATTCAGCAATGCACGTGGTGGAACATTGGTCGTTGGTGTGAAGGACAAAACCGGCAGTCTCAATCCTTTGTCATATCTGGAAGTACAGGAAACCACGAACACACTTAGCAACATCGCATCAGAAAATGTTGTTCCTGCCATCCTTGTTGATGTAGAAACTATTTCCGTGGATGGCGGAAGCCTTGTTGTGGCTCATATTAAAGAAGGGGTGAATAAGCCTTACCACGACAATCGGGGTATTGTGTGGGTGAAGAACGGTGCCGACAAGCGCAAGGTGTTCGATAATGTCGAACTTGCCGAGATGATGACCGACTGCGGTAGTTTCTCGCCTGATGAAGCTGGGGTTCGGGATGCTACGATTAAGGACTTGGACGAGAATACCATCAAAACCTTTTTAAGCAACAAGTTTGAAAAAGTATTGGTGAGAAAAGGTTTGGTGGGTGATGCATTCCGCGAGACCTCTTTAGATGCAGTCTGTTCTGCTATCGCTAGTGGGCACGATGGGGAGAAGCTGCTGCGTAACCTACGTTTCATCCGACCCGATGGAAAAATCACAGTGGCTGCAATGTTGCTGTTTGGCAAGTACACTCAGCGTTGGCTTCCTGCAATGACAGCAAAGTGCATTTGTTTTGTGGGCAACAATCTTGGAGGTACACAATTTCGCGATAAGGTGAATGATGCCGACATTGAAGGAAATCTGCTTCATCAGTTTGAAACTATTATGGATTTCTTCACCCGGAACTTGCGCCATATACAAGTTGGAAAAGAGTTTAACTCGCAAGGAGTATTGGAGATTTCATACATCAGCCTTGTTGAGTTCACCGTAAATGCTTTGGTACATCGCTCGCTGAATGCGACTGCTCCTATCCGTATATTCATCTTTGATGACAGAGTGGAGATACACAGCCCCGGAATTCTCCCTAATGGGCTTAGCGTGGATGATATTGTTGTAGGTACATCCATGCCACGCAATATGTTCCTCTTCACAAATGCCATCCATTTGCTCCCCTACACAGGAGCAGGTAGTGGTATGCTTCGTGCCTTATCTGAGGATATGAAAGTTTCATTCACCAACAATGACAGAACTAACGAGTTTGTAATTACTATAAATAGACCGGAGGGTAGCCAAGTCAATGGTAACTTAGATACTAAACTTGGACACTCTGATACCGACTTAGGCATCAACTCTGACACTTTCAATGCTGACTCTGACACTGAACATAGATACTCTGACACTGGCTTAGAGTCCGACTCTGACACTTTCAATGCTGACTCTGACACTAAACGTCCTAAAATAACAAATAAACAGAGGGATATAGTAAACTTCTGCAGTGTGCCACGTAGCAGCAAAGAAATTCTTGAAAGGGCTGGTGTGACATATCATAGCAAGAATATCCAAACATACATCATGGCTCTTGTCGAGGCTGGCTATCTCGAAATGACCAATCCCGAGCATCCCAATGCAAGCAATCAAAAATATAGGAGAAGTCATTAGTGTCCCGTTAAAATGGGACGAGTTAAACAATTAATCAAAAAGCCCCGG
>URWA01000050.1 GCA_900551445.1 uncultured Bacteroides sp. | reverse complement strand
CGGAACTGTAACAGCATCGCCGTTTTTGCTGTAACAGTCTGCTCCGTTTTTTGCAGGCAAGCATAAAACAGGTCTACTAACGTTTAGTTTAGCCTTAAAAGAGTGATTTTTGCAGCCCATTTGCAGCCCAATTTGCCATTTTCTAAAATGGGCTGCAAAAATTTAATTCACTTTCCCTTTGCCCCATTATCCCAAAACAAAAGAAGTTAATACAAGGATTAAAAGACAAAATGCTCCAAAGCTTTCCGGATACCCTCTTCATCCACACTGGCAGTCACGTAATCTGCTACAGCTTTCAGTGACTCATTCGCATTGCCCATGGCCACACCGATTCCGGCTTCTCGGACGATGGAAATGTCGTTGCCTCCATCACCAAAGGCCATCGTTTCTTCCTTTTTCAGTCCCAAGAAATCCATGACAGCTCTCAATCCCTTACTTTTATCCGCACCTTGAGCCGTGATATCGGCAAAATCGGGATACCAGCGACTGGAGGTGCAATGAGGAAGCAGAGGCATGATTTGCCTTTCCTCTTCTTCCGAAATGACCGGTGTCAACTGAAGAATAGGATGTGACCACAAGGCGTCAAGCGAACGGCTTTCCTTCATGCCGTGCACATTCAGCATCTGCCGGAAAATATAGTCCACTTTCTCATTACTGTTGTACATTATCAGGTCTTTCTCCCCTACCACCATACAGGCGAAGTTCATCTCATCAGACTGCCGGATAAGGGTACGCACATCTTCTTCCGGAATCGGACTACAGGATATCACCTGCTCGCCAATAAAACAATACGCGCCATTCACCGTGATGTATCCGTCTATCAGCTCCCTGATTTCTTGAAGATTATTAGTAAGAGAGAAAGGACGCCCGGTAGAAATGAACACTTTGATGCCCAGCTCCTTCGCCTGCCGGATGGCCTGTACCGTAGAATCAGGTATCCGGTGGGTCTGAAAGCTGACCAAAGTGCCGTCAATGTCAAAAAACAATGCTTTTATCATAGCTTAACCTATATTCAAAATGATAATTGCGACAAAGATACAAAAGCCAAAGTGCTTCATGACCACGTTTTCACCTGAGATTACTGCCATTTTGATAAAATTATCCCGATATGATAATTATCTAACTGATTTTTATCGCATAGAATACGAAATAAAAGATTCTTCACAGAAAACAATGTAAAAAAATTATTTCCGGTAATACTGTGCCAGTGAGAAAGCCCGGCGAAGTGCGATACGTGTACACACCAGCGCACAGACAGAACCGACAAAAAACATAATCCCGGTGGATACCATGATATTGCCCAGTCCTACCAATGGAGAGACGATACCGCCAAAAGCGAATCCCAGCGCTCCCAGCAAAGCCGAAGCCATACCGGCATTTTCCCGTTCACTATCCATTGCCAACGTGTTGGAGGCGGTGAAAGTCAGCCCCAGCATGGAAAGCAGACAAAGCAGCAAGACCTCGTAAACCCAGAAAGGACAATTGGTACAAAGCGCAATACAGAGAAAGAAAGAGGCAATGACCATTCCCACACTTCCCCGGTACAACGCCTGTTCCGAATGGGCAAACTTGACCGATGCAGCCGCAGAAATCACAATGGCAATGGCATTGATGCCAAAACAAAGGCTGAACATCAAAGGAGAAAAGCCATAATGCTGCTGCATGATAAAGGGAGCAGAAGAGATATTGGCAAACATCACTCCCTGCGCAAAACCAAACTGAAAAATGTAGCACACGTACCGACGGTTCTGAATGACAGTGAGGAAACTCTTATAGACATCGCTCCAACGCGCATTCTGCCGACGGACAGCCGGCAAGGAATCCGTGAAATGCAGACTTCCGGCCAACAGGATAACACCCAGCCCGAACAATACCCAGAAAATACCGTGCCACCCCACACTGTCGGCCATACCGCCTCCAGCAATCGGAGCGGCCACCGGAGCAACCCCGTTGATGGCTCCGATAATGGCCAGCATCTTTGCCAACTCCCTGCCGGAATATTTATCGGCTGCGATAGAGCGGGAAATGACGATACCTCCGGCACCCGCCATTCCCTGAATCAACCGCCAGCCCACGAACTGCATGATGGTGCGGGAATACAGGCAACCCAACGTGGCCAGTAAAAACAGACACATGGCGATAATCAGCGGACAACGACGGCCATACTTGTCGCTGAGTGGTCCGAAGAAAAGCTGTCCCACAGCCAGCCCGATCATGCTGGCCGTCAGTCCCAGCTGCACCTGTGAGGAAGTGGTATGGAAAAAGCCTGTCATGGCAGGCAAAGTAGGCAAATACATGTCGGTTACAAAAGGCCCGAAAGCAGTCAGTACCCCTAAAAATACGAGAATAAACAATTGCGAATTTTTTCTTGTCATAATGCTTGTTTTTAAAACGCTGCAAAATTAGTAATTATCCAAAGGCCATATCATACCTTTTGCCGTACAAAACTTTTCAAAAACCGCACAAAATGAATTTTATTCAGAGAAAAAAGGCTATTTTTGTTTCATAAAAATACTTCCTCATGGATATTTCACTCTTGTCATCCCTCAACGGAATCCACTACGATGAAGGGAACCTGGACTTTCTCCGGCCCTCTCCCCTCCACTTCAACTGTGGCGTACAGATATTGTGTACCTGCGGAACGTGCATTCTCTCTACAGGAGCCCAGCAGTTTCATCTTCGGGAAATGTCGGAACTTATTTTCTGGGGAGGAAGCATCATGCAACTGATGGAAGCCTCGGACAACTTCCACGTACGTCTGCTGCTCTACCCCAAAAAGATATTTCTACAAGCCGCCATTTCCCTCGATACGACCTATTTTAATTACATGAGGGAATTCCCACAATACGACCATGGAGAAGAAAGCTGGAAGAATGTCACCCTGTGGATTGACATGGCCCAACTGCTTTTCACACATCCTTCACCTACCTTCCGCGAACGACAGGAACAAAACTTCCTGCAAAGCATGCTTATGTGGATTTTCAGTTCCATCCCCGATACATACGTGTCAGCTGGCGAATCATATACCCGGAAACAACTTTTGTTTCATAAATTCATGCACTTGATTCACGAGCATGCCGCACAGATGCACCAGGTATCCTTCTATGCCGAACAGCTCTGCATCTCCCCACGCTACTTGAATGAAATCACCCTGTCATACTCCAATGGTAAAACACCCAAGGCACTCATTGACGAACAGCTGACAGCCGAATTGAAGGTATTGCTTAACAACCCCACACTGTCCATCGCTGAGATTGCTTCCCTCTGCCACTTTCCCGACTCGTCCTACCTGAGCCGTTTCTTCAAAAAGAATACCGGACTTTCGCCCAAGGAGTTCCGCATCCAAGCACAAAGATAAAATCAGCAGAGCCCCCTGGCCCGTTCTTCACGAACAAATGAACTGCAAAAAACTTCTCCAAGTACCCTTGCGCGTGATATTCTACACATTCTACAACGCACTGGTATTCCCTTTCCTCTCCAGAAACCTGCTTACACAGACGATGCTGGAAGATCACAAAGGACAACTATAAGCCGACTAGCTCTGTCAGACAATCCACCTTTCTTTTAATAAAAAGCAATCAATCCATTCCCTCCTTGAACCTTTTCTTGTTTTATTTGTTTCTATTACATTAAACGAATAGCTAAACGACGACTAACCAAACAATAAGAACATACTAAAAAAATCACCCCATCCACTCTTTTCATGGGACAATTTCCTGTCTAAAGACATCTCGCCCGCATCAGTAACTTTTCCTGATATAGCACATAATTTTATTTCAATAATTATTCATTTAAAATCAAATCATGAGAACAAGTAACCTCCTCCCCTTAACAATAGGGGGTCTGGCCTTTCTGCTAGGGTCGTGCAAAGCTCCTCATACAAACGATGGCATCTATGAAGGCATACTTCCCGCAGCAGACTGCCCGGGAATCTATGTCATGCTGGCCATCAATGGAGACCAATATGAACTGCTGGAAAAATACATCGCAGAACCTGAGACTTTTATCACCTACGGAAGCATTGAGCAGGAAGGAAAACAGCTCCTTCTGGACAATCAAATGCAATTTACCAGCCACTCCAATGAATTACTACACCAGCACACTACATTGAAACGGATTTCAGACCAGAACGAACTGCCTGAGATCTATATCTCACAATTATTAAAAGAAGACCAAAGCGGCGAAGATGCCCTTATCAAACTGTACAGCCAAAAGAGCAAACAATATGCAGAGTTCCATTTCAGAAACCACAAATACAAACTGGAATTGAACCTGCATAATGACTCGGTAAATGAATATACTCAACCCAATCAACAAATCAAACTCTCGCAACCTGTTTCGGAGATATCATCCTTTCAGGAGTTTATTTTCAGAAATGATACAGCCACTTATACCTTTACGCAACTCAGTCCAACCAACTGCATCTACCATCTGGCAGAAGAAAAACAAGAGAAAGAGGTTCCAGCCTTCCTGAATGTCATTTATTACAACGATGACCAACAAGCTTTTGTAAAACTGTTGCATCCTGCCCTCCCTCATTGCTACACACTTCCCCAAGCAGAAGCATCGGCTAAAACGGCAATCTATACAGACGGAGAAACAGAATGGCAACTCCACAATAATCAAACAGCTACTTTACTCATACACAATAAAAAATACACCTATTACGAAAAATAAGTTGAACAATAAACTGCAATACATAAATATGATAACAACGAAACCTGTCAATCCACACAGATCCTGAGTTACATGATACGCTTAATTTATAAAATCAATACTCTAAGAAAAAAACATTATGGCATCTCTTGTACTCGGATATCTAATAATAGTCATTATCAGCTGGATTTTCACCTGCATATCTCTTTATAAGGCCCCAACAGAAACTGAACTCTGGGGAAAAGAAATCGACTGATTCTCATTGTCTTCAAAACGAAATGCACAAGTCATCCCACGACTTTGCAACTCCCCAAAACAAGACCGTATCGTATGATACAGTCTTGTTTTTTTATCCATTCTCATTAGTGTCCAATAAAAATGGACGAGTTAAAAATTTAATCAAATAGTCCTTCA
>URWA01000049.1 GCA_900551445.1 uncultured Bacteroides sp. | reverse complement strand
AGAGCACGTGATTTGTAATCTCGGGGTCGTTGGTTCGAATCCGACAAGAGGCTCGGAAAAGTTGGACAGGTTTGTCCGACTTTTTTTGTGTCCGTATGTATGAAAAAAGAAAAGCCACCGGTGTTGTACGGTGGCTTTTTTGTACATAAGTTAGTTTAGTAAGCCTATTGTTGGTAAATATATGGCTTCTTTCCCTTTGGAGAAAGGGAGATTCAGTAAAGGAGTTATGTTTTATGAAAACAAACAAGGAGAGGAAAATGTTCACTGTTTATGTAAAAAAATATGTGTAAGGTTTTTTACGCATAAGGACTTCCCGTTTTTTTTCTGTACTTTTGCACCCGAAAATCATAACAACTTAATAAGACATAAAGAATGGGTGGCTTTTTCGGAACAGTCTCTAAGGCTGAATGCGTGACCGATTTATTTTACGGTACGGATTACAATTCACATTTGGGAACGAAACGCGCCGGTATGGCTACATACGCCGAAGGCGAGGGTTTCATACGTTCAATCCATAACCTGGAAAGTTCTTACTTTCGTACGAAGTTCGAAGATGAACTTCCGAAGTTTAAGGGCAAGTCGGGTATCGGTGTCATCAGTGACACGGATCCTCAGCCCATCATGATCAATTCACACCTGGGACGTTTTGCGATTGTGACGGTGGCAAAAATCAATAACATGGATGAACTGGTGAAGGAACTGTTGGACAGCAATATGCATTTCTCTGAAATGAGTATGGGAAAGACCAATCCTACGGAACTGGTGGCATTGCTCATCGTGCAGGGAAAAGATTTTGTGGAAGGCATTGAGAATGTGTTCCAAAAAATCAAGGGTTCTTGTTCCATGTTGATTCTGACGGAAGACGGGATTATCGTAGCCCGTGACAAATGGGGGCGTACACCGATTGTTATCGGGAAGAAGGAAGGAGCATACGCGGCAACCAGTGAGTCGAGCAGTCTTCCGAACTTGGATTTTGAAATTGACCGTTACGTAGGTCCGGGAGAGATTTTGCGTATGCGGGCCGACGGCCTTGAACAGCTTCGCAAACCGAACGAAAAGATGCAGATTTGTTCGTTCCTGTGGGTGTACTATGGTTTCCCGGTTTCCTGCTATGAAGGGAAAAATGTAGAAGAAGTGCGTTTCATGAGCGGCTACAAGATGGGGCAGTGCGACAATTCGGAAGTGGATTGCGTATGTGGTATCCCTGATTCGGGTGTCGGAATGGCATTGGGGTATGCCGAAGGAAAAGGGGTTCCCTATCACCGGGCTATTGCCAAATATACTCCTACCTGGCCCAGAAGCTTTACACCGAGCAACCAGAGCATGCGTTCGCTGGTGGCCAAGATGAAATTGATTCCGAACCGGGCCATGTTGCAAGGAAAACGTCTGTTGTTCTGTGATGACTCCATCGTACGTGGCACGCAGCTCCGTGACAATGTGAACGTTTTGTATGATTACGGAGCAAAGGAAGTACACATGCGTATCGCATGTCCGCCCCTGATTTACGGATGTCCTTTCATCGGGTTCACTTCCTCCAAGAGTGACATGGAATTGATTACCCGTCGCATCATTAAGGAAATTGAGGGCGACGAAAATGCCAAATTGGACAAATATGCGACAACGGATTCTCCGGAATACAAGGAACTGGTGGAACGTATCCGTGCCCGTTTCGGATTGACTTCATTGAAATTCAATACGTTGGAGACGTTGATTGAGGCTATCGGACTACCGAAGTGTAAGGTCTGCACTCACTGTTTCGACGGTTCCAGCTGCTTCTGATAATATGTTTCGGATGTGGCGGGGAGGATAAACAGAATCCTCCCTGTACATTCTGGAAAATGCATAAGAATATTTTCTGTACCACACTGTGAAATATGTGTCCCACACTGCGGGATATGTATTTCACAGTGTGGTTTTTGTATCCCACAGTGTGGGACAGAGAAAATGCTGTGATACAAGGGGGAATTTGTCGGGGTGTTTTTTAGAAAGCCTCGGTCATGTTGAAATAAAACAGGTTCTGCCGGTTGGTAAAATCACGTCCCAAATCCAGACGTACGTTCATGCGGGGTTGTACCTCGATACGGAGTCCGAGTCCGGCATTGGGAAGTACCCCTTCAATTTTTCCGGGAGTAGGCCCCATGAAGCCGCATCCACCCCACGCCACGAAGCCCAGCCGGTTGATGACCTTTTTGATCCAGTTGCTTTGGTCGGTATTGAACATCTGGCGGTATTCTGCCAGGGCCACGTGCGACGATTTGTCGCGGTATTGTCCCATGTAATATCCTCGCAGGTCGAAAGGCGTGCCGCTCAGTACGTACTTGTTCAATGGAAGGTTATGTCCGAAAGAATGTTTGCTCTGTACTGTCCAGGCCAGTACCTTTCGTTTCCCTACCGTTTTATATTGCCGGTAGTCCAGTTCTACACGGTAGAAACTGGTGTTGCTTCCCAAGAATTTTTCATACATCAGTCCTCTCAGGTCGAAATACAATCCTTTGTAAGGATTGGCCGGTACGTCGCGCGTATCGTAGGTCAGCAGGAAGCCGATACCCGAACTGAAATCCTTATAGCCGTCGGCGGTACCTCCAGCCCGTTTATAGTCCGGTTGTTCCACCAGGTATTTGGCAGGATCCATGATGTGGTCGTAGGTGATGTCAATCTGTGGCCCGGCAAAGAAGTTGCTTTCTCCTAAGCGGAACAGAAACCAGGGATTGATTTGAATACCGCTGTAGCGGTATTGGCTGGTAGAGTCGCTGCGCACATAATTCTTGTTGGTGCTGTATCCTACGCCATAGAAATTTTCCCGTGTGTTTTTGAACGAGAACTGTCCGAAGATGCGGAAACGGTCGTTTTGGAAGAATAGCTGCGGCTTTACCACCAGATTGAGTCCTCCGTTGAACATGAAAGCCAAGGCTGCAGGAATGACCGAACGGCGCATGGTCGTATCTTTCGGGTTCATCCGGAAAGTCATGAGGGCACTACCGCCTACCAGCAGACCGAAGTCGGGGGTATAGCTGGGTCCACCCAATATATTATAGTGAAAGTTGCGTTCGGCTTTCTTCTTTTTCTTGAGCTCTTTCGCTGTTTGCTGCTGGATGTGCAGGCTGTCTTGTGCTTGCAAAGCTTCTTGTGCATTCCCCATGATGGCAAACAGGCAATAAATGCAGATAAGTAGGTATTTTTTCATGCGGCAAAATTACAAAAAAACGCCTGAATCTGTCTGGTCTTGTTTTAAGAGATTATGGAATGGGCCTATCTTTTTAACTTAAAAGTCTGTGGAAAGTCTGTGGGTGTGATGGATTTTTCCGGAATCAAGGTAAATCATTCTTGCGTTCTAATAAAAAATGGTAAGTATTTTGGTCGTTTTTAGGGTATTTCTTACTTTTACAGAAAGTAAGATATTTGTAAATAATAAAGTATATGACAGTAATTGAACGCTTTTTAAAGTATGTGACTTTTGATACACAGTCGGACGAGTCGACCGGGGTAACGCCAAGTACGCCGAAGCAGATGGTGTTCGCCCGTTATCTGAGGGAAGAACTGGAAAAACTGGGACTGAAAGATATTTCGCTCGATGAAAACGGTTATCTGTTTGCCACGCTGCCTTCGAACGTGGACCATGAGGTGCCGGTTATCGGTTTTATTTCCCACATGGACACCAGTCCCGACATGAGCGGGGCGAATGTGAAACCGCGCATTGTGGAGAAATATGACGGACAGGATATTCCGTTGTGTGCAGAAGAGCATATCATTTTGTCGCCGAAGAATTTCCCCGAACTGCTGGATCATGTGGGTGAAGATTTGATTGTGACCGACGGTCATACCCTGCTGGGAGCCGACGACAAGGCTGGAATTGCGGAAATCGTAGGGGCAGTGGCCTATCTGAAGGCACATCCGGAAATCGAGCATGGGGATATCCGTATCGGTTTTAATCCGGATGAGGAAATCGGCCTGGGAGCCCATAAGTTTGACGTGGAGAAGTTCGGTGCGAAATGGGCTTATACGATGGACGGCGGCGAAGTGGGCGAACTGGAGTTCGAGAACTTCAATGCGGCAGCAGCCAAAGTGGTGGTGAAGGGACGTAACGTGCATCCGGGATATGCCAAGAACAAGATGATCAATTCTTTGCTGGTAGCCACTGAATATGCTTCCTTGCTTCCCGCCAATGAGACTCCGGGTACGACGGAGGGATATGAAGGTTTCTATCACCTGATTGGGATGGAAGGTGAAGTGGAAAAAACCGTGTTGTCTTACATCGTCCGCGACCATGACCGTCAGAAGTTTGAGGCGCGCAAGCAGGCCTTGCTGGACTATGCTGCACAGTTGAATCAGAAGTACGGAGAAGGTACGGTATCTGTGGAGCTGAAAGACCAGTATTACAACATGCGCCAGCAGGTGGAGCCGTTGATGCACATCATCGACATTGCTTTTGCAGCCATGCAGGAAGCAGGGGTCACCCCGAAGGTGAAAGCCATTCGCGGGGGAACAGACGGGGCACAGCTTTCGTTCAAAGGCCTTCCTTGCCCGAATATTTTTGCCGGAGGTCTGAATTTCCACGGACGTTATGAGTTCGTGCCTATCCAGTCTATCGAGAAGGCTATGATGGTGGTTGTGAAGATTGCCGAACTGACCGCCAAAAGATATCGTTAAATCATTCTGAAAGTTGCGGACTTGTTTCGGCAAGTCTGCAACTTTATACAATCAACCTTAAAATATACCTTATGAAAACAACTCCATTTACCGAGAAGCACATTGCGCTCGGTGCCAAGATGCATGAATTTGCGGGTTATAACATGCCGATTGAATATTCCGGAATCATTGATGAACACTTGACGGTCTGCCATGCGGTGGGTGTCTTCGACGTGTCGCACATGGGAGAATTCTGGGTGAAAGGTCCTCATGCGCTGGATTTTATTCAGGAGGTGACTTCCAACAATGCGGCAGTGCTCACGCCGGGTAAGGTGCAGTACACGTGCTTCCCGAACGAGACAGGGGGAATTGTAGACGATTTGCTGGTGTATGCATACGAACCCGAAAAATACATGCTGGTGGTCAATGCGGCCAATATTGAGAAAGATTGGAACTGGTGTGTGGCTCATAACCGGGTAGGTGCGGAGCTGGAAAATGCATCCGACCGTATGGCACAGCTGGCTGTGCAAGGCCCGAAGGCTTGTGACACACTTCAGAAACTGACGCCGGTAGATTTGAAATCGATTCCTTATTATACATTCAAGGTGGGAGAGTTCGCCGGGGTTCCGAATGTGATTATTTCCAATACAGGATACACGGGAGCCGGAGGATTCGAACTGTATTTCTATCCGGAAGTGGCAATGAAAATCTGGGATGCTATTTTTGAGGCCGGGAAGGAATTCGGCATCAAGCCTATCGGACTGGGTGCCCGCGATACGTTGCGTCTGGAGATGGGCTTCTGTCTGTATGGCAATGACATTACCGACGAGACTTCTCCGCTGGAAGCCGGATTGGGATGGATCACGAAGTTTGTGGATGGAAAGAACTTTACCAACCGTGCGGCACTGGAAAAGCAGAAAGCCGAAGGGGTAAGCCGGAAGCTGGTAGGCTTTGAAATGCTTGACCGTGGAATTCCGCGTCATGGATATGCGTTGCTGAACGAAGCAGGAGAGACCATCGGACAGGTGACTTCGGGTACCATGTCGCCTACACGGAAAATCGGCATCGGTATGGGTTATGTCAAAATCGACTATGCGAAACCGGGTACGGAAATCTATTTGGACAATCGTGGCCGGAAACTGAAGGCACAAGTAGTGAAACCTCCTTTCAGGAAATAAGGAGTATAAAATAAAAAAGCCTGTCTTTTTAGGACAGGCTTTTTTGATGAGCGGAAGACGGGACTCAAACCCGCGACCCTCAGCTTGGAAGGCTAATGCTCTA
>URWA01000048.1 GCA_900551445.1 uncultured Bacteroides sp. | reverse complement strand
ATGTGTATTTTCTGGAAGATGCCAGAACTGCCGGTATGGCCTGCTGAAGCAATTTTCGGCTGACGGGCGAATATTGGGAAACTTGTGTCTCTTCTATCCGGCTTCTAAAGCTTGTAGCCTCTCCAGACACTGTTTTAAAGCCTTCTCGGCAATCTTTTGACGCTTTTAAGGATTGGGTATGGAAGGTGCAGAAATCTTGTGCCTGAAGGGGCTCTTGTAGGAACTTCTTGTGTAGATATTTCCTGTAATCGGGTGATAGAAAAATTAGGAGCCTTCAAAAAGTGGATATAGTTCAGAGATAAAAAAACTCCGGACTTCGCAGCCCAGAGTTTTACGATTGATTTCTATAATATAATTAGGTTAGGTTAGTGAATCATCGTGTTTGTGCCTTCTACAATCTTTCCACCGGAGAAGACACATCTGACATTGATATCTTTGTCTAGGATGACGATATCTGCATCCTTTCCCTTTTGTAACGTACCTTTATGCGCGCCGATACCAATCAGGTTGGCAGGAGTTTCAGAAGCCATTCGTACAGCATCAGCTAAAGGTATAGCTGCCTTCTTCACCATGGTTTGAATCAGCGTATCCATAGTTGCCAAACTTCCAGCTAAAGAGGAATGGTCGGCCAGTTTGCATACCCCGTTTTCAATGATGTATCTTGGGTCGTTGATGGGTTCTCCTGTATATGCGGCATATTTCAGGGCATCAGTTACTAGGCAGGTCTGCTCTACACCTTTCAATTTGTACACCAGTTTCAGGATAGTGGCAGGCAGATGAATACCATCGGCAATCACTTCTACACTCATCCCGTCGGTCAGATACACACTCTCTACAGTACCTTCGTATTTGTATTCACGACGTTTGTGGAATCCCGGCATGGCATTGTAGAAATGTGCTGCGTGGGTGAAGCCGGCTTCAAAGGCAGCTTTGATTTCCGGATATTCAGCTTCAGTATGCGTGATGGCAGTCAGTATACCTTTTGAAGTAGTGTATCGGGCAAAATCATGTGCTCCCGGCAACTCGGGACTGATATCCCAGCGTTTGATGCATTGTGTACTCTCGATCAGAGGGATGTATTCTTCCGGATCAGGATCTTTGATAAATTCTTCCCACTGTGTACCGGCCATTTTTTTATTCAAGTATGGACCTTCGATGTGCAATCCCTGGATGATGCTTCCTTCTTCTTTCATCAATTCTTCACACGTGTTCACTGCCTGTCGGATATTTTCGAAGCAGGTAGAAGAAAGAGTAGGGAAAATGGAAGTCGCACCGTGTTTCAGGTGTGCCTGTGTGGCTTCCTGAAACGCTTCGGGAGTTCCTTCTGTGAAATCGTGTCCGCCACCCCCGTGAGCATGCATGCTTACGAAGCCCGGGACAATATACATGCCTTTGGCATCAATGACAGTGGCGCCGATGACGGCCAGGTCACTGTTGGTTACTTCTAGAATTTTTCCGTCACTGATGAGTACGGAGCCGTCTTTCATCCATCCTTGCGGAGTGAGAATATGGCCATTTATGATTTGTGTCAGCATAATTGTCGAATGTTTTAGTGGTTAAAAAAGTGTGTTGGTACCTTCTACCAGTTTACCCATAGCCCATACGGCACGTACATTGAGGTCACGGTCGAGTGCCATGATATCGGCATCCTTTCCTTTTTCAAGAGTTCCTTTGCGGTCGATGACTCCCATGATGCGGGCCGGAGTTTCTGAAGCCATTCTTACAGCATCTTCCAATGGGATTTCGGCCTTCTGGACCATGGTGCGAATCAGACGGTCCATCGTGGCGATACTGCCAGCCAGTGCGGAGCGGTCGGCCAGTTTGCATACTCCGTCTTCAATGATGACACGGGGGTCAAAAGCTTCTTTGCTGTCGCTTGCGGCACAAGCCAGCGCATCGGTAATCAAGGCAGTTTTTTCTACTCCTTTGATCTTGTGTACCAGACGAAGAATCGTGGGAGGCACATGGATACCGTCGGCAACTACTTCCACGGTCATATCGTCCATCAGGTAGATGCTTTCCACAGTACCTTCGTATTTGTATTCCCGGCGTTTGTGGAAGCCCGGCATCGCATTGTAGAAGTGTGTGGCATGTGTATAGCCGGCATAGAATCCGGTATAGATATCTTCAAACTCAGCTTGTGTATGTCCGACTGCTGCCAGGACTCCTTTTGAAGTGATGTATTTACCAAACTGCATGGCTCCTGGAAGTTCAGGCGCTGCATCCCAGCGTTTGATGCAGTGAGTCTCTTCCAACAACGGAATGTATTCTTCCGGATCGGGATTCTTGATGTTTTCCGGCATCTGTCCACCTGCCATCTTCATATTGAAATAATGTCCTTCCAAGTGGAGTCCGAGAACCGGACTGTCGGGCTCACTCATTAATTTTTCCGTAGTAGCTGCGGCAGCTCGAATCATGGGAATGGTAGAAGAAGAAAGCGTGGGGAAGATGCTGGTGGTACCATGCTGCATGTGTGCCTTGACGGCAGTGCGGAAAGCGTCTTCACTACCTTCCATAAAGTCACGTCCACCTCCTCCGTGTACATGGATTTCAACTCCTCCCGGAACGATGTACATTCCTTTGGCATCTATCAGTGTGGCACCTACGATGGCCAGGTCACAGTTGGTTACTTCCAGGATTTTATTGTCTCTGATGAGTACGGAACCGTCTTTCAACCAGCCTTGTGGGGTTAAAATACGGGCATTAATTATTTGAGTTAACATATTGAATAAGGTTTGATTTCTTTGATATGTGCTGCAAATTTAATTAATTTGCTAATTGGATGTTTCATTGATAATATATTTATTTATGGATAAAGGGTTAATTAAATTAAAAGCGTATTCCTTTTGTATTTATGTAATAAAATAAAAGATATTATTCGGGTTGTGATGAATAAAAAGGTAAGTGTAGGGTTTGAAGGATAGCTTTTTAAATAAAAAAAGAGATTGGATTCAGCATACCTGAAGTGTGTTAAACAAGTATTTTTAATAAATAAAAAGCGGAAAGACTAGATAAAATGAATTATTATTTGTATCTTTGTCGCCCGATTTATATGGTATTGCGACTTGGGAAAACTTGGTACATATAAGATAGAATTAAAGAACATGACGGAAAGCTCGGCTGACTATGAGTTTCTTCTGACAAATCAGTTCTTTACGGATATCGACGCCCCGGAAATTCAAAAAGGAAAACTGCAGGTGCAGTTGAACGTAAGAAAGG
Source organism: uncultured Bacteroides sp. (assembly GCA_900551445.1). Classification (GTDB taxonomy): domain Bacteria; phylum Bacteroidota; class Bacteroidia; order Bacteroidales; family Bacteroidaceae; genus Phocaeicola. The sequence goes on along the minus strand of URWA01000048.1, from coordinate 4,224 downwards.
CAATGGGCGTTTATGTCCTCACTTTTCATATCGTGGGCTCTGTAATCGTGCCGTGCGACCGTTGTCTGGACGATATGGAGTTGCCGGTAGCAACCGATGATACCTTGAAGGTGAAATTGGGAGAAACTTTCTCGGACGAAGAGGATATGGTAATCGTGCCGGAAGAAGACGGTTATATTAATGTAGCTTGGTTTATGTACGAGTTTATCGCACTGAGTTTACCGATGAAACATGTGCATGCTCCTGGTAAATGCAATAAAAGCATGATGGGGGCACTGAACAAACATTTACGTACTTCGGCAGATGAAGAAGAAATGGATGATTTTGGATTGGATGACGAAGACTTGGAAGATGAATTGCCTGAAGCACGTGAGATAGATCCGAGATGGAACGAATTGAAGAAAATATTAGATAATAATTAAATAAAAGTTTAGAAAAATGGCACATCCTAAAAGAAGACAATCAAAAACGAGAACTGCGAAGAGAAGAACTCATGACAAGGCAGTTGCTCCTACGTTGGCTATTTGCCCGAACTGCGGCGCATGGCATGTTTATCACACAGTATGTGGGGCTTGTGGTTATTACAGAGGTAAGTTGGCTATCGAAAAAGAAGCCGCTCTTTAATAACTTGACGCTTTGTTGAACATCTTTTGCATGTTCTAGGGAAATTAAAGCCGGAGAGCCATTTCGGCTCCCCGGCTGTTTTTTTATAGGCCACGAAATTAAGAAATGATGGAAAAAATAAATGCAGTAATTACCGGAGTCGGTGGGTATGTACCTGATTATGTCCTGACAAACGAAGAATTGTCGAGAATGGTTGACACCAACGATGAGTGGATTATGACTCGTATCGGGGTGAAAGAACGACGTATCCTGAACGAAGAGGGTTTGGGAACTTCATATATGGCTCGTAAGGCCGCTAAACAGTTGATGCAGAAAACGGATTCGGATCCGGCTTCTATTGACTGCGTAATTGTAGCTACGACAACTCCTGACTATCATTTCCCTTCTACAGCTTCTATTCTTTGTGACAAACTGGGATTGAAGAATGCGTATGCATTCGACCTGCAGGCTGCCTGCAGCGGATTCCTGTTTGCAATGGAAACGGCTGCCAGCATGATTCAGTCAGGCCGTCACAAGAAAATTATTATTGTAGGCGCCGATAAAATGTCTTCTATGGTGAACTATTCAGACCGTGCTACTTGCCCGATTTTTGGCGACGGAGCTGCGGCTTGTATGGTGGAAGCCACTACGGAAGACTATGGTATCATGGACTCTATCCTGCGGACAGATGGCAAGGGACTTCCGTTCCTGCACATGAAAGCAGGTGGTTCGGTATGTCCTCCTTCTTACTTCACCATTGACAACAAGATGCATTATTTGTATCAGGAAGGTAGAACGGTGTTCAAATATGCTGTATCTAACATGTCTGACGTGACAGCTCAGATTGCGGAAAGAAACGGTCTGAATAAGGACAACATCGATTGGATTGTTCCTCATCAGGCAAATCTGCGCATCATTGATGCGGTAGCTTCTCGTCTGGAAGTTCCATTGGACAAGGTGATGATTAACATCCAGCGTTATGGTAATACCAGCGCCGGAACGTTGCCGCTCTGCTTGTGGGATTATGAAAAGCAACTGAAGAAGGGTGACAATATCATCTTCACTGCGTTTGGTGCAGGATTTACCTGGGGTGCCAGCTACGTGAAGTGGGGTTATGATGGAAATAAATAAAGAAAGAATTAACACTACAGATAAAAACGCATCCCAATCGATGCGTTTTTTTGTCTGTGAACGAATATTTACTTATGCACAAAGCCGGATTTGTGAATATTGTGGGTAATCCGAATGTCGGAAAGTCTACATTGATGAACTTGCTGGTGGGGGAACGTATCTCCATCGCGACTTTCAAAGCTCAGACGACGCGTCACCGTATTATGGGAATCCTCAATACGGACGATATGCAGATTGTCTTCTCTGATACTCCGGGGGTGTTGAAGCCTAATTACAAGCTTCAGGAGTCCATGCTTAATTTTTCGGAATCGGCGCTGGTGGATGCGGACGTGTTGTTGTATGTCACCGATACGATTGAAAAACCGGATAAGAATGCGGAGTTCATGGAAAAGGTACGTGCCTTGAAAGTACCTGTTTTGTTGCTGATCAATAAGATTGACTTGACCAATCAGGAAAATCTGGTGAAATTAGTGGATGAGTGGCATGAAATGTTGCCTCAGGCAGAGATTATCCCGATTTCGGCCATGGCGAAATTTAATGTCGATGTGGTGATGAAACGCATCAAGGAACTGCTGCCCGATTCTCCTCCTTATTTTGGAAAGGAACAGTGGACGGATAAGCCTGCACGTTTTTTTGTGACAGAAATTATTCGTGAGAAAATCCTGTTGTATTACGACAAGGAGATTCCTTATTCAGTGGAAGTGGTCGTGGAGCAGTTTAAGGAAGATGCAAAGAGTATTCATATCAATGCCGTGATTTATGTGGAACGTGAGTCGCAGAAGGGCATTATTATCGGGCGTCAGGGAAAAGCCCTGAAGAAAGTGGCTACCGAAGCCCGTAAGACACTGGAGCATTTCTTCCAGAAATCCATTTACCTGGAAACTTTTGTAAAGGTGGACAAGGACTGGAGAAGCTCGGATAAGGAATTGAAAAATTTTGGTTATCAATTGGATTAATATCGGCTGCGAAGCCGTAAATAAAGATAATTATGGGAAATTTAGTTGCGATTGTAGGACGTCCCAATGTGGGAAAGTCGACACTGTTTAACCGCTTGACCAAGACGCGTCAGGCGATTGTGAATGAACAGGCCGGTACAACCCGCGACCGACAGTATGGAAAGTCGGAATGGCTGGGAAAAGAATTCTCAGTGGTAGATACCGGTGGATGGGTAGTGAACTCGGATGATGTGTTCGAGGAAGAAATCCGCAAGCAGGTGATGCTGGCCATTGAGGAAGCAGATGTCATTCTGTTTGTGGTGGACGTGATGAACGGTGTCACCGACTTGGATATGGAAGTGGCAGAAATTTTGCGCCGTTCGAAGACACCGGTGTTGCTGGTGGCCAACAAAACGGATAATAATGACTTGCAATACAATGCGGCCGAGTTTTATTCGTTAGGCTTGGGAGACCCTTATTGCGTTTCGGCATTGAGTGGAAGTGGCACAGGCGATTTGCTGGACTTAGTGTTGAGCAAGTTCAAGAAAGAAACGCCGGAAATCCTGGATGAAGATATTCCTCGCTTTGCGGTGGTAGGACGTCCGAATGCCGGAAAATCATCTATCATCAATGCATTTATCGGAGAAGACCGGAACATTGTGACTGAAATAGCCGGAACTACACGCGATTCTATTTATACTCGTTATAATAAGTTTGGATTCGACTTTTACCTGGTAGATACGGCGGGTATCCGTAAGAAAAACAAGGTGAGTGAAGACCTGGAATATTATTCGGTGATTCGCTCCATCCGTTCCATTGAAAATTCGGATGTATGTATTCTGATGCTGGATGCGACTCGCGGTATTGAAGGGCAGGATTTGAATATTTTCTCGCTGGTACAACGCAACCAGAAGGGACTGGTAGTGGTAGTAAACAAATGGGACTTGATAGAAGAAAAGACGGCCAAGGTGATGAAGGGATATGAAGATGCTATCCGCAACCGTCTGGCTCCTTTTACGGACTTCCCGATTATCTTTACTTCTGCATTGACCAAGCAACGTATTCTGAAGGTGCTGGAGGCTGCGAAGGAAGTTTATCAGGCACGTACGACCCGTATTCCGACAGCCCGCCTGAATGAAGAGCTGTTGCCTTTGATCGAGGCTTATCCACCTCCTTCAAATAAGGGAAAATATATCAAAATCAAATATATTACCCAGCTGCCGAATACCCAGGTACCGTCGTTCGTGTTCTTTGCCAATCTGCCTCAGTATGTGAAAGAGCCTTATCGCCGTTTCCTGGAAAACAAGATTCGTGAACGATGGAAATTGTCGGGAACCCCGATTAACATCTTTATCCGTCAGAAATAAACGGAAGAATATAATTCAAAAGCCCCTTACTGCCCCCAAGAGAAGCAGTAAGGGACTTTTTTTCATAAAAAATGTCTATTTGCTTGTGGGTTTGGAAAAATGTGCTTACCTTTGCACACGCAAACGAAAACAAATGCCCAGATGGCGGAATCGGTAGACGCGCTGGTCTCAAACACCAGTGGAGTAAC
>URWA01000047.1 GCA_900551445.1 uncultured Bacteroides sp. | reverse complement strand
TTGAGTATTAATTGATAATAGCTGCTTTAGAGAATTTTCTCCGGACGGCAGTGAAGTGGATTATAAAGTCTTGCCCCAATCTTATTCTCTATTGCCATGACAAAATTATCGGTTTCGACAATAATGTCAATCCGTTTGTTATCCGTAGTAACCTCTTCTGTGGTTACTTTGGCGCTCTTTATGCTGTAATAGTCTGTACACTGCATCAATTCCAGCAGCGAATCAATGAACAATCCTTTTAATCCATGAGCTGCACATGGATTAAAATAGAATTTTAAGATTTGACTACATCTTTCCTCAAATCTGTCACCTCCCATCTGACAGATTTCCATAAAGGTTGGATCTGTATTTTTCTTCGGTAATATAGAAAAATCATTTAATAGTCTATTGGCAATTTCTTCTGTCATAATTTTATCTGGCTTAAATTTACCTTCTCAAATGCTAAGTATCTTTCTTTAAACTTCTCATAAATCTGGGCATAATCTCTCGGAAGGAATCGAATCATTGTATCCACAAAGTCCTCCAAGGTTATTGCGCTCAGCTTATAGGGGTATTCTGGTTTTAGATAGCGGGTCACTGACCTTATTTCTTCTTCTGTAGACGGATGCTCTTTGGGCGATAGCACCACTGAATAAGAATCTTTCAGCCCTTCCACTATTCGGTAACGTTCAGTCAGCAAAAGATTTCGGTAGATTTGTGTAAGTTTTATTTCTCCCTTTTTAAGCAGCCTTTGGAATTCTTCATTGAATAGATGGGTGTCGATGAGCAATTGTTTTTGTTCCATGCAATTGCGTGCCTCATTTACTCCGAGCACATCTGTATATTTTGTCTCGATGGCGATTATAGACTTGCCACCTTTGGTATCCTGGAACTTGATGTAGGCATCCATGGCCGACTTGTCTTTTGTGTATTTTTCAATTGGAGTCGGTATAAATTCCAACCCAATTTCCGTGACCTCGCATATCGGGATGTTCTTGAAAACCGACTGTAGGGCGAGTGTTACTTTTTTCGGTTGCTGTTTCAGAAGTAACATGATGGGGTGGAACAGGTTGAATGCCATCGGCATGCTTGAAAGCAGATTGTTGAATAGTCGGAACTCATCAATAGTCTCGTGCTTTTTTTGTTTCGTACTCTTTCTTTGGCATATTCGAAGGTTTCTTTCATTAGGAAGTTCTTTCCAGACACTTCACCACCACTGATCATGTTTCCATACTTTTGCTTGGAAGTTCTTGTCGGTCCGACTCCTTCCTCTTCGTCTAATTCCACCCGATACATTGACTGGAGCAGTCTCGCTTTTTTAGTAAAAGCATTGTCGCTTTCACACTGGTTGCCGTACATCGTTGTTGCCATTGGTCTATAATTCTGTTTTATAAGGTTTATGTGATTCTACAATTTGCGGGATAAGCTATGCCAAATTTAGTCATATCCATGGAATCTCCGCTATATTTTCCTGCAAAATCCTGTTCGTAAACTGCGAAATGTGTCGCATAACACTTATCTTTGACGGAAAATTCAGAAAAATATGATTGATACAGAATATTTGAAGCATTTTGAAGAGAGATTGCAGCAGAATTTGTTGCATTTGTGTACCAATGAAGGGGTGCTCGACGGCACGCTGCTGGCCACTGAGGACCTGGACAAGCGCTGGCACGACCTGGCACCGGAATACATGGCCGATGCCGTGGAGCAGATTCCCGACTATCCCACGGTGTCGGTGGCTTGGGCGGCTTACCTGGGACTGGGGGTGGCCTGCCACTGGGACGAGGACTGGGAGGCGTGCATGCAGGCCACTTACCAGTCGTACTACGGGGAGCAGGGCTTTGACGACATGGACGAGCACATCGTACACGACCTGCTGGGCTTGCCGCTCGACGGGGTGGAGGCCGCTCGCCTGGAGAAAGTGATTCGCCGTTGTGCACAGTATGCGGTCGATGCCATCCGCCACGAGCAGATTGAGCCACAGAGTCCGCGGGCTTTCCACGTGTTTGCCCGTGCCTGCCGGACGATGTTCCGCATAGGGGCGGCCATCGAGCTGAAACGCCTGGGCTACAAGTTCGAGAAAGTGCAGTTGAGCCAGATGCCGGGCGGTTTTCCGGCTTGAAAAATTGTGCCCGCAAACGATGTAAATCAACGTCTTTGCACTATCTTTGACGGAGAAATACAGAACCATTTTTAATACGGAAAAATATGAAAAGACTGTGGGGACTGATGTGTGCATTGGCCATGGCAGGAACATTGTCGGCCGGTGCGGAGAATGTGACAGGTGAGAATCCCGTCAAGAAAACACGGAGTGAAACATTCATTTTGGAGAAAAACACCGAGTGGGAACCTGCCGGCGAGGGAGTGACTCGTCAGGTGATGGGATACGACGGACAGGTGATGCTGGTGAAGGTGAAGTTCGAGAAGGGTGCCGTAGGTACTGCCCACACGCATTACCACACCCAGACCACTTACGTGGTCAGCGGAAAGTTCGAGTTTACCGTGGGCGGGAAGACGCAGGTAGTGTCTGCAGGCGACGGCATCTACATGGAACCGGATGTGCTTCATGGCTGCAAGTGCCTGGAAGCCGGATTGCTGATTGACTGTTTCTCCCCGATGCGGGCGGATTTCCTGAAAAAATAACCGGCTGAAAATCAACGCGGTTTTCAACCGTGAGAAAACGCTTCGACGTTTGGAGTCAAACGCCTTTACGTTTTCCCTGAAACGCCTTTGCGTTTGACATGAAACGCACTTACGTTTTGGAGAAAACGCAAAGGCGTTTTGTTTTAAATGCACTTGCGTTTTTTAGGCAGTGGAATTCAGTCGGTTTCAGGGCCGAATTTTCCTTCGAATTCCGTCACTGTCTGCTGGAAATTTGCGGGCAGGTAACGCATCGTCTGTGCGTGCAGGGCAGGGGATATGCCGTAGGACGCTTCAGCGATGCTGCCCGTGATGCAGGCCAGCGTGTCGCTGTCGCCGCCCAGTGAAACGGCGTTGCGGAGGCAGTCTTCCAAATCCGTCCCGTCCAGAAAGGCACGGATGGCCTGGGGCACGGTGCCCTGACAGGTGGCGTCCCACTTGTATGTATCCCGGATGCCGTCGCAGGTGAAATTCAGGTCGTAGTCGAATTTTGCTTCGACAGTATTTTTTATTTCTTCCTTACTCTTTCCGTGCCGGGCCAGGAAGATGCAGAGGGCCGTGGCCTGTGCTCCCTTGATGCCTTCCGGATGGTTGTGCGTGCAGGCGGCGGAGAGGCGGGCTGCTTCCAGGGTCTCTTCCTCCGTGCGGAACGCCCATCCCACCGGCCCTACGCGCATGGCCGAGCCGTTGCCGCAGCTACCGTAGGGGACGAGCTTTCCTGTCTGCTGTCCATGCCGGAGCCATTCGCGGAAACGTCCGCCGAAACCGCCCAGTGGACACCGGTAGTGGGTGGCATAACGGAAATAATACGTCGCACAGTCCCCGCCGTGCAGCAGCCAGTCGGCCGTGGCCAGGGTCAGGATACTGTCGTCGGTATATCCCTTTTGCGGGGTGAGGAGGGGGAATTGCTTGGTCTTGATGTTATGGAACTCGTAGACGCTGCCTACGATGTCGCCGAGGATGCTTCCAATCATGAGGTAAAAATATAAGGTTACAAAATTTCTCTGGCAATCCACGCACAGGCTTCTGCATCGGCCAGGGCGTGATGATGTTGTTTCAGGTCGTATCCGCAGAGGGCGGCCACGGTGTGCAGCTGGTGGTTCTCTGCCCACGGGAAAGCGCGGCGGGAGGGGCCCAGCGTGTCATAGAAATCATAGTCGGGATAGTCCATCTGGTAGACCCGGAAGACGGCTTTCAGGCAGCTTTCGTCGAACGCCTTGTTGTGGGCCACGAGGGGGAGTCCCTCAATCAGCGGGGCCACCTGTGCCCATACCTGGCTGAACACGGGTGCGCAGTCGGTATCCTCACGGGTGAGTCCGTGTACCTGCGTGCTGAAACGGCTGTAGTAGTTGGGTTCCGGCTGGATGAGCGAGTAGAATGTGTCGGTGATTTCCCCGTGGCGCACCACTACCACGCCCACGCTGCATACCGAGCTGCGGGCCCCGTTGGCGGTCTCAAAATCGATGGCGGCAAAGTTTTCCATGTTTTTTCGTTGGTTTGGATACAAAGGTACATAAAATTTGTCCATACTTTTCCGTCCGGGCGCTGATTTTTGTGCGGGAGGGATGCTTTCAGTCGCCTTCTCACAGCGTGTACGTCAGCAGAAACTGGAAACTCTGCTGCTTGCTGTCGACAAACCAGTTGTATGTCGTTCCATATTCATATTTTAAGTCACCCATGTAATACGTGCTTCTTTTATAGAGGTCAAATCTGGCGGTAAGCGACAAAGACTTTATCAGTCTGTAAGTGAGCTGCCCCTCCCAGTGGGAGAAAGTCCCGATTGACTCATCGCCGTTCACATTGACCGGCTTTCCTCCCGGCGTGGCAGACCAGTCGATGTTGGAGCCGTTGGCGTTTCGGGTATAAAACTTGTAGAATTGGTTGTTAATCGCAAACGACAGCCTGTCGTGCAGGAAAGCACCCTTGAGGCCGAACTTTATAGAAAAGCCGGAAGCCCAGTTGTAGTTGCGGTGATAATAGCGGTAATAGTCACTCAGGATACCTCCCAGGATGACTCCGTTCAGATGGAGCGACGCCAGCATCCGGGAACGGTGGTCCTGGTAACGGAACAGGGCACCTCCTCCTACTGAGGCCGGAGTACCCAACTTGTAAGGGACCACGCAAGGCTCCAGCGCATTGGGACTGTAGTTGCTGATGGTATCCGAGTCGAAAAAGTCGAAATGCTGGAACAATCCCACCGAGAGGTCGCATCTCCGGGTGTCGACCAGCTCCTTGGACCATAGTCTGCCGATGATTTCCACCCGGCTCAACAAGGGCTGCGATTTCATCATGTTCAATTCGGCCAGGCAGGAGAAATACTCATAGGGAATCTTTGAATCGGTGAAGGGGTCGCCGTATTCCATGTGCAAGCGTGCGCTGGCTCCCGCACGGGTGATACGACGGTCATCGTGATACAACAGGATGCGCGTGCCCAGCGAAAGTTCAAGATTCAACGGCGGTCTCCCAAACTCCCGCCCGGAAACGGGACTTTTCTGCCAGGCTTTTCCGGTAATCACCCGCGTGATGCCTCTCATGGGCGACAATACAAAGGCAGCCACTTCGCGTCCCACACGTTCGGCCCCGGAACTGCGGTCGTCTAGCACCCGGTCGGAAGTCCGGTAGAACACTTCCCCCAAGGCCGCACCTCCCACCGGTGTGGCGATGATGTCGTTCGTAGAAGGATATTCCCGTTCCATGAACAGCTCCCACATGGCACTTCCGCCGATGGCAAAAAGTTCCGATTGCCAGAAGTTAAACCCGTTCGACCTGCCCGCATTGAAGTACAAGGAGCCGTTGTACGGATGGGCGAACATGTTCGTGTTCAGGTGGTCATTGTCCCATTCAAACCCGTGTTTGAAGTTTTGTCCGATGGTTTTCAGGGAGATATAGGCATAATGCCCCTTCAAGACATAGCGGTCGAATGCCCAGAGTCCGATGTTCAGGCCGAATACCTCGCCAGCCGCCCTCACAAACGATTTCTTGGGAGTCGGTGCGGGTTCTTTGTAATGGAACAGGCTGTCCTGCCAAAGTGTGGAATCGAGGGTAAACGGGACACCCGCCTGCAAGCGGGGCATTCCGAAAAATAATATCATCAGCAGTATACCCCACCGAATCCACCGACATGACAGTGTGCCTATACTTAAACTCTCTTTTTTCATCTCTTGTCTCCTTCTTGTATCCCTGTACGCGCAGGAACACGGTTACCGTGCGCAAAAATACAAAATCCAGGAGATGTTTTTTCTCCTCAGATTTTCTGTAAACATTAATTATCAAAAAGTTTAAAAAATGCGAGGAAAGGGTGAAGGACTTATTTCTCATTTCATCCCTTTTCCCTTGACTGCAGATATTCTTCCTTGCCCGGGAAGTTCCAGTTGCCGATGGCCCCTGTGTTATATCGGAATACCACTTGCGGAGAGTATAGAATGTTTCCCGGATCTGAACCGATTGTGTCCTGTTCTTCAGGAGTCAGGGCCTTGGGATAAATCCGATAGTCATATTTATCGAGGAGTACCCGCCTGAATCCGATTTCATAAGGCTTCTCGGGCGATGACATCACCGACAGGGAAATACAGTGCATATCGTCCAACGCATCCTCGATGTAATCCAGGTCCTTCCTGTCCAGACCTGACAGGATAAGCAGCGAATCCACATCTTCTTTGCCCGAGTCCTTCTTGTATCCTCCCTGTTCATCCTCTGTCCGGACCTGAAAGAGGGAGATTTTCCCCTTCTCAAATTCCAGGTAAATGCGGCACCCCGGTTTCAATCGGTGGTACACGTTGCGATACAGGTGGTCCATTTGTGTATGATATTTCAGATAATGCTCTTCCATGATGCGGGCGTTGCACTTGTCGTTGGGATTGTAGAGCCACAGAAGGAAGATAAGGATATTGGCTAGATGCCATATCAATAGCGTCCGTTTGTGGGATGTGCGGTAGGACAGAGAGGTAAAAAAGGAAATGACAGACACAATCAGCGCCGGCAGAAGGAGCAGGAAAGCCAGTACGGCAACCAGTATTCCTACGAATGTGTCTATCCACAACAAGAGGATGGATGCCGATAGGATGAGGGCGGAGCAATATTGTACAATGACCCAATTGCTGGTTGGCGGTGATTTCTTTATCCTGTTCGGCGTCATGGCTGTTTCCACTTTATATAATGGCAAAAATATGAAATTTGCGCGACTAATGGGGTGATTCAGAAGAATTTCATTCCAAAGATTAACGGTGCGTTAGGGAAGATTATGGAGAATGTTTTGTAGATTTGTGAATCGCTGTCTGACCTTAAAATAGAAGATTGGTAAAGCCCCTCATGTAGTTATTATATAATGAAAATAATCAGTACAGTATGATAAACTACACAATAAAAAAATCATTCATGGTAATACCATTACTTCACTGCTGTCCAAAGAAAATATCTTAGACATGATTTAAATTAATCGTTTACAATGAGTTACGCGAATATTATTTTTTCGAGATTTGATTTTTTACTTTTGCAAATCGTATTGCAAGAGGCAGAAATCATGAATCAGGGAAAGACCGTATTCGCTCAGATTATGTCGCTCATACCAAGATATGAGTTCGACAAATGCGTAAAGAGATACAATGGCAACAGACATGCCATCGGGTTCAAATGCAGAGACCAGTTCTTGGTGATGAGCTTTGCCCAGTTCACCGACCAGATTAGCCTCCGCAGCATTGATGCAACACTGGTTGCACTGTCTTCCAAACTCTATTCGAGTGGGATAAAGTATATCCAGCGTTCTACCTTGGCCCATATTAATGAGACAAAGGACTGGCGTATATACTATGACTTTGGGCAGATTCTGATTGCCTGGGCAAGGGAACTGTATCAGAATGAGCCTTCCCGACTTGACGTGGACGGCATCGTATATGCCTTTGATCGCAGTACAATTAAGTTGTGCCTTCAGCTCTGTCCGTGGGCACGCCTGCATCATGACAAAGGTGGAGTGAAGATGCATACGCTGTTGGATTGGCGTGGTTCCATACCAACCTTCATCTATCTGACAGAGGCTGCTGTCCACGACTCCAAGGCTATGAGCCTGATTCCTGTAGAGCCGGGCAGTTACTATCTCATGGATAAGGGCTATGTTGACTTCAGGCAGTTGTTCAACCACTTCCATCGTCAGCAGGCGTTCTTCGTAACAAGAGCCAAGGACAACATGAAGTATGAAGTGGTGGAAGAACGCCTCGTTGACAAGCACACTGGTGTTATTAGTGACTCTGTAATCAGACTTACCGGTCCTAGAACCTCCAAGTGGTATCCTGAAACTCTCCGTATGGTCGTTTATGAAGATTATGCTACAGGCAATGTCTATAGATTCCTGACCAACGACTTCACCCACTCCTACCTGACTATCGCAGAACTCTATAGGTAACGCTGGCAGGTGGAATGTTTCTTCAAATGGATAAAGCAGCGGCTGCATATCAAGTCGTTCTATGGTACGAGCCAGAATGCGGTTTTCTCGCAGATTTGGATTGCCATCTGCGACTATCTGCTGCTTGCCATTGCAAAGAAAGTGTATCATGTCGATCAAGATCTTTATATTTTATCGTCCGCTATAGGGAAAGTTCTCTTCGAGAGGAAACCCTTAGGCGAACTATTCGTTAAACCAAAACGTCCGATGAAAAACTCCGATGATGGTCAGTTGACTCTATGGGAAAATTTCTTTGGACAGTAGTGCCATTACTTATTATATTAGGATTATATCTCTTTATCCGAATAGGACATCAGTCTATAAAATCTCCTGCAGGTATATATGTGAGCGATATAAATTGTAAAGATACGTTGAAACTATATCCTGACGGGAAATTTGAACAGGTCGTCTATAACGAAAAAGACATATTGGTATACTCATGTATGTCAAAATGGAGTGAAACGACTATGGGAATACGTGTTGACTCACTGCTATTTTCATTGTTTAATAGAGCTCTGAGTAATTATTGTGATAAGGGATTAAATGATGTGTCAAGTATAGAAATTCTTTACAATTCTCTTGAGTCTGTAATCTGGGGGAATAAATATCCTAAAGACAGAAGAGTCACATTTGGAGAAGTGAAGATACCTGAAGATATTAATCAGGAAGTCATAGCAAAAATACAATCAATGATACAATGAATAATAAGAGCATAATATGAATTGGTGCGAGATAAGGAATAATTTGTACTATACAAATGATGATTACATACGAGTGGACTTATGACGGCCATAACCTTGGAAATATCTATTCGTGTGATTATTCTTTCATTCAACCCATTCGCAAACAGGGACTGGTTGCCTTACAAATTTATCATTTACTTTTGTATACCATATTACATCGCCGGTACTCCAACTGGTTCTTCTCATAACTGCTATCAGGTTGTTGGTATAACAAATTCCAGTAATTGCAGGAAACGAGGTGAACCACCAATATCCGCCCCAATGTCCATACTCTACCGATATGTATTTCTTTAATTCTTGTATATGGCTTTCATTGATTTTGGTTGTTTTCTTCCGTTTTTTTAGTCCACCAGCAAATTCAGACAAAACTTTATAAATATCTGAAGTCAGATATAATATCTTGTCAGACTGAGGTGGAATCGGAGTTATACTGTCCACGGTGTATTGGTTATCCTTTAAATCCGGAATAAAGGAAGGAAAACCTAAATCAATTTTTGCCACTACCGTGTCAACATCCATATAGTACCTTTCGATTTTGATGTATTGTGGAAGCACAAAGTATCGTGACGGATCCTCTTGCGGCATCTTGGGAGCATACTCGATGCCTTGAATACTATCAATCAAATCGTTATATTTCGTTGCTTTTGATGCTATGCTATCTGAATATGATTTCCAATCTATAAAGAACTCATCCAGATTTTGGGTGGTGAGTTTTGGATATTCAGAAAGAAAGGATTGTCCGTAACACAAAAGGGTAGCTATACTGAATATCAATGTAAATATGGCTTTTTTCAATCGTAATTTCATGAACTATTTGTATATTAACGTCCGTAAATGTAATGAATCGGATTGAATTAATTGCGTGATGCTGAATAATTTTCATTCATTATAAAGATAGTCTGTCTTTTATGGGAGACTATATGGAATGTTTCATCTCTTTGTAGATAGCCATTGATTTACAGCCTCTTTGGTGATAAATACGGAAAGAATTGTACAAACCTAAAATAAAAGGATTGCACGCTCTTGTTTTTATCATATTCATTCACTGCCGTCCGGAGAAAATTCTCTAAAGCAGCTATTATCAATTAATACTCAA
>URWA01000046.1 GCA_900551445.1 uncultured Bacteroides sp. | reverse complement strand
GCCGTTTTACAGAGAGCCTCGGGATAGCAATATCTCGGGGCTTTTTTTGTGCCCTTGCGGATTATTCTGGAAGTCTCCGCTTCTTTCTTCACGGAAAACTTGTTCTCCCTTTTTCTGCCGTTTCCTTTTTTCGTTGGCTGCTTTGTCTATAGATTTCCTCTTTTAAGCCCTTTTCCTCTTCTCTTACGCTATTTTCTGTTTTGTCGTAGGATGTTCTTGTCTTTTCCCTTTTTTCCTTCTGATAGCACTTTAAAAGGCCGGAGACTTGAATTCAATCTGTTTTTCTTGTTAAAAACTTCGTTTATGCTTGTGGATTTAAGAAAAAGCATTACATTTGCGGTGTACTATTAAACTATTACACTAATATCATTAATCAACAACATGAACACGTCTATGATAAGAATCGAAGGATTGACCTTCAGTTATGGAAAGAAAGCTTCCATTTTCCAGGATTTTTCCCTGGAAATGGAGGCAGGAAAGGTGATAGGCCTTTTGGGAAAGAATGGGACGGGTAAATCTACTTTACTCTATTTGATGAGTGGTTTGTTACGTCCGCAAGGTGGTAGTGTCTGGATGAAGGGGATAGATGTACAAAAGCGTCTGCCGGCGACTTTGTCCGACCTGTATCTGGTTCCGGAAGAATTTACCTTGCCCAATTTGAGCCTGCAGCAGTTTGTGAAAGTAAACGCTCCGTTTTATCCTCGTTTCAGTCGGGAATTGTTGCGGACCTGTCTGAATGATTTTGAACTGAATGAAGACATTCACTTGGGAGAGCTGTCCATGGGACAGAAGAAAAAGGCTTACATGTGTTTTGCACTGGCGGCTAATACTTCCTTACTCTTGATGGATGAACCGACCAACGGACTGGATATTCCTTCCAAGAGTCAGTTCCGTAAAGTAATTGCTTCGGGGATGACAGAGGAGAAATCGGTGGTGGTTTCTACGCATCAGGTGAGGGATATTGACCGTTTGTTGGATCAGGTAGTGGTAATCGAAGGGAATGAGGTGCTGCTGAATCGTTCGGTAGTAGACATTACGGACAAGCTCTTATTTGCGGAACAAGGGATGAATGAGCCGACAGACGATGCCCTTTTTGTACAGCCATCCGTACATGGAAACAGCGTGATATGGCCTAACCTTTCGGGAGAAGAAAGTCCGTTGAATCTGGAGTTGCTGTTCAACGCTCTGTTGACGGAACGTGAGAAAATACAAGCGATATTTAATGATAAATAAACGACACGGCATGATGGATACAACTTTTAGTATGGCACGCGTGCGGAATATTATGCAACGCGATTTGATAGAGAACTGGAAAAGTAACCTTTATGGCTTGCTGGGTATCTTTGCGGCCTTCTTTTTCCCGATGTTGGGCCTTTTGTGGTCGGCAGAGGATTGGGTAGAGACAGGTTTTCCGGAGGTTTATTCCTTTCATCGTTTTTGTGGCAATATGTTAGGAGTAATTGGCATGGTAGTGAGTTTTGCGATGCTTTTTTATGCTTCCCGAATTATGAAATGCATGGACAGTAAGGAGAAACGCATCTCTTATTTGCTGCTTCCGGCTACGAAGCTGGAGAAGTTCTTTTCACGGGCTGTATTTGTGACCATAGGTACGTTGTTGATGGTGCTGGTAGCCTTGCTGGCATTGGAACTTACTCATTACCTGTTGCTGCCTTTGTTTGATTTACCGGCCATATATAGCCAGCCGATATTAGTGGAAGTATTTTCCATGAAATGGGCTCATGCCTCGGTAGACGCAACAGGCGAACCCGTATATTCTTGGTGGTTGATGCAGCTCCTCGTATGGATATTCTCCCTGTGGAATCATTCGCTCTTTATCTTGGGAGGAAGTTTCTGGTATAAACATCCTTTCCTGAAAACCATCGGAACCTGTCTGGCAGTGACGATTCTTGGAGGAATTTTGTTTGCCAGTCTGGCAGAAGGTGGATCTTTAATTCGTCTTTCAGAGTGGATAAAGGAGCACTTTCAGTATACCCCCCAATTTGTAGATGGTGTGTTGGCAATAATTACTATTTTCTTCTTTTTATTTACTCTTTTCAACTGGTGGCTGTCGTACCGGCTGTTTACCCGTTCACAAGTAATTAAACGAAAGCTGTGGCGCCTATGACTTTTAAAGAGAATAAACCGATTTATTTGCAGATAGCCGATCGTATCATGGATGAGATTCTTCAGAATGTGTACGAGGAAGAAGGGCGCATCCTGTCGGTCCGTGAGTATGCAGGCGTGGTGGAGGTCAATGCCAATACAGTGGTCCGTACATACGATTACCTGCAAAATCAGGGCATTATTTACAACAAACGGGGATTAGGCTATTTCGTGTCTACCGGGGCTGCACAGAAGATTGTGGCACTTCGGAAAGAGACCTTCCTCCAGCAAGTATTGCCCGATGTGTTCAAAGAGATGTATTTGCTGCATATTCCGATGGAAACCTTGGCAGAAATGTTCGATGTTTATCAAAAAGAACGGAGGAAGTCTGAGTAAGTCTGGGGAAGACAAAACTGGTACCGATGATTTTTGTAAGGAATCGGTGTTACAACAGGAAAGATATATGATCGCTGATAAGAAGACCAGACATCGCAACAGGCCCAATCGTATGAGCAATGTTGAAATGACGGTTCTTTTGAATACTGTTAGATAAAAAGAAAGGAGCTGAAGTAGGAAAGAAATCAAATTTTCCTCTCTTCAGCTCCTTTTTATTTTATGCGCACGGATTATAGCGTCACGGTATGCATAATCTTGTCTAAGGCACCGGCATTGTCTCGTACATAGTTTCCGGCTTTTTTGCCTGCTTTGTCCAAGGCCTCGTAATTGGTCAGAAACTCGTCCATGATTTTCTTGAAGTCTTCCGCTCCCTGTATTTCAAAGCCCCCTTTGCATTGCAGCAAACCCTGTGCTTCGCGGAAACGTTTGTTGTTCGGGCCGAAGATGACCGGCATGCCGTACACCGCTGCTTCCAGTACGTTGTGGATACCGACTCCGAATCCGCCTCCGATGTAGGCAATTTCTCCGTAGCGGTAGATGGAAGACAACAGACCGAAACAGTCAATCAGTAGGCAGTCGGCTTCTTTCACCTTCTCCTCTGTGGCCTGCGTGTAACGTACGACCGTACGGTTCAACTTGCCGATAATCTCTTTCAAATGGCTTTCCTCAATCACGTGGGGAGCAATGATGAGCTTCACCTCCGGATGTGCGTTGAAGTATGGGATGAAAATATCCTCGTCCGGTCCCCAGGAACTGCCGGCTACAAAGGCGGTATGATCTCCCTTGAACAGTTCTACCAGAGGAAGCTCTTTAGCCTGACGGCAGATTTCCAGTACCCGGTCAAAACGGGTATCACCGACAATCGTCGTATTCGTGATGCCGATGGACTGCAACAGCTTCACGGATGCTTCGTCCTGTACGAAGAGGTGGGTAAACGTGTTCAACACCTTGCGGTAGCTTTTCCCATACCAGCGGAAGAAGATTTGCTCTTTCCGGAAGATGGAAGACACACTGTAGACCGGAATATTCCGTTGTTGCAGTTCCGTCAGGTAGTTCTGCCAGAACTCATACTTGATGAAGAAGGCCATGTAAGGTTGGGCCAGATCCAGGAAACGCTTTACGTTGCCCGGTGTGTCGAGCGGCAGATAGCAGACGATGTCCGCTCCCTTGTAGTTCTTCCGTACCTCGTATCCGGAAGGCGAGAAGAAGGTCTGGAGAATCTTGTATTGCGGATATTTTTTCCGGATTTCCTCAATCAGCGGACGGCCTTGTTCAAATTCTCCCAAAGAAGCCGCGTGAAACCACAGGTACTTTTCGCCACGTACAATCTGATTCTTCAGAATGTCAAAAGATTCCTTTTCTCCTTTGACCATCAGAGCCACCTTCTTATTAAAAAGTGCAGCCAATCTGACTGCACTTGTATAAAGGCCGATGATAAAATTGTAAATCATGTCTTCGTTTATTTGAGTACCTCTACCGCACGACGCATACGTGCTACTGTTTCTTCTTTGCCCAGTACAGCTGAGATATCAAACATGTGGGGACCTTTTCCTTCTCCTACCAGTGTCAGGCGGAAAGCATTCATGATGTTACCCAAATGGTAACCTTTGTCCTCAATCCATTTCATGACCACTTCTTCCTGGTGAGCCAGTGAGAAATCATCCAGTGATTCCAGCAGGTCGGCCAGTTCGGTCATGCGTGCGGCTGAATCTTCTTTCCAGCGTTTCTTCACGGTCTTTTCATCGTATTCTGTCGGAGCTACGAAGAAGAACTTGCAGGTGTCCCACAATTCCTTGATGAAGCTTACACGGCCTTTCATCAGTCCGACTACGGTAACCACCTTGTCCATCGGTGCGTCGATGCCGTGTTCTTTCAGAATCGGCATGAACAGTTGGGCGATTTCTTCGTCACTCTTCATCAGGATATATTCATGGTTGAACCATTTTCCCTTTTCGTAGTCGAACTTGGCACCGGCCTTGCTGCAACGGTGCAGGTCGAACAACTTGATGAGTTCGTCCATCGACATGATTTCCTGATCGTTGCCCGGGTTCCATCCCAGCAGGGCCAGGAAGTTGATGACTGCTTCCGGCAGATAACCCGATTCACGGTATCCGGAAGAAACTTCTCCCGTTTTGGGGTCGTGCCATTCAAGCGGGAATACCGGGAATCCCAGACGGTCACCGTCACGCTTGCTCAACTTGCCGTTTCCATCCGGTTTCAGCAACAGCGGCAGGTGGGCAAATTCCGGCATGGTGTCTTCCCAGCCAAACGCACGGTACAGCAGTACGTGCAACGGAGCCGAAGGCAACCATTCCTCTCCACGAATTACGTGTGAGATTTCCATCAGGTGGTCGTCTACGATGTTGGCCAGATGGTAAGTCGGCAGTTCGTCAGCCGATTTATATAATACTTTGTCGTCGAGGATAGAAGAGTTGATGACCACTTCTCCGCGGATGATATCATGTACATGCACGTCTTCGTTCGGCTCAATCTTGAAGCGGACCACATACTGTTTGCCTTCTGCAATCAGTTTGTCTACTTCTTCTTTCGGAAGGGTCAGTGAGTTACGCATAGACATACGCGTAGAAGCATCGTACTGGAAGTTTGGAATTTCCTTGCGTTTGGCTTCCAGTTCTTCGGGCGTATCGAAAGCGATGTAAGCCTTTCCGTTGTCCAGCAGCACCTGCACATACTTCTTGTAAATGTCACGGCGTTCCGACTGGCGGTACGGACCATAGTTTCCTCCGAAGCTGACACCTTCGTCGAACTTGATGCCCAGCCACTTGAACGATTCGATAATGTATTCCTCAGCACCCGGAACGAAACGGTGTGAGTCGGTATCTTCAATACGGAAAACCAGTTCTCCCCCGTGCTGGCGGGCAAACAGATAATTGTACAAAGCGGTACGTACGCCGCCGATATGCAACGCACCTGTGGGACTCGGTGCAAAACGGACTCTTACTTTTCTTTCTGACATTGTGGTTTTTATCTAAAAATACGCCGCAAAATTAATCTAATTTTCCCGTTTTTTTCTTATTTTGCACGCAAAATATCTCTTTGACATGAAAAGTTTACAGACCGAACGACAGTTTTCCTATAAAGGATTGTTATATAAACTGGGCATATTCATTGTAACCGTTAGTGTGATTGTCTATTTTTTACCGCGAGAAGGGCGGTTTAACTATCAATTTGACATCAACAAACCTTGGAAGTATGGCCTGTTGCAGGCTTCCTTCGACTTTCCTATCTATAAGGAAGATACCGAAGTGCAGCGCGAGCAGGACAGTATCATGCGTCTGTACAGTCCGTATTACCGGCTGGACAAGACCGTGGGCGAACGGATGATACAGCAGTTCAAGAAAGCCTATACCGACAGTTTACACCGCATCATTCCGGCACCGGCCTACCAGCATCACATTGAACGGTTGTTGAAAGTGGTGTATGAGAAAGGGATTTTCGCCCCCAACGACTGGGAGAAATTGCGTAAGGACAGCGTACATTCCATTCAGCTGGTGGATAAGAATACGGCAAATCAGGTGGCTATAAACGAACTCTACAGTTTCAAGACGGCTTACGAAACGCTGATTTTTGCCGATACGTTGCATTACCGCCGGCTGTTGCTGCAGCGGTGCAACTTGAATGAATACATTGCTCCGAACCTGGTGTATGACGCCCAGAAATCGGAAGCGGCCAAACAGGATCTGTTGGGCGGATTGTCGTGGGCCAACGGCTTTGTGATGAACGGCCAGAAAATCATTGACCGCGGAGAGATTATTGACAGTCGTACCTACAACATTTTGAAGTCGCTGGAGAAGGAGTGGGACAAACGCAGTGAAACGGTGTCGGAGAAACGTTTGACCTTGCTGGGTCAGTTGCTCTTCGTGTCTTTGCTGATAGGTTGCTTCATGATTTATCTGGAACTTTTCCGGAGTGATTATTACAAAAAGCACCGGACGCTGGCCTTGCTCTTTATCATTATCATTGCCTTCCCGGTTATCTCTTCTGTGATGGTAGAGCATGCCTTTATGAGTGTATATATTGTCCCTTTTGCCATGATTCCGCTGATAATCCGTATTTTTCTGGATTCCCGTACGGCATTTATGGCTCATGTCATTACCATTCTGCTGTGTTCCATCTGCCTGCGTACCCCTCATGAGTTTATTTTGTTGCAGATGGCGGCAGGTATGGCCGGCATCTACAGCTTGCGGGAGCTGTCCCAGCGTTCCCAGCTCTTCCGCAGCGCGTTGATTGTGGCATGTGCTTATGCCCTGATGTATCTGGCGCTCGACCTGATTCATGTCAGTGAGGTGGCCCAGCTGAGCACGCACATGTATATGAACTTTATGTTGAACGGTATTTTGCTGTTGTTTACGTATCCGTTGCTGTTCATTCTGGAAAAGACATTCGGCTTTACTTCGAATGTCACCTTGGTGGAATTGTCGAATATCAACAACAAGCTGATGCGTGAGATGTCGGAGGTAGCACCCGGCACGTTCCAACATTCGCTTCAGCTGGCCAACCTGACGGCTGCGGCGGCCAACCGGATTGGGGCCAACAGTCAGCTGGTACGTACAGGCGCCATGTACCATGATATCGGGAAGATGATGAATCCTGCCTTCTTTACGGAAAACCAGTCGGGTGTGAATCCGCACGACCAGCTCAGCTACAAGCAGAGTGCGCAGATTGTCATCAGCCATGTGACCGACGGAATGAAATTGGCCGACAAGCACGATTTGCCGCAGGTGATCAAAGATTTCATCTGCACGCATCACGGAAAAGGACTGACCAAGTATTTCTATATATCTTACCAGAATGAACATCCCGATGAAGAAGTCGATAAGGAAGCTTTCCGCTATCCGGGGCCTAACCCCTTCACTAAGGAGCAGGCTATCCTGATGATGGCCGATTCTGTGGAAGCCGCTTCCAGAAGTCTGCCGGAGTATACGGAGGAAAGTATTTCGGCTTTGGTAGAGAAAATTATCGACAGTCAGGTACAGGACGGGTATTTCAAGGAATGTCCGATCACGTTCAAGGATATTGCGACGGTGAAGGCGGTATTCAAGGAAAAACTGAAAACCATGTATCACACACGTATCAGTTATCCGGAACTGAAGAAATAAAAGGAAAATAGAAACATCCCTTCTGCTACAGAAAACTGTAACGGGAGGGATGTTGTTTTATTGTAAAAAAGTGACTGTTGCAGTCCGCTTTATTTCAGTTTCGGTTTCAATTCATCGGGAGAGTCCTTGGTATATAACATCGGTGAACCAGCCACTTTGGTGAACAGTTCCTGAATTTGTTTGACATCCGCACGATACGTTGGATGGAAACTGTCGGAGTTCATGTAATCAAGCACCGATTTCTTCAGCTGTCGAGCTACAATTCGTTTGTCCGGCTCGCTGTCCAGGTCCAGGGTCGTCATGATGAGTTTGCCGTTCAGCACGTTGGCCTCAAACAGAACCCCAATCTTACGGCTGATGAACCAGGTGTCAATGCTTTGGATGAGCGGCTGGAAACTTTCGTCGAAATCCGTGAATTGCATGACCGGAGCCCGGTTCAGTAATTCCCACCATTGCAGGTTGCTGTGGTATTCAGTGGGGAATTCCCGGAACAGAGGGTGGTGAGGGTTGGTCAGGATCCCCGTGGTATGAGGCGGACGCATCTTGAACCAGGAAGTATTCCAGAATACAGGAGTAAAGTACTGTACAACTTCTTTTCCGTAGGATACTTTCCGTCCTGCCGTGATGAGGACTTTTCCTCCTTGTTCCAAGACGTTCAGGGCCTTACTGTCCAGAGAATCTGTCTGATATACTTCTCCCGTTTCGATGTCGACTTTTTCAGGATATACCCAGAAATCCCAGTCGTTCACCGCATCTGTTCCTTCAATCCGTACCTCTACATTCAGTTTCATGGCATGAGGAATGTCTTTCAATGGGAAGTTGATTTCGCCTGTTGAATTCAGGTTCCCGATAGGAATGTCGAATCTTCCTAACACATTTTGGGCATAGACCTTTCCGTAAGCATCGGTGATGCGGTAGGTGACTTTTGCGTCGTGGAGCGGTTTTTCTCCGAAATGTGACACTTCTACGCCGGCATGGAAAGTTTCGTGGGTTGTATAGACGAATTTTTCCGTACGTATCAGCGGGACCGTCGGGCTGCAGAACCGTCTCCATTGTGCTGCGTTTATGTATCCCTTTTCTTCGAAGAATACGTCCAGAATACCTACGAGAGCTGTCCCTTGTCCGGAATAATCATTGAGGGCCAGCAGCTGGAATCCGGCATAGTCGGGTGTACGCAGGGTACGTTCGATTTCATGTTTGTAGCAAAGAGCCTGTAACTTTCCTGAAGCCATCATGAAATCGTGTCCTTTGTTTTTCATGCCGTGTGCATCGAGCAGGTATTGGAAGATTTCCAGGTTACCGGCTTTGT
This sequence comes from uncultured Bacteroides sp., assembly GCA_900551445.1. Lineage (GTDB taxonomy): Bacteria > Bacteroidota > Bacteroidia > Bacteroidales > Bacteroidaceae > Phocaeicola. Next base: position 1,338 of record URWA01000046.1, on the reverse strand, counting down.
TGACTCCTGTATATTTCTGGATTTCATTAAAATTCGGGAAGACACACCATTGTCCTGTTTCGTGTGAGACAAACGGTTGTTTTACCGTATCAATACGTTCTCTGAAGTCGGTCAGCGTCTCCGGTCTCTGTTTGTTCCATTCCAGTCCTCTGACTCCTGCCTTCACATGATATTGGCTTTTGGGTTGCCAGGCCCATCCTCCTCCTACAGAAGCACCAGTATATACCCGACGGGTGTCGTGCGCTTTCCAGAAGTCGACGAAATTGGAAACCCAGGGTACCCAGTTGCCGGACGGCTCATTGCCGCAGGCCAGCATGCAGAAAGAGGCATGGTTTCCATACCATTTGCTCATACGGATGGTTTCGTCCATCAGATAATGGTCGATATATTGCCCTTGCCCCAGACGTACATCATGGTTCGGCCAGCTCGGGCCTTCCGGTTGCAGGTAGAATCCTACCCGGTCGGCGGCCTTGAAGGCTGCCTCCGGCGGACAGTAGGAATGGAAGCGCATGTGGTTCAGTCCGTAATTGCGGCAGATGCGGAATACCCGTTCCCAGCTTTCTTCGTCCATAGGCGGATAACCTGTGAGCGGAAAATCACAGTTCTCTACTGTACCCCGCAACATGACTTTTCTTCCGTTCACGTAAAACCAGCGCCCTTGAATGGTAAAGGTACGCATCCCGAATTCTACGTCACGCTGCTCTGTCTGCTTTCCTTGGGTCAGGGTAGCGGTCAGCCGGTAGAGTGCCGGATGGAATTCATCCCACAGTTGTACGTCTTTGCCCATAGGCAGTACCATTTCCAGGGTATCGCTCAGTTGCTTCTTGGAAAAAGTTTGTGTGATTTCCGGTACTTGGTGATGAGTCTCGCTGTTGAAACTTTCTGCTTTCAGAGCCAGCTTCACACTGCCTTTCTGGCCTTGCACGACCACACGTACCCGGGCCTGTTGTTTGTCGGGTTCCGGATATACCTGGATGCCTTCAAAGTGAGTGTCTGGAACGGCATAAAGCAGCATGCGTCCCACCACTCCGTTCCAGTTGCCTTGTGTGTGGTCAGTGATGCTGTGCGAGTTTAGTCCTACTTTGGCACATTTTTCGTCATTGTTTATGCGTAGTGTCAGTGTGGACTTTCCCGGCTTTATGGCCGAAGTGATATCATATTCGTGTGGCGTGGTGAGGCTGTTTTGTGAGCCGATGCGCTGGTTGTTTACCCAGACCGTGGTTTCAATGTGAGGACGTTCCAGAAAAAGCATGATGCGCTTTCCTTTCCAGGAAGATGGAATGTCACTACTGTCCCGTAAAAGTGGATAAATAGTTCTTTGAAATTATTGAAATATAG
>URWA01000045.1 GCA_900551445.1 uncultured Bacteroides sp. | reverse complement strand
ACTTCTTCTGAAACCTTTACTTGGTTGACGGAACATTTCCGGACTTCTCTTTCACAGTGCAAGCCCGATATGGACTTGATGTTTGTGGCAGGGGTCAATCATGCTTTTTTCCATGGCACGCCTTATTCTCCTCAAGAAGCGCCTTGGCCCGGTTGGTTGTTTTATGCCACAATCAATATGTCGCCTACCAACACGATATGGCGGGATGCGCCGGCCTTCTTCGAGTATATCACCCGTTGTCAGTCGTTCCTTCAACTGGGAAAGCCGGACAATGATTTTCTGGTATATCTTCCCGTGTATGACATGTGGCATGACATCCCGGGGCGTTTTGTGGGATTCGATATCCATAAGATGGATCAATATGCCCCTAAGTTCATCAAAACGATCCAGACGATTTTGGCGGATGGGTATGACGTGGACTATATTTCCGATGCCTTTGTTCAGACAACTTCTTGCAAGGGCAATGAGTTGCAGACAAACGGAGGGGCTCGTTATAAGGCTCTGATTGTGCCGGCAGTCCGGCTGATGCCTGTGGCTACATTAAAGAAACTGTTGGCCTTGGCCCGGCAGGGAGCCACGGTGGTGTTTGTGGAGCATTATCCGGAAGATGTACCTGGGTATGCTGCTTTGAAACAGAACCGGAGTGCATTGGCTGGGTTGCTTGGCCAGCTTCCGGGGGAGAAGGTGTTTCATCGTACGGAAAGCTTTGACTTTGGAAAGGGCCGCGTGATTGTGGGAAGCGATTATAAGGAGGCGCTGGAACGCACAGGAGTTCTTTCTGAGGAACTGATAACGCGGTGGGGAATGCAGTTCATCCGGCGTACGCATGCAGAAGGGCATCATTATTTCATATCCAATTTACAGACGAAGAATGTGGAAGGTTGGGTCACATTGAATGTACCGGAGCAGCAGGTGATCTGGTTTGACCCGATGACAGGTAAACGTGGCGTAGCTAAAACACGTGAATCGGACGGTAGGCTGCAGGTTTATATGCAGTTGAAATCGGGTGAGAGTGCGATTCTTCAGACATTCCGTCATCCGCTGCAGGGAGAGCCGGAATGGAAGTATGTGCGGGAGATGCCTTATAGCTTGAGCCTGGACCACAACTGGACGTTGAAGTTTGTGGAAAGTACGCCAGCCATTGCGGGAGAATTTAAGATAGATACTCCTTCCTCCTGGACTGAAATTCCAGTTCCTGCTGCCAAGATCAATAGGGGGACGGGCTTGTACACCGTAGAAATAGATTTGCCTTCTTTGCCGGCAGACGATTGGATTCTCGATTTGGGCGATGTACGGGAAAGTGCCCGGGTACGTATTAATGGTCAGGAAGCGGGCGTTGCTTGGGCGGCTCCGTTCCGCTTGCAGGTAGGACAGTGGTTGAAACCGGGAAAGAACCGGATAGAAGTGGAGGTGACAAATTTGCCGGCCAACAGCATCGCGGAGATGGATCGTCAAGGACAGGAGTGGCGTATCTTTGAGGACATCAATATGGCAAAGCTGAATTATAAACAAGGCACTTATGGCCATTGGGAAACACTACCCTCTGGCTTGAACGGAGCTGTCCGGCTGATACCTGTTCGCTATCTGTTTTAGGGGGAAAGGGCGGAACTTTATCCAGCCCAGTTTTCCCGGTCCAGGTTGCGGTAGCTGATGGCTTCGGCCAGGTGTTCCGGACGGATGGCGGCACTGCCTTCCAGGTCGGCAATGGTGCGGGAGACTTTCAGAATACGGTCGTAGGCCCGGGCAGAGAGATTCAGCCGGTGCATGGCATTTCCAAGGAGTTCCAGTCCCGCTGCGTCGGGCTGGGCATAGCGGTGCAGCAGTCCCGGTGTCATCTGGGCATTGCTGTAGATGCCAGGCTGGTTGGCAAAGCGTTGGGCCTGTATCTGTCGGGCACGGATCACCCGTTCCCGGATGGCGGCACTGCTTTCTCCCGGGGTGCTCTTGGATATTTCCTCGAAAGGTACGGGTACAATCTCTACTTGGATGTCGATACGGTCGAGCAGGGGACCTGAAATCTTGTTGAGGTAGCGTTGCACCTGCCCCGGACTGCACACACAGGGGCGTGTCGGATGGTTGTAATAGCCGCACGGACAAGGGTTCATGGAGGCAATCAACTGGAAATTGGCTGGGTACTCCAAGGTGTATTTTGCCCTTGAAATGGTGATGCGATGGTCTTCGAGTGGCTGACGGAGCACTTCCAACACGCTTCGGCTAAACTCAGGGAGTTCATCAAGAAACAGCACTCCGTTGTGAGCCAGACTGATTTCGCCGGGTTGTGGTGTGGCTCCTCCACCTACCATGGCTACTTGCGAGATGGTATGGTGCGGACTGCGGAACGGCCGGGTGGCGATGAGAGATGCCCCTTTCTTCAGTTTCCCTGCCACGGAATGGATTTTGGTGGTCTCCAGACTTTCCCCTAGTGAAAGAGGCGGCAGAATACTGGGCAGGCGTTTGGCCATCATGGATTTTCCGCTTCCTGGAGCGCCGATGAGCAGCACGTTATGTCCTCCGGCAGCGGCCACTTCGAGAGCTCGTTTCACGTTTTCCTGCCCTTTTACTTCTGCAAAGTCGAATGGGAATGTCGATTGATGCTTATAGAATTCCTCCCGCGTGTGAACTATCGTGGGTTGCAGGTTACAGTCTCCGTTCAGGAAGTTGATGACTTCCGTGATATTTTCCACGCCGTACACATCCAGGTTGTTTACCACAGCTGCTTCCGATGCATTTTGTTGCGGAAGTATGATTCCCTTAAATCCTTGTTGCCGGGCAGCAATGGCGATGGGTAGTGCTCCTTTAATCGGTTGTAAGCCTCCGTCCAGACTCAGCTCCCCAATAATCAGGTAATCTCCCAGGTGTTCTGCCGAGATGGTTTCGTTGGCAGCCAGGATTCCAATGGCCAGCGGCAGGTCGTAAGAGGCACCCTCTTTCCGGATGTCTGCCGGTGCCATGTTGACCACAATCTGTCGGGTCGGGAATTTATATCCGTTTACCTGTAGGGCTGAGACAATCCGTTCGTGGCTTTCTTTTACGGCAGAGTCGGGCAGGCCCACCAAATAAAACTTAATGCCGCGGGAGCAGTTTACTTCAATGGTAACAATCGTCGCATCAATACCTTGCACCGCAGCGCCGAAGAGTTTAACTAGCATTTAAGGTCGTTTTAAAAGGGTCTTATTTTTGTTTCTTTTCTTCAGCCGTCAGGGCCTCCAGTTTCTCCTTCAGCTCTTTTCCGTGGAGGTTGTATCCTAGGATTTTTCGGTTTCGGTCTATCAGAACATTGAAGGGGAGGTTGCGTACCTGTAGCTGTCTTAGAATCGGATTATCCCATCCTTTGTAGTCACAAAGCTCAATCCATTGCTCACTGTCTTTTTCTGTCTCTTTTAGCCATTCTTCTTTCTGGTAGTCCAGCGAGAAGTTGATTACTCTGAAATCTTTCTTCAGGTTATTCTGGCACAAGGAGTATAAAGAATCTTTTCGGGTCAGACTTTCTGTATCCCAGCTGGCCCAGAAATTGAGAAGTGAATATTCTTTCTGGTTACTGCTGCTCCATGACAGATATTCGCCGTCTCTCTTTTTTATAGAGATATAGTTCAAGTAGGTGGGATTGCTCTTTTCTTTGTCGGGCAATTTCTGTAGCACTTCGTTTAGCACTCGGCAGTCTTTCACCTTTCCTGTCAGTGGCTCTGCCAAGCTGGCAATAAGGGACAGGTCTGGATTTTCAGTCTGGCTGAAATACTGCCATAGAATATAGGCCGAGGCGTATGATTGCGGGTGGTTTTGAATGAATGTCTCCGCTTGTTGTCTGATTTGTGCCGGGTCAGCAAGTGTCTGGATACTTTTTCTGAACTCCTGATATTCCTCATTGGGACCATCTCCTTTGATGTCCGGATGGGTGAAACTGCCCTTCATGGACACTTTCCATCCCTTATCGGCAAAAATGGGAATCGATTTCCCTGAATCATTGACCAGACGGAAAAGATTCAGCGTATCGGGCGTAAAAGTATAAATGAACTTGCCGTCTCTTGGATAAATGGTATCCAATCGGGCTTCCGGGTCATCAAAGACCACCAGAATCATGTCGGACGTAAAACCGCTTAGTTCGCCTTTCAGTTCAAACTCGTTGCTTTGTTTGCACGAGTCCAAGCAGAACAGGAGATACACAGAAAAGAGAAGCAAGTATAATTTTTTCATAACCCGAATTTTATTTTTGCGAAAATACAACTTTTCATTTTATAATCTCCCAAGTTCCTCACATTCTTTCTGGAAAAGGCATAAAAAAACCGGAGCCATACGAATGACTCCGGTTTTTAGTCAGTAATTTATTGGATTACTTTATTTCGTTTGCATATTTTGCAAATTCACGGTCGTTCTGAGCTTTAGCAGCCAAAGTAGCATCCTGCTGTTTTACTTTGTCCATGCTGCTCTTAACCAAGTCAGCGTTGTTAGTTCTAGCACCTACAATAGCCATCAGGTAGTTAGTGTAAGCGTCCGGATTCTTCACTGCAGACAGAGTAGATTTAGCTTTGTTGTAGTCTTTAGCCAAGATCTGAGCCAAAGCAGCAGAGTTAGTCTTAGTGTCACCGAATGCCTGTACAGCGCGGTCATACTGACCTTGTTTGATGTACAAGTTACCCAGAGCTTCGTTAGCTGTGTTAGCACCAGTTGACTTGCTCAAGTAAGTTTCAGCGTTAGCTACGTTACCCTTAGTCAATTCGATCAAACCGAGGTTAGTGTTCACTTCAGCAGCGTTAGCGTTCTTGCTGGCAGCCTGTTTGAAGTAGTTTTCAGCAGCAGCCAAGTCACCGTTAGCGTAAGCCATCATACCCAGGTTGTTGTAAGCACGATAGTCGTTCGGATACAGTTCTACAGTCTTCTTGTAGATAGCTTCTTTACGAGCGTTGTCGTTTGTCAGAGTAGCAGCATACAGCAATTCTTCGTTGCTCAATACCTTAGCGTCAGTATCAAATGCAGCGTTGATTTCTTCGTCGCTACGTCCGATTACATCGTAGTTAGCTGTCAAGCGAGCACGACGCAACTGCGGCAGGATTTCGTCAGCCAAAGTCTTGTAAACTGAAGAAATGTTCTTGATTTCAGTTTCGCGCTGTTCCGGATCGCTGTACATAGACAGAACACGCAAGATCAGGTCTTTATCCTGGATGTTTGATTTAGAAACCAATTCCTGGAATCCGTCCCAGTCCTGAGCAGTGTATTTAGCATCTACTTCAGTTTCAATCTTACCTTTCTTCAACTGCTGGTTCATATACTTTTCAGTATTGTTCTGACGGTTTTCAGCCAGTGTAGTGTTCAGGTCAACACCACCATCAGGTGAAGCGTAAGCAGAAATTTCGATGTTGTTCAGTTTGTAGTTCTTAGTATCGCCGGCAACAGCTACCACTTGTTTGTGGAATGCTTTCAAGCTGTCTGACTTCAGTTCGCTTGCACGCAGGTTAGCTTGCTGGATCAAGAACATGATCTGAGCTTCCTTAGCCTGTTTGATGATACGCTGGAATGCATCCGGAGCGTAAGCAGCGTTAGCAGAGTTTACAGTCGGAAGTTCTGAAGTAGCGATTACACCATCTGCAATCTTTACAGAAGGAATAGTGTATTCTTTTTTACCTTTCTTAATTTTGAAATCCAGGTAAAGTTCAGATTTAGCCATTTCAGGAACATAGTCGAAAACGGCTTTCATAGTATAAGTACCACCAGTCTTGTAAGAGATAGTCTGGTCGTTACCTTGTACTTTTTCGCCCTGGAATGTAGCCGGCTGGCCTTTAGCTTCGCCGCCTTCCCATCTCAAAACCGGAGTAACTTCAACGGTTGCGTTTTTCTTGAAGTATTTTTCCGGGAATTTTCCTGTAATGGTTACAGGCACCTTACCACCAATAGCTTCCAACACTTCAGGGTTGGTTGTGAAGTAGTCAGGAGACAATTCGCCCATCTTGCTACATGAAGAGAAAGCAAGGACTAACAATGCCACTAACGGCAAATACAACTTCTTAATCATGATGTTAAATATTTAGTTTGTATAAATGAATAATTCCATTCATATTTGGGGCAAAGATAAGAAAAACTCCCTTATGTGTTAATCTTTATCTGCTTTTTTTTGAGGATTCATTGGGAAAAAAGCTTAAAAAATGGGGATTTTATTCATTTTTATGTAAATTACGCGGGTGATGTTCCAGGATTTCCTGCCGCAGGCGGCTGCGGTCGAGGTGGGTGTAGATTTCCGTGGTGCCGATGCTTTCGTGGCCGAGCATGCATTGTATGGCCCTCAGATTGGCTCCTCCCTCCAATAGATGGGTGGCAAACGAGTGGCGGAAGGTATGGGGGCTGATGGTCTTTTTCAGTCCTATTTGTGTGGCCAGTTCCTTGATGATGTGGAACACCATGATGCGGGAGATGTTCTTCCCGAACCGGCTGATGAACACGAAATCCTCGTATCCCGGTTTGATGAGTCCCTGGTTACGGTCGGCAAAATAGAGCTGCAGTTCGTGGATGGCCCGTGGGGAAATCGGCACCAGCCGTTGCTTGCTGCCCTTTCCTTCCACCCGGATAAACTTTTCTTTCAGGTATAGGTCCGAAAGCTTGAGGTTGCACAGTTCCGATACACGCAGTCCGCAGCTGTAGAGCGTTTCCAGGATGGCCCGGTTGCGCTGTCCTTCGCGTGAGGTGCGGTCGATAGCCCCGATCAGGCTGTCAATTTCTTCCACGCTCAGCACGTCGGGCAGATGCTTGCCTATCTGCGGTGATTCCAGCAATTCGGACGGGTCTTGTTCGATGTAACCGTCGAGCACCAGAAAGCGGAAAAAAGAGCGGATGCCCGACAGAATTCGGGCTTGCGAGCGGGGATGGATGCCGATGTCGCGCAGTCCGGCCGAAAAGGTTTCCAAGTTTTCCAGCGTCACGTCGGTGAAGTCGATGCCCTCCAGTTCTAGAAAGGCCAATAGTTTGTCCAGATCCGTGAGATAAGCATCTACGGTATTGGCGGAGAGTGACTTTTCCAACTTCAAGTATTGTTTATACTTTATTATTATGTTTTTTTTATCGGCCTTTTTCATTTCTTTTTCGTATCTTTGCGCCAAATTCTTCTACAAAAGTATTAAAAGTTCAGCAGAAGTAAACAGATGAAAATACAAATAATCAATGGCCCGAACATTAATCTGTTAGGCAAACGGGAGCCTTCCATTTATGGAGCAGAATCTTTTGAAAGTTATCTGGAGAAGTTGAAAAAAAACTATCCGTCGATTGAGTTCGCATATTACCAGTCGAATGTAGAGGGGGAACTGATTAACAAAATTCATGAAGTAGGCTTTTCGTACGACGGTATAGTGCTGAATGCAGGTGCCTACACCCATACTTCCATCGCTTTGCAGGATGCCATCCGTGCCGTGACTACTCCAGTCGTGGAGGTTCACATCTCGAATGTGCACAAACGGGAAGAGTTTCGTCACAAATCCATGATTTCCTGTGCCTGTGTAGGCGTTATCTGCGGATTTGGCCTGGATTCCTATCGTCTGGCCGTAGAATCCTTTTTAGTAGACAACAACAAATTATAGTATATTTATTATGATGCTTAAACAAACAAAGATCGTTGCGTCCATTTCGGACTTGCGCTGCGAAGTAGATTTTATCCGAGACCTTTTTAATGCAGGTATGAACGTGGTACGTATGAATACCGCACATGCCAGCCGTGAAGGTTTCGAAAAGTTGATTAATAATGTGCGTACCGTTTCCAACCGTATCGGTATCCTGATGGATACAAAGGGACCGGAAGTACGTACCACGGCCAGTGCAGAAGGCCCGATTGATTTCAAGACCGGTGAAAAAGTACGTATTGTAGGCAATCCGGAGCAGGAAACCACTCATGAGTGCATTTCAGTGACTTATCCGGGATTTGTACACGATTTGTCTGTAGGCGCTGACGTGCTGATGGACGACGGCGAACTGGAACTGAAGGTCATCGACAAGAACGAAGATACGCTTTTCTGTGAAGTCTGCAACGACGCGACTTTGGGAAGCCGCAAGAGTGTGAATGTGCCGGGCGTGCGCATCAACCTGCCTTCTCTGACAGAAAAAGACCGCAACAATATCCTTTATGCCATCGAAAAGGACATCGACTTCATCGCTCATTCTTTCGTGCGCAACCGTCAGGATGTATTGGACATCCGTGAGATTCTGGATGCACACCACAGCGACATCAAGATTATCGCCAAGATTGAGAACCAGGAAGGTGTGGACAACATCGACGAAATCCTGGAAGTGGCCGACGGTGTGATGGTAGCCCGTGGCGACCTGGGTATCGAAGTGCCGCAGGAACGTATCCCGGGTATCCAGCGTATCCTGATTAAGAAATGTATCCTGGCCAAGAAGCCGGTTATCGTGGCTACGCAGATGCTGCACACCATGATCAACAACCCGCGTCCGACCCGTGCCGAGGTAACCGATATCGCCAATGCCATCTACTACCGTACCGATGCCCTGATGCTGAGTGGTGAAACGGCTTACGGTAAGTATCCGGTGGAAGCCGTGAAGACCATGGCGAAGATTGCGGCTCAGGCAGAAAAAGACAAGATGGAAGAAAACGATATTCCTATTCCTTTGACTCCGGAAAATACCGATGTGACCAGCTTCCTGGCCAAGCAGGCGGTACGTGCTACGAACCTGATGCCGATTCGTGCCATCATTACCGACAGCTTCAGCGGTCTGACAGCCCGCAACCTGGCTGCGTTCCGCGGCAAATATCCGGTGCTGGCCATCTGCTACAAAGAAAAGACCATGCGTCACCTGGCACTGTCATACGGTGTGGAAGCAATCTATATGCCGGAAAAGGCCAACGGACAGGAATACTACTTCACTGCCCTGCGCAAGCTGATTAACGACGGTGTGCTGGCCGAAAATGAAATGGTGGCTTACTTGAGCGGTGGCAAACAGGGAACTCATACTTCTTTCCTGGAAATCAATCAGGTGGGCGACGTGCTGAAAAGCGAAGAAGAATACGTGTTGCCCAACCGTAACCGTTACTTGTAATCATGAAAGAGACAGACGCGCTCGATGAATACATTCTTCAGCATATCGACGAAGAAAGTGACTACCTGAAAGCGCTGTACCGGGCGACGCACGTGAAACTCCTGCGTCCCCGTATGGCTTCGGGCCACTTGCAGGGAAGAATGTTGAAGATGTTCGTGCAGATGATACGTCCGAAGCAGGTGCTTGAGATAGGTACTTACAGCGGATATTCTGCGCTTTGTCTGGCAGAAGGTCTGGAAGACGGAGCAATGCTCCACACTTTTGAGATCAACGACGAGCAGGAAGACTTCACCCGTCCATGGCTGGAAAATTCTCCGTATGCCGATAAAATCCGGTTTTATATCGGAGATGCCTTGCAGATGGTGCCCGATATGGACATTGTGTTCGACTTGGCCTTTGTCGACGGAAACAAACGTTTCTATGTGGAATACTACGAGATGATTCTGCAGAAGATGCATTCCGGCGGCTACATCATTGCCGACAACACCCTGTGGGACGGGCATGTGCTCGAAGAACCACACCACACCGACACGCAGACCATCGGCATCAAGAAATTCAACGACCTGGTGGCTGCCGACCCACGGGTGGAGAAAGTCATCCTGCCCTTGCGCGACGGTCTGACTATCATACGTAAAAAATAAAGAAGTAATATGGAAACAACCAGACAAAACAAGATTGCCCGCCTCATTCAGAAGGAACTGAGCGAGATTTTCCTTTTGCAGACCAAGTCCATGCCGGGCGTGCTGGTTTCGGTCAGCATTGTCCGCATCAGTCCCGATATGAGTTACGCGCGTGTATATCTGAGCGTCTTCCCTTCGGAGAGAAGTGAAGAAATCGTGAAGAACATCAATGCCAACATGAAGTCCATCCGCTTTGAACTCGGCAACCGGGTGCGCCATCAGCTGCGTATCATTCCGGAACTGAAGTTCTTTGTGGACGATTCGCTGGATTACGCGGAGAAGATTGACGAATTGTTGAAGAAATAACCACATGTAAAAGACCAGTAAGAACTCACAGAAGAGGAGGGCTTTGTTCCCGGGGCTTCTGTGGGTTTTTATTTATCTATCTGAATATATAAATAAGGTATAACGGTGAATTTCCCTTTTTACATAGCCCGGCGCTATTTGTTTTCCAAGAAGTCACACAATGCCATCAATGTGATTTCCGGTATTTCGGTATGCGGAGTGGCGCTTGCCACCTTGGCCTTGGTGTGTACCTTGTCCGTGTTCAACGGTTTTCAGGACCTGGTTTCCAATCTGTTTACGGCTTTCGACCCGGAGCTGAAGGTGGTGCCGGCTGCCGGAAAGGTGTTCGACGGGCAAGACAAGTCCATTATGGCCATCCGGAAAATGCCCGAAGTGGTCTTGGTGTGCGAGTCGCTGGAAGACAATGCCCTGGTGCAGTATCAGGGGCGGCAGGCCATGGCCGTGGTCAAGGGAGTGGAAGACAATTTCACCGAGCTGACTCCGATTGATACCATCCTTTTTGGAAAAGGAGACCTGCTGCTTCACGACGAGGTGGCAGACTATGCCATTCCTGGCGTGCAGTTGCTGGCCAATCTGGGTACCGGTATCCGTTTCCTCGACCCGCTGGAGGTATATGCCCCCAAGCGTGGGGCCAAGGTGAACATGGCCAATCCGGCTGCCTCCTTCACCGGGGGCAACCTGTTTTCTTCCGGACTGGTGTTTGCCGTCAATCAGGAGAAATACGACGGTTCCTACATCCTTACCTCGCTGAAGTTTGCCCGCAAGCTGTTTCAGTACACCACCGAGGTCAGTGCCGTCAACCTGAAGCTGAAGCCGGGCACCGACGTGGATGCCTTCAAGCGTAAGCTGGGAACACAGTTGGGTGAACGTTTCCGCGTGCTCGACCGATACGAACAGCAGGCCGATACGTTCCGCATCATGAAAATCGAGAAGTTCATTTCCTATCTCTTTCTCACCTTTATCCTGATGATTGCCTGTTTCAATGTCATCGGTTCCCTGTCCATGCTCATCATCGACAAGCGTGACGATGTGACTACCTTACGCAATCTGGGAGCCAACGACCGGCAGATTGTGCGTATCTTTCTCTTCGAGGGGCGCCTGATATCGTTCATTGGTGCAGTGGCAGGTATCGTGCTGGGCGTATTGCTCTGCTGGTTGCAAGAGACCTTCGGATTGATTTCACTGGGGGCTTCCGGCAGTTTCATTGTCGATGCCTATCCGGTCAGCGTGCACTGGCAGGACGTGGTGCTGGTGTTTGTCACCGTGCTGGCGGTAGGTTTTCTGTCGGTGTGGTATCCGGTGCGCTACCTGAGCCGCCGTCTGCTGTCGAAATAAGTTGTCCGGTGGGGAGCACGTAGATTTTGTGGGGTGCTCTTCCCTGGGTGTCCAGTTTCTTTTCCTTTACCCATTTGCTCAGGTCTTTCCAGGCCTTCGACTTCTGTAGCCCGGTCAGTTCTCCGTACTTTGTACGTGTGATGAACGGGTATTGTGTCAGGTATTCCATGACCAGGTCCAGTCGTTCCTGTTCCGTGTAGCGTGCGGAACTTTGCTGAAACTTCCATCCGGCTTTGGCCCGCGAGAGCTGTTGTCCGCGGCATCGCTGGTTGAAACTCTTGGCCGTGCGGAACCTCACCTTGTCGAAGCAGATGTTCTGCGCGTGTATTCCGTTTTCATCTGTCACTTCCTTTTCCGCTTTCAGATTGGCCACGGCGTAGGCCATGTGTCCTATTTCCACGGACTCCCCACGGGCGATGTAGTAAGCCGTCCATTTTTCCACTTCCTCCATCACCCCGATGACCGTGCCTTCCTTGAATCCGGAAGAACGGGCTATCTGCCGGATGATTTCACTGAAGGGTACAGCCCCTCTGGTCACGAGTTTCGGATAAAGTTTCGGGTTCTTGTCTTCGTTTTTTGTTCCCGGTACGGGAAGAAAATCATATTGTGCTTCCATGGTTTTGATGATATGTATAATTGTTTTTTATGTTTTCGCAGGCGGAAACGTATGGTTCCCGCACGGAAGACATACGTTTCTCTTGTGGAAAACGTACGTTTCCTTGGTGGGAAACATCAAAATTTCCAGTGCGAATATAAGAAGATGTGCCGGGGCTTTGTAGACTTATGTAGACCTCTGTAGACTTATGTAGACTTAATGTTGTAATTTTATGCAGAACTGGTGAGATTTTGAAGCAGGACGAGGTAGGCTGGTTTAATAAACAGTTATCTTTGTCATATCAAAAAATGTCAGGATTTATGAAAAGCATATTTATTTATATTGTTCTTGCTGTTTTATCGGTCTTATTTTATGATTGTAGTTTCAGTGTTGAAAACAAGTATCAGCGTTATGCTGACTTTCCAGTGAATAGGAAGCTTGTATTGGCAGAAGAGATAGATTGCGACGATATTTTTTGCGCTATCCTTACCGGGTGGAAATAATGGATAGTCTTGCGGTTGTTCTCGACCTGCATCCTGACAGTTGCTTTCTCCATGCATTCACCTATCCGGAGTGGAGATATGTCACTTCATTCGGTAGGCGCGGAGAAGGACCGGAAGAGATACTTTCTGCCGAACGCGTTAGAATCTGTTCTCCTGACTCCGTTTGGGTTCTTGACTCTAACCGTCGTCAGATAACACGCTGGCGAATATCAAATTGTAATGCGGAACGCGCGGAAGAAATATCTTTGGATGACAGACTCATACGTACTTTGGACTTCTGCAAGACTGCTGATGGATTTCTGGTAACAGACTATACCGGCAATTACCGTTACCATGTATTGGATGCTCATGGCCAGATTAAAGAAAGCATAGGCTCCATACCCAGCGAAAGAAGTATGGATGACTCCGGAAAGACTGCTTTGGCGCAGGCATGGCGCAGTTTCATGGATTACAATCCGAAAAACGGAGTGCTGGCCATGGTAACTCAGTTGGGCGAAGTCATGGAGATATTTAATCTAAAGACCGGAGAACACTATGTTTATTACGGTCCACATGGGGAACCCCTGTTTCATATATCACAAGGATATGGCTTACCTATCGGCATTATGGGCTTCCACGATGTGAAAGTAACAGAACATTTGATTTATGCAGTTTTTCAGGGGATTTCCTTCAAGGAAATTGCCCGGAGTGAGAAACAAGGAATACATTTGCCTGACGGAGGCAGTAAACTTTATACCTTTACATTGACTGGATTACCTGTAAAGTGTTATGAACTTAGCAAGCCTGTTTGTGGAATTTGGGTGGATGAAGTAAAAAAAATATTTCTTGCAACAGACGTGTTTACAGACAATCTGATAACGAGATTTGATTTAAAGAAATAATGGGTCCAAATAATGAATACGACATATATAGTTAAAAGAAAGAATATTATCAGGATAGGAGTACT
>URWA01000044.1 GCA_900551445.1 uncultured Bacteroides sp. | reverse complement strand
AATCTGGACGGCTATCTTTTTATGTGGTGAACGCTATCGCGGACGGTTGTACTTTTGGGTAAAACGTAAGGACGTTTTTTATAGGTCTACTGGCGGAGTAAAGTCTTTGTGATTTCGCCGGTGTACATCGTATATGACTTGTTACTGTCGACCTGAATATTCAGTGATTTCAGGTCTTCGGCTGTCATCTTCTGACTCATGGACTTCTTGCACTCAATCACTGCAGCCGGCTGGGTGCTTCCCTTTGCGTAGAAGGTAATCTTATATTCTGTGCACTGTTCCATTAGGGCGCTGAGGGCGATACGGTCTTGTGCAATCAGCAGGTAAACCACGTTCTTGTTGAACAGTTTACCGAAACCTCCCCAGTTTTCCGGTTTGATTTCGATTTCCTCCTCATTGGCCGTCAAGGTGATGCGTCCGTTCTGTAACTGACTGCTCCAGTTGTCGGTAAGTTTTGTCACATCCACTTGTTTCAGCTCGCCGGTCAGTGCAGGAGTCAGCGGAGTGGCAGGTATAACTGTGGCAGGAGTTGCCTCGTTAGCCAGTACTTTTTGTCCCAGTACATCAGTAGCCGATTGGAAAAGCTGGTCTTTCAGGTCGATGGTTTCGCGGCGGAATTTTCCGCAGATGGGAGCAAGTTTTGTTTTCTTTTTGTTCAGTGCCATGTCATCGGTAATCCATTCTTCGGCCGTGTATTTCTGCCCTCCGTCGCGGTTCTCATCATACCAGTAGCGGATACGGGTCATGGTCATCTGGCATAAGCCGTCGGTCACGTGGATAAGGTACTGATAATAGATACGGGTGCGGTCCAGTGAAAGGGCAGAGGAAGAGAAGACAATATATTCTTCTGCCGAAGCGGCAATGTCACCTTCTTCTTCATTCGTATAGACCACCCGGCTTTGTAATTTCCCATCCGGTTTGAAGCGGTTGTTGGCCCAGTCAAGCATTTGTTGGAAGAGTTGTTCCTTGGAGAGAGAAGGGGCTTTGATTTCATGGGTGAAAGTCACTTTTCCCTCTTCCAGCGTGATGGCTCCCGCCAGATACTTCGGGTCGGAATTTTCATTTTTATCCTTGGCCGTACCCAACAAAGGTAGGCAGGCTAACAGGATGAATAATAGTTTTTTCATGATTCGTATAATGGTTTATAATTTAATTTTCTGGGGTGAATATAGTTATTTTTGCCATATTGCTTGTAAAGATAACCATTTTTTTTCTCCTTCATGCAGGAATCAGGTTTCTTATCATTTTTTGTGAGCGGCTGTCATTCTGTCATTTGTGAAGCAGGTATGATATTTGCGGGGTTTGTTCAGGATAAAAGAACTTGAGTGATATGAATACAGCAAACGATGGACGAGTAGTGATTATGAATTTCACAGGTGTGTACGACTGGGAACGTTTTTCCCATGAAAAGAATTACACATGGCTGGATTGTACGCATCTGGAGGGTACGGAATGTTATTGTGATAAGGAAGGAGCCGAAGCCTTGAAACAATTGATAGCCGATTATCCCGTCAAAGCCATTCATTTTATTGATTCCGGCAACTATCATTATTTGACAAAGTTCTGGACCGACAAGATTCGGCAGCCTTTCTCATTGGTGGTGTTTGACCATCATCCTGACATGCAGCCTCCGCTGTTTGAAGGTGTAATCTCTTGTGGAGGATGGGTGAAGGATGTGATGGATACCAATCCTTACTTACGGAATGTGATTCTGGCAGGGGTGTCGGAAAAATTGAAGGAGGTTATTCCGGAGGCTTATCGGGAGCGGGTGATTTTTTATGGCGAGAAGGAACTTTCGCATGAAGAGGCTTGGAAACGGTTCTCTGCACAACATGTGGAGGGGCCGGTGTACTTGTCAATTGATAAGGATGTGTTGGATGCACATTCTGCTGCGACCAACTGGGATCAGGGGGAGCTGTCGCTGCCGGAACTGGAGCATCTGCTGTCGGTGGTGCTTCATCAGGAGCAGGTGATAGGTGTTGATATCTGTGGAGAGTGTCCTACCACCTTGGATATTTTCAAAGAGAAGCAAGAAGTTGCTCTTGATAGCCGGGCCAATCAGGAATTGTTGGATTTTTTTCGGCGGAACCAACCGAAGAAATGAAAAAATCCCGCTTCCAAATCAGATGGAAACGGGATTTTCTATTTCGCCTCAATGAATAAGACTTCTCTGAATAATTTCAGAAGAATGGTTACCGAACCGGCATCTTGTCAATCCTTGCCTGATGACGTCCGCCTTCAAAGTCGGTCGTAAAGAATTCCGTCATAATCTTGTCGGCAGTGGCCTCGTCGATGAAACGTCCCGGCATGACCAATACGTTGGCATCGTTGTGCTGACGGGCCAGATGGGCGATTTCCGGAATCCAGCAAAGTGCCGCGCGGATACCTTGATGTTTATTCAGCGTCATGCTGATGCCTTCTCCGCTTCCGCAGATGGCAATCCCCGGATAGCACTCACCTTTTTCTATGGCCAACGCCAATGGGTGTGCATAATCGGGATAGTCGCAGCTTTCAGTAGAATAAGTACCAAAATCCTTGTATTCCCATCCCTTAGCTTCCAGCCATTTTTTTACGTATTGTTTCAATTCAAATCCGGCATGGTCGGATGCAAGTCCTATTGTTTTCATTAGAGCATTTCTTTTACTTGGTTATACACATTTTCTGCGGTGAATCCCAGTTTTTCATCCAGCACCTTGTAAGGAGCAGAGAAACCGAATGATTCCAGCCCCCAGATTTTGCCGTTGGCACCTACCAGTCCGAGCAAGTTCACCGGTAGACCGGCGGTCAGACCGAATACTTTGGCTCCGGCAGGAAGGATGCTTTCCTGATATTCCTTGCTCTGGCTGCGGAACAAGCCTTCCGACGGGACAGATACGATGCGTGTCTTGATGCCGTCTTTGTGCAGCAGTTCAGCTCCGGCTACCAGGGTAGAAACTTCAGAACCGGAAGCTACCATGATGACATCCGGATTTTCATCAGAACCGGCTACGATGTAGGCTCCCTTGGCAGCCTGTGCGTAGTCTGTGCCTTCCGGCAACATGTTGATGTTCTGGCGAGACAGAATCAGAGCCGATGGAGTGTCGGTATTTTCCATGGCCAGTTTCCAGCATACAGTCGTTTCTTCGGCATCGGCCGGACGGAGAACCAGCATGGAGTTCTTTCCGTGATGGTTTTTCAGTTTTTCCATCAAGCGAATTTGTGCTTCCTGTTCTACCGGTTCGTGTGTCGGTCCGTCTTCACCTACACGGAATGCATCGTGTGTCCAGATGAACTTCACCGGTAATTGCATGAGGGCAGCCATACGTACAGCCGGTTTCATGTAATCGGAGAATACGAAGAACGTACCGCAAGCAGCGATTACACCACCATGCAATGCCATACCGATACAGCAGCAAGCCATTGTCAATTCGGCTACTCCGGCCTGGAAGAAGGCACCGCTGAAGTCACCGTTGGTGAAGGCGTGAGTCTGTTTCAGGAAACCGTCAGTCTTGTCAGAGTTTGACAAGTCGGCAGATGCACAAATCATATTGGGAACCTGCTGTGCCAATGCGCCCAATACGGTAGCCGAAGCATTACGGGTTGCATCGTTTGCCTTTTGCTGGATGTGAGCCCAGTCAACTTTCGGTGCGGCACCGCTGAACCATTCTTTCAGCTGTGCGGCTTTTTCCGGATTGGCGGCAGCCCATGCAGCTTCTTCTTCGTGGCGGGCAGCTGTGATGGCTTTCAGTTCTTCTGCACGTTTGGCGTAAATTTCTTTTACGTCGTCGAAGATAACGAACGGATTTTCCGGGTCACCTCCCAAGTTGAGTATGGTATTCTTGTAAGCATCACCACCCAACGGAGCTCCGTGAGTCTTGCAGTTGTGCTCGTAAGAAGTGTTGTCTGCTTTGCGGGCACCCTTACCCATGATACATTTACCGATAATCAGGGTCGGGCGTTTGCTTTCTGCCTTGGCGGCATTCAAGGCCGTGCGGATTTCTTCACAGTCGTTACCGTTGATTTCGATGACATTCCATCCCCATGCGCGGTATTTCATGGCTGTATCTTCCGTGGTTACGTCCTTAGTCTCTGTAGACAGCTGGATTTCATTGGAGTCGTAGAACATAATCAAGTTGTCCAGTCCCAAGCATCCGGCAATACGTCCGCTACCCTGAGAGATTTCTTCCTGAATACCTCCGTCTGAAATATACGCATAGATGGTTTCTTTTGCAAAGGTAGGATTGCCTGTGCGGGCTGCCAGAAATTTGGCTGCGATAGCGGCACCTACGGCAAAAGTGTGACCTTGTCCCAGCGGACCGGATGTGTTTTCAATGCCACGCATCACGTCCACTTCCGGATGTCCCGGAGTAGGAGAACCCCATTGGCGCAGTTGCTGCAATTCTTCCAATGTGAATTTTCCAATGAGTGCCAATTGTGAGTACAACATCGGAGACATGTGTCCCGGGTCAAGGAAGAAACGGTCGCGTCCTTCCCATTTCGGGTTCTGAGGGTCATATTGCAGGAACTCAGAGTACAGTACATTGATGAAATCGGCTCCACCCATTGCACCTCCGGGATGACCGGATTTCGCTTTTTCAACCATTGATGCAGCTAAAATACGAATATTGTCAGCGGCATGGTTCATTACTTGTTTACTGTTCATATTATTAATTTTTTAATTTGTATGCTACATAAGGCAGACACCGCTATGGGTGCCTGCTTCTTGAAATTATGAGCAAAGGTATGACATTTATATGTAAATTACAAAGTGGAAGTAAGTTATTTATTTCACATTTTTTTACTTCTTGTATTTTACTGCGGCCTCTTCTACAGGCAGACAAGCCTTGTATTTTTCAATATAGGCGTTAAATCCGGCTACGTCTTCTGCCGTAGGTGATACCTCTACGCCTGCATTGCCTGCGAATACTTTTTCGTCAAGAAAATCGGCCAGCGACTGCTTCTTGTCATTGTTTACCAGGTAAGAACCCAGCAGGGCGATACCCCATGCTCCACCTTCACCGGCTGTCTCCATGACAGAAATCGGAGAATTGATGGCAGCGGCAAGTACTCTTTGTCCCACGCCTTTGGTGCGGAACAAACCGCCATGCCCCGTAATGCGGTCTACTTTGATTTTCTCTTCGTTGAAGAGGATGTCATTTCCAATTTTCAGTACGCCTACAGAAGCATACAGGTGGGCCCGCATGAAATTGGCCAGATTGAATTTGTCGTTGGCCGTGCGCAGGAACAGCGGACGTCCTTCCGTCAGTCCTGTCACAGGTTCGCCTGAGAAGTAGTTGTAGGAAATCAGTCCGCCGCAGTCAGCATCACCTGTCAGTGCGTTGTTGTACAGCTTGCCGAAGATTTCATCCATGTCGACCGGCATACCCATCAGTTCCTGATACTCCTTGAACAGATTGACCCATGCATTCAAGTCGGAAGTACAGTTGTTGCAGTGTACCATGGCTACCAGACTACCGTCGGGGGTAGTTACCATGTCAATCATTTCATACGGTTTTGAAAGGTCTTTTTCCAATACAATCATGGAGAAAGAAGAAGTACCGGCTGAAACGTTACCAGTCCGCTGTTTTACAGCATTGGTAGCGACCATACCCGTACCCGCATCTCCTTCCGGAGGACATACAGGGATACCTGCCTTCAAGTGGCCTGATACATCCAGCTTCTTGGCACCTTCTTCGGTCAGGCAACCGGCATTTTCACCAGCCAGCAAGACTTTGGGCAGGATGTCGGTCAGTTTCCAGCTGAATCCGTAAGGAGCTACCAGCTTGTCGAACTTGGCTACCATTTCGGCAGAATAGTTCTTTGTGGCAGGGTCGATAGGAAGCATACCGGAAGCATCGCCTATGCCCAGTACCTTTTCACCGGTAATCTGCCAGTGTACGTAGCCGGCAAGTGTGGTAAGGAACGTAATGTCTTTTACGTGCTCTTCCTTGTTCAGGATGGCCTGATAAAGGTGAGAGATACTCCATCTCAAAGGAATGTTGTAGACGAACAGTTCAGACAGTTCGGCAGCAGCTTTTCCCGTGTTGGTATTTCTCCAAGTGCGGAAAGGTACCAGAATCTCTTCCTTGTTGTTGAAAGCCATGTAGCCGTGCATCATGGCACTGATGCCGATGGCTGCGAGCGTTTCTATTTCTATGCCATATTGTTTCTTTACGTTGGCGCGGAGATCGGCGTAACAATCTTGCACGCCAGCCCAGATAGCTTCAATGCTGTAGGTCCAGAGTCCGTCTACCAGCTGGTTTTCCCACGTGTGGCTACCTTGTGCGATGGGTTTGTTTTCCTGGTCAATCAAGACAGCTTTGATTCGGGTGGAACCGAATTCAATACCCAGAATGGCCTTGCCTGCCTCAATGGTTGACTTAGCATCTGATTTCATATCAAAATCAACAATTTAAAGTTAAGAAATAAAGCAATATTAAAAATTAAAAGTGCTGCCAGAAAGAAATTTTCTGTCCAGCACTTTTAATGAGACTGACAAAGTATTAGCAGAGTGCTTTGTTCAGCATGTAATATACTTCGTTCATGCGAAGTTCTTTCTTGAATTCACCGATGGTAGTGTCTTTGTTGATGTGTACCATTTCAATGCCGGCGATTTCAGCATAGTCTTCCCAGTATTCTGCAGTCAGGTCGTATGAGAAGCATGAGTGGTGTGTACCACCAGCCAAGATCCATGCACCTGCACCGATTTCGAAGTTAGGCATCGGTTTCCAAAGGGCAGAAGCAACCGGCAATTTAGGCAGCGGTTTCGGTTCGATGCATTCTACATCGTTTACAATCAGGCGGAAGCGGTTGCCAAGGTCTACGACAGTAGCCGTACATCCTGTACCTACCTTAGAAGTGAAGACAAGACGTGCAGTCTGGCTCTTGCGAACGCCGATACCCAGGAAGTGTACTTCCAGACGAGGCTTCTTGGCTGCAATCATCGGGCAGACTTCCAGCATGTGGGCCTGCAGGATGGCGCTGTTTTCACCGTCGAAGTTCAGTGTATAGTCTTCCAGGAAAGAGCAGCCGTTAGGCAATCCCTGATTCATGACCCATACGGTACGGTACAAAGCAGCTGATTTCCAGTCACCTTCTGCTCCGAAACCATATCCTTCTGCCATCAGGCGCTGAGAAGCTAAGCCCGGAATCTGGTCGAAGTGGCTGCCGTCTGTCTGACCCAGGTCGTCGAAGTTGGTAGTGAAACCTTTGGCACCTTTTGCTTTCAGGATAGCGCGGAGAGCCAGTTCGGCTTTGGCTGAGTTCCAAACTTTCTGGTAAGCTTCTGTAGATTTGTCTTCCAGTTCTGCATCGTGGTCGTATTCGCTGAAATAAGTTTTTACCAATGCATCTACGTCTTCGTCCTTTACCTCTTTGTGATATTCCATGAGTTCGCTTACCGGGCAGTAGTCTACATGGTATCCCATGCGCTGTTCAGCTTCCACCTTGTCACCGTCGGTAACGGCTACATTGTTCATCTGGTCGCCGAAGCGGATAATCAGCATATCCTGAGCGTCAGCCCATGCGGCACATACACGCATCCAGACAGCAATCTTCTTCTGAGTGGATTCTTCTTTCCAGTAGCCTACTACCACTTTGCGACGGATACGCATGCGGGTGCAGATGTGACCGAATTCGCGGTCGCCGTGAGCAGACTGGTTCAGGTTCATGAAGTCCATGTCCATTGTGTCCCATGGAATTTCTTTGTTGAACTGAGTGTGCAGGTGGAGCAGCGGTTTTTTCAGTTGCTGCAAGCCGTGAATCCACATCTTGGCAGGAGAGAAAGTGTGCATCCAGGTGATGATACCGATACATTTATCATCATTGTTGGCTGCTTTGAATACGGCTTCTACTTCTTTTGAAGAGTTGGCTGTACCTTTATATACCACTTTCACAGGCAGTTTGCCGCTGGCATTCAAACCTGCTACCATTTCGTTGCTGTGTGCGTCTACTGCGATGACTGCATCGCCTCCGTAAAGGAGCTGAGCTCCGGTTACGAACCATACTTCATATTGATCAAATGTGTTCATAGTGATTGTATTTTATAATTAATTGGTTGGCTTGTTTTTATTTCTTTTGTCCGTAGTAAGCGTTCGGACCGTGCTTGCGGCTGAAGTGTTTCTCTACCAGCAGCGGATTCATGGTCAGGTGCGGGTTGATGGCGTAGGCAATGCTGGCCATCTTTGCCACTTGTTCCATGACTACGGCGTTGTGTACGGCATCGTGTGCATCCTTGCCCCATGAGAAAGGTCCATGATTCTTTACGAGTACTCCCGGAGTATGTACCGGATTCATGCCTTCGAAGCGTTTCACGATGACATTTCCCGTTTCCAGTTCGTAGGCACCCTTCACCTCTTCTTCCGTCATGTCGGCTGTGCAGGGAATGGCTTCGTGGAAATAGTCTGCATGAGTGGTACCGATGTTCGGGATGTCACATCCGGCCTGTGCCCAGGCTGTGGCATAAGTAGAGTGGGTGTGGACCACCCCTCCGATTTCCGGGAAAGCCTTGTAGAGAACCAGATGGGTAGGGGTGTCGCTTGAGGGACGCAAATCGCCTTCCACTACATTTCCTTCCAAATCGACTACTACCATATCCTCAGCTTTCATTTCATCGTAAGACACTCCGCTAGGTTTGATGACTACCAGTCCGCTTTTACGGTCGATGGCAGATACATTTCCCCACGTAAAAATCACCAGTCCGTGCTTCACCAAATCCAGGTTGGCATGGAAAACTTCTTCTTTTAGTGCTTCTAACATGTGATTAAAGTTTAAATTTCGGGTCCTTCTGATAGGCCTTGTCATTGAATTTGTAGAGAGAGGCACCTCTTCTGGATCCTGTTTTATCTATTTTATCTGTTTTCTCAATAAATCCCATTTCTGCGATACGTTTGCGGAAATTGCGCTTGTCCATCGGTTCGCCGTAGATGGCTTCATACAGGTTTTGCAGCTGAGTCAAGGTGAACAGTTCAGGCAGCAGGTTGAAGCCGATGGGAGCTCTCGATGCCTTCTGGCGCATGATGGTACGGGCTTTTTCCACCATCTCGTTATGGTCGAAAATAAGTTCGGGAATTTCGTTGATGTTTATCCAATGCGCATTGTGTTGCTGCACCAGTTCCCGGTCGTATTCATTGATATTGATAAGTGCATAATAGGCCAGTGAGATAACGCGTTCTCCCGGATCGCGGTCTACGGCACCGAATGCACCTATCTGGTCCATGTACACATTTTCCAGACCGGTCAGTTCGCTCAGTACCCGTTTGGCCGCATCGTCCGCACTTTCGTTTTCCTGGATGAATCCTCCCATCAGAGACCATTGGCCCATTGCCGGTTCAAAATTTCGTTTCAGCAGCAATAAGTTCAGCTCTCCTTTTTCGAATCCGAAAATGATACAGTCGATGCCGACATAGAATTTGGGATTATGATTATAGTAAGTGGTCATTCAATTTTTGACTTTTGGTTCTTTTCAACTTGGTTTCTTGCAGGTTTCTGTTATTTCTCCACTGTAAATTTGAAGATGCAGTGGCTCTGATAGGTTTGTCCTGGAGTCAGAATAACAGAAGGCCATTGGGGTTTGTTGGGGCTGTCGGGGTAGTGCTGTGTTTCAAGACAAACGGAAGCCCGCTGCGGATAGGCGATGCCTTTCTTTCCTTTTACCGTTCCGTCCAGGAAGTTTCCTGTATACACTTGGATACCCGGTTCGTTGGTGTAGACTTCCAGGCTGATGCCTGTGGTTGGACAAGTCAGTTTGGCTGCCAGCTGGTTGATATCGCCTTTGGTCTTCAATACCCAGTTATGGTCGAATCCGTTACCGAATTTCACTTGTTCGTTGGTGAAGTCTGTGACATCGGGGCTGATGGTTTTCGGTGTATTGAAGTCGAACGGAGTATCTTTTACCGCCATCATTTCGCCGGTGGTCATGAAGGTGCTGTCTACCGGTGTGATGCTGTCGGATGCTACATACAGAATGTGGTCAGTAGCCGGTTTTGAAGGGTCGCCACTCAGGTTGAAATAAGAGTGGTTGGTCATATTGATGACGGTCGTCTTGTCGGTAGTGGCGTCATACTGGATATCGATGGCATTGTCGGCTGTCAGGGTATAAGTTACATGAGCCGTTACGTTGCCCGGGAAGTTGTTGTCTCCATCCGGTGATTTCATGGTCAGCACCATGGTGCTGTCGTTGGTTTGGTTGGCTTCATATACCTGGTATTGCCATCCGGTAGGACCGCCATGCAGGCAGTGGCCGAAGTTGTTCGTCGGGAGCTGGATTTCTTGTCCGTCAATCGTGATTTTGCCTTTGTTGATTCGGTTGGCATAACGCCCGATGGCTGCGCCGAAATCACTCGGAATATGCTGATAGTCAGCTATGCTGTCGAAACCTAGAACTACATCGGTCATCTTACCGGTTTTGTCTGGAACCATGATGGAGACCAGTCGTCCTCCAAAATTGGTGACGCAGACTTCCATTCCTTGATGATTCTTTAAGGTGTAAAGTTTTACAGGCTTTACACTGTCTACCAGCGTCTCAAAATTAGCTGGGTCCAAACCCGATAAGGTCAGTTTGGGAGCTTCCTGTTTTTGACTGCATCCGCAGAAAAAAATCAATGCAGTACTCATGCCCAGAAGTGATTTCTTCATGCTTTTCATAAATTTATATTTAATATGATTTATATGGTGTAAAAGTAACACTTAAAACGATTGCTTGTTCTTTTTTTCAAATGTTTTTCAACATAGAATTTATGTTTTTTGAGGGGAATGTCCTGTTAAAAGTAAAAGAGGATACACATTTCTGCATATCCTCTTCTATTATATATATAAGGGCTGCTTTTCGGATTACCAGAAATATGCATAGAACAATGCGCACAGGACAACAACGCCCAATGTGGCAATTACATCCCACATATTCCAGCTTTCACGGATGGCTTTCTTGTAGTCGCCCGTAAACGTGATGGCTGCGATTTGTTCAGATGTCGGCTTGGCAGTGAACATGGATACCACGTACATCAGGATGACGATGAATACGAGCAGCCAGACTTCGAAGATAAGCCAGTTGGTCTGCCAGAACCAAGAAGTGTATTCCCAGAATGCACCGTCCATGACAGCCTTACCTGAGTCGGTGATTACATTGGTCAGCAAACGTACCATACCGATGAGGAAACCACCGATAAGGCCCCATTCTCCGGCTTTCGGAGTGATTCGCTTGGAGAAGATACCGAGGGTGAACACGGCTACCATGGCAGGGGCAATCAAAGACTGGATATCTTGGAGGTAAGAATATAGGTTACCCATGTTCATCATGATAGGCATCCAAGCCAATCCTAAAAGTACGACTACGACGGTTGCGATACGGCCTACCATTACGTAGTGGCTCTCACTCATGCCTTTTTTCATCGGCTTGTAGAAATCCTCTGTAAACAAGGTGGCGCAACTGTTGAAGAAGGCAGCCAAAGATGCTACCAGGGCGCAGATGAAACCGATGGTTACGATACCTTTCACACCGGCCGGCAGGATATTCTTCACCATCATGGCGAAAGCACCGTCTGTGTCATGTGTATTGGTGATGTCCATTACGATGCTGCTACCTGTCTTTTGGGAGAGTGCAAAAGCTACCATACCTGGAATCAAGAACATGAAAACAGGCAACAGTTTGAAATATCCGGCAGCGATTGTACCGCGGCGTGCGCGGGCCATGACTTTGCGGTTGTCTTCTCCTTTGGTCTGTCCGAGTACACGCTGTACGATATGCTGGTCGGTACACCAGTACCAGAAACCGATGATGGATGCTCCAAGGAAAACCACGTAGCCGGGGAATTGCGGATACATAGGATCGGCAGGGTCGGTGTGAAACATGTGAGTTGTACCGAAACCATTGTGTGCAGCGTTACATGCGGCCATCATTTGTGACCAGCCTTCCGAGATGCTGCCATCGCCGAGCATACTTAGACCTAAGAATAAAACGAGGAATGAGCCGATGATCAATATCGGGGTCTGGATGGCAGAAAGAGTCATGACTCCTTTCATACCGCCAAAAACGGTGAATACGGCTGTAATGAAAATAAGGCCGAGAGCGCCCCACCAGAATGGAAGTCCGAGCAAATATTCAAAGAAGATACCTCCGGTGAATGCTGTTACAGAGACTTTTGTCAGCACGTAGGCAATCAGAGTGATGATTGACAACCATGAACCGGTGCGCTGAGTATAACGGAATTTCAGGAAATCCGGCATGGTGATAATCTTGCCCATTTTGTTATTTAACAGCTGGTAAAACGGGACGAACAACCATCCTAGAATAAGGATCATCCAGCCTTGCATCTCCCAGTGGGCCATTCCCACACCGTCTTTTGCGCCTGTACCGGCCAATCCTACAAGGTGTTCAGAACCGATATTGGCTGCGAAAATGGCAGCACCGATAATATACCAAGGTTCTCCCTTTCCAAAAAGGTAGTCCTGACTGTCGGCACCTTTCATCCTTTCATGATCTTTTTTGATTGCACGGTAAACAGCCCATACAATAGCGATGACTCCGACGGCGAGAACCAGCCAGTCGAGCCAAATGAACTCAGTTGAATTCCAATTCATAATTGTAAGTATTTTAATGATTTATGTATTGATTCTATGGCTATCAAAAGTTTATTTTGCTTTGTTTGTTTTTCAAAGTGTATTAGCAACACTAATTCAACTGCAATATTACGGATAAGTGTAAAATTACACTAATAAAATCTCATGTTTTAGAGCATGTTTACTCATTTTTTCGCCTTCCTTTGTTTGGGAACTTTGGCTCTTTAGGAAAGATGGGGAGGTTTTGATTGGAATCTGTACTGTAGGACGGGGGTCCGACTGCCGTTGGTTGCTTGATAAAAAAAGTCCTGGCATGCTTCCAGGTGGGGCTTGCCAGGACTTTTTGTCTTTATCTAATCTGATTGCTCCTTTAGCTGTCTTTATTTTTGCAGCATCTGGAACAGTTTGTCCAGTTTCGGAGCCATGATGATTTCCGTCCGGCGGTTCTTGGCCCGTCCTTCGGCACTTTCGTTGTCAGCTACAGGCATGAATTCACCACGGCCGCAGGGTTGTATCTGAAGTGGGTTAACTTGGTATTTTTCAATCAGGATGCGGACCACGGAAGTGGCTCGGATGACGCTTAAATCCCAATTATCTTTGAATTGTGCGGTGTGGATAGGTTTGTTGTCGGTATGTCCTTCGATATATACGTCAATTTCCGTTTGTTTGTTCAATACTTCAGCCAGTTTGCCTAACGCTTCTTCACCACGTTTGTCCAGTTTCGCACTTCCAGACTGGAACAGCAGTTTGTCTGACATGGCTACATACACCTTTCCGTTCTGTTCCCGTACAGTCAATTCATCGCTACTGAAGCCAAGTAGCGCATCTTTCACGCTGTTAAGCAGATTTTGTACTTTGGCATTTTGTTGGTCGATCATTCCTTGTAACTGTTGGATGGTTTTTTCCCGTTCGTCCAGTTCTTTCAGTTTTTCGCCCAATAGAGAGTTTAGTTTTTCCTGTTCGCTCAAATTGCTGGACAATAATTGCTGGTAGTGTCGGATGGTGTTCCCTTGTTGGTTTGTATCTTGCTGCAGCTGGTTTATTTGCTCATGCATCTTGCTTATTTCATTGTGACATTCATTCAGCTGGCCTTGAAGGTTGTCTCCTCTGGAAAGGGCTTCTATTCTACCGTTCTCGGCGATAAGGAATTTTTTCTTAGTAACACAGGATGTACCTCCTATAACTAGGAGTCCTGCGAGTGCGATTAAGGAAGTTCTTTTCATATTCTATCTTTTTTTCGCAAAGATATACGACTTTATGCGATATTCTGTAATTAAGAAGTGTTTTTTGTGGCTTTTGTGACTTTATTGGGCAGAAAATACTTTATAGTAAACTAGTGTTCAGTCTGTTGAATTTTGTTGCCAGTCAGTGAGATTCTACTTGTCGGTTTATAATATGTTGATTTATAGATGATTATTTAAATAAATGTGACGTTGGAAAAACGCACTTGCGTTTAAGTGAAAACGCCTTTGCGTTTGGGTTGAAAGTACAACCGTCCGCGATAGCGTATTGTAGTCTGCCTGTAGTATTTCTAACTTT
>URWA01000043.1 GCA_900551445.1 uncultured Bacteroides sp. | reverse complement strand
AAAAATCTGGACGGCTATCTTTTTATGTGGTGAACGCTATCGCGGACGGTTGTACTTTCATCCCGAACGTCGAAGCGTTTTTTATGCTTTATGTAAGCAACTGAAAATCAGTCTTCCATCAGTTTGCGGTAGCGCACGCGTTTCGGCTCTACATTGCCCATGCGCTTCATCTTGTTTTCCTCGTATTCCGTGTAGGAACCTTCGAAGTAGAACACCTGACTGTCTCCCTCGAATGCGAGGATGTGCGTACAGATACGGTCGAGGAACCAGCGGTCGTGGCTGATGACTACGGCACAGCCGGCGAAGTCTTCCAGACCTTCTTCCAGCGCCCGGAGCGTGTTCACGTCGATGTCGTTGGTCGGCTCGTCGAGCAACAGCACGTTGCCTTCTTCCTTCAGGGCCATGGCCAGGTGCAGACGGTTGCGTTCACCACCCGAAAGCATGCCGCAGAGTTTTTCCTGGTCGGAACCAGAGAAATTGAAGCGGCTCAGGTAGGCACGGGCGTTCACGTCGCGGTTACCCATACGAATCAGGTCGTTACCACCACTGATGACCTGATATACGCTCTTGTTCGGGTCAATGTCCTTGTGCTGCTGGTCTACATAGGCAATCTTGACCGTATCCCCTACTTCAAACTCACCCTTGTCCACCGTTTCCAGTCCCATAATCAGGCGGAACAGCGTGGTCTTTCCGGCACCGTTCGGACCAATCACTCCCACAATGCCGTTGGGCGGCAACATGAAGTTCAGGTCGTCAAAGAGCAGCTTGTCGCCATACGCCTTGGCCACGTGCTTGGCCTCGATGACCTTGTTGCCCAGACGCGGACCGTTCGGGATGAAGATTTCCAGTTTCTCTTCCTTCTCCTTCACGTCCTCGTTCAAGAGTTTGTCGTACGAATTCAGACGGGCCTTTCCCTTGGCCTGACGGGCCTTGGGAGCCATGCGCACCCATTCCAGCTCGCGTTCCAAAGTCTTGCGGCGCTTGCTGGCCGTCTTTTCTTCCATCTCCATGCGCTTGGTCTTCTGCTCCAGCCAGCTGGAATAGTTTCCCTTCCAAGGAATACCTTCGCCACGGTCGAGCTCCAGAATCCATCCGGCCACGTGGTCCAGGAAGTAACGGTCGTGTGTCACCGCAATCACCGTTCCCTCGTACTGCTGCAGGTGCTGTTCCAGCCAGTCGATGCTTTCCGCATCCAGGTGGTTGGTCGGCTCGTCGAGCAACAGGATGTCAGGCTTCTGCAACAGCAGACGGCACAGGGCCACCCGGCGGCGTTCACCTCCGGAGAGATTTTTCACCAGCTGGTCTTCCGGCGGACAGCGCAGGGCATCCATCGCCCGCTCCAGCTTGCTGTCGAGGTTCCACGCATCGGTGGCATCAATGATATCCTGCAGTTCGGCCTGACGCGCAAAGAGGGCGTCCATCTTTTCCGGATCTTCGTAATACTCCGGCAAACCGAACTTCTGGTTGATTTCTTCGTATTCGGCCAGCGTGTCTACCACCTGCTGCACCCCTTCCATCACGACTTCCTTCACGGTCTTCGTGTCGTCGAGCTGGGGTTCCTGTGCCAGATAGCCGACACTGTATCCCGGCGAGAACACCACCTCGCCCTGATAGTTCTTGTCGAGTCCGGCAATGATTTTCATCAACGTAGACTTACCGGAACCGTTCAGACCGATGATTCCGATTTTCGCGCCATAAAAAAAGGATAGGTAGATGTCTTTCAATACCTGCTTGTTGTTCTGGAATGACTTGCTCACTCCCACCATTGAAAAGATAATTTTCTTGTCGTCTGCCATATTCTTTATATTGGTTAAGTTATCTGTTTTTCATTCGTCGCACGAAATAGCGGTGAATGGCTACCTGATAGACCAGCAGTCCCACCATGCAGACCAGCAAGGCCAGCAGGTACTGCCGCTTCATGGAGTCTTCCACGTATTTCCCGAGCACCACGCCCAGCATCACGCCCGACTCCCACAACAGCTGGTAGGTGTGATAGCCTGTCCCCCGCTCACAATGCAGCGGAAGATAAATCATCATCCGCAGGAACTGCAACAGAGACAGTCCCATGCCCAGTCCGAGCAGGAATCCGGCTCCCCACAGGGAATCGCGGCCGTCCGAGAGGTAAAGCATCAGCAAGGCAAGGCCCATCAGCACAAGACCTGCCGCATTCAGGAAGCGTCCGTCGGCTTGGCTGCGGAACATCCGGTCGAGCAACAGGAAGACCACAAATCCGGCCATTGCACAAATGTAGAAAAAACTATCGAATATCGTGCTGAATACCACCCCCAAAATGAAGGGTACCACCATCATGTTCAGTCCCGGAAGCAGGGTGCGGAACAGCAGAAAACGGTCGAACGACATCAGCGGCAAATCCAGCGGAGCGCGGAAACAGACTTCCACCATCGATACCAGCAGGATAGGTATCACACACAGGATGGCAAACAGGTACAGTTCGTACTGGAAGGAAAGGAAATTTCCCAGACTGTATCCGCCCCAGATGCCACACAGCATGCCGAGCACGCCCGACCAGGTGAAAGTGAGGTTGGCCCTGTTCCGACAGTGACTGGGTGTCACGTCGATGACCAGTGTACTTCCCATCGACATCAGCACGACTCCAAACAAGGCTCCCTGCAACACCCGAAGGGCCACGATGGCTCCTATCCCAGGAGAATAAGGATATATCAGCCCCAACAACGCCAGCAGAAGGATGCTGCGCGTACACACCGCTTTACGCTTGAACGTATCGACCAGGTAATTGTTGAAAACGCCGAAGATGTACAAGGAAATTCCGAAAATGGCAATGGTACCTCCGGCCTGAAGGTTGGTATAGCCTCCCTCGCCCACCATCCACCGATGCAGCACCGGGAAGAGCATATACACCGCCGTGTACAGGAAAAAATTCGCTGTAAGTAAAAGATTAAAATTACGATTCCACATTCTTTTTTTCTTTTCTCGTCTCTATCTTGTCTAAAACACAGATGCACAGACTGTACCACCTGCCGGAAACTGACCGTCCGGTCCTACAGTCCATGCACCTTTATGCTTTGTCAAAAAACAACAGGCTTAATACTGCTCCGACTCATTGGGGAAGTCGCTCGACTTCACGTCGGCCACGTAATGCCCGATGGCATCCGTCATCACCGTATTCAGGTCGGCGTAGCGACGCAGGAAGCGCGGGCTGAATCCTTTGGTCATACCCAGCATGTCGGTCACTACCAGCACCTGTCCGTCGACTCCTCCTCCGGCACCGATACCGATTACGGGGATGGTCAGTTCCTTGGCCACGCGGGCTGCCAGTTCGGCCGGAATTTTTTCCAGCACCAGCCCGAAGCAGCCGGCTTCTTCCAGCACGCGGGCGTCTTTCATCAGTTTCTCGGCCTCAGCCTCTTCCTTGGCCCGCACGCCGTAGGTGCCATATTTGTTGATGGACTGCGGCATCAGCCCCAGGTGTCCCATCACCGGCATGCCGGCCCCGATGATGCGGCGAATCACATCGATGACTTCTTCTCCGCCTTCCAGCTTCAACGCATCGGCATGCGTCTCTTTCATGATGCGGATGGCATTGCGTACCCCGTCAAACGGGTCTGCCTGGTACGAACCGAACGGCATATCGACAACCACCAGTGCACGTTTCACACCGCGCATCACCGATTTGCCATGATAAATCATCTGGTCTACCGTGATAGGAAGGGTGGTCACATTGCCGGCCATCACATTCGAAGCCGAATCTCCTACCAGAATCACGTCTACTCCGGCACCGTCTACAATCTGTGCCATGGTATAGTCGTAAGAGGTCAGCATGGAGATTTTTTCACCTCTTTGTTTCATTTCAATCAAACGGTGAGTCGTCACTTTGCGAGTATCACCTGAAAGATATCCTGCCATAATTCTTTTTCCGATTTAATAAAATTTCCGCAAAAATAGCCGATTTTTCTGAATCAGACAAGTGTTACAGCAAGTTCATCATGGCCTCGTAGGTAAAATGGCGGAAATCCGGAATCACCAAAGCGCACTGATTCTGAATGGCTTCCGCCGGATTGGTCGTGCTCAGCCCCACGACAGCCATCCCTGCCGCATTTCCGGCCTGAATACCATGGAAGGAATCCTCAAAAACGACACAGTTTTCCGGCACCGTCTCAAACACCTCTGCCCCCAGCAGGAAGCAGTCGGGTTCCGGCTTCGACTTATGGAACATTTCAGCTGTCAGAATCCGGTCGACCAGTCCCTTCAGTTCGGGATGCGCGGCATAAACGTTGGCCATCTTCTTCTCGTTCGAGCTGGTCACGATGGCAATCTTCACGCCATGGGCACGCAGGCTGCGCATGAACGCTTCCACTCCCGGCACGTATTCATACTTCATCTCCGTCTCGAAACGGTTCAGGCGGTCGGTAATTTCAGCCTGTTCCTGCTCCATACCCTGAAAATGGCGGTCGTAAATCTGTTTGAGGGTCTGTCCCTTGATGACCCGTCCGAACTCCTCATATTCCGGATGATATTGTTTCCCTACCTTGTTCCAAAAAAGACTGTACTGTGATTCGGTATCCATCACCACCCCGTCGAAATCAAAAAGGGCGGCTACACATTTCGTTATGTCCATTCGATGTTTAGTTTGATTTAACGGTGCAAAGTTCTGAAATATCGGTTCATATTCCTAACTTTGAGAATTAAAATAAACAAATTTCGCATGAAAGAGAACAATCCGCATATCCTGGGAGAGGCTCCCATCGGGAAGCTGCTGCTGGAATATTCCATCCCGGCCATCATCGGCATGACGCTGACCTCGCTCTACAACATCATCGACAGTATCTTCATCGGACACGGTGTGGGGGCACTGGCCATCTCGGGACTGGCCATCACCTTCCCGCTCATGAACCTGCTGGTGGCGTTCTGTACGCTGGTGGGTGTGGGAGGTGCCACACTCTCTTCCATCCGTCTGGGACAGAAAGACAAGAAAGGGGCCGAAGACATCCTGGGCAATGTGGCGATTCTCTGTGTCATCAATGCCGTGTTCTACGGGGGACTGGCGTTCATCTTCCTGGAACCGATTCTGTTTTTCTTCGGGGCCAGCGAAGCGACCATGCCCTATGCCCGCGACTTCATGCAGGTCATCCTGCTGGGCAGTCCCATCTCGTATGTCATGATCGGACTCAACAACGTGATGCGGGCTACGGGCTATCCGCGCAAGGCCATGCTCTCGTCCATGCTGACGGTGGGATGCAACATCATCCTGGCCCCCATCTTCATCTTTGTGTTCGACTGGGGCATCCGGGGAGCGGCACTGGCCACGGTCTGCTCGCAGTTCTTCGGCATGATCTGGGTGCTCTATCACTTCTGCAGCCCGAAAAGCTACATCCGTTTCCACCGGCCCAACCTTCGCCTGCAACGGAAAATCATGGGGAATATTTTTGCCATCGGCATGTCGCCTTTTGTCATGAACGTGTGTGCCTGCTGCATCGTCATCTTCATCAACAACCGGTTGCTCAATTACGGGGGTGACATGGCCATCGGGGCTTTCGGCATCCTCAACCGCATCCAGATGTTGTTTGTCATGATTGTGATGGGCATCACCATGGGCATGCAACCCATTACGGGCTACAACTACGGGGCCCGTCATTTCAGTCGGGTGAAACGTACCTTGAAGCTGGGCATTACGGCGGCCTGTATCATCACCACCGTGGGATTCGCCTTGGGAGAACTGTTTCCCGGACTCTTCGTGGGAATGTTTACCGACAGCCAGGAACTGACGGACGATGCCATCCTTGCCTTGCGAATCGGTATTCTGGCCTTCCCTGTGGTCGGGGCACAGATTGTCATCACCCAGTTCTTCCAGTCCATCGGAAAAGCCCGGATTTCCATTTTCCTGTCCCTCTCCCGCCAGCTGCTCTTCCTGCTTCCGGGACTGGCCTGGCTGCCGCCTGTCTACGGACTGAAAGGGGTATGGTTCAGCATGCCGCTGTCCGACGGACTGGCCTTTGCGGTAGCCGCCCTCATGCTGATGTATCATTTCAAAAAGAAAATGACGGAACTCGCTCCGCACGAAGCCTAAGAAACATTCACGAAAACAACAGGGCAAGGTTCAGCACGGACACCACCACCGCCATGGCATAGAGCACCCACGTACTCCAGCGGGAATTGGCATACGGTCCCATGACACGCCGGGAGGAAGTCAGCCACACCTGCAGGAAGATGGTGAACGGCAACTGGATGCTCAGCACCATCTGCGAGAGAATCAATCCCTGAAACGGGTTGTCAATGAACAGAATCACCACCAGGGCTACTCCCAGGGAAAGCAGGATGCCTACCCGCGAATGGATGTCCTTCACGTGATACGACTCGCCGAACATCCCGGCAAAGATGGAACCTGCCGCCATGCCGCTCGTCACCGTCGACGAGATGCCGGCCATCAGCAGGGCCAAGGCAAACACCAGGGCCGCCTGGCTGCCCAGCAAGGGTTCCAGCAGACTTTTGGCCTGTTGCAGTTCTTCCACTTCCACCCCGTTGGCAAAGAAAGTGGCCGCTGCCAGCAGAATCATCGCACTGTTGATGGCCCAGCCCACTCCCATGGAGAAAAGAGTATCGTAGAATTCATATTTCAGCAGCTTGCGGATGGAAGCATCGTCCTGCTTGTTGTACTCGCGGCTCTGCACCACCTCCGAATGTAGGAACAGGTTGTGGGGCATGACTACCGCTCCCAATACGCTCATAATGACCAGCAGACTTCCCTGGGGAATGGAAGGCACTACCCACGAACGGGCCGCCAGCGGCCAGTCAATCTCCACCAGCAACAGTTCGTACAGAAAAGACAGTCCGATGACGGACACAAAGGCAATGATGGCCCGCTCAATCCGTTTATAAGAATTGGTGAAAAGCATGATGACGACAAACACCGTCGTCAGCAGGGCTCCCCAGATGATGGGGATATGAAACAGCATTTCTAAGGCGATGGCCCCTCCCAGAATTTCGGCAAGGGAAGTGGATATGGAAGCCAGCACCGCCGTACCCAGCACGGGACGCGACACCCATTTGGGCGTGTATTTCGTGGCTGCCTCGCTCAGGCAAAGCCCGGTAACGATACCCAAATGTGCCACATTGTGCTGCAACACAATCAGCATGATTGTCGACAAGGTGATGACCCACAGCAGGGAATAGCCAAAATCGGCCCCTGCCGCAAAATTGGAGGCCCAGTTGCCCGGGTCGATGAAACCGACGGTCACGAGCAAACCCGGACCGATGTATTTAAAGAAATCCAGTCCACCCAAGTATCGCGGGTGGTCCTTCCGATATAACTCTTTGATAAAATTCCACATAGCTATCAATCTGCCTTAAAATAATAGAAACAAATTTAGCACACAGAAAGTTTACACAAAGCGTCAAGAAGTCAGCAGTTATAGTTAGTTCAAGGTATCCCACCCTGCCGCATGATACCAGGCGATAGACTGTGTATAGTAATTGTTCCAAGAAGTCTTATTTGTGACGTAACGATTATACTCACCCGGAATGTACATACCGATTCCGCAAAAACGGGTGTCGTCTATCACGAGTCCATCAAACTCATACTCAGGCCCTGCCAGACATTCCTTGGCAATCACCGCCTGATTCAATGCGGTCTGAACAGAAGCGATTTCCGTATTCAAATCCGTTTCCGCCACTCCATGCTTCCGTCCTAACTCACGGAAGAAATCAAGCACATCGTACGAGAAATACCGATAACTGTTCACGCCATACTGCTGCACATTTTCCATGCTGACAGAGGGTAATGCATCCTGCCATTCCGTCAACTTATTCTTCACCGCCTCGGCCAGGTTTCCCATCTGGCTGCAATCGACCGCCGCACAGGTCCCCCACAGATTGTTCACCTTATTAAAGGAGATAAACTCATGGCACACAGCCGAATAATCCACGCTGTCTGCATACAGATAAGAAAGAAGCTGGTCGTAAGGGAATCCATATACCGGTGTTTCCAGAACAGAAGCCACGCAATGTGAAGTCACATCCTTCAATTCATAGCACACTTCCGCATTGGCCATCATGCAGGCATCAAACAATACAAAATCCAGTTTTTCCGTAAAACTGTTTTTCAAGGCATTGGCCAAGTCCGGAATATTGATGTTGTAACCGTTGTCATCCCCAAAAGCTTTGGTGGGTACTGAGTTTCCCTTCATCCATCCGGTTCCATGCGAACCGAAAATCACCCCGTAACTGTCGGAAGGAGCTACAGCCTGCATATCCTTAAACACCTCTTCCATCACTGCCGGATCGGTGGCTATCTGGCTGTTCATCGTGTATTCCTTCTTCTCTGCTACCTGACAGATACCGGAAAAGGTCAGATTCATCCCTTTCAACGCCGGCACGTTATTGATGTTTCCACGCCCGTCGGTATAGAAACTCATTAAAGTAGGATTGCCCAGGGGAG
The DNA here is from genome assembly GCA_900551445.1 of uncultured Bacteroides sp. Classification (GTDB taxonomy): domain Bacteria; phylum Bacteroidota; class Bacteroidia; order Bacteroidales; family Bacteroidaceae; genus Phocaeicola. The sequence continues at coordinate 6,561 of URWA01000043.1, read as the reverse complement.
TATCGTTCGTATAAGGCCGATAAAAGACCAACAACGTACACGATTCATTCATATTTCCCAGGGCCGTGTACATATCTATCACATTGTTGCGCAGGTAAGTATCCAAGGAACCTGACTGATTGTTCGATATCAGGTAAGCCAGCACAGTACGTCCCGAACGCTTGGCCGGCTGTTGTTCCGGAATTTCATTGGAACAAGCTGCCAGAAAAATCATCATCAGGCAATACAGCCATTTCTTCATCCGTATCATTCTACGTCGGGCTTTTCAAACTTAAATTCCGGATTCACCTCCTGAAGAAATAACGCGCCTCCCTTGGTATATTTTTCCTTCAGTTTCTTCAGTTCTTTCTCCACATTTTTTTTCTTCCGGCTAAAGAACATGAAACAAGTGCGGTTCCTTCCGTTCTGTTTCTGCTCCAGATAATCTTTCAACTGGATGCTGTATAAAGCACGACCTACCAGCATGTCATTGCCATCTACAGCCGCACTGTCCAGGAACTGCACGTCGGTGAAATACACCAATGAGTCCGTAAATGAAGCTGAGACACCGGCCAGATATACGCCATACTTATTTTTATCTTTCGGCTGCTTGCTGAATGCAGAAGCAGCAAATACCATCATAAACAGAAAACAGAAAAATTTTGTGTAACGCATAATTCATCAATTTATGAGGGCAAAAGTACACAATTATGCGTAAAAACCGAAAGAAGACATATAAATTAACAAAGAAAAAGCCTTTATACATACAAAAAGAGATGTATCAAGACTGAGCCTGTCTTCATACATCTCTCCTGTTCTTTTCGGAAATCAATCTCTACCTTATCCCAAATAAGATTTGAGCAGCTTACTACGAGAATTTTGTCTTAATCGTCTAATTGCCTTTTCCTTAATCTGACGAACACGCTCACGGGTGAGCCCAAACTTGTCGCCGATTTCTTCCAACGTCATTTCCTGCGTGTTAATACCGAAAAACATCTGGATGATATCCTTCTCCCTTTCGGTCAACGTAGAAAGTGCCCTGTCAATTTCCCTCGAAAGTGATTCATTCACCAAAGAGCGGTCGGCCATCGGAGAATCATCGTTCACCAGCACATCCAGCAGACTGTTGTCCTCTCCTTCCACAAAAGGAGCATCCACGGAAATGTGGCGACCGGAAACCTTCAGCGTATCCGAAATCTTGTCTACCGGAATTTCCAGCTCATCGGCCAGTTCCTCCGGCGACGGACGACGTTCGTTTTCCTGTTCGAACTTAGAGAATGCCTTACTGATTTTATTCAGTGAACCAACCTGGTTCAACGGCAAACGCACGATACGTGACTGTTCTGCCAATGCCTGCAAAATGGACTGACGAATCCACCAAACGGCGTAACTGATGAATTTGAAACCACGGGTTTCATCAAACTTTTCAGCGGCCTTAATCAATCCCAGGTTACCTTCATTAATCAAATCCGGCAAGCTCAAGCCCTGGTTCTGATACTGCTTGGCTACAGACACCACAAATCGTAGGTTGGCACGTGTAAGTTTCTCTAATGCCGCACGGTCACCTTTACGGATACGTTGAGCGAGTTCTACCTCCTCTTCTACAGTAATCAAATCTTCACGACCGATTTCCTGCAAATACTTATCCAAAGAAGCGCTCTCTCGGTTAGTGATACTTTTAGTAATCTTTAACTGTCTCATTCTATATAAAATGATTTGGGTACAAAAGTACATAAAATTTTTGATTCTGACAGTGATTTTCTGAAGAAAGAATCTATAAATTTCTTAAACCAGCCTCAATTCTCTCTTTTTGTCAACCGCATGTCAGAAATGAAACAGAGCAGACGGCCCGATTGTTCATTCCACGTCCGGATTGTCCGCCCCTATAGTCAGAAGCCAAAGAAGGCGCTTCGGAGGTTCGAAGCGCCTTCTTGTGGAAAAAATCTTTCTACCTTACTATGCGTTTATTCTGCCTGTGACAAATCGACTGCATAATTTGCACGTTTGCCAGACGGATATACACCTGTCATGAACAGTACCTGATCGGCTGACTGGGAAGCGGTTTTCATCACGTTTTCCAAATCCTGCACGCTGCGCAACTGCTTTCCGTTGGCTTTCAGGATGATGAATCCCTTGCGGATACCGCTGTCTTTCATTCTTCCCTCGCTGACACCGGTCACTTCCACTCCGTAACCCAGGTTCAACTGTTCCTTCAGTTCCTTCGGCACGGCACGGAAGGCAGCACCCAGAATTTCCATATCGGCCTGTTTTACCACCTTGGTAGTTCCCTGAGAATTCTTCAAGGTAATGGTAAAGGTCTTTTCTTTCTTGTCACGCAAAACGGTTACTTTCACTTTGTCACCCGGACGATACTTAGCCAGCATACCTTGCAGGTCGGCCATGGTCTTCACCTTGGTGTCGTTCAATTTCAGGATGACATCGTTCTTCTGCAAAATTCCGTCGGCTGAACCACCATCGGTCACTTCTACCACCTGTACGCCTTCGGTAGCACCCAGCTCCTTCTGTTCCTTACGGATTTCATCCGGATAAACCTCGTTACCCATGTCACGACCGCCGATACCCAGCAATGCACGCTGTACGGTACCATATTGCTTCAAGTCGGTTACCACCTTGGTCATGATGCTTACCGGAATGGCGAAACCATAACCGGAATACGCTCCTGTCGGAGAATACAGCATGGCGTTGATACCTACCAATTCACCCTTGGCATTGACCAGCGCACCTCCACTGTTACCTTGGTTGATGGCAGCATCTGTCTGGATGAAAGACTCTACCTGATTGGCACCCAGTCCACGAGATTTCGCACTGACCACACCGGCGGTCACTGTAGACCCCAGATTGAACGGGTTACCGACTGCCAGTACCCACTCACCTACTTTCAGGTTGTCGGAGTTACCGACCACGATAGCCGGGAAATCATCTCCTTCAATCTTGACCAATGCCAAGTCGGAAGTCGGGTCCGTACCGATGACACGACCTTTCATCTCGCGTCCGTCGTGCAGCTTCACATTGATTTCATCCGCTCCGTCAATCACGTGGTTGTTGGTCACAATGTAACCATCCTTGGAGATGATGACACCTGAACCGAAACCTCTCTGCTCCGGAGTCTGAACTTGTTGCTGACGACCTCTTCCGTCGCCGAAAAAGAAATCGAATATATCGGGCTGACCTTGAATTGTCTGAATCTTGCTACGCTGAATAGACATGATATGTACCACGGAGTTCAACGTACTTTCCGCAGCTTTTGTCAAATCGACCGGCTGCATGCTGGATGCGTCGAACGCTGCCGTACGCAAAGGAGATGCAGTGTCAAAAGCTTCATAAAAAGACGCGTTTGCCTGATTTTTCTCCATCATGGCATACGCAGTAACACCGGCCACTCCGGCACTCAGTGCAATTACTGCTACTGAACCTATCGCAAACTTAGTTGTTGTTTTCATATCTTCTATTGTTTAAAATGTTAATTTCGACTTTGTTTTAACTTTTCATTTGCTAAAGTAGAACAAATTCCATACGAGTGTACTCTTCCCTGGTTGTTTTTTCCGTCTTTTAACAATGCCCAGAAAGGCATTAACCGCAGTTAACTGCCAAATCTGCCAAATTTACATTCATTACCAGTGGAATAGTGACACCGCTGACAAATCGTCCTGCCTGCCAGATTCCATTCAGAAGGACCCAAATGAAAGAATCCCGCCAATTATAGCACAAATTCCGTTTATTTGCGTACCTTTGCACAGAGAAAGCAGCTGGTCGGTCTGTCGCTGATACTATATATAGGTAGAAGAGGAAAGTCCGGGCAACACAGAGCATCCTACTTCCTAACAGAAAGCCGCCTGCAAAGGCAGAGTAATGCAGAAGAAAATAACCGCCTCCACCCGGAGGTAAGGGTGAGAAGGTAGGGTAAGAGCCTACCAGCCGTATAGTGATATGCGGGCTGTGCATCTTAGGAGTTGTAAGGTCATGTAAACCGGCATCAACGAGGGTTGCTCGCCCCACGTCGGAGGGTGGACCGCTAGAGCCTGCCGGTGACGGCAGGCGTAGATAAATGACAGGCTCCCCTGCACCTGCAGGGTGACAGAACCCGGCTTATAGACCGGCTGCTTTCTTTTTCACCATAAACACACGAACCATGAATGCCCGAATTAAAGCGCTGATTCATTTCCTCGACGACGGAATATGGCGCATCCGAGAAGATGAGGTGTCTCACCTCCAGTGGAAACTCTATACTTATCTCAAGATTGTCTATCTTTCCATCATCCAGTTCATCAACGACCGCATCGTGGTACGTGCCTCCGCACTGACCTACAGCACCCTGCTTTCCATCATCCCCATCCTGGCCCTGCTGTTCGCCATCGCCCGCGGCTTCGGATTCGACACCCTCATCGAGTCGCAGTTCCGGAGCGGAATGACCGGTTCGCAGGCCGAACTGATTATCAGCTGGATCAATTCCTACCTGGAGCATGCCCAAAGCGGTGTCTTCATCGGCATCGGCCTCATCATGCTGCTGGGCACCATCTTGCTGCTGATTGACAACATCGAGCGCAGCTTCAACGCCATCTGGCAGGTGAAAAAACCCCGCAGCGTGTTCCGGCAGATTACCGACTACTTCTCCATGATTCTGCTGCTTCCTATCCTGCTGGTAGCCTCCAGCGGTCTCACCATCTTCATGACTACCTACGTGAAAGAAATGCAGAACTTCGTGGTACTGGCCCCGATGCTGAAATTCTTCGTCCGCCTCATTCCCTACGCCCTTATCTGGGGAATGTTCATCGGGCTCTATACCTTCATGCCCAATACGAAAGTCAAACTGGCACATGCCTGGCTGCCCGGCGTGCTGGCCGGAAGCGCGTTCCAAGCCTTCCAGTACTTTTACATCAACAGCCAGATATGGGTATCGAATTACAACGCCATCTACGGAAGTTTTGCCGCCATCCCTCTGTTCCTGCTGTGGACACAGATTTCCTGGAGCATCTGCCTGTTCGGCGCCGAAATGAGCTACATCAGCCAGAACGTTTCCACCTTCAACTTCGGAAAGGAAACGGCCCACATCAGCCGCCGCTTCCACGACTTTTTCTGCACCATCATCCTGAGTTCCATCTGCAAGCGGTTTGCCACGGGTGGCAGACCTTACACGGCAGAAGCCCTCAGCAAAGAGCATAAAATCCCCATCCGGCTGACCAAAAGCATCTTGTACGAGCTTCAGGACATGAGGCTGATTTACGAAGCGGGAGCCGGAGGAGAAGAAAAGTCGCGCGAGCCCCAGTATCTGCCGGGTATTGACATCAACCAGTTGAGCGTAGGTACCCTCCTCAGCCAGCTGGATGCCAACGGGGCCGAGGATTTCAAGGTAGACCCCGCCCATTATTCGGCCGCCTGGAAAACCCTGATAGACGCCCGCAAGGAGTTTACGGAAAAGAACAGCCAGATTTTACTCAAAGACCTATAATAAACGATTCAGGCGCAGCTTCCGGACATACTCCGGGAACTGCGCCTGAAAAGCAAAAACCTTACTGGCCCTTATTTCGTGAGCTGCATCATGCGGCTCAAATACTTTCCGATGATATCGAATTCGATGTTCACCACACTGCCCACCTTAATGGTATGGAAGTTGGTATGCTCGTACGTGTAAGGAATGATGGCCACCTGGAAACTGTCGGCCGTCGGATTGCAGACAGTCAGGCTCACCCCGTTCACCGTGACGGAACCTTTGTCTACCGTAAAATAGCCGCGCTTGGCCATTTCCTTGTCGAACTCATACTTGAACGTGAAGTACCAGCTACCCTGCGCATCGTCGATGGCCGTACAAACCGCCGTCTGGTCTACATGCCCCTGCACGATGTGTCCGTCCAGCCGTCCGTTCATCATCATGCTGCGTTCCACGTTCACCTTGTCACCCGGAACCAGCAGGCCGATATTGGAACGTTCGATGGTTTCCTTCATGGCCGTCACCGTGTAAGTGCCGTTCTGAATACTCACCACCGTCAGGCACACGCCGTTATGAGACACACTCTGATCAATTTTCAACTCGTCGACAAACGAACACTTCAGCGTCAGATGCAGGTTTTCCTGGTCCTTTACCACCTTCACCACTTCCGCATATTCTTCTACTATTCCAGAAAACATAAATTCTTATGGTTTTAATGATATACTACACACGTTCTCACTTTTTCTTGGGCGGTATCGGACTGCTCCATACCACTTCTCCATCGGACGCCACGACCGAGATTGTACCTCCGGCATAATCGTCAATGTAACTGTTTCCTTTTACCAGCATATCTTCTGCCATGTGGATGGCCTTTTCGGGAGTCTTGATGGAAAACCCCTTATTGTCGCTCGAACTTCCGTCCGAGAAATAAATATCATACGTTTTCATGACTTTCTCCTATTTCTGATTGTAGGCGCAAATATATCAAATTCCTTATAATACCCGCAATAGATATTCAAAAAAAATCCACACCGGAAAACGCATAAAAAAAGAGAAAACAACGTGCGCTGTCTTCTCCTCCGAGCGGAAAACGAGACTCGAACTCGCGACCCTAACCTTGGCAAGGTTATGCTCTA
>URWA01000042.1 GCA_900551445.1 uncultured Bacteroides sp. | reverse complement strand
CCTTAGCGTAGCAACCACCTTCGTAGTTGAATACACCTTCGTTATCCCATCCGTGTTCGTCATCACCGATCAACAGACGTTTCGGGTCAGTAGACAAAGTTGTCTTACCTGTACCAGACAGACCGAAGAAGATAGCTGAGCTCTTGCCTTCTTTGTCTGTGTTAGCAGAACAGTGCATAGAAGCGATACCACGCAACGGGTTGAAGTAGTTCATCATAGAGAACATACCTTTCTTCATTTCACCACCGTACCAAGTGTTCAGGATAACCTGTTCCTTAGTAGTCAAGTTGAAGACAACTGCAGTTTCTGAGTTCAGACCCAGTTCTTTGTAGTTTTCAACTTTAGCTTTAGAAGCGTTGTAAACAACGAAGTCAGGTTCGAATGATTCCAGTTCTTCTTTAGAAGGACGGATGAACATGTTAGTTACGAAGTGAGCCTGCCATGCAACTTCCATGATGAAACGAACTTTCAAGCGAGTAGCTTCGTTAGCACCGCAGTAACCATCAACTACATACAACTTCTTGTTTGACAATTCTTTTGAAGCCAAAGCTTTCAAAGCATTCCAAGTTTCTGTAGTTACAGGTTTGTTATCGTTTTTGTATTCTTCAGAAGTCCACCATACAGTGTTTTCACTTGTAGCGTCTTTTACCAAGAATTTATCTTTAGGAGAACGACCAGTGTAGATACCAGTCATTACGTTTACTGCACCCAGTTCAGTTACCTGACCTTTTTCATAACCTTCCAGACCAGCTTTTGTTTCTTCAGCAAACAATACATCGTAAGAAGGATTGTGTACGATTTCTACGGTTCCAGTGATACCGTACTTTGTAAGATCTAATTTTGCCATTGTTCAAATGATTAATTTGGTTATTATATCAAATGTTTATTCTTTTCTCTACCTTAGCATAAGCCTAATTTCTCTCCATTTCTGCTCTTCAACATCTCTTTGTTTTAGGCGCTACAAAAGTAGTAGTTATTTTTTTATTCAAAGAATTTATTACTGAAAAAAATCCGTAATCATTTAAAGATTTATACTTGTGTAACAAATTTGCCAAATCTACATTACAAATCAATTTTATTTTGTTTCTTTGCAGGCCGAGAAACTAGATATATAACCTCTAAGCACCTGAAAATGTTTATGAAAATAATCAACTTTAACCAAACCAACACCCTGTTCAACCAGTTCCTCTCCGAGATCCGCAATGTACACATACAAGGCGACTCGCTCCGTTTCCGCCGGAACATCGAACGGGTAGGTGAAATCATGGCCTACGAAATCAGCCGGACTCTTCCCTATCATCCGGTTTCGATACAGACTCCGCTGGCCACAGCCGTAGAGAACGTGCCTGCCGAACAGCCGGTGGTAGCCACCATCCTACGTGCCGGTCTGCCGCTGCATCAGGGCTTCCTCAACTACTTTGACCATGCCGAAAACGCGTTCGTGTCGGCTTACCGCAAATACATCGATGAAGATAATTTCGACATTCACATCGAATACATCGCTTCGCCCCGTCTGGACGGCAAGATCCTGATCCTGACCGACCCGATGCTGGCTACCGGCAGTTCCATGGAGCTGGCCTACGAGGCCCTGCTCACCAAAGGGGAACCGGCACACATACACATTGCTTCCGTCATCGCCAGCCGCCAGGCCATCGAACATATCAAGAAGGTTTTTCCTGCGGAAAAGACTACGGTGTGGTGCGGTGCCATCGACCCGGAACTGAACGCCCACTCATACATCGTACCGGGATTGGGCGATGCCGGCGATTTGTGTTATGGAGAGAAAGAATAAACCAGTCTTGACTACAGCTGAAAAAAATATCCCCGCCACAAGCTATTGTTGCAGCGGGGATATTTTTTTATTATTTCTTTTTTGTCATTTAATCTCCCACGTATCATTCGTTTCGAGCAACTCGGCGAACGTGTGGTATTTCTTCTTGGCTGAGACCTCCTCTATCTGGGCTTCCACTGCCGCATCGTAGGTCGGTGCCTCCACGTCGCGGATTACCCCCAAGGCAATCGGAAAATCCGGACCTTCCATCAAGGCCAGCTTCAGCTGCAAGGTATGGTCTTCACAATGGGCATCGTGCACCAGGATGTCTTTTTCCGTCACCCCGTTTTCTCCCAGCTTCACCACCTTCAGGCCAAAGCCTTCCTGCATCAGACCGAATTCCTTGTTCGGGCCGAACAGCATCGGCTTGCCGTGCTCCAGGTAGATGGCGTTGCGTTCACGGTCTTCCTTCTTGGCCACGGCATTATGCGTACCGTCGTTGAAGATGACGCAGTTCTGCAACACTTCCACCACCGATGTACCCTTGTGACGGGCAGCGGCTTTCAGCACCTCCACTGAAGGACCGCCATCGACGGCCGCACAACGGGCAAAGAAACGTCCGCGAGCCCCGAAGCAGAGTTCTGCCGGACGGAAAGGATCTTCCACCGTCCCGTAAGGAGATGACTTGCTCACGAAACCACGGGCCGAAGTCGGCGAATACTGCCCCTTGGTCAGTCCGTAGATACGGTTGTTCAACAACACAATGTTGATGTCCACATTACGGCGGATGGCGTGGATGAAATGATTACCTCCGATGGCCAGTCCGTCACCGTCGCCGGAAATCTGCCAGATGGTCAGGTTCGGGTTGGCCACCTTGGCCCCCGTGGCAATGGCTGCCGCACGTCCGTGAATGGTGTGCATGCCATACGTATTCATGTAATAAGGCAAACGCGAAGAACATCCGATACCGGAAATCACCGCAATTTCATGGGGCGGCACCCCCAGTTCGGCCAGCGCCTTGTGAAAAGAATTCAAGAAAGCGTGGTCGCCGCAACCCGGACACCAGCGCGGTTGTCCGAACTTGTAATCTGCTGCCGTATATTTTGTTTCACTCATGATTATTCCTCCAGAACATTTATTGATGAATCATTAAAAAAGTTGGCTGAACGCCTCTACCAGTTCTTTCACCACGAACGGCTGGCCTTTCACCTGGTTGAACTGATGCAGGTGGATACCCTCCACTTTCATACGGAGATAACCTGCCAGCTGTCCCATGTTTTGCTCGGCCACCACGACGGTCTTGTACTTCCGCAGCACTTCCGCCGTATTCTTTGGCAACGGGTTAATCACGCGGAAATGCGCCAGCGCCGTTTTCTTGCCCATGGCGTTCAACTGGTCCATGGCGGAATGTAAGTGACCATACGTACCCCCGAATCCCACAATCAGCAAGTCCGCATCGGGATCGCCTTCTACGGTGAGCGGAGGAAGCGAATCGGCAATCTTTTCCACCTTCTCGGCACGCAGCTTGGTCATCAGGAAATGATTCTCCGGTTCGGTAGAGATAGCTCCGGTTTCGTTGCTCTTCTCCAGTCCGCCGATGCGGTGCATGAAGCCCGGCATGCCCGGAGTCGCCCAGTAACGTACCCCTGTCTGCGGGTCACGCAAGAACGGTGTCCAGGAATCCGCCATTTCCGGTTTCACGTAAGGCGGACAGATGGAAGGATACTCTTTCAGGTCGGGCAGACGCCATGCCGCCGAACCGTTGGCGATATACGCATCCGACAGCAAGACCACCGGTGTCATATGCTCCAAGGCAATCTTACAAGCCCAATAAGCCGCATCAAAACAGTCGGTCGGTGAAGAAGCCGCGATGACCGGCATCGGACTTTCACCGTTACGCCCGAACAACACCTGCAGCAAGTCGGTCTGTTCCGATTTTGTCGGCAATCCGGTGGAAGGTCCGCCGCGCTGCACGTCCACAATCACCAGCGGCAGTTCCGTAATCACCGCCAGGTTCATGGCCTCGCTCTTCAGGCAGATGCCCGGTCCGGAAGTCGTGGTCACAGCCAAAGCTCCGGCAAACGAAGCGCCTACGGCAGAAGCACATCCGGCAATCTCGTCCTCACACTGCACCGTCTTCACACCCAGCGATTTGTGCTTGGCCAGTTCGTGCAGGATGTCCGTGGCCGGAGTAATCGGATAAGAACCCAGATAAAGCTGCAAGCCCGCTTTCTCGGCCGCCGCCATCAACCCGTAAGCCGTGGCCTTGTTGCCGTTGATGTCCATATAACGTCCCGGCAGTTTCTGCGCCTTGCTCGGCACCGTGTAGCTGATGGAGACCGATGCATGAGTATTTTCACCGAAGTGGTAGCCGTCGTACAGCACCTTCACGTTGGCTTCAGCGATTTCAGGTTTCTTGGCAAATTTCTCCCGCAGGATTTTCTCGCCCACCGCGATGTCGCGATGGAACAGCCAGCACACCAGTCCCAGGGCAAACATGTTCTTGGTACGCAGGATGGATTTGTTGTCCAAGCCGCTGTCTTTCAGGCTTTCCTTGCACATGGTGGTGATGGAAGCCGATACCACCTCGTTCTTGATGCCCAGTTCAGAGAAAGGATTTTCGAGCGAGAATTTCGCTTTCTCCAAATCGCGCTTGGTAAACGAGTCGGAATCGATGATGATGACGGCCTGGGGTTTACAAAACTTATATTGTGTTTTCAAGGCGGCCGGATTCATGGCAACCAGCACATCGCACTTGTCGCCCGGAGTGTACACCTTTCCGGAACCGATGTGTACCTGAAAGCCAGATACCCCCGTCAACGAGCCTTGCGGGGCGCGGATGTCGGCCGGGTAGTCCGGGAAGGTACTGATATCATTTCCTTCGGTTGCCGAAATATTCGAAAACATATTGCCGGCCAACTGCATGCCGTCGCCGGAGTCACCCGAAAAACGGACAACCACATCGTCCAGCTCCTTGACAATCATTTCTTCTGCCATATCGTATTCATTTAAAGTTCACAAAATCAATTTTGGCAAAATTGGGGAAGTTCCGTAAAAAAACAAAATAAATCGGAAGTTATTTTAGCCCACTTCACAAAAAAACGCAAGGAGATTTGCCCCCAAACGTAAGTGCGTTTGAGGCAAAACGCAAAGGAGTTTCAAGGTAAACGCCAAAGCGTTTGGATCAAAACGTCAAAGCGTTTTTCCTCCCTCTTTCACCGCTAAAAAGCTGGTCAGGGTCCATGTCAGGGTTAGGGAATCATAAACCGCTAACAGACAATAAGTTACAAATGCATTAACAAATTTTATGACAGACCTTTTGTAAAAGCTCCCCAATTCCACCTTTTATAATAATAATTAATTACTCCATTTAAAAAGCGGAGAGATTTAAGGTTAAAATTTATTTACATACAGAAAGCATCCAAATAAGCGCTCCCATCTTTGTTTTTCAATATCTTCTTAGTATATTTGCTCAATCATCAAATGAACGGTCTTAAGGAATTTTTTCTTTTCTCTGGAACACCCTTCACGCTTCGACAAGGGCACGTTATGCGCAGATTTATCTTTCAACTTTAAATCTCTATCTGATTATGAAAAAACGGATGTTACTTTTCTTTTTCGCAGGACTGGGCCTATCCTTCGCCCTAACGGCATGCAACCACAACGACACACCTGCCCCCGAATCTCCCCCAGTCCCCACCATCACAGAAGCCGATAGCTTAGCCCTGCTAGACTTCTATCACGCGATGAAAGGAGAAGAATGGGAGAAAAAATGGGATTTGAAAGATCCCAACACATGGTATAATGTGGGATTCAAGCTTGTAAACAATCTTAAGGTAGTCCAGACGCTGCAAATCAACAAATACTGCTGCGTAGAAGGCAGCGTACTTCCACAAAGCCTGAATCAGCTGCAATATATGGAGTCTTTTATAATCTATGATGTCAACGGATTAAACTGCTCGATCCCGGAAACGCTTTATGAATGTCCGTCCTTACGAAACATCGTAATCAGCAATGTGCCTCTACTGAAAGGACCTTTATCCCCTAAAATCAGTAACCTAGCTGCAACTTTAATAAACCTCACATTAATCTCCTGCAAGGACTTTGTGAGCAAGCTTCCACCCGAAATCGGACTTTGCCAGCACTTGAGGTATTTAAATCTGGCGAACAATTCTTTCTATGGAAAAATTCCATACGAAATCTGCCACCTGTCTACAAATCCTTTTTTCGGCCAAAACCATTTCTCTGAGATAGACTGGCGGATTTTTACAGACCCTGAAACCGACATATTCCCGATGATGGACAGGAATGACTTTACAGGCGTCATTCCCCAAGAAGTATTGGACAGTAAAGACTGGGGAAGAATAAGCTCACATCTTTATCCTTTCAACCCTGGATTCGGATTCAGCAATTACGAAAAGCCGAACTTTTGAAACGGATAAGGGCGAAATACCCATCCGAACAAACCTTAAGACTCATTCATCCGTCCTTCGCCCGGTTTCTTACTGGACGAAGGATTTCTTTTCCCCCTTCCTCAAAAGGAAAGCCAGACAAAATAAACCACTTCCATCTTTGTTTTTCTCAGGCAAAAAGAATAACTTTGTTTATCAATCCTAAAACGACTTATCATGAAAGAATTTCTTCGAAGTACCCTGGCCACCATCACGGGTGTGCTGATTTGCGGGTTCATCTTTATCATCCTGGGAGTGAGCGTACTGGCCGGCATGTTGATTTCGTCCGACACCGAGACCATCGTCCCGGCTAATTCCGTGTTCACCCTCGACCTGAAAGGAACCGTACAGGAACGGTATCAGTCCAGCCCCATCGACCAGCTCTTTGAAGACCAGATTTCTACCTACGGACTGGAAGACATCCTAAACTCCATCCAAAAAGCCAAGGAAAACGACCAAATCAAGGGCATCTACCTGCACACGGGAGCACTGGCCTGTTCGGCCGCTTCCTTGCAGGCCATTCACCGGGCACTGGCTGACTTCAAACAGAGCGGCAAGTTCCTGATAGCCTATGCCGATGCATACACGCAGGGCGGATACTACCTGGCCAGCGTGGCCGACAAGGTCATCGTCAACCCTGTGGGCAGTTTGTCCTGGCACGGACTGGCCAGCGAAACAATGTTCCTGAAAGATTTTCTCTCCAAAATCGGCGTGAAGATGCAGATTTTCCGGGTGGGCACCTATAAATCGGCTGTGGAACCGCTCACCAGTACCGAGATGAGTCCGGCCAACCGCGAACAGACACAGGCTTTCCTGGAATCTACCTGGAACAGCCTGCTGAACGATGTGGCTGCCTCCCGACACTTGTCGGCCGACTCCCTGAACCTGCTGGCCGACCGGAACATGGACTTGCAGCCGGCAGAGACTTATGTGCGTTGCGGACTGGCCGACACGCTGATGTATCAGGATGAGGTGCTCAGCTACCTGAAATCCCTCACCGGAGTGGCGGAAGACGAAGACCTCCAGACTTTGAGCTTGGACGAAATGACCCGCGTCAAACCGACTGCCCCGAAGAGCAAGACCCGCGACGTGGTGGCAGTATATTACGCTTACGGAGAAATCGACAACGGCTCGTCGTACGACGAAGGCATCAACTCCGAGAAAGTGGCCAAAGACCTGCGCGACTTGCGCAACGACAAGAATGTGAAGGCTGTGGTGCTCCGCGTGAATTCTCCGGGTGGAAGCGCCTACGGATCAGAACAAATCTGGCGGGAGGTTACTTTGCTGAAAGCTGAAAAGCCGGTGGTGGTTTCCATGGGCGACTATGCGGCTTCCGGCGGTTACTACATCTCGTGTGCCGCCAGCAAGATTGTGGCCGAACCAACCACGCTGACCGGCTCCATCGGCATCTTCGGAATGGTGCCCGATGCCTCTGAATTACTGAACCACAAACTGGGACTCCATTTCGACGGAGTCAAGACGCATAAGATGGCCGACATGGGCAGCATGAGCCGTCCGTTCAATGCAGAAGAATCGGCCCTGATGCAACAGATGGTGAACCAGGGGTATGCCCTGTTCACAAAACGCTGTGCCGAAGGACGGAACATCCCGCTGGAAGAGCTTTGCAAGATTGCGGAAGGCCGCGTATGGACGGGCAGCATGGCCAAAGAACTGAAGCTGGTGGATGAACTGGGCGGACTGGATACCGCCATCCGACTGGCTGTCCAGCTGGGAAAGGTGAAGGACTACAAACTGAAAAGCTATCCCGGCAAGCAGGACTTCCTGACGGAACTGCTGAACACCCGTGCCGACCGCTACATCCACAGTCAGCTGCAGGAAACCTTCGGGGACTACTACCGGGGGTTCGACTGGATACGCCACATCGGAGAATCTGACCGTCTGCAGGCCCGCCTGCCGTTCGACCTCCACATCCAATAAGCGGAGGCACGCGCATGAGTGGAAAATGCAAGATATATTGGGGGCTGTGGCCCTTCAGTGTCCTCTATGGCATCGGGGTGAGGTTGCGGAACCTTCTGTTCGACCGGGGACTGCTCCGGCAGGAACGCTTTCCGCTGCCCGTCATCTGCATCGGTAACTTGACCGTAGGCGGCACCGGGAAAACCCCTCATACAGAATACCTCATCCACCTGCTGCACGATTCGTTCCGACTGGCCGTGCTGAGCCGGGGCTACAAGCGGAAATCGAAAGGCTTCGTGCTGGCCTCTCCCTCCTCCCGCATGGAGGACATCGGGGACGAACCCTATCAGATGGCCCGCAAGTTTCCCGACATCCGCATAGCCGTGGACGGAGACCGCTGCGAAGGAATCCGCCGGCTGATGGCCCCGGAAGGAGCGCCCGACACGGAAGTCATCCTGCTGGACGATGCCTTCCAGCATCGCTACGTACAGCCGGGACTGAGCATCCTGCTGATGGACTACCACCGTCCCGTGGAATGTGACCAGCTCCTGCCTGCCGGACGATTGCGGGAACCTGCCAGCGGCAAACAACGGGCCGACCTGCTCGTGGTGACCAAATGTCCGCCCGACCTCAGCCTGGAAGCCTGCGCACGCATCCGCCAACGCATCCGGCCCCTTCCCCGTCAGGAAGTGTGTTTCACGACCCTGGCCTACGGGAAACTGTATCCGCTGTTTGCCGATACCCCTGCGCAGTCGCTCGACACCTTGAAAGAGAAAGAAGTGCTGCTGGTCACCGGCATTGCCTCACCGGCCCCTCTGCTGGAGGAAGTCGACCGCCACGCCGCCCGCGTCACTCCCCTGCTCTTCGGCGACCACCACAATTTTGACGGCACCGACATGCGACAGATTGCACAACAGTTCCACCGGCTGCCCGAAGCCCGCCGCCTCATCCTGACCACAGAAAAGGATGCCTCGCGGCTCATCGGCCACCCGCAGCTCGACGACGAACTGAAACCCTATATTTATGTGCTCCCCATAGAAGTGGAGTTCCTGCACAAAGGAGAACTAGTATTTAACCCCAAAATCATTGAGTATGTTAGAAAAAATTCAAGAAACCGCCGCCTTTCTGAAGGCGAAGATGCACACTCATCCTGAAACAGCCATCATCCTGGGCACGGGCCTGGGCAGCCTGGTGCATGAAATCACCGACAAGTATGAAATCAACTATTCGGAGATTCCGAACTTCCCGGTTTCCACCGTCGAAGGACACAGCGGCAAGCTGATTTTCGGGAAATTGGGCAACAAAGATATCATGGCCATGCAAGGACGCTTTCATTTTTACGAAGGCTATTCCATGAAGGAAGTGACTTTCCCCGTGCGTGTGATGCGTGAACTGGGCATCAAGACCTTGTTCGTATCGAACGCCGCAGGAGGCACAAACCCGGACTTTGAAATCGGTGACCTGATGATTATCACCGACCACATCAACTTCTTCCCGGAACACCCGCTCCGCGGCAAGAACATCGACTACGGACCCCGTTTCCCGGACATGAGCGAAGCGTATTCCAAGGAACTGATTGCCAAAGCCCTGGAAATTGCCAAGGAAAAAGGCATCAAGGTACAGCAAGGTGTGTACATCGGCACCCAAGGCCCTACGTTTGAAACCCCGTCGGAATACAAGATGTTCCGCATCCTGGGCGCCGATGCCGTAGGTATGTCTACCGTACCGGAAGTCATCGTGGCCAACCACTGCGGCATCAAAGTGTTCGGTGTATCGGTCATCACCGACTTGGGCGTGGAAGGCAAGATTGTGGAAGTATCCCACGAAGAAGTGCAGAAGGCAGCCGACGCCGCACAGCCTCGCATGACCACCATTATGAGAGAACTTATCAACAGAGCGTAAAAATACTATGCACGAAGGAAACAGAACAGAAATCTCCACACTGGGTGAATTCGGCCTCATCAAGCACCTCACCCAGGACATCAAACTGCAAAATCCGGAAACGAAATACGGTGTGGGCGATGATGCCGCCGTACTGGAGTTTCCCGGCAAGCAGGTACTGGTCACCACCGACCTGCTGATGGAAGGTGTACACTTTGACCTGGTCTATACCCCGCTGAAACACCTGGGATATAAATCGGCCATGGTGAACTTCTCCGACATCTACGCCATGAACGGTACACCGAAACAGATTACCGTCTCACTGGCTGTCTCCAAGCGTTTCTGCATCGAAGACCTGGAGGACTTCTACGACGGCCTGCGCCTGGCCTGCGAACAGCATCACGTGGACCTCGTGGGAGGCGACACCACCTCTTCCGTCACAGGACTGGCCATCTCCATCACCTGCATCGGGGAAGCCGACAAGGACAAGGTGGTCTATCGCAACGGTGCTAAGGAAACCGACCTCATCTGTGTATCGGGTGACCTCGGAGCCGCCTACATGGGCCTGCAGCTGATGGAACGCGAAAAAGCCGTGTTCCAGGGCGAAAAGGACGTACAACCCGACTTTGCCGGAAAGGAATACCTGCTGGAACGCTTCCTGAAACCGGAAGCCCGCAAGGATATCGTAGAAAGCCTGGCCAAAGCCGGAGTACAGCCCACGGCCATGATGGACATCTCCGACGGCCTGTCGTCCGAACTGATGCACATCTGCTCACAGAGTCACGTGGGTTGCCGGGTCTATGAGGAGCGTATCCCCATCGACTACCAGACAGCCGTGATGGCCGAAGAGTTCAACATGAACCTGAGTACCTGTGCCCTGAACGGTGGCGAGGACTACGAACTGCTCTTCACCGTACCGTTGACGGCGCATGAAACAGTGGCCCAGATGAAGGATGTCAAAATCATCGGTCACATCACCAAGCCTGAACTGGGCTGTGCATTGGTCACCCGCGACGGCAACGAACTGGAGCTGAAGGCACAGGGCTGGAATCCATTGAAAGGCTAAAATTCTCTTACAACCGGAAAATAAGGCCTTCCTTTTCGCTATCCGACTTTTCTTCGGGGCGAAAAGGAAGGCTTTTTTGTGCATCATCCGTGAATTTTGTGTACAAAGAGCCCCTTTTTATACAAAAATCGCATTTTTTCTGCTGAAATGTTTGCAGGTTTCAAAAGTTTGCGTACCTTTGCAACCGCAAACAAGAAACAATGGTGCCATAGCTCAGATGGTAGAGCAAAGGACTGAAAATCCTTGTGTCCCCGGTTCGATTCCTGGTGGCACCACTTTGAAGAAAAGCAAAAGACAGTAAAATCCTGATTTCCAAGCGAAATCGGGATTTTTTGTTTTCCCCAGACACGCAAAAAACGGCAAAATATTACCGTTCGAGGTGGAGCAAAAGGTGGACCAATATACAAACCGAAATCCAGATTAACTGCTCGGGATATTTGCTTTATCTCTGAAGTCCCCAAAAACGTTATTCTAAGCTAATCACTTCTCCTCTTTTTCAACCGAATTTTTATTATATACACAAAATAAGCAAACAATTTAAGGCATAGAATATAATTCACTATATTTGCGTAATATAATTACATCTAAAAATGACATTAAAATCTTTAAAATAAAGGTTGTTTTGTCGGGTAAGGTATCTCACAAACATGGTCAGTGGAAAGACTGGATAAAAGTTTTAGCATGGTCAATGCGTATGCTTGTAACAGAATCCAGCCTAACTTGGAAACCTTACAGCAAATTGCTGAAACTCTTCAAGTTGACCTAAAAGACTTAATAACAGACAAAGAAGAACGACAATAGTTCTTCGAATTTGTAGATGTTATTATTGTCATAGTATGCAACTTCCGATAATATAAAAATATAGGAATATATGACACCAGAAGAAAAAGCGAGGCAAAAAATAGATCAGTGGTTTAGCGATGCTGGTTGGAAGGTGGTCAATAGAGATAACTATGAACCAAACTGTACTGCAGTTGCTATAAGGGAAGGGCTTTTAAAAGGTAATCTAGAGGCTGATTATTTTCTTTTTATTAATGGAAAAGCTGTTGGTGTGCTTGAAGCTAAAAGAGAAGAGATAGATCCTTTTTCCAATAATGTTTGCGAACAGGCTGTCTTATATGCCCGGAATGTTCCTAATATCTATCAAGTATACCAAAAGCCTTTACCTTTCATATTTACTTCAAATGGAAAAGACTTGTACTTCTGTGACTTTCGTAAACAAGATTCTTGTTTCAAGCAAATTATGACGATTCCAACTCCTCATGAATTGGTTAAGCTGTTGGGAATAAATGATTATTTTGCCGGACTCCCAACTTTGCGGAAAAAAGGATTACGTGATTGTCAGTATGAGGCAGTTACTGAACTGGAAAAAAGTTTCAGAAGTGGACAGAATCGCGCCTTGATGGTATTGGCAACAGGTGCAGGTAAGACATATACCGCATGTCTTACTGCATATCGTCTTCTTTCATATACACCAATGAGAAGAGTGTTATTTCTTGTAGACAGAAATAACCTCGGAAAACAGGCAGAGGGAGAATTTGGAACTTTTCGGCTGACAGAAAATGGAGATGCATTCAATACAATATTTTCAGTGAATCGTCTTCGTTCCTCTTCTATACCATCTGATAGTAATGTCGTTATTTCAACAATACAGCGTCTTTTTTCTTTTCTGAAAGGAGATGCTATTGAGGATAATGACAATGATGATGATAATGAGCCTACAGAAGAAGTTGTATTGCCTCCTAATCCCAATTTACCACATGATTATTTTGATTTGATTATCATAGATGAGTGTCACCGTTCCATTTATGGGAATTGGCGTAAGGTATTGGAATATTTTGATACAGCCAGACTTGTTGGATTGACAGCCACACCAATTCCTGAAACAATGGCATTCTTTAACAATAATCGCATAATCAACTACACATTGGAGAAAAGTATCGTTGATGGTGTAAATGTAGATTGCCGCGTATATCGAATCAAAACTCAGGTTACAGAAAATGGCGGTGCTATATTAGAAGGAGAAAAAATCAAAGAAGAGACACGTTATACCGGAGATATAAAAACTATTTCCAATAAAGAAACAAAGACATATACCAATAAAGAGCTAAACAGAAGTGTCATTAATCCTGCGCAAATAAAACTTATTCTGTCTACTTATCGTGATGTAGTCTATACGGAATTATTCAATGATCCACAGCGTGATGCCAATTTTGACTATCTGCCAAAGACTTTAATCTTTGCTCTAAATGAGACTCATGCCAGCAATATCGTACAGATAGCTAAAGAAGTATTTGGACGTACAGATGACCGTTTTGTGCAAAAAATAACTTATTCTGCAGGGGATAGTAATGAATTGATACGTCAGTTCCGAAATGATAAGGATTTCAGAATTGCCGTAACTTGCACATTAGTAGCAACAGGTACAGATGTTAAGCCTCTTGAAGTATTGATTTTCATGCGTGATGTAGAATCTTTACCGCTTTATATACAGATGAAAGGACGTGGTGTACGCACAATTGGAGATGAGCAGTTACGAAATGTCACTCCAAATGCGTTCAGTAAAGATTGTTTCTATTTAGTTGATGCCGTAGGTGTTACTGAACACGAGAAAACAATACCTACGATAACCGATGAGCCGACTACAAAGATTATTACTCTTAAAGAGCTGTTGGAACAGATTACTCATGGTTACCTTCCTGATGAGCATCTGAAACGTCTTGCGGCAACACTTTCCAGAATATACAACAAAGCAGATAATTCACAGCGGAATGAATTCGTACGTTTGGCGAATGATGACATGAAGGAACTTGCCTCAAGGATTTACGAAGCATTGGAAAACAATACCCTGCCGCCATTCATAAGTACAACAGATCCTAATAATGAGCGAAAAGGTTTAGTCGCGCCGCTTGCAAATCACGCAGATGCGCGCAGGTATCTGCTCATTCTTGCTGCCGGGTTTGTCAACACACTGATGCCTGGTGAGGACACACTTATATCTAAAGGTTTTTCAATAGAAGAAGCCAAAAGTACAACTGAAGCCTTTGAAGATTTCTGTAAAGAACATAGTGATGAAATAGAGGCTCTACGTATAATTTATAATAATGAAGGCGAGCCAATTACCTATTCAATGCTAAAAGATTTGGAAAACAAACTCAAGATGGCCAACAATCATTTTACGTCCAAACAATTGTGGAATTCATATGCCATTCTGAATCCTAATAGCGTTCGACGTTCTTCTACGAAAGAAGAGAGTGATGCTTTAACTAATATCATACAGCTTGTACGTTTTGCTTTACACCAAATAGAACGATTAGATAGTGTAGTTTCTACCTCTAAACAGTATTTTAATCTATGGTTAGGACAAAATCAGCGCGAAATAACAGATAAACAACGTGAAGTTATCAGTCGTATTGTAGATTATATTGCTTCCAACGGAGCTTGTACGATCAAAGAGATTCGTGAAGATGATGCAACTCAGGCAGCACAAATGATTCGTGCCTTTGGCAATATGCAGAAAGCTAACGAAGCTTTACAGTCTCTATACACATTTGTGGTTTTAAGAAAAGCAGCATAAATTTATGGCAACAAATAATACAACGGAGCAATCGCTCACCAAAAAAGTTTGGAATCTGGCAACAACTCTTGCCGGACAAGGTATCGGTTTTACTGATTATATCACACAGCTCACCTATCTTTTATTCTTGAAGATGGACGCAGAGAATGTAGAAATATTTGGAGAAGAATCTGCAATACCATCTGGTTATCAATGGAGTGATCTAATATCTCTTGACGGTCTTGATTTAGTAAAGCAATACGAGGATACTCTGAAACTGCTGAGTGAACAGGAAAACCTTATCGGCACAATTTATACAAAAGCGCAAAACAAGATTGACAAGCCTGTTTATTTAAAAAAAGTCATTACCATGATTGATGAGGAACAATGGCTGATCATGGATGGAGACGTGAAAGGTGCTATCTACGAAAGCATCCTTGAGAAGAATGGACAGGACAAGAAAAGTGGTGCTGGTCAGTACTTTACTCCACGCCCGCTCATCAAAGCAATGGTAGATTGCATAGCCCCACAAATTGGAGAAACGGTTTGTGACCCGGCCTGCGGCACCGGAGGTTTTCTCTTGACTGCATATGATTACATGAAAGAACAGTCTGCCAGTAAGGAAAAACGTGATTTCTTGCGCAACAAGGCACTGCATGGCGTAGATAACACACCATTGGTCGTAACGCTTGCTTCCATGAACCTATATTTGCATGGTGTGGGAACAGACCGGAGTCCGATTGTTTGCGAGGATTCTTTGGAGAAAGAGCCATCCTCCCTTGTAGATGTAATACTTGCCAATCCTCCTTTCGGTACTCGTCCAGCAGGTTCTGTGGCTATTAACCGTCCAGATTTCTATGTAGAAACGAAGAACAATCAGTTGAACTTTCTTCAACACATGATGCTGATGCTCAAAACCGGAGGTCGCGCAGCTGTAGTATTACCAGACAATGTCCTTTTTGAAGGTGGTGCGGGAGAAACAATTCGCAAGAAGTTACTCTCAGACTTCAACTTACACACGATACTTCGTTTGCCTACAGGTATTTTCTATGCACAAGGCGTAAAAGCAAATGTATTGTTCTTTTCCAAAGGTCAACCGACAAAAGAGATTTGGTTCTATGATTATCGTACTGACATCAAACATACGCTTGCTACTAATAAATTAGAGAGACATCATTTGGATGATTTTGTCACATGCTATAATGCAGGAAATTTAGAAGGACGCAAAGAGACATATGATGCAGACAATAATCCTCAAGGGCGTTGGCGTAAATATCCGGTAGATGATATTCTCACTCGTGACAAGACAAGCCTTGATATAACCTGGATAAAACAAGGAGGAGAGTCTGATGACCGCTCCTTGGCCGAATTGATGGCTGACATAAAAGAGAAAAGTAAAACTATTAGCTCAGCAGTTGCAGAACTTGAGAAGCTGCTTGCAAACATAAATGAAGATTAAGCGTATGAAGAATAATGACATCGCAAAATCAATAGAACAACAATTCGGAGAAATCATAGATATTATTCTCCAACATAAAAGTAATGCTTCAAGAGCCGTCAATGAAGAGCTGCTACTCACAGCATGGCATGTAGGTGGATATGTATCTGCTAAACTGAAGAGCGAAGAATGGGGAAGTAAGGTTGTTTCTCAATTGTCCGAATACATACGTTCGCAATATCCCGACATCAAAGGATATAGCAAAAGAAGCATATACAATATGGTAATGTTTTATGATGAGTATTCATCAGAAACGTTCATAGCAACAACAAGACAATATTTGAATACTGAATTTGTGCAGCCAAAAACTGCACAAATTGAAGCGAGCTACCATAAACAGAAAGTACCTGTAATTGTGCAGCCAAAAACTGCACAATTTGTCCAGACAACAGTTGGACAAATGCCTAAGATATTGGAGTTAACGACCTTGACTAATCACATAGAAATTTTATGCCGATGTAAAAGCGACGAAGAACGGTTGTTTTACATACTCTATGCCAATAAAGAGCATTTAGTAAAACGAGAGCTCCAACGTTGCATTTCTAACCAGACTTATGCAGGATTATTAGGAAGCAAGGACAATATGTCAAAAGGATTACTGGAAAGATATCCTAATGCGCCAGTCATGTTCAAAGACACCCTATTCGTAGATTTTCTCAATCTGCCGAAAAAGCATAGCGAAACAAAACTAAGGAACGGCCTAATAGAACACATGAAACAGTTTATCCTTGAACTGGGAAAAGACTTTCTATTCATGGATCAAGAATATCGCCTTAATATTGGTGCATCTACATTCAAGGCTGATTTACTTTTTTTTCATCGCGGCTTACAGGCATTGGTCGCTGTAGAATTAAAAAAAACAAAGTTTCATCCTCGCGATCTTGGACAGTTGGAATTTTATTTGGAAGCACTCGACCGAGATGTAAAACGTTCTAACGAGAATCCGTCTATCGGTATTATTCTCTGCCCAGAAGCAGACCGGGTAGTAGTAGAATATGCCATGAGCAGAAGCATGAGTCCTACCATGATTGCTGAATACAAACGTATTCTCATTCCACAAGAACGCATGCAGCAGCAATTGAATGAGTTTTGCAATCTATTCTTAAACAAAGACTAGCCCAAATGGATACAAAGAAATTACGTCAAAAAATACTAGACCTCGCCATTCGTGGTAAACTTGTTCCTCAAGATCCGAATGACGAACCTGCATCCGTATTACTTGAACGCATTAAAGCAGAGAAAGAACGTTTAATAAAAGAGGGAAAAATAAAGCGTAGTAAAAAAACAGCTAAAACTTCTGATACGCCCCATTAT
>URWA01000041.1 GCA_900551445.1 uncultured Bacteroides sp. | reverse complement strand
CACGGATGGGATAACGAAGGTGTATTCAACTACGAAGGTGGTTGCTACGCTAAGGTTATCAACTTGGATAAGGAATCTGAACCGGATATCTACAACGCTATCAAACGTGACGCTTTGCTGGAAAACGTAACTGTAGATGCTAACGGTAAGATCGACTTCGCTGACAAGAGCGTAACTGAAAACACTCGTGTTTCTTATCCTATCTACCACATCAACAACATCGTTAAGCCGGTTTCTAAAGGTCCTCACGCAAAACAGGTTATCTTCTTGTCAGCTGATGCATTCGGTGTATTGCCTCCAGTATCTATCCTGAACGAAGAACAGGCTCAGTACTACTTCCTGTCAGGATTTACTGCTAAGTTGGCTGGTACAGAACGTGGTATCACTGAACCGACTCCGACATTCTCTGCTTGCTTCGGTGCTGCTTTCTTGTCATTGCACCCGACTAAATATGCAGAAGAACTGGTTAAGAAGATGAAGATGACTGGTGCAAAAGCATACTTGGTTAACACTGGTTGGAACGGAACTGGCAAACGTATTTCTATCCGTGATACTCGTGGTATCATCGACGCTATCCTGGATGGTTCTATCGAAAAAGCTCCGACTAAGACTATTCCTTACTTCGACTTCGTTGTTCCGACTGAATTGCCGGGTGTTGATCCGAAGATCTTGGATCCGCGTGACACTTACGACTGCGCTTGCAAGTGGGAAGAAAAAGCTAAAGACTTGGCTGCTCGCTTCATCAAGAACTTCGCTAAGTTCACTGGTAACGAAGCTGGTAAAGCTTTGGTTGCTGCTGGTCCGAAATTGTAATTCTGACTTACAAATTCTTAAATATGAAAGCGGTTTCCTTCGGGGAACCGCTTTTTTTGTTATATTTGGTCGGATGGCGGGCAGGGATAGAGGTCTGTTTGTTGCCGGGAGAAGAGAAAGAACGGCTGTTCTGACAGCTGGTGTGGGGAAGAAAGCGAAAGCAATTGAGGATTGAGATTGAGCTAATCAAAGATAAAGCGTATGAAAAAGATGATTTATTCAATGTTGGGAGCAGGCTTGCTCTGTCTTTCCAGCTGTGGCGGTCAGGCTAAGCAAGCACAGCCGGCTGCCGGGAACGAGGCTGACAGTACAAATCAGGTCATCGAGACCATTATGGCGCGTCGCAGCGTGCGGAAGTATCTGCCGCAGCCCGTGAACCGGGATACGATGCAGGTGATTCTGGACTGTGGTATTAATGCACCCAACGGGCAGAACAAACAATCGTGGGCAATCCGGGTAGTAGACAATCCGGAATTCATCAATGGCCTCACGGAGGTGTATAAGAAAGCCAACCCGAAAGCGGCCGAAGACCCGAACTTCCGGAATATGTTCCGTAATGCACCGACGGTGGTGTTTATTGCCAACGACACTGCCTACGATTTCTCACAGGTGGATTGTGGACTGTTGGGTGAGAACATGATTCTTTCCGCTTGGTCCATGGGCATCGGTTCCTGTTGCCTGGGTGGCCCCATACGTTTCATGAAGACCGACCCCGGAGCTGCAGAATACCTGAAACGCCTGAATATCCCCGAAGGTTATGACCTGTTGTATTGCATTGCCTTCGGATATCCGGATGAATCGCCGGCTGCCAAGCCTCGTGATGCATCGAAAGTGATGTTTGTGGAGTAATGTGTTATCGCGCTCCCAAATCGTCGTAAGAAGATTGTAGAATCGCTTTCCCCAGTTCTGTGCGTCGTGCGTTCGGAGCTGGGGATTCTATTAATGCCTTGCCGGAGTTGTTGTCTATCAGGGTGACGCCGGTACTGTCGCAGAAGGCAAAGCCGTTGTTGTAGGTGTAGTAGGCAAAGGGATATTTGTAATCCTTGCCCAGCACGTTACGGCTGAAATTGAATTCTTTGTGGTTGAGTCCCAGCTGTGCCAGCAGGGTAGCGGCCATGTCGCTTTGGTTCATCAGCTTGTCGATGACCATGGGTTGCTTTACGGCACCGCCCAGCCAGAGCATCGGGATGTGATGGATGCGCGGGTCGTGCACCAGCCCCTCTTCCGGGTAATAGAAACCATGGTCCGGCAGACAGACAATGAGCAGGTTCTTCCATTGCGGAAGTGCCTTGAGCTTGTCGATGAATTTCCCCAGACAATCGTCTGTAAAGGCGAAGGCATTGGGAATCTTCTCGTTCAGGCGATGATAAGGCACCTCAAAAGGTTCGTGGCTGCTGAGGGTCAGGAAGGCCGTATGCCAAGGCTGGTTGCCTGTACGTGCCTTTATCTGTTGGTAGAGATATTCAAAAGTGATGTCATCGTTCACTCCCCACGGATTCTGGCGTTCTTCCAGGCTGAAATCCACGTCGGCCGTGAGATGCTGGTAACCACTGCCTAACAGGTAGCTCTTCATGTTGGTAAAATTGATGTCACCTCCGTACAGGAAGTCGGTGGCATAACCTTGCTCCCGCAGTTTCCCGGCGATGGAAGGCAGCGTACGGCTCTTGGCCGGTGATTTCATGACCGACACGGTAGGGAAACTCTGGTAGCCACTGAAGGTGCAGACCGTGCCCCGGTCGGTACGGAAACTGTTGGCGTAACAGTTCGTGAAAAAGACGCCCTCCTTGCTCAGCCGTTCCAGATTGGGGCTGACATCCGGAAGACCTCCCAACGACTCCACAAATACCCCTCCGAAGCTCTCCATCAGGACAATCAGTACGTTGGGGCGCCGCGTGTTCAGTAGGGATACCGTGTTTTCTCCGGTGTCGGCATACAACCCGTCGAACAGGCTGGCCCGTTTTTCCTCGTCAAAGAAATTGAACTGCTGGGCGAAATCGGTCGTCTTGCTGATGGACGACAGCAGGCTGAAATCCGGATTGACCGCCGAGTGGTTCAGAAACTCGTTGTCGCAGAAATACGCCTGTCCCACGTTGCTGGTCGATTCGGTGACACCGCCTCGGATGATGATGAAGAGGATACCCCCCAGCAGAATCGTGACCAGACTGCCCGTAAGCCGTTTGCGGACCTGCGGTACTTGGGGAAGTTGGGCTGGTGTCATTTTATACAGTCCCCACGTGAGCAGGGCCGACAATATCAGGATACATAGCACCCGTATCAGGATGAAACCGACCGACACGCTGGCCATGGCATTCTTCGGAGAGTCCAGGTAGAGGAAGATGGAGGCATCGAGTTTGAATCCCCAGAACGGATACAGGGCCATGTCGCCGATGAAGACGAGGGTAGTGGCCAGCGCAATCAGCGCATAGTAGCCCACGAGGAGCTTTCGCAGCGGGAAACGGCGGAACCAGATACTCACCAGGATAATCAGCCAGGGGAGGGCGGTGAGATAACCCGTGGTGGCTGCGTCGAGGGTAAATCCGTGATACAGCACTTTCAGGTAGTCCACGAAAGATACTCCTTTCTCACAAGCTCCATTGTAGAGCATGAACACTGGTTTCTGAAGCAGGAAATAGCCTAAAATAGCGGCAAAAATACATCCCAGGTAAGCAAGTCTCTTTTTCATCTGTCTAGGTCTGATTATTTACGTCCGAAATCGGCGGGGACTTCCCCCCATGATTCTGTTTCCCATTTGCGCAGGGGAGTGGTGTAGGTGTTTTCCTTCAGCCATTTCTCCGCCCGTTCAATCAGCTGGAACAAGGTCTCGGTTCGGGCATTGCGTTCCAGTTTGGTTTTACATTTCTTCTGTTTCACCCACAGGAGGGCGTTGCGGCTGTCGGAATAGAGCGGCATGTCCAACTGCTTCTGTTTGAGAAGTGCCAGCCCGTGTACGATGGCCAGAAACTCTCCGATGTTGTTGGTGCCATACACCGGTCCGAAATGGAAAATCTCCTGTCCGGTGAGCAGGTACACCCCGCGGTATTCCATGGGGCCGGGATTTCCACTGCAGGCCGCGTCCACAGCCAGGCAGTTCAGGTCGAAATTTTCCGGGAGCTGTTTGGCGGAAGGTTCTTTGGAAGCCGAATTCCGGTGGCGTTGCAGATACACATGGGCCGGAGTGGCAAAAGCCTGTGCAGCTTCTTCTTCTGTGTCGAATGATTTATAGATGGCTCCTTTGTATCCTTGGATTTGCAGTTGGCAGTCAGTCCAGGAAGCATACACCCCCGGATTCACACCCTTCCACACCACATAGAATTTTTTTTTCGCCATAAAAAGATTAGGAGGTTAAAAAAAAGTCGGGTGGCTCCCTCGCCACCCGCTATTTTCAAATGAATTACATGCGTTCAGGTACTTCGATGCCCAGCAAGCCCATGGCCAGCTTGACAATCTTTCCTACGTTCTGACTCAATGCCAGACGGAAAATCTTCACAGCCTCGTTTTCTTCACGCAGAATGCTGAAATCGTGATAGAACTGATTGTATTCCTTTACCAGGTCGTAGGCATAGTTGGCCAAGATAGACGGGTTGTAGTCCGTACCTGCCTGTTTTACCACGTTGGGGAAGTCGGCCAGCATCTGGATCAGTGCTTCTTCCTTCGTACTCAGTTCGATGCCTTCCGGAATTACAGCCGGGATTTGGATACCAGCTTCTGCGGCCTTGCGGAGGATAGACTGGATACGTGCGTAAGTGTACTGGATGAACGGTCCCGTATTTCCGTTGAAGTCGATGGATTCCTTCGGGTTGAACGTCATGTTCTTGCGGGCATCCACTTTCAGGATGAAATACTTCAAGGCACCCAGTCCCACGATACGGGCGATGTCGTCGGCCTCTTCCTTTGTCAGTCCGTCCAGCTTGCCCAGTTCGCTGCTGGTTTCCTTGGCCGTTTCAATCATGGCTTCCATCAGGTCGTCCGCATCGACTACGGTACCTTCGCGGCTTTTCATCTTACCTTCCGGCAGTTCCACCATACCGTAGGAGAAGTGTACCAGGTCCTTGCCCCATTCGAAGCCCAGCTTGTCGAGCAGGATAGACAACACCTGGAAGTGATAGTTCTGTTCGTTACCCACCACATAAATCATCTTGTTGATGGGATAATCCTGGAAGCGCAGCTTAGCCGTACCAATGTCCTGTGTCATGTAGACTGAAGTACCGTCTGCACGGAGCAGCAGCTTCTGGTCCAGTCCTTCCGGAGTCAGGTCAGCCCATACAGAACCGTCTTCCTTGCGGTAGAAGAGTCCTTTTTCCAGTCCTTCCAATACCTTGGCCTTTCCTTCCAGGTAAGTCTGTGATTCGTAATATATCTTGTCGAAGCTGACGCCCATCATCTTGTACGTCTCGTCGAAGCCGGCATATACCCAGTCGTTCATCTTCTTCCAGAGCGCGCGTACTTCAGGGTCGTTGGCTTCCCATTTGCGGAGCATTTCGCGGGCTTCCAGCATCAGCGGAGAGTTGGCTTCCGCCTTGGCTTTGGCTTCTTCCTCGTTCATGCCTTCCGCTTCGTACTTCGCCATCAGTTCCTTCACTTCTGCCTTGTAGTGCTTGTCGAACGCCACGTAGTAATCGCCAATCAGGTGGTCACCCTTCTTTCCAGACGATTCCGGTGTCTCGCCGTTGCCATATTTCAGCCACGCCAGCATGGACTTGCAGATGTGGATACCGCGGTCGTTGACGATGTTGGTTTTCACCACCTTGTTGCCGTTGGCCGCCATGATGTTGGCCAGCGCATTACCCAGCAGGTTGTTACGCACATGCCCCAAGTGGAGCGGCTTGTTGGTGTTCGGAGAAGAATATTCAATCATCACCAGCGGCGCATTGTCGGCAGCTTTCTGGATACCCCATTGACTGTCCGCCTGGATGCGGTTCAGCAAGTCAATCCATACGCTTGAAGCGATGGTCAGGTTCAGGAATCCCTTGATTACGTTGTAGCTGGCAATGGCAGGCTCATGCTGCTTCAGGTACTCTCCAATTTCCTGTGCGGTCTGTTCCGGACCTTTCTTGGACATTTTCAGGAAAGGGAAGACAACCAGTGTGAGGTGGCCTTCAAACTCTTTCTTGGTCTTCTGCAGCTGTACCATCTTGGCGGGAACTTCCTGCCCGTACAACTCCTTCACGCCGTTGATTACGGACGCCGTCAGTTTATCTTCTATTTTCATGCGTGTATGTAGTTTTATGATAATCCGTTCAATGGCGCAAAGATAGTGAATTTATTTCGTTCTGCCGACAGGGTGTTTCTTCTATTTGTATTATTGCATCAGTTTGCTGCACTCGTCTTGCTGTTCCTTGCTCAGCTTGTTCTTGTAGGCGTGGAAGATGTACTGTCCTACTACGGAATTCTGGAGAACTGGAAGTTGCCGTTGTATAGGTATGTGTGGCTTTTTGAGGATTCAACAAATTTCTTGCCAGTTTCCCGTTAGGTCGTAAATCTTTTGTGTAAAGATTCGTCGGGAAAGATTTATCGGTCGTTTCTTTCAATTTCTTAAGGAGGTCTTTATTAGCAACCGTTGGATGAGGTGAGTAAGATTGGGTATATGATGTGACATCATAAAGATGTAATAGAGAAAATGGAAAGAATTATTTTATGTATCCCTCATAGGAAACATAGGTTTTACACGGGAGATACGTAGGTCTCCCTTGGCAGAAACATACGGCTCGGCCAAGGGAAATATGGAAACTGGCAAAAGATTTGTAACTTAGGGTATGGCTCTTTGGGGATTAGAGAGTTTCGTGGAGATTTTTTTTCCACGTAGAGGGAGAACATCCTTCCTTTATCTTAAACTGCTTGCTGAAGTGGGCAAGGTCTGCAAAACCTACCTGCTCGGCCACTTCAGCCAGACTGATGTCCGGATTGTTGCGCATCCGGCGTTTCGCTTCTTCAATCCGTAATCCGTTGAGCCATCCATTGAAATTTGTCTGATAAGTTTCGTTGATGAAGTTAGACAAATAGGTGCGGTTGATACCTATCTTCTTGCTCATATCCTGGATGGTAAGGCTGGGGTGAAGATAGTTTTTCTCGGACACCCATTCGTTCAATTTCTCTTCTATTTTTTCATAATTCCATTTATAGGCTTTCTGGTGAGGATTATGGGGAGAGATGGCCGGAGTTTCTTGGGAAGTACCTTGTTCTTCTGCCAGTTCATTTCCTTTGAGCGGGTGATTGGCTATAAGAATGCCATAGTTATGATATTGCAGGGCAAATATGATATAGAAAATGGTATAAAATCCTGTAAATATCAGTTGACTGATAAAGTGAGGATAAATATTCACTGCGACAGAAAGCATGAATATGGCACATAACCCGATGAGAAGAGGATATACTCGCTTTTTAAGATAAGGTATGCGTTCGGGATGTGCCTGTGCCCAGCGTTGGGAGATGCGTAGGTACACACGTATGTAGAGTACCAGCAGGCAGACATAACATGCCATGAGCAGATAGTAGGCAAGAGTACCTGTCTGTCCGTCCATTCCGAAATAATAGATCAGATTGGCGGCACCCAGCAGAAGTGTATAGATTAGCTGTTTCTGTAAGAAGCCTTTCAGTTTGTCTCCTATATATATCGGAAAAGTCAGGGCCCATAAGAACAGAAGGGTCTGGATAGGTGCCAGGCTCTGGATGAAGAAGGCTTTCAATGTTTCGTGATAATTCTCGGTGGAGCATACAATTCCCAATGAGGTAAGTCCTACCAGTACGTAGGCTGCTTCAACGTAAATCCGGCTTCGTTTGCTGCGATTGCTCATTTCTCCTTTCGGTACATCGGAAAAATGGAGAAAAAGAGCCAGCAACAGGCTGCTGATGCCGGAGAATGTTTCCATAGTAAAAAAAAGTTTCTCCATGACTTTATTGATTTTTTCGTTTGTAATAGCGAATTGTCAATTAAGCCTTTGTTTAAATTGTGAAATTCTTGTTTTTACAAATTCAGATAATGTAGATAATTTTGACAAAGGCTTTGTTTATCTTTCCGCCGAAATAAAAATAGCAAACTGACAAGAAATCTTAAAATTGAGTTTCTTGCCAGTTTGCACTATTGGTAAGGACTGAATAATTATATGGTTAATTTTTGCAACTATTCAGTTAAAAAAATAACATGTGGCGAGGCGGAAAGACTTGTCATGTAGTTTTCCTGTTTGAAGAATCGAAAAATGCGGTTTTATGTATTTCCTTGTCGGGATATAAAACTATTGCATTTCTTTTTTCCATTTGGAAGGAGATTCTCCGACCCTGAGTTTGAACTGCTTGCTGAAGTGTGCCAAGTCAGTAAAGCCTATTTGTTGGGCTATTTCTGACAGGTTACGTTCAGGAAACTCTTTGATGAGTTTCTTGGCTTCTTCTATACGCAGGCCATTGAGCCATAAGTTAAAGTTCATTCCATAATTGGTATTAATATGGTTGGACAGATAAGTTCTGTTCACTCCAATAATTTTACTTAGCTGTATGATGGTAATCCGGGCATTCATAAATCCCTTTTGTTCAATCCATTCTGCCAGCCTGTCTTTGATTACTTCATTCTTTTTCATAGTTTCTATTTTTCCCCGAAAATAATAAGTTTTGGAAATTTATGGAAAGACAAAATATGCACTTTGTGAATATTCGTCCGTATACTATTACTAAATGGTTTAAAAAACATACTATTCGGTCTTTAATTTACTGATAGATTAATGTGGAAAGATAGTTTTCGGCCAGCACTTCGTTGGCAATGTCGAGCAACTGGGAGGCGGTGAGATCTTCAATCCGCTTGAATACCTCCTCTTTTTCTTCGTAAGTCTGATAATGAAGGAAGCATTTTCCCATGTTGAGGGCATTGTTCTCAAAGTTGTCGGCAGCCACTCCTATCTGTCCGATGATTTGTTTTTGGGCTGCATGGAGCTGTAGGCTCGTCAGCGCCTTGTCTCGAATCTTCTTGAGTTCCTTATGCACCAGCGAGATGCAATGCGTGGTATCATGAGGGTCACAGCCGAAGTAGATGCAGAACGTTCCGGTGTCCGTGTAGGAGGTGAGGTTCGATTCCACATTGTAGACCAGGCCTTTCTTCTCACGCAAGGAAACGTTGAGCCGGCTGTTCATGCCAGGACCTCCCAAAATGTTGTTCAGCAGGTAGAGTCCTGTGCGTCGTTCGTCGTAGGCATGGTAGCCTCTTCCTCCTATCATGACATGTGCCTGATGGGTGTCCTTGTGGAGTGTCAGTTGCCGGGGCTGGTAGGCGGCCGGCTGGGTGCGCGGCTGTTTTTCTCCGTTGAAGGGAGGAACGTCTGCCGTGACTTTCTCCAGCGTGCGGACGACCTTGGAGAAAGGAATATCACCCAGTACAAAGAATACCATATTCTGAGGCTGGTAATGCTTGTGTACAAAATGCTGTGCGTCTTCGCTGGTGAACTGCCGGAGCAGTTCAGGGTTGCCCAAAATGTTCCGTCCCAACGGATGGTCGGGAAAGATCAGTTCTTCGAAATCGTCAAAGATGAGTTCTGCCGGACTGTCTTCGTAGCTTTGTATCTCATCGATGATGACTTCCACCTCTTTCTCTATCTCACTCGAAGGGAATACGCTGTGGAATACGATGTCGGCCAGCAATTCTGCTGCCCGGTCGAAATGCTCTTTCAGAAAGGAACTGTAGATGACGGTTTCTTCCTTGTTTGTAAACGCATTCAAGTCGCCTCCCACATTTTCCATACGGTTCAGAATATGCCAGGCCTTTCGTTTCCGCGTCCCTTTGAAAATCAGGTGTTCCACGAAATGGGCCATCCCTTGCTCTTGCGGAAGCTCGTCGCGGGTGCCGGTGTCTATGGCAAAACCACAATACGCCACGTTGGTGGGGCTGGTAGTGTGGATAATCCGCAGTCCGCTTGGAAGGGTAAATGTTGAATATGCCATATATCAAGTGGTATAATTTCTATTTCTGCCGCAAATTTACAATAAATACTTATTGCCTTTCTTTAAAAAATGCAGATATTTGCACCAAAGGATATTTAAAACTAATATATGAATAAAATTGCGGTCTTTTGTTCGGCCTCAGATGCCATTGCGCCCGTGTTTATGGAGAAGGCGAAGGAATTGGGTACATGGATGGGACAGCATCGTAAATGGTTGATTTACGGTGGCTCCAATACCGGACTGATGGAAGTCCTGGCGAAAAGTGCGAAGGAGAACGGTGCCATGATTATGGGAGTGGTGCCCACCAAGCTGGAGGAACATGGAAGGGTGAGCGACTTGCTCGACGTGACGTTCCATTCTGTGAACCTGAGCGACCGGAAAGACATCATGGTGCAGGAAGCGGAAGTGATGGTGGCTTTGCCCGGAGGAATTGGTACATTGGACGAGGTGTTTCATGTGATGGCTTCGTGCAGCATCGGCTATCATGACAAGCGGGTGATTTTTTACAATATCGATGGTTTCTGGAATGACATCTTGCACTTTATGGAGCGGCTGGAGGCACAGCATTTTGCCCATCACCCCTTAAAGAATTATTTCGAGGTAGCGAATACATTCGATGAGCTGACTCGTTTGTTGGAATAAAATCATTATTTAATCATACTCTATATGAACTCATCAATTAAAGAATTGTTACAGCGTGAGGCTCAGGCTGTATTGAATATCCCTGTGACCGACGGCTACGAGAAGGCGGTGCAGCTGATTGTGGAACAGGTGCATGAGAAGGGAGGAAAGCTGGTGACAAGTGGAATGGGAAAAGCGGGACAGATTGCCATGAACATAGCTACTACGTTTTGCTCTACCGGCATACCGGCTGTGTTCCTGCATCCGAGTGAGGCGCAACACGGCGACCTGGGAATCTTGCAGAAAAATGACTTGCTGCTGCTGATTTCCAATTCAGGAAAGACCCGCGAAATTGTGGAACTCACGGATTTGGCGGCGCGGCTGGATCCTACGCTGAAGAAAATCGTCATCACGGGAAATCCGGACAGTCCGCTGGCTGAGGCGGCCGATATCTGTTTGGCTACAGGGCACCCCGACGAGGTGTGTCTGCTGGGGATGACGCCTACCACTTCGACTACGGTCATGACGGTGATAGGGGATATCCTGGTGGTGGAAACGATGCGCAAGACAGGCTTTACCATCGAGGAGTACAGCAAGCGTCATCATGGAGGCTATCTGGGAGAGCGTTCCCGTGCCTTGAGCAAATAAAAAATAAGGGTGTGCGAACCAACGCACACCCATTTCTTTTTACGGAAAGATATTAAACTCTCTACCTATTTATAGTCATTTTTGTAGCTTATAGACTTCGGTTCCGGCCAACAGAAAACATCCCACACCGTAGTCTTCAAAATCGGGTACGCTGTCGTAGGTGACAGGCTGACCGTCTTTGGGTTCTTTTCCGGTGCCTTGCACATATCCCAAGAATCCGTCGGGATGTACGGCTTCTTTTACGATGGCATTCCAGCCTTTAAGTAAAACTGGCAGGTATTCCTCATGGTCCAGTAATCCGTTGCGTACGCCCCATGCCATTCCATAGACGAACAGGGAAGTGCCTGTCGTTTCTTTTCCGCCATAGTGGGTGGCGTCGTGCAGGCTGACGTTCCAGAATCCGTCTTCACGCTGGCAGGCTTTCAGGGCTTTGCTCATGCGAAGGAAGTCGTCAATGTAATCTTGCCGGTGTGTCTCGTCGGCAGGGATTTCTTCCAACACACGTACCAGAGCGGCGTAGGCCCATCCGTTGCCTCTGCTCCAGTAGCAGTCCTCTCCATTGGGTTCCTTATAGGGTGGAAGAAAATCGGTATCTCTCCACCAAAGACCATCCTGAAGGTTGAACAATCCTTTTCCGCCAAGCTGGTTGCGTGAATATTCATACATTGCCCACATCTTGTCGAAGTATTTCTGCTCACCCGTCAGTTGTCCCATCTTGGCCAGAACAGGCATGCCCATCTGGATGGCGTCTACCCATGTCCAGTCATTCACTTGCGGTGTGTTGACGAGCATGTTCATGTTGGCCCTGACATTTCTCAGTTTTTCCGGTTTCGGGCAAAGATTATATAAATCAATGTAGGTCTGTCCGCAGCAATAGTCATCGGCATTGCGTGTGGTGTTTCCGTTTCTCATGCCCCAGCAATGGAACTCGGCCCAATGGTAGGCATAATCATAATATTCTTCGCGGGGATAAATGTCATAGAGGGCCATCAGACCTTCGTAATAAACACCTCTTGTCCAGATGTTGCTTGGACGGGAGACCTGGCGCACAAAACTGGGGCTGCGATAGTCCTCGTATTTGTTCATGAAGTATTCGTTTACTTTTGTCAGCGCATGAAGGGTCTCCTTCTGGGTGGGGAGATTTTGTGCGGTTAGTGTAGCAATTCCGCAATGTATTATGAGCGAAAAAATAATAAGTGTCTTTCTCATAAGGTAGTGGTAAAAGAGTTAAAAATTATGTGAGCAAAGATAAGAGATGGAAAAATATTTGTACATGGAAAATCATGCAAATGCATTAATTATTATTCAAATTCTTGCTTTTTTCTTCTCCTGAGGGGGATTCCTGTACAATAGGCCATGCTATTGTATGATTTTCTATTTCCTTTCAGGTAAAAAATCTTTTATTTTGTCATTCAACATATTAAACACTTTTAATCGTTCAGAAGATGGAGGGATATTGTAAAAAATGGTGGCTTGTGTTGTGCTTGTCCTGGATAAGCGTGAGTGCGTTTCCGTATGAGGTCTTTCCTGATGGTACGCCTATCTCCGACTGGTTCAAAGAGAGTCGGGTGGTTTCTGTAGGAACACTCGGGCGGAAATACTGCGTTACGGACTATGGGGTGAAAAATGACAGTACGCTGTTGCAGACAGAGGCTATCCAGCAGGTGATTGACAAGGCTGCTGAGGAAGGAGGAGGGGTAGTCTATATCCCAGAGGGTACATTCTTGTCGGGCTCTCTGTTTTTCAAACCGAATACGCATCTTTACCTGGAAAAGGGGGCTACCCTGAAAGGAAGTGATGACATCAGCCATTTTGCCGTGATAGATACGCGTCTGGAAGGGCAGAACCTGAAGTATTTTGCGGCGTTGGTCAATGCCATCGGAGTAGATGGCTTTACGCTTTCGGGAGAGGGGAGGATAAACGGAAACGGGCTTCGTTTCTGGAAGTCATTCTGGTTGCGCAGGGAGGTGAATCCCCAGTGTACCAATCTGGAGGAACTGCGCCCCCGTCTGGTGTATATTGCCGATTCAAAGGATGTGCAGCTTGCCGGCGTGCGGCTGGAGAATTCCCCTTTCTGGACGACGCATTTGTATCGTTGCGAGAATGTAAAGCTTTTGAACCTTTCCATATTTGCTCCTCGTTCGCCGGTGAAGGCGCCGAGCAGCGATGCCATCGACATTGATGTATGTAAGAATGTGCTGGTGAAGGGTTGTTACCTGTCGGTGAATGACGATGCCATTGCCTTGAAAGGAGGAAAAGGTCCCTGGGCCGACCAGGACAAGGTACACAACGGAAGCAATATGAATATCTTGATAGAGGATTGTGTATGGGGATTCTGCCATAGTGCCTTGACATGCGGCAGTGAATCGGTACACAACCGGAATGTGCTGGTGCGTCGTTGCCGGGTGGATCATGCCCAGCGTCTGCTTTGGCTCAAGATGCGTCCGGACACCCCCCAGAATTATGAGTATATCACGATGGAAGATATCACTGGGTCCGTGGGGAATTTCCTGTTTGCCCAGCCCTGGACACAGTTTTTTGACTTGAAAGGCCGCAAGGATATACCTTATTCTTATTCCAGTCATGTCACTTTGCGGCGAATCCAGATGGAATGTGAGGTGCTTTTTGCGGTGAAGAAAGATGAAAGCCAGTATAAGCTCTCTGATTTTACCTTTGAGGATTTGCGCATTACGGCCCGGAAATCAGGTGAGATTCACAAAGATTACGTCCATGGGCTGAAGCTGCAGAACGTGGTGGTCAATGGGAAGACGGTAGAATGAAAAGGTACGTGGCAGAGTCCGATCTGTCACGTACCTTTTTTGTCAGGTGAGTTTGTACTCTTCCGGGTAATAGATGAAATCGACGAGGGCTTTTTCGTAGTCGAACAGTTCCTCGGACTTGAAGAAGCGCGCAATTTCTTCGGCAGCCGTTTTGGGCGAATCGGAGGTGTGGACGATGTTTTCCTGCGAACTGACACAGTAATCTCCCCGGATGGTACCCGGTACGGCTACCCGTCCGTTGGTGGCTCCCGTCATGGAACGTACCACTTGGATGGCGTCGACTCCCTCATAGCAGCATACGATGACGGGGCATGCCATCATGGAGGCTTTCACGCGGGGGAAGAAAGGTTTCCCGGCCAGGTGAGCGTAATGTTCGTTGAGCAGGTCTTCCGTGAGCTGCATCATTTTCATGCCGGCCAGCCGCAGGCCTTTACGTTCAAACCGGTGGGTGATTTCTCCGATAAGCCCGCGCTGTACGGCACTGGGCTTCAGGATGACTAAGGTTCTTTCCAGACTCATAGTTGGTTTGTTTTAAGGTGATACAAAGATTTCTTTCGCTCCAAATATAACGAAAAATGGACAGGTGTCCTTCTTGGCGGCTGATTTTTTTTGTGGTACGTTATTTATTGTCCAAGGGAATGATGCCCAGGTGGATGGCTTTCAGTACGAGGTCGACGGCGTTTCGGGCTTCCAGTTTGCTCATGAGACTTTTCCGGTGCGATTCGATGGTGTTGCCCGACACGTGAAGCAGTTCGGCGATTTCCCGGGTGTTGTATCCTTTGGCAATGGCCTGCAACACTTCCATCTCTCTCAGTGTGAGTGGTTCCTTCACTTGTTCGTCCGCGTGCAAGCGGTTCAGGATTGTCCGGAATCGCTTGCAGAGGTATTGTTCTCCTCTCAGCACGGTCTGAATGGCCAGTGTCAGTTCATGGATGTCGGCCGATTTGAGTATAGCTCCGCTGATGGGGGTTCGGGTCAGTCTTTTCAGTATCCATATCTCTTCGTGCATGGTATTGATTAGGATGCGGGCTTCCGGATATTTCTGCCGTATTTTTTCTATCAGGTCGAATCCGTTGACATCGGGCAGTTCCACATCGAGCACATACAGGTCGAAAGGTTGCGTGTGTATCAGGAGCAGTGCTTCTGCGCCTGAAGAGGCGGTGTACACCTTGTCTATTTCGGGCATTTGTGTGATGACGTGTCGGATGCCTTGCAGTATCAGGGTATGGTCGTCGACTAATAATATGTTGGCTTTTGAACTTGTCATGCGGGGCGTTTTTTTATACTGCAAAGGAAAAAATATTCATTGAAAAGCATCTCACTGAAAACCGTGATTTTTCTTGTGGAGACGTACATGGATGTGCATGTATATTCTCCCGTCTCGGTTTTCCAGTTCGTAGTTCCCTCCAATGGTTTTCAGTCGGTCGTGGATGGTGCGCAGACCGATTCCTTTGGTCGCTTCCGTTTGCGGGTCCCATCGTCCGTCGTGTTGGACATCGATGGTCAGTTCTCCTTCATGTTCGTTCACTGTAATGTGGATGAGGCTGGCATGGGCATGTTTCAAGATATTTCCGGTGGTCTCTTGCATGATGCGGTAGATTTCGTATCCGATGTGCTCCGGAATCTGTTCCCATTCCGCTTGCGGACAAGGTATATAGTGTATGAGAACTCCCGAAACTTCCTGCATCTTGGAAAAATAGTCGGCCAGCATCTCGTTCAGGTTGGTAAACTGGAAGTTGGGAGGCATCAGTTCGTGAGAGATGGCTCGTACGCCGCTTCGTATTTCTTCCAGCGTATGAAGAGTTGTGCTTTTCAGCGCTTCGGGGGAGTTTTGCTGTTGTATCTGCAGAATGGCTCCCAACAGGTCGTTGCACACCCCGTCGTGCAAGTCCTTGGCCAGTCGTTTGCGCTCGTTTTCCAATCCTTCGATGTATTGCCGGGCGGCAATCAGTTCTGTTTCCTTTTTCTGCAGTCTCCGTTTGTAGAGAAGAATGGAGATGGCTACCAGCAACAGAAGGATGATGCTGCTGAAAGAGAGCGTGTGGCGCAGACGGATTTCTTTTTCCTGAGCCTGTTCTTTTTCCAATCGGGCTATTTTCAGTTCTTTATCGCTGACCCGGAGTTTTTCGTTCAGTTCCGACAGCTCATCTTTGATTTCCCCATTGAAGATGGAGTCTTGATACACGCATACGTCCTGCAGGTGCTGATAGGCTTTCTGATAGTTGCCCAAGCCTTCGTAGTTGCGGGCCAGTAGGGTGTGAAACTTGTCGTAGGGTACCTGTGTCTGGATTAACGGGTTGCCGGTCAGTATCTGGAGACTCTTCTGGTATTCTCCCATCCATTGGTAGAGGCTGGCCTGTATGCTGTAGAATTCAAGGGCAGTAGGGCTGTTCTGTGGAATCTGCCGGATAAGTTCTTCTCCTTTCCGCAGAACTGTCCGGACGGAATCTTTCTTATTCCATAACTGATAGGTACTGAGTAAGGGGCAGAGGGAACCCATGGCCAGTAAGGGTTGCTGGATTTCCAGGGCCTTGCGGATATTGGTCTTGAGAATCTGGCACGCTTCAGCGTATTTTCCCAGCCTGCTGTAGCTTCCTCCGATGAGGCTGTTGGCATAGAGTTCCATCAATACGTCGGAAGCCTTTCGGGCATATTCGGCAGCCAGAAGCCCCTGGGTCAATGCTTCTTCATACCGTTTGTGGAGGTGATAGAGCACACCGATATTGTAGTATGTGGAAGACACATCTTCCGGTTTCCCGGCTTTCTTGCAGAAATCAATGGCGCGGTTATAATGATATACGGCGGAATCGAACATCCCCAGTTTGCGGTAGCAGACGCCGATGGAAGATTCCACTACTCCTTCCAGGTCGTATGCTCTTTTTTTGAGTTTGCGGGCGTGTATGGCCACTGTCTTGAACGTTTCTTTGGCTTGTTCCATTTTTCCCTCCATGAACCAGTAGTTGGCCAAGGAGTTGAGCAGCTGCAGGTAACCTTCCTCTTCGAAGGCAGGTTGCGGGTAGAGGGAAAGACCTTTCCGGATGTACCGGTAGGAAGAATCGTGGTTTAAGGTTTCGTATTCTGCCCCCAATGACTGGTATAGTTCAGTGAGTTTCTCCCGGGAGGACGTATGGCTTTCGGCGACTTGTATTTCCCGTTTCAGACTGTCGATGGTGGCAGTTTCTGTTTGAGCATTCGAATACGCAGTGATTCCTAGCAGAATCAGGACTAAAAGGAATGTTTTTTTCATAGGACGTGTGTTGGTGATTTGTCTAAAATAAGAATTTTGGTTGGAATATACAAATTATTGGACTGAAATAGACAAATCTAGGGCTAGGTCCCTGCAAATGGAACAGACATCCCAACGTGGACGAAACTGTGTCAGCAGATGTAGGATGCGTTGTTTGTCCAATGGAACGTGTCTGGGGAGGATAAAAAATACGGAAGGGCCTTCCCAAAGTGGGAACAGCCCTTCCGTAGCAAGTGTGTGTTTATTTTATTTTAAAGTGGTTGTTTCAGCAGATGGTCGGAAATCGAACATCAGGTTCAGGTGTAATCCTTCATCACCCTGTTTGATACGGATATTACCCGGTTGGCTGTTGGGCCCTTGCTGCTCGATGGGTTTGAAAGAGCAGATGGCCGGAATGTCGAGCAGGAAGGAGATATCGCCTTCGGGGAACTGCGGCATGGTTCGTCTGACACGTCCGACGGGTTCTTCCGGAGTGAAAATGCGATAGAAGATTCCGTCATTTCGTGAATAGATGGTAAACGGAGTCTGGTCGCTTTCCAGTGTGGCCCAATACATGTTGGCGTGGTAGCCCTTGAATTCCGGATAAATCAGGTTTTCGTAGCTTTCGCCGGTGATGGTGTTGTTGTAGTCCTTGTGCCAGATGTTATAGTTGGTACCCGGAATACGGTTCTTCCATACGCGGTAAGGACCTCTTCCCAGCCATTTCATTCCTTTGCAGTTCTTTTCCGGATAGGAGAACGTCAGCCCCAGGTTGTAAACCTTGGTATCCATGAAGGCGTCGTCGAAACCTCCTCCTCCCGATGCACGGTTCAGCAGGATGGCATCCATGTAAAGCAGTCCCTGGTCGGTCAGCCGCCATACGATGGAGTCGGCAGCTCCTTTGTATTTGGCGCAGAAGATGGCGCCTTCCTTGCTTTCACGGACGTAGCTGAGGGAGGGCTCAAAACGCATTTTCATACCTACGGCTACGGGACCGTCTTTGAACGGCACTTCCGTCTGTCCGGCTTTTATCTGCTGGATGAGACCAGTCTGGGCATCGAAGGTCACGCTTACCTTGGCACTTTGCAACATGATGTGGGCTGCATCGCGGGAAGCGCTGGCCGATGGCAAAGCTTCCAAGGTCATGGGCGTTTGGGCCATCTTATGTTCGAAATATTGTTTGGCGAGCCGAATCGGATAGCTCCAGTTGCAGATGCTGTGTCCGTTCTTGTCGAATGCTTCCAGTTCCAACACGTCGCCTTCGCGGAAGTTGTCGGGAAGCTGGAAACGGGCTGTACCGGTTTCTCCCGGTTGGATGGCAGGAAGGGTCACTTCGCCTTGGCTGAGTTCCACGGATTGGTCCACTCCTTTCAGCGGGGTGTCACATGACAGGACCTTATAGGTCATCCGGCAATCTTTCAAGTTGGTATAAGTGTATTCGTTAGTGACCAGGAACTGTCCGTTGAAGTGCTCTGTAATGAGCAGCGGTTTCAGCTGGATGGGCGACCACTGGGCACGGATGGCATAGAAACTGCCTTCTTTTTCCCGGCGCGGGCCGAGTACTCCGTCGGGTGCATTCGATTTGTCGGAATCAAGTATGCCGCCTTTGTCGGTCCGTTTGGGCGCTTCGTCACAGAATACCCAGATAAATCCTCCGGCAAACATCGGGTTAGTACACCAGCGGTCCCAGAAGTCACGCAGTCCGGCTCCTCCCCCTTGGTCGTACATGGCATGCATGAATTCAGTGGGCATGAATACTTTATAGCCGTTGGTAAAGCGTGCCACTCCCGTCAGGTAGGCAGGGTAGTGGTGAGTGTCCAAGTCGTTGAAGTCAGCCCAGGGATGTACCACATGGCGTTGCTGCAGTTTGTCGTATCGGGCAAACAGTTTATCCAGCTTTTCGTTCCATCCTCCTTCATTTCCGTTACTCCAGATGATGATGGAAGGATGGTTGACATCGCGCTGGATCATTTCCTTGACCAGTTTGGAACCGACTTTCTCGTCATAACAGTTCTGCCAGCCGGCCAGTTCGTCCATGTACACGATTCCCAGCGAATCGCACATGTCCAGGAAATGTTCATCGGGAGCATAGTGTGAGCGGACGGCATTCATGTTCATTTCTTTGATGAGAAGGGCATCCTGCCGGCTCATGGCGGCACTGGTGGCCCTTCCTCCGTCTACGGAGAAAGAGTGGCGGTTGATGCCCTTGACAATCAGTTTCGTTCCGTTCAGGTACACTCCGTCTTGTGGGAAAAATTCAATGGTGCGGAAGCCGATGCGGGTTTCGCGTGTCTGTATGGTCTTTCCTTCCGGTGATTTCAGTTCCAGACGGGCCACATACAGGTTCGGGTCTTCCGTAGACCAGGTTTTTACCTGTGCAAATTGCCCCTCGAGCAGTTGTTCTTTCTCGGAGTTGGTAATCTTATGGGAAAGCGAAGAGGTGCCGGAAGTAGTCATGACGGTTGCTCCGTCTTTCAGTCCGCGTACGGATACGCTGAGTTCATAGCCTTGGGCGTTGCCGTACATCTCGCAGGATGCTTGGAACTTGCCGTGCTGGTCGGCATTGAGTACGAAATGCTCGATGTGTACCTGCGGTACGACCTCCAGCCATACAGGGCGGTAAATT
The DNA here is from genome assembly GCA_900551445.1 of uncultured Bacteroides sp. Lineage (GTDB taxonomy): Bacteria > Bacteroidota > Bacteroidia > Bacteroidales > Bacteroidaceae > Phocaeicola. The sequence goes on along the minus strand of URWA01000041.1, from coordinate 1,977 downwards.
CCTCCGTACAGCCACCAGTCGGCCTTGCGTTCGGCCGCATTGATGGAGGAGTTGGCCGATTCTTTGGCTACTTTCACTTCGAGGGTGTTTTTCTTCCCGAAAGCGAGCAAATCTGTGATGTCGTAGCTGAAACGGTTGAAGCCGCCTTGGTGCATTTCTCCGGCTGGCTTTCCGTTGACCAGGACTTCGGTATCTGTCATGACGCCGTCGAAATAAATCTTTATTCGCTGTCCTTCCCATGCTTTGGGGACTTCGAATTTATGACGGTAGATACCGGTTTCGTCACTGGGGCGGGCGCCTTCGATGGTGTACCATCGTCCGTAGGTGTACTCTCCGAATCCTTGCAGTTCCCAGTTGCAGGGAACTTCTATTTTTTTCCATTTGCCACTGTTCTGTCCTTTCGAGCAGAAAAAATCCCAGGTAACGGTATGGTCGATGCCTGTGCCTGAAAGATAGATTCGCTCAGGATGCGGTGCCTGTGCCGAAAGAGGAGCAGCAGGTGCGCCGTAGAAAAGACTGGCCAGTAGGATAAGTTTGGTGAAGTTGTTTTTCATTTCTGTATCAATTATTTTTCACAAAGATAGTGACCTTTCCCGTATGGATGAATGGAATAACGTACATCTTGCTTGGAGGATTGTGTATCGGGCGTACAAAAATACATGCATCTGTACGTTCCTATAGCTGTGGAGTCGGAAGAACTTCTATCTTTGTAGGCGTGAAACCTAATTTATAATTCCATGAAAAAGAACGGCATCTTATTTTTATTTGTTTACTTATGTACAGGATTGGGAGCTGTAGCTCAGGATTGGCCGGAGGTAAGTCCGGAAGCACGGCCTGGTAGTCGCTGGTGGTGGTTGGGCAGCGCGGTAGACAAGGAGAATCTGACATACAACTTGAAAGCATACGGTCAGGCTGGTTTAGGCAGCCTGGAAGTAACTCCTATTTATGGGGTGAAAGGAAATGAATCGAAGAACATTCCTTTTCTTTCGCCGGAGTGGATGGAAATGTTCCGTTATGCGCAACAGGAAGGAAAGAAATACGGGATAGAACTGGATATGAATACAGGGACAGGCTGGCCGTTCGGAGGGCCGGAAGTGTCTCTCCGGCAGGCGGCGGCGAAGGCCATCTTTGAATGTTATGAGGTCACAGGAGGAAAAACGGTAAAACTGGAAGTGGATATCCGTAATCCTAAGGAGCGGAAACAGCGGGAGATTGCGTATCTGGACTGCCTGATGGCTTACGGTCCGAAGGGAGAGACGGTGAACCTGACAGGGAAAGTAAGTGAAGGGCTTTTGAACTGGAAAGCTCCGGAAGGTGACTGGAAGTTGGTCGCTTTATTTGTAGGGCGTACGTTGCAGAAGGTGAAACGTGCGGCGCCCGGCGGAGAAGGATACGTGATGGATCATTTCAGTCCTGTGGCTGTCAAGTCTTATTTGCAGAAATTTGACAAGGCATTCAAGGACAATGGGGTGTCTTATCCTCGTACGTTCTTTAATGATTCGTATGAAGTGTATGGAGCCGACTGGACTCCTGCTTTTCTGAAGGAGTTTGCCAAGCGCCGCGGTTATCGGTTGGAAGAGCATTTCCTGGATTTCATTGCTCCGGAACCGACAGAAACAACTCGTCGGTTGATAGCCGACTATCGGGAAACATTGGGAGAGTTGCTGGTAGAAAACTTTACCCATGCATGGACGCAGTGGGCACATGCACATGGCAGTACTACCCGTAATCAGGCGCATGGCTCTCCGGCTAATTTGATTGATACGTATGCTGCGGTGGATATTCCGGAGTGTGAAGGGTTTGGACTGACGGATTTTCAGGTGAAAGGGCTGAGGCAGGACTCACTGACCCGGCCGAATTTCTCGGATATCTCTATGTTGAAGTATGCTTCTTCAGCTGCTCATATTGCCGGAAAACCTTATACTTCTTCTGAAACCTTTACTTGGTTGACGGAACATTTCCGGACTTCTCTTTCAC
>URWA01000040.1 GCA_900551445.1 uncultured Bacteroides sp. | reverse complement strand
CTTTAAATATGTTTTACAACAAGGTTTTCCGGAAACTGTTCGGACTGATTCCATATTTATCTTTAAACAACCGATAGAAAGTGGAAATATGGGAAAGTGCACTTTCCTCGGCCACTTTATTGATAGACCAGTCGGGATGCTCCCTAAATAAACTGACCGAATACTCCAAACGCATCCCGTTGATATAGGCACTCAGATTCCCCGAAGTGAATTTCTTCAATATGGCGGCGAAACGGTTACGGTCTACCCCCATGAGACTGGCATAATCATCACGTGTCAACTGATAATTGAGATACAGCTTGCGCTCCTTGACCAGATGGTCGAACTTAAAGAACAAACTCTCCTCTTCGGATTCATCAGCACAAACTGCCGGTATCTCCGGAGATTCCCCATGTTCCGGAACCTCTGACACCTCTACCGGATGAGAACTTTCTGTCTCAATAATTCCAATCGTTTCTTCCGCCCTCAAGATTTCTTTCCGACGGTCATCCAAGTCCAGCATCAAAGCTGCTGTCTTAACATTTTTCCGACGAATGGTCCGTAGAGCCAGAAGCAGACCAACAAGCAAAACAACCAGAAGAAGTACAAAGACTGTCAGTCCTACTATAATGCGGCGCTGCATTTTCATCTTGTAAGCCGCAGTCTTCAGTTCATATTCATGAGTCACAGCTTTCGTGATGTCCGCAATGTCCAGCATCTGATTCCGCTCACGGCTTATCCTCATTTTATTGCGTGCATTATACGCCTCAAGCATCACAAGATAGGCATTTTTATAGTCCTTCTGTGCACTATATGCCTTACTGCTTTGATAAAGCGTACGAAGATAAATAATGCTCAGAGAATCGGCTGGATCTCTCCGGGAAAGATAAGTCTCATTGTGAGCCAGCACAGACGAATAATCCCCCGTCTCAAGCAAATAATCATTAATCTCCAGATTTCCCGGCAGCGTATTGGAAAAAGCGGTGGAATAAAACAACCTGGCGTATCTACGGGATTCCTCCATACGGCCAGTCTTATAAGCCAGATAAGCCATCTTACTGTAAAAATAGCCTTTATGACGGTCGAGAACAAGAGTGTCTGCCGCAACCGACTTTTCCTCCAGTCTGGCTAGCACCTTTTCCCGTTCCAGACCAACCTCCCACGCACGGACCGGCTTCCTGTCTTCTATGTAGTATGCCATCAGATATCCCATACAATGGGACAGCATGAATGCATTCTCCTGATTATCCACGTCCTGCATACCAGTCAACAAGTGGATGGCCTCCTGGATGCAATTATAGCTTTTATACAGCACCCCCATCCTACGATAAAGATCGCCTTCCATCTGAAGCATATCGGCTTTCAAAAGCGAATCGCTGCGAGTGTCTGCATAATGCTTTCCTTCCGCAATAATCTTGGCCGCGTCAGTCAACTGATAAGACAATACAGCTACCTCTGCATAAATCATATAAGAATAGGAAGCCAGTACCGAGTCCTGAAACACTTCCTCTGTATTCAAAGCACGCCGGGCATGGTGCATAGCCATATAGAATCTCGATTGGGTACGGTAGGCCAGCGAACGCAAATAATCAATCTTATATGAAGGATAAGACGAATCAGTATCCAAGGAATCCAACAACAGTAACGCACCTGCCGGATCCCGTGCTATTCTTCCACGCAAATCGGAAAAAGAAATGCCTGCTCCATTTATATATATATAAAATGGCATCAGCAATATAAATAGCATTGTTCGTCTCATGAAATTTCCCTCTTTATGTATCTTCTAAATCTGGCATTAAAGTACCAAATTTTTTATTCCACGCAAAAAAAAGGGCAAAAAAAATGGGAGAACGCTTTCTCCCAACCTTGTTAACCTTAAATCTAATACTATGAAAAAAATCACGTGACAAATGTAAGAATAACACTTATTCTGTGCAAGTATTCATACCTTGATTTTCAGCTTTTTAAAAATCTTTAGCAATATAAAAACAATTCGCCCCGAAACAATCTCTGCTCCGGGGCGAATCTTTGTTTATTCAGAAATAGTTGACAATTAGTCTTTCAGTTTGGCCTTGATGAAATCGCGGTTCAAACGGGCGATATTGCTGATAGATACACATTTCGGACATTCAGCTTCGCAGGCACGAGTGTTCGTACAGTTACCGAAGCCCAGTTCATCCATCTTGGCAATCATGGCCTTTGCACGACGCAATGCTTCCGGCTTACCCTGAGGCAGCAGGTTCAACTGGCTCACCTTGGCAGAAACGAACAGCATAGCTGAACCGTTCTTACAAGCGGCTACACAAGCACCGCAACCGATACAAGTGGCAGCATCCATGGCTTCGTCGGCAACGGTCTTCGGAATCAGGATAGCGTTGGCATCCTGAGGAGCACCTGTACGCACGCTGATGTAACCACCGGCCTGCATGATTTTGTCGTATGCAGAACGGTCTACCATCAAGTCCTTGATAACCGGGAAACCGGCAGAACGCCACGGTTCAACCGTAATCACATCGCCGTCATTGAAACGACGCATGTAAATCTGGCAAGTAGTAGCTCCTGTAGCAGGTCCATGAGGATGTCCGTTGATATACAATGAGCACATACCGCAGATACCTTCACGACAGTCGTGGTCGAATACAATCGGTTCTTTTCCTTCTTCGATGAGCTGTTCGTTCAAGATATCCAGCATTTCCAGGAAAGAAGTATCACCCGGGATATCCTTCATCTGGAATGTATCGAAATGACCTTTATCCTTAGGTCCGTTCTGACGCCAAATTTTCAGCGTAAATGATATATTTTTATCCATTTTACTTAGATTCTTTAATTGTTTAACTTCACTGATTAGCTCTTGTAGTTACGAGTCTGTACTTTGATAGCTTCGTAAACCAGCGGTTCTTTGTACAATACCGGAGCCTTGTCGTCGCTTCCCTGGTATTCCCAGCAAGCTACGTAGAAGAAGTTGGCATCATCACGTTTTGCTTCACCTTCTTCAGTCTGGTATTCTTCACGGAAGTGACCACCGCAAGATTCGTTACGGTTCAATGCATCGTAAGCAATCAGCTCACCCATTGTGATGAAGTCGTTCAGACGGATAGCTTTATCCAGCTCAATGTTCATACCTTCCTTAGACCCCGGAATGAACAGTTCGGTTTCGAATTCCTTACGGATTTCTTTCAGCTTGGCCAGACCAGTCTTCAAGCCTTCTGCCGTACGTCCCATTCCGACGTATTCCCACATTACACGACCCAATTCCTTATGGATAGAATCAACAGATTTCTTACCCTTGATGTTCATCAGGTGGTCAATCTTCGCTTTCACGCCGTTTTCTGCCTCTTCAAATTCCGGCAGGTCGGTAGAGAAACGAGGAACAGTAATCTGGTCAGCCAGATAGTTCTGGATAGTGTAAGGCAATACGAAGTAACCGTCGGCCAGACCCTGCATCAATGCAGATGCACCCAGACGGTTGGCACCGTGGTCAGAGAAGTTACATTCACCGATAGCGAACAGACCCTTGATAGTAGTCTGCAGTTCGTAGTCTACCCAGATACCACCCATTGTGTAGTGGATAGCCGGATAAATCATCATCGGATTATAATATTTCACGCCATTGATTTCTTTTCCTACTTCACCCGGATTCACGTCAGTGATTTCTTCGTACATGTCGAACAAGTTACCGTAACGCTGACGAACTACATCCAAGCCCAGACGTTCGATACATTCAGAGAAGTCCAGGTAAACAGCCAGACCTGTGTTGTTCACACCAAAGCCATGGTCGCAACGTTCCTTGGCAGCACGTGAAGCAACGTCACGCGGAACCAGGTTACCGAATGCCGGATAACGGCGTTCCAAGTAATAGTCACGGTCTTCTTCAGGGATGTCTGTCGGCTTCATGGTACCAGCCTGCAATGCTTTGGCATCTTCCAGTTTCTTCGGAACCCAGATACGACCATCGTTACGCAGAGATTCAGACATCAAAGTCAGTTTAGACTGCTTGTCACCGTGTACCGGAATACAAGTCGGGTGAATCTGTACGTAAGCCGGGTTAGCGAAGAACGCACCTTTACGGTAGCAAGACATGGCAGCTGTACAGTTACAAGCCATAGCGTTGGTAGACAGGAAGTAAGTGTTACCGTAACCACCAGTAGCGATTACCACTGCATGGGCAGCGAAACGTTCCAACTTACCAGTTACCAGGTTCTTGGCAATGATACCGCGTGCACGACCGTCGATGAGGACGATGTCTTCCATTTCGTAACGGGTGTACAGTTTTACAGTACCTGCACCTACCTGACGGCTCAATGCTGAATAAGCACCCAGCAACAGCTGCTGACCAGTCTGACCTTTGGCGTAGAAAGTACGAGATACCTGTGCACCACCGAATGAACGGTTAGCCAGTGTACCACCGTATTCACGAGCGAAAGGAACACCCTGTGCCACGCACTGGTCGATGATGTTGTTTGACACTTCGGCCAGACGATATACGTTAGCTTCACGTGCACGGTAGTCACCACCTTTCACTGTATCATAGAACAGACGATATACAGAGTCACCGTCGTTCTGGTAATTCTTAGCCGCGTTGATACCTCCCTGTGCAGCAATAGAGTGCGCACGACGCGGAGAGTCCTGAATACAGAAGTTGAATACGCGGAATCCCATTTCACCCAGAGAAGCAGCTGCAGAAGCACCTGCCAAACCTGTACCTACTACGATGATGTCCAGACGACGTTTGTTAGCCGGGTTCACCAGTTTCTGGTGAGCTTTATAATTGGTCCATTTCTCAGCTATCGGGCCTTCAGGAATCTTAGAATCAAGTATCTTAGTCATAATGTTTTTTCAATTTAATCAGTTACACTTAAATTAGCAAGCACCGCAACCCATCAGGCTCTTCAGGAAGAACACTACAGCCACCAGCATGAAACCCAGTACGATGATGGTAGAATAGATGTTTGAGATGCATTTCCAGCGGTTAATCCAGATGGTGTTGTTCCAACCCAGCGTCTGCATGGCGCTCCAGAATCCGTGAGTCAAATGGAACCACAAGGCAATCAGCCAGATGATGTACAGTACAAAGAATACCGGATTAGCGAATGTCTGCAGGATGTAGCCATAACCGTCGGCTGCATGAAGACCTCCCAACATCGGGTTACCCACGATTTCAGCGAACTGCATTTTGCTCCAGAAGTTCACAAAGTGAAGTGCCAGACCCAGGATAACGATGATACCCAGCACCAGCATGTTCTGAGATGCCCATTCCACGTTTTTCGGTTTTGCTGTCACTGCATAACGTTCGTGACCGCGTGCGGCACGGTTCAGCATCGTCAGCCAGAAAGCGTAGATGATGTGAATTACAAACAGGGCAGCCAGTCCGACAGTAGCTACCAGTGCATACCAGTTAGCGCCGAGGAACTCACAGACCATGTTGTATGCCTCGCCCGAGAACAATGCAACAAGGTTCATCGCCATGTGAAATGTCAGAAACAGGACAAGGGCGATACCTGTGACGCTCATCACCACTTTCCTTCCAATAGATGAATTACTTAACCACATAAATGATTGAATTTAAATTATTTAATTGTTAGAACTATAATTTCGCACTCCACGGTCCAAATTATGATGCAAAATTAGAAGATTTATTCAGATAATACAACAGATTATGGAAAAAATTCTGTAATCAACCGGCCGATTCAGGGGCATAAAAAAACACAAGTGCGTTTGAAACAAAACGCCGAAGAGTTTTGATCCAAACGCACTTGCGTTTTAGGGAAAACGTCCTTGCGTTTTACTTGAAACGTACTTGCGTTTCCAGTAAAACGCAAAGGCGTTTTTCGGAGCTTATCTTTTGGGGAAATTCAGACCGGGCTCACGCAACAGTTCCACGGCTTTCTTCATGCTGTCGCTCAGCGTGTTAATCACCTGGAAGTATTCGTTCATGTCCCAGATGTCGCGGGCCAGCAGGGCCTTCAGCTGGGTCTTTACCAGCGGCAGGGCGGTCTGGAACTGGGCTTCGTCATACTTCACGCCCAGCGAAGTGCCCTGTGCCACCAGCTCGTCGAGCATCTCCTTGGTCACTTCAAACTCACGGTTGAAACGGTCGAAGGTCTTGTAACGCTTGAGCCATTCCTGCCGATAACGGTCGATGAGCTTGATGTTCAGCTGCACCATGGCTCCCTTGTCGCGGAGAGACAGGTAGTAATCGGTGTACATCGTGGTGTCGATAGGCACGAAATAGTCGGGCATGATACCTCCACCGCCATACACCGTGCGTCCCAGCTTCAGGGTCTTGGCCTTGAGCGAATCGGGGAAGTGGATGCTGTCGGCACTCATCATTTCACCCCGGTTGTAGCGGTCAATCAAATCCTGGTTGTATTTTTCAATGCTTTCGTAGGGCTTCTGGATGCAACGGCCCGAAGGAGTATAGTAACGGGCCACCGTCAGACGAATCATGGAGCCGTCGGGCAGGTCGATGGGACGCTGCACCAGTCCTTTTCCAAAGGTACGGCGACCGACCACGATACCACGGTCCCAGTCCTGAATGGCTCCGGTAACAATCTCGCTGGCCGAAGCCGAATATTCATCGACGAGCACCACCAGACGGCCTTGCTGGAAATCGCCGTCGCCCTTGGCCTCAAATTCCGACCGCGGATTGCGGCGGCCTTCTGTATAGACAATGAGTTCCTTTTCGCCCAAAATCTGGTCGCACAGGCTGATGGCTGCATTCAGGTAACCGCCACCGTTGCCCTGCAAGTCGAGAATCAGGTCTTTCATGCCTTGCTTCTGCAATTTATGGAGGGCATCCGTGAATTCCTTGCCGGTAGTGGCGGCAAAACGGTTTACACGGATATAGCCAATCTGTCCTTCTACCATATAGGAGGCGTCGAGGCTGTACACGGGAATCTTGTCACGCTTGATGGTGAACGGCAGGAGTTCCTTGACACCGGCACGCAGCACCTTCACCGTCACCGTAGAACCTTTCGGTCCGCGCAGACGGCGCATCACCTCGTCGGTGTTCATCTTCACGCCGGCAATTACGGTGTCGTTCACTTCGATGATGCGGTCGCCGGCCAGGATGCCGACTTTCTCGGAAGGACCGCCCGATACGGGTTGGATGACAAAGAGGGTGTCGGTGGCCATGTTGAACTGAATACCGATGCCGTCGAAATTTCCTTGGAGAGGTTCATTGAGACGCTTCACTTCCTCCGGGTCGGAATAGGTGGAATGTGGGTCAAGCTCCTCAAGCATGCTGACAATGGCAGTTTCCACCAGTTTGTCTTCGTCTACCTTATCTACATAGAGATTGGAAATAGCAAACTCCGCCAGCTGCAACTTGCGCGAGGGGGAATCAAGAAGTTTGTTCTGTGCAGGCAAGGCCGTCCAAGCCGTGAGCCCACAGAAGAACGCCAAAACATATTTTCTGATTTTCATGTGCTGAAAGTTTTATTTTTCGTCTATATCCATTCCTTCAGGCAGGAACGCCGACACGTCCTTGCCATACTGCAACAGTTCGCGCACGATGGTGGAGCTGATGGCAGTCAGTTCCGGCTCGGTAAAGAGCAGGATGGTTTCCACGCCGGCTAGCTTGCGGTTGATGTCGGCAATGGTTTCTTCGTATTCAAAATCGTGTACGGTACGGATGCCGCGGATAATGAATCCGGCCCCCCGTTCGCGGGCAAAATCCACCGTCAGATTGTCGTATGCCTCGACGGTGATACGGGGTTCGTCGGCATAGAGTTTCCGGATCATTTCCACACGCCGTTCGGTGGGGAACCAGGTCTTCTTCTTGTCATTCACTCCGATGCCGATGATGATTTCATCCATAAAGGTCAGGGCACGCTTCACCACGGAATAGTGGCCGATGGTAAACGGGTCGAACGTGCCCGGGAATATTGCTTTTTTCATCACTGATGACTGGCAGTTATTAATTATTCATTATTCTTCTTCATTCTTAATCAAGTCTTCTTCCACCACCAGGTTGTCGATGATGAAGTTCTGACGTTCCATGGTGTTCTTACCCATGTAGAACTCCAGCAGTTCCTTCACGGCGTCGGTCTTGCGGAGGGTTACCTGCTCCAGACGCATGTCCTTGCCAATGAAATGACGGAACTCGTCGGGTGAGATTTCTCCCAGTCCTTTGAATCGAGTGATTTCCGGATTGGGACTCAGTTTCTCGATGGCGGCCAGGCGCTCTTCGTCCGAATAACAGTAGATGGTTTCGTAAACACCTTTCTTGCGGTTGCGCACGCGGAACAGTGGGGTCTGTAAAATATACACATGACCTTTCTTAATCAGGTCGGGGAAGAACTGCAGGAAGAAAGTAATCATCAGCAGACGGATGTGCATACCGTCCACATCGGCATCAGTGGCTACGATTACCTTATTATATCGGAGACCGTCGAGCCCGTCTTCGATGTTGAGGGCTGCCTGCAGAAGGTTGAATTCCTCGTTCTCGTAGACCACCTTCTTGGTGAGGCCGAACGAGTTCAGCGGCTTACCGCGCAAGCTGAACACCGCCTGGGTGTTGACATCGCGGCTCTTCGTAATGGAACCGCTGGCCGAATCTCCCTCGGTGATGAAGATGGAACTTTCCAAACGGGGGTCGTCTTCTTCGTCTTTCTTACCGCCTTTCTGGTCGTTGAGGTGGATGCGGCAGTCGCGCAACTTGCGGTTGTGCAGGTTGGCTTTCTTGGCACGCTCGCGGGCAATCTTCGTCACGCCGGCAATGGCCTTGCGCTCTTTTTCGGATTCCTGGATTTTCTGCAACAGGATTTCGGCCACGTCGGGATGCTTGTGAAGGTAATTGTCCACCTGTTCCTTCACGAAATCGCCCACAAACTTGTTCACACTGACTCCAGAAAGCGGATAGGGATTGCCTTCGGAATCTTTCTCGGGGGCCATGGTGAGCGACCCGAGCTTGATTTTGGTCTGGCTCTCGAAGGTAGGCTCAATCACGTTGATGGCAATGGCAGCCACCAGTCCGTTACGGATATCCTGGTATTCGAGATTCTTTCCGTAGAATTCCTTGATGGTGCGGGCAATGTGTTCCTTGAAGGCACTCTGATGGGTTCCTCCCTGGGTGGTGTGCTGTCCGTTGACAAAGGAATAGTATTCTTCGCCGTACTGGGCACTGTGGGTGAAGGCAATCTCGATGTCTTCGCCCGTGAGATGTACGATGGGATACAACCCCGGCGCCGTCATGTTGTCGTTCAGCAAATCTTCCAGTCCGTTACGGCTTATAATGCGGTGACCGTTATAGTAAATGGAAAGGCCCGTATTTAAATAGGTATAGTTACGGAGCATGGTCTCGATAAACTCCGGACGGAAACGATAGTTCAGGAACAGGGTATCATCGGGTTCAAAGAAGATATAGGTACCGTTTTCCTCGTCGGTGGCGCAGGTCTCGTCACTGATCAGTTCCCCGCGTTCGAACACGGCCTTGCGCATCTGTCCGTCGCGGGCACTCCAGGCCACAAAACGGGAACTCAAGGCATTGACCGCCTTGGCACCTACTCCATTCAGCCCCACACTTTTCTTGAAAGCCTTGGTGTCGTACTTTCCACCGGTGTTCAGCATGGAGACGGCATCGACCAGACTCCCCAAAGGGATACCTCGGCCATAGTCGCGCACGGACACACGCAGGTTGTCTTCCAGCTGAATCTCGATGCGCTTTCCGGCTCCCATCTTGAACTCGTCGATGCTGTTGTCCACCACTTCCTTGAGCAGCACATAGATACCATCTTCGGCCTGTGAACCGTCGCCCAGTCGTCCGATATACATACCGGGACGGGTGCGCACGTGCTCCATGTCGCTCAGGTGGCGAATGTTCTCTTCCGTATAGTTGGCGGAAGAAACGGTGTGTTCGTTATTTTCCTCCATAGATATATCCCCTTTCTGACATTAAATCATTTTTTTGTAAGCCCGGCGACGTTTGTGCTGCACGGATTCGAAAGCACTCCACTGTGCCTGTACTTTCTTGTTGAGCTCCAGTTCCGGATTACTTTCGCCATACTCAAATCCCATTTGCTGGAAGATAGGCACCAGGTCGTAGAACAGCAGGGCATTGACTCCCTTGCTCTGGTATTCGGGCTTCACGCCTACCAGCAACAGGTCGAGGATGCGGGGCCGTTTGATGAACAGGGCTTTCAACAAATGATACCAGCCGAAAGGCAGCATCTTGCCCTTGGCTTTCTGCAAGGCTACCGACAACGAAGGCATGGCAATACCCACGGCTACCAGATTGCCTTCCTCGTCTTCTACCAACGACACCATACGCAAGTCGATGAGGGGGAGATACATCTTGACATACTGGTCAATCTGTCCCTGTGTCATCTGCGAATAGCCATACAACGGTGCGTAGGCTTCATTAATCAGGTCGAAGATTTTCTGTCCGTAATTTCCTTTCTTGATTTCGCCCCGTTTGAGCTTTTTGATTTTCAGTTTGTATTTCTGCAGGATGATTTCGGAGATACGCACAAACTTGTCGGGAAGCTGGTGAGGCACGGTGAGCTTGTATTCCACCCAGTCGGCTTCTTTCTCGAAACCCAGCTGTTCCATGTGTTCGGGATAGTAGGAATAGTTATAAATGGTAGCCATCGTACCCAGCTGGTCAAATCCCTCCACCAGCATACCTTCGGCATCCATGTCGGTAAACCCCAGCGGACCCACCATGGCTTCCATACCTCGCTCCTTTCCCCATTTGGCCACGGTGTCGAGCAAGGCAGCCGAGACTTCTTCCTCATCGATGAAGTCAATCCAGCCGAAGCGGACTTCTTTCTTGTGCCACGTATCATTGGCCCGGTGATTGATGATGGCAGCCACACGCCCTACGATTTCATCCCCCCGATAGGCCAAAAAATAATCTGCCTCACAAAACTCAAACGCAGCATTCTTTTTCGGATTGAAGGTATTGAGCATGTCATCGTACAAATCGGGAACAGAATAAGGATTATTTTTATAAAGTTCGTAATTGAAACGTATGAACTTCTTCAGTTCTGCTTTCGTCGTAACTTTTTGAATCGAGATAGTCATTGTGGTATAATTTTCTTTCGTTCGCTATGAGTTTAGAAAAATTAAGGCTGTAAAGATAATGCTTTTTCTCTGAAAATGCGGTCTATTTACTGATTTTCACACTTTAAGCTACGACGGGGAAAAACAGGAATCGCTTTCTATGGCCTGTCAGAAGGACGGATTTTAAGTTTTCTTTTCATTTGCTTTCCAGATTGCAAAGTTCCTATTCTTCACAATTTATTGTTTTACAAAGAAATAAGCTATTTTTCCCCCGCGAGAATTCAAAATTTATTCCTTTCCGGACAGATGAACATGATTTTTACATTCTCGCAAGCTCATTTCCACCAGTCTGACGGCAAAGACAGGACCATGGATATGACTTCCCCATAATTTTTCTGACCGGACGAAATCTGGTTGCCTTTCAGATACCATTCATATATTTGCGACTGCAACCGTCCTACCCACGGGCTGTACTTCGAATCCCAATAGGCTTCCTTTTCCCGAAGCGCCTCCCACACTTCCGGACGGATGGCACGGCACAGTTGCTGATAGGCTTCTTCGTCGAGCAAGCCTGCCGCATTCGAAAGGACATAAGGAAGCAAACCGAAATAACCGGCATAGCGAATCGACGGCGACTGGGAACGGATGCAAATCTGATAGGCCCAAAAATTGGCTTCGGCTTCACTGCTCACCCCAAGCAAATGGGCATATTCATGGGCATAGGTGAAGGGCCATTGCAAAGGAAGCAGTTCACGGTTCAACTGCGACTCAGAGAAGAAAGGTCCCATATAGCCCAAAACTCCTACACCGGAATAAAGAGCATTGAAGGCAACCGGCTTGGGATGCTGGAAACTGCGAGGGCTGGAAAGTCCGAAACGGGAAGGTACCTGTGCGTACAGTTGCTTCACTTCCCGCTCGATTTCGGCGGAAGCAGGAAATTCACCCACCGTGTACGAAGCGTTCAAGCTGTCGGTATAGGCAGTCAGGAAACGATGGAAATCGGCTTCCACATAAGTGACCGGCTCGGTAGAAGAGCGGACAAAAAAGTCTTTCCGGAAATAGTTGATTCCCCATCCCCAATAGAACCAGAGGTAGCAGATTACCGCACACTCCACTTCGGCACGCAACGCCCATCTCCAGCCTTTTCTGCGGCGACGGGCCCAGAACGGCAAGCCGATGAAAAGGAGGACGAAAGCGATGACCAGCCATTCTTCCACTGAAAACGGAATCCATGCTACCAAGGCAGACAACACGGCAGACAGCACGGGATAGACGTAACGGGCATAGACCTCGCCCGCTGCCGGCCAATAACGGCAGAGGACAACCAGTATAAGCAAAAAGGCTTCTACGGCCCAACGTATGTAACGCGACGGAAAACTTTTCATACACACAAAGTTATATGTTTTCAAAGAAGGTGAAGGTAGTGACAAAGAAAATATATACTTTTGTAACACAGATTAATCATGAATTATACTTAGACAGAAAATGGCATTAAACTACATCTGGATTGCATTCTTTCTGCTGGCTTTCGGGGTGGCTCTCGTGAAACTGGTGTGCTTTGGTGACACGTCGGTTTTTCCAGCAATCATCAACTCGACCTTCGACTCGTCGAAGACGGCCTTCGAGATTTCTTTGGGGCTGACCGGCGTGCTCTCGCTCTGGCTCGGCATCATGAAGATTGGCGAAAAGGGAGGCGTGATCCAGCTCTTTGCCCGACTGCTCAGTCCGTTGTTCTCAAAACTGTTTCCGGACATTCCGAAAGGACATCCGGTGACGGGTAGTATTTTCATGAACCTGGCGGCCAACATGCTGGGACTGGACAATGCAGCCACTCCGCTTGGATTGAAAGCGATGGAGGGACTGCAGGAACTGAATCCACGGAAAGACACGGCCAGCAACCCGATGATTATGTTTCTGGTGCTGAACACTTCGGGACTGACTCTGATTCCCATCAGCATCATGGTGTATCGGGCACAGCTGGGAGCAGCTCAACCGACCGACGTGTTTGTACCCATCCTGCTGGCCACGTTCTTCTCGACCCTGGCCGGTATCCTTGCGGTCAGCGTGTACCAACGCATCAATCTGCTGAATCGTACCATTCTCCTGTTTTTGGGAGGAGCCAGCCTTTTCATCGCGGGTATCATCTATTTTTTCCACCTGCTCACCCGGCAGCAAATCGACCTCTACTCTACCACTTTTGCCAATGTCTTCCTTTTTCTGATTATCATCGGTTTCATCGTGGCCGGCGTACGGAAGAAGGTCAATGTTTATGATGCGTTCGTGGAAGGGGCCAAGGAAGGTTTCTCCACTGCCGTGAGAATCATCCCGTATCTGGTGGCCATTCTGGTAGCCATCGGAGTATTTCGGGCTTCGGGTGCCATGGACTTTCTGATACAAGGCATCGCCACATTGGTGAGAGGCTGCGGACTGGACGACCAGTTCGTGGGGGCCTTGCCTACTGCCCTGATGAAACCGTTGAGCGGAAGCGGGGCCCGAGGCCTGATGGTAGATGCCATGACCACGTATGGAGCCGATTCATTCGTGGGACGGCTGGCCTGCATTTTCCAAGGCTCTACCGATACCACGTTCTACATCCTGGCTGTCTACTTTGGCAGTGTGAGCGTAACCCGCACCCGGCATGCTGTTCCCTGCGGACTGATCGCCGACTTTGCCGGCGTACTGGCTGCCATCTTTATCGGATATTTATTTTTCAATTAACATACCATTATGATCAGTTATCAAACCGAAGGCGTGGAAATGCCCGCCATCAAGCAGCGTGAAACCACCGCATGGATCAAAGCCGTAGCGGAAAGTTACGGAAAAAGAGTGGGCGAAATCGCCTACATATTCTGCTCGGACGAAAAGATTCTGGAGGTGAACCGGCAATACCTGCAACACGATTATTATACAGATATCATCACTTTCGACTACTGTGAAGGGAAACGGTTGTCGGGCGACTTGTTCATCAGCCTGGACACCGTACGGACCAACGCCGTACAGTTTGAGGCCCCGTATGAAACGGAACTTTTCCGCGTCATCATCCACGGCATCCTGCACTTGTGCGGCATCAACGACAAGGGTCCCGGCGAACGCGAAATCATGGAAGCCGCCGAAAACAAGGCCCTGGAAATGCGGAAAGATTTCATGTAATTCGTATTTTTGCAGAAGAAATAAAAACATAAAAACGAATGGATTTTAAGTATGATGTAATCGTAATCGGTGCCGGTCATGCCGGATGTGAGGCAGCAGCTGCCGCCGCCAATCTGGGTTCGAAGACCTGCCTGATTACCATGGACATGAACAAAATCGGGCAGATGAGTTGTAACCCGGCGGTCGGAGGTATCGCCAAGGGACAAATCGTCAGAGAGATTGATGCCCTGGGAGGATACATGGGACTGGTGACCGACAAGACGGCTATCCAGTTCCGCATGCTGAACCGTTCCAAGGGTCCGGCCATGTGGAGTCCGCGTGCGCAATGCGACCGCGGTAAATTTATCTGGGCCTGGAGAGAAGTGCTCGAAAATCTGCCGAACCTGCATATCTGGCAGGACACCGTAGAGGAACTGCTGGTAGAAAACGGAGAAGTGACAGGACTGGTGACCTGCTGGGGCGTGACGTTCCATGCCAAATGTATCGTGCTCACCGCAGGTACGTTTTTGAACGGACTGATGCACATCGGACACAAGATGCTGGCGGGCGGACGCTGCGCGGAACCGGCTTCCTACCATCTCACCGAATCCATCACCCGGCACGGCATCACGGCCGGACGAATGAAGACGGGTACACCGGTACGTATCGACGGAAAGAGCGTCCACTTCGACCTGATGGATACGCAGGATGGAGAAAACGATTTCCACCGCTTCTCATTCATCAGCGAGCCACGCCACCTGAAACAGCTGCAGTGCTGGACATGCTTCACCAACGAGGAAGTGCATGCCACCCTGCGGAAAGGATTGGCCGACTCTCCCCTTTTCAACGGACAAATCAAGAGCATCGGACCACGTTACTGCCCGAGCATCGAAACTAAAATCGTGACGTTTCCCGACAAACCGCAACACCAGCTTTTCCTGGAGCCGGAAGGAGAAACTACCCGCGAACTTTACCTGAACGGATTCTCTTCTTCCCTGCCGATGGAGATTCAGCTGGAAGCGTTGAAGAAGATTCCGTGCTTTAAAGACCTGGTGGTGTACCGTCCGGGATATGCCATCGAATACGATTATTTCGACCCGACCCAGCTGAAGCATACGCTGGAATCAAAGGTAGTGAAAAACCTGTTCTTTGCCGGACAGGTGAACGGAACGACCGGATACGAAGAAGCGGGCGGCCAGGGAATCATCGCCGGCATCAACGCCCACTTGAACTGCCACGGCGGAGAGCCTTTCGTCCTGGGACGCGATGAAGCTTACATCGGCGTACTGATTGATGACTTAGTGACAAAGGGAGTGGACGAACCATACCGTATGTTTACGTCGAGAGCCGAATACCGTATTCTGCTCCGACAGGACGATGCCGATATGCGATTGACGGAACGGGCCTACCAGCTGGGATTGGTGAAGGAAGACCGCTACGCCATCTTCCAAAAGAAGCGGGCAGCCATCGACCACCTGGTCAGCTTCGTCAATAATTTCTCTGTCAAAGCCGACAAGATAAACAACGCGTTGGAAAGTCTGGGCACCGCCCAGCTCACCCATGGATGCAAGCTGGTGGATTTAATCAGCCGTCCGCAGATAACCATCGAAAATATTGCCCCGTACATTCCCGCCTTCCAAGCCGAACTGGATAAGCTTGACGACCGCAAAGAGGAGGTGATAGAGGCCGCCGAAATCCGCATCAAGTACAAAGGCTACATCGATCGCGAACGGACCATCGCCGACAAGATTCACCGGTTGGAGTCCATCCGCATCAAGGGCAAATTCGACTACGCCAACCTGCAGTCCCTCTCAACCGAGGCACGCCAGAAGCTCGTGAAGATAGACCCGGAAACCCTGGCACAGGCCAGCCGTATTCCAGGCGTCTCTCCCAGCGACATCAACGTGCTGCTCGTATTGCTGGGACGCTAAACGAGTCGTGTTTCACGTGAAACAATTCATTTAAGGATTACATATAAAACACTGGATATGAACAAAGAAACATTAAAGAAAAACCTCCGGGAAATTCCCGATTTTCCCAAACCCGGCATCTTGTTCTACGATGTCACTACCCTCTTTAAAAACCCTGAATGTTTGCAGGGCATGATTGACGAACTCTACGAGATGTACAAGGACAAAGGCATCACGAAGGTCGTGGGAATCGAGTCAAGAGGATTCATCCTGGGAGGTGCTTTGGCGGCCCGTCTGGGGGCAGGCTTCATCATGGCCCGCAAACCGGGTAAACTTCCGGCTGAGGTGATAGAAGAAACCTACGCCAAGGAATACGGCACCGACACCATCCAGCTTCATAAAGACGCCATCAGCCCAGAGGATGTAGTGCTGTTGCACGATGATTTGCTGGCCACCGGAGGAACCATGGCGGCGGCCCATCGACTGGTGAAACGCTGCGGAGTAAAGCAAGCGTATGTCAACTTCGTCATCGAATTGGAAGGTCTGAACGGCCGGAAAGCTTTCGATGAGAATGTAGAAGTCACCACCTTGCTGAAGCTGTAAACAGTTTCCGTTTTAATAGAAAAAGAATTCAAGCAGCCTTCTTTGCAAGGAGCGAAAAGCCCCTGCAGGGAAGGCTGCTTTTCAACCTGAAAAAAGCAACCATGGAAGAGGTAGAAAAGAAAGAAAATACCAGCGAATACCTGAAGGGAATCGTATTGAACCTTCCGGAAGGACCGGGCATATACCAGTATTTGAACAAGGAGGGAGTCATCATCTATGTGGGAAAGGCCAAGAACCTGAAGCGCCGTGTGTACTCTTATTTCTCCAAAGACCACCAGTCTGCCAAGACACGGATGCTGGTGTCCAAGATTGCAGACATCCGCTACATTGTAGTCAATACGGAGGAGGATGCCCTGTTGTTGGAGAACAACCTTATCAAGAAATACAAGCCACGCTACAACGTCTTGCTGAAAGACGACAAGACCTACCCTTCCATCTGCGTCAGCAACGAGTATTTTCCGCGTATCTACAAGACTCGGAAAATCATTCGCGACGGGTCTACCTACTACGGTCCTTACAGCCACATTCCTTCGATGGTGGCCATTCTGGAACTGATAAAGAAGCTTTATCCGCTACGCACCTGTCACCTCGCTCTGACGCCTGAAAACATCGCACAAGGGAAGTTCAAGGTGTGTCTGGAATATCACATCAAGAATTGCCTGGGTCCCTGCATCGGACAGCAGTCGCACGAAGCATACATGCAGCACATCGCACAGGCAAAAGAACTGTTGAAAGGAAACACACAGGCCGTGAGCAACGCCCTGATGGAAGAGATGAGACGGCTGGCCGGAGAGATGCGTTTTGAGGAAGCACAGAAAATCAAAGAGCAATACATGCTCATCGAAAACTACCGGGCCAAGAGTGAAGTGGTAAGTGCTACCCTCCACCAGATCGATGTATTCTCGATTGAAACGGACGAAAACACGGCTTACATCAATTACCTGCATATTACCAACGGATGCATCAACCAGGCCTTCACTTTTGAATATAAGCTGCGGATGAACGAGAGCAAGGAAGAACTGCTTTCGCTCGGCATCGTGGAAATGAGGGAACGATACAAGAGCACTTCCAAGGAAATTATTGTTCCCTTTGAGCTGGACATGGAAATGAGCGGGGTGACGTTTACCGTGCCCCAAAGAGGCGAAAAGAAACACCTGCTCGACCTTTCGCTGATGAACGTCAAACAATACAAAGTAGACCGGTTGAAACAGGCGGAAAAGCTTAACCCGGAACAGCGGAGCGTGCGGCTAATGAAAGAAATCCAGGCACAGCTTCACTTAGAGAAAATGCCCAACCACATCGAATGTTTCGATAACTCCAATATCCAAGGCTCGGATGCCGTAGCCGCTTGCGTGGTATTCAAGCAGGCTAAACCCAGCAAAAAAGATTACCGCAAATACCTTATCAAAACCGTGGTGGGACCCGATGATTATGCGTCGATGCAGGAGGTGGTACGCCGCCGCTATTCCCGTATTCTGGAAGAGCAGGGCGAACTGCCCGACCTGATTCTGACCGACGGTGGAAAGGGACAAATGGAGGTGGTACGCGAAGTCGTGGAAGACGAATTACACTTACAGATTCCGATCGTCGGACTGGCCAAGAACAACCGCCACCGGACGTCGGAGATTCTGTATGGATTCCCTCCGCAAACGCTCGGCATCAAACAAGGCACTCCCCTGTTCCATCTTCTGGAAAACATACAAGACGAGGTACACCGCTTTGCCATTACTTTCCATCGGGAAAAGAGAAGCAAGAGTCAGATAGCCTCGGCCCTCGACACCATCAAAGGCATCGGGGAAAAACGGAAGACAGCTCTGCTGAAAAAGTTCAAGAGTGTAGCCCGTATCCGTCAGGCAAGCCTGGAAGAGATTGCAGAGGTCATCGGAGAAAGCGCAGCGAAAAGCGTCAAGGAATCCCTGTCGGAATCCAAATAATTTTCTTACTTTTGTAAAAACAAGAAGAGAAACATGAGAGTAGTTATACAACGTGTGACACGTGCCTCCGTCACCATTGACGGAACATGTAAATCGGCCATCAAGGAAGGCTTCATGGTATTGGTCGGCATCGAGGAAGCCGACACGCAGGAAGACGCCGACTGGCTCTGCAAGAAGATTGTCAACCTCCGCGTATTTGACGATGAAAACGGAGTGATGAACAAATCAATTCTGGACGTACAGGGAGAAATTCTGGTCGTCAGCCAGTTCACCTTAATGGCTTCTACCAAGAAAGGGAACCGCCCGTCTTATATCCGGGCAGCCGGACACGAAACGGCCATTCCTCTCTATAATTATTTCTGCAACGAATTGAGTATCGCCCTCGGCAAGGAGGTTGGCACCGGTGAATTCGGGGCCGACATGAAAGTAGAACTCATCAACAACGGACCGGTAACCATCTGCATGGATACGAAAAACAAAGAATAACTATGACACTGGAAGAAGCACAGAAAACGGTAGATACGTGGATCAAGACGTATGGAGTGAGATACTTCAGTGAACTGACCAACATGGCCGTGCTCACCGAGGAAGTGGGAGAACTGGCACGCATCATGGCGCGGACGTATGGCGACCAGTCGTTCAAAGCCGGAGAAAAGACGGACTTGGGCGATGAAATGGCCGATGTGCTCTGGGTGCTGCTCTGCCTGGCCAACCAGACAGGTGTGAACTTGACGGAAGCTTTCCGCAAGAACCTGGAGAAAAAGACGAACCGTGACAAGGACAGACATAAAAACAACCCTAAACTATAATAAGCGTATGGAACATTATCGTGAGCATGGGGGCGGATATACCCCCGAGGATGAAAGAGAAAATCCGAACCAGACCAGCAAGTATGACGAGGCATTGCACAAGTACAATACGAAGCTGAGTGACGATGAAATCGCTGAAAAGACAGCAAAGCTCATCGAAAAGCATCTGGAAGAGAACAACACCCTGGAGGTAAAGAAATTCCTTTTCAACTGCATCGACCTGACCACGCTGAAATGCACGGACAGTGAAACAAGCGTGATGAAGTTTACCGAAAAAGTGAATGAATTTGTAGACCGCTATCCGGACCTGAAGAACGTGGCCGCCATCTGCGTCTACCCCAACATGGCCGAGATTGTCAACGATACTCTGGAAGCAGATGATGTCAAGATTGCCTGCGTATCGGGAGGATTCCCTTCCTCACAGACGTTCATCGAAGTAAAGGTAGCTGAAACCGCCATGGCACTGCATGCCGGCGCCGATGAAATCGACATCGTAATCTCAGTGGGCAAATTCTTGAGCGGAGACTACGAAGGCATGTGCGATGAAATCGAAGAACTGAAAGAAGTGTGCGGTGACAAACACCTGAAGGTAATCCTAGAAACAGGTGCACTGGGCAGCGCTTCCAACATCAAAAAGGCCTCTATCCTTTCCATGTATTCAGGAGCGGATTTCATCAAGACCTCTACCGGAAAAGAGAACCCGGCTGCCACTCCGGAAGCCGCTTACGTGATGTGCCAGGCCATCAAGGAATATTTCCTGGAAACAGGTCGGAAAGTAGGTTTCAAACCTGCCGGCGGCATCAATTCCGTACATGACGCGTTGGTCTACTATACCATCGTAAAAGAACTGCTGGGTGAAGAATGGCTGACCAACGAACGGTTCCGTCTGGGCACCAGCCGTATGGCCAACCTCCTGCTTTCGGAAATTGTAGGCAGTGAGACCAAGTTCTTCTAAAAGGAGAAAAAGAAACTAAAATGCCCCTTTCTATCGCGGGAAAACCACGGAAGAAAGGGGCATTTCTTATGGATATCGTACGAGTTACTTGTTTCGCTCGATGACGTAATCAATATAAGCAGTAAGTGAAGTACGAATCGCCTCGTCGGTAGAAACAGGCAGAACTGAGAGGGCTTTCTCGCGGAACTCATACATTTTCCGGGTAGCGTATTCTATGCCTCCCTCCTTCTTCACCGTCTCGACAAACTGGGCAATCTCTTCCTTCGACGCACGCAAGGCACGTATCCGCAACGCCAGTTCTTTCAGAGAAGCATCATGCAGTTTATTCAACACATACAATGCCGGCAACGTAAGCTTGCCTTCCAGCATGTCGTTGCCCGTCGGCTTACCGAGCTCAGGGCACTCAAAATAATCGAAGATATCGTCTTTTATCTGAAAAGCGATTCCTATCATTTCACCAAAAAGTGCCGCTTTCATCGCATCTTCCGGAGAAGCATCGACCGATACGGCCCCACTTTTCGCACTGGCCTTGAACAAGGCCGCCGTCTTCTTACGGATAATATCGAAATAAGTATCTTCCGCAAAATCTTCCTTGCCAGTGTTGCCCAACTGAAGAATCTCCCCTTCCGAAAGTTCCTGCCCCAGACAAGCCACCAGTTCCACCAACTCCACCTTACCGGTATGCGCCGCATGTTTCAGGCTTGTGGCCAGCATGTAATCGCCCACCAGTACCGATACCTTATTGTTGTAAATGGCATTGACCGAAGACTGTCCGCGACGCTCATTGCTCTCATCCACCACATCATCGTGAATCAGACTGGCCGTATGAAGCAGTTCCAACGAAAGAGCGGCATGAAAAGTGGAATCATTTAATGTACCGAACAATTTAGCCATCAGCATCACCAGTATCGGACGCATCATCTTTCCACTCCGCTTCTTGACGTACGACAGTACTTCTCCCAGCAAAGGGTCTGTACTGCTCAGAGAATCCTCGAAAAGCGTTCTGAATTCTTCCAATTCTTTTGCTACAGGCTGCTTTATTAACTCAATTTTGTTCATGTACATTTATTTAAGCCCACAAAAGTAATAATAAAAGACTGAATACCGTATTTTTTTGTACTTTTACATGAAAAATCTTAATATTTTTACACGAATGGAGAAACTATTTCTACTAGACGCTTACGCACTGATTTACCGTGCCTACTACGCCTTCATCAAGAATCCCCGTATCAATTCCAAAGGACTGAACACCTCGGCCATCCTAGGATTTGTCAACACACTGGAAGAGGTCTTGCGGAAAGAAAATCCGACACACATCGGCATTGCTTTCGACCCCGCCGGACCTACGTTTCGCCACGAAGCCTATCAAGCCTATAAAGCCCAGCGGGAAGAAACCCCGGAAGCCATCCGGCAGTCTGTCCCGATTATCAAAGATATCATCCGTGCTTATAATATACCGATTCTGGAAGTGCAAGGCTATGAAGCCGACGATGTAATCGGTACACTGGCTACCGAAGCCGGAAAGAAAGGTATCCCCACCTACATGATGACGCCCGACAAGGACTACGGTCAGCTGGTGGGCGACTGTGTATTTATGTATCGCCCCAAATATGGTGACAAGGATTTTGAGGTAATGGGTGTCAACGAAGTCAAAGCCAAATTCGACATCGAGTCTCCCCTGCAGGTCATCGACATGCTGGGACTGATGGGTGATACGGCCGACAACATTCCCGGCTGTCCCGGTGTGGGAGAAAAGACGGCCCAGAAACTGATTGCGCAATTCGGGAGCATCGAAAATCTGCTGGCACATACCGACGAGCTGAAAGGAGCTCTTAAAAAGAAGGTAGAAGAAAACAAAGAACAGATTACGTTCTCCAAATTTCTGGCAACCATCAAAACGGATGTGCCCATCACCCTCGACATGGAGGCACTGAAAAGAGAGGCACCCAACGAAGAAGAGTTGCGCCGCTTGTTCGAGATGCTGGAATTCCGTACCCTGATTGACCGGGTACTCAAAACTGAACAGAAGACTCCTTCTTCCCCCTCCGCTCAACCCGATCTCTTTGGCTTATTTGCGCAGGAAGATGCGAGCGACGCCAAAAATTCAAATCTCACGAGGTTAGAATCTCTATCCTATGACTACCAACTGGTTGACAATCAGGAGAAAATGGAGGATTTGGCCCAAAAATTACTTGCACAGAAATTTTTCAGTCTAGACACGGAAACCACGGGAGTAGACCCTATCACCGCCGAACTGGTGGGAATGAGCTTCAGTTTTGCCGAAAACCAGGCTTTTTATGTACCTGTACCGGCCAATCGTGAAGAAGCCCTTAAAATTGTAAATATATTTAAACCCGCCTTCGAAAACCCTCATTCGCTCAAAATCGGACAGAACATCAAATATGACCTGAATGTGCTGGCACATTATGGAGTGACCTTGCAAGGAAAGATGTTCGACACCATGATTGCCCATTATGTGCTCCAACCCGAACTGCGTCACGGAATGGATTACTTGGCCGAAGTGTACTTGCACTACGAAACCATCAAGATTGAAGAACTCATCGGACCGAAAGGAAAGAAACAGGGTAACATGCGCGACCTGCCTCCGGCCGATGTCTACAAATACGCCTGCGAAGATGCCGATGTCACTCTCAAGCTGAAGCACGTACTGGAGAAGGAACTGGTGGAAAACGGAGTTGAAAAACTGTTTGAGGAAATCGAAATGCCGCTCATGCCGGTACTGGCCTATATGGAAAGAAACGGGGTACGTATCGACCCGGAAGCCTTGAAAGAGACCTCCCGCCATTTCACGGCCCGCATGAACCAGATAGAACAGGAAGTATATCAACTGGCCGGAATGGAATTCAACATAGCCTCTCCCAAACAGGTTGGCGAGGTACTCTTCGACCGCTTGAAGATTGTGGAAAAGGCCAAGAAAACGAAAACAGGACAATACGTCACTTCGGAAGAGGTGTTGGAAAGCCTGAAAGGAAAGCACGAGATTGTCGGAAAAATCCTGGAGCACCGTGGGCTGAAGAAATTGCTGGGCACTTACATCGATGCCCTCCCCCAACTGATCAATCCGGCTACGGGACGTATCCACACGTCCTTCAACCAGACAGTCACGGCTA
This sequence comes from uncultured Bacteroides sp., assembly GCA_900551445.1. Classification (GTDB taxonomy): domain Bacteria; phylum Bacteroidota; class Bacteroidia; order Bacteroidales; family Bacteroidaceae; genus Phocaeicola. The sequence continues at coordinate 1,563 of URWA01000040.1, read as the reverse complement.
CCGGACGACTGAGTTCCAGCAATCCGAACTTACAGAATATTCCTATCCGCAACGAGGATGGAAAGGAAATCCGCAAAGCCTTTATCCCCGATGAAGGTTGCGAATTCTTCTCGGCCGACTACTCCCAAATCGAACTGCGCATCATGGCCCACCTGAGCGAAGACCCGCACATGATAGAGGCTTTCCAGAAAGGACAGGACATTCATGCGGCCACCGCAGCTAAAATATATAAGGTGAAACTGGAGGATGTGACCCGCGAACAACGCAGCAAGGCCAAGACCGCCAATTTCGGTATCATCTACGGTATTTCGGTTTTCGGACTGGCCGAACGCCTGAACGTCGACCGGAAGGAAGCCAAGGAGCTGATTGACGGCTACTTTGAGAACTATCCGAAAGTGAAGGCTTACATGGACGAAAGCATCCGTCAGGCACGGGAAAAAGGTTACATTGAAACCATCTTCAAGCGCAAACGCTATCTGCCCGATATCAACTCCAAAAATGCGGTGGTCAGAGGCTATGCCGAACGGAATGCAATCAACGCCCCGATTCAAGGCAGTGCAGCCGACATCATCAAAGTGGCCATGATCCGAATCTACCGCCGTTTCCAGGAAGAAGGCATCCGCTCGAAGATGATTCTTCAGGTACACGACGAACTCAATTTCAGCGTCTTGCCGGAAGAAAAGGAAAAAGTACAGCAAATTGTGATATCTGAAATGGAGGCTGCTTACAAAATGAAAGCTCCGCTGCGTGCAGATTATGGTTGGGGACAAAATTGGCTGGAAGCACACTAACCCGTCCAAATTGTTAACAAATGCTTAATTGGTGACATTTTGCTAATTTATCGCAAATTTTTAGCGGGAATAGATACAACTTATCAAAGCTTTTACTACATTTGCACCGTCAAAAGGAACAAAAAGTAAGTAAAACCTTAAAATATAAAAGATATGAAAAAGATAAGTTTAGCAAAGTGTTTGGTTGTTTTGGTTATGACTTTCATCGCAAGTGTATCAACTTACGCTGCAAAAATGAATAACAATCTGATTTACAATGCAGAAGAAGTTAACGGATTGAAAGTTTCTGAAACTGTATATAAGAAAGATGGCAATATGCTGACAAACTATATGAAATATAGCTACAAGTATAACGCCAATAACCAAATGACAGAAAATATGTCACAGAAATGGGACGCAAGCGATAACTGCTGGAAAAATGATTTGTGTATCCGTTATACTTACGACAGCAAGAGTGTAACAACTGAATACTACAAATGGAACTCCAAAAAGAACGATTTCGTTCTGATTCCTGAAATGACCGTTACCATGGATAAATGATTAAATAAAAAATTCATAAACTCTCTTGAAAAGAGGCGCTTCGCGAGGAAGCGCCTCTTTTTATTTTTATCCCCCGCTCGAACGGAACGCGACGCGCGGCTTTCACTATCTTTCCAGAAGACAGGAGGCGCCTTGGCATAGTCAAATTCAGAAAACTGCGTTTTCTATTTGCCTCTGCGCGCGGCTTTCACTATCTTTCCAGAAGACAGGAGGCGCCTTGGCATAGTCAAAT
>URWA01000039.1 GCA_900551445.1 uncultured Bacteroides sp. | reverse complement strand
CTGTAGAACACACCCAAGAGCGAGCCGTCTGCGTCCTTCACAATGTAAGTTTTCACATCTTTGTTGTACACCGAGATAGAGTCACACGGAGTAAGGGTAATGCCATACAGCTTGTTCACTACCATGCACAAACCGTTGAACACGTCTTCCTGACTGAAATAAGGCTTGATTTCATCTTCATTCAGACTATATTTTTCCTGACGGAGTTTCTCGGCATAATACCACCAGTCCCATGCTTCCAGTTTCTCGCCTTTTCCTTCACGGTCCATGATTTTCTGGAGCTCTGCAGCCTCAGCCTCGGCATTCTTGATGGAATATTTCCACAAACCATACAGTAAATCCAACGCATTCTGAGGTGTCTTGGCCATGTTGTCGGACAACTGGTATTCCGCATAGTTACTGAATCCCATCAGCTGTGCCTTTTCCAGACGGAGTGCCAGCACCTGCTTCAACACGTCCTTGTTGTCGTTGGCGTTGCCCCGGTTGCCCAAACTGGTATAAGCCTGATAGATATTTTTTCTCAACTCACGGTTCTGTGCATATTGCAGCAACGGTGTACGGCTGGATTCCTGCAAAGTGAATACCCATTTTCCGTCCTTTCCGTGCGCTTTTGCTTCATGGGCTGCCCCTTCAATCACTGCTTCCGGCAGACCAGCCAAATCTTCTTTCTTGTCGACCACCAGCAGATAATCGTTGTTGTCGGCCAGCACATGATTGCCGAACTCGATGGTCAACGTAGAAAGCTGCTTGTTGATTTCGCGCAGACGTTCCTGTTTCTGGGCATCCAGTCCCGCACCCGAACGGATAAATTCCTTGTAATATTTATCCAGCAGATAATGCTGCTCTGTGGTCAGTTTGATTTTTCCGGCCTCTTCCTGTGCATGTACAGAAGCCACCCGCTTATATAAATCCTGATTCAGGAAAATATTGTCACTGTGTTCAGACAACATCGGAGCGATTTTACCCTCCAGAGCCATCAGTTCATCGTTTGTATCGGCCTCAGTCAAGGCAAAGAATACCCCACTCACCCAGGCCAGGATTTCCCCACTGTTATCCAATGCCACAATGGTATTCTCGAAAGTCGGTTCATCCGGATTCTCCACAATGGCCTTGATTTCCTGATTCTGCTGCTCAATGCCTTTCAAGAAAGCCGGTTCATAATGTTCCACCTTAATCCGGTTGAAATCCGGCGTGCCATAAGGCGTTTCAAACTCAGTCAGAAACGGATTGTCCGTATCAGCTGCCTGCTGTCCGCAGGCACATACCATACAACTCATAGCGGCTGCAAAAATTAAATTCTTCATCATATTGTTATTATCAGGTTATAATTTCTCTACCAGACACCACAGCGGATAATGGTCGGAGGCCGAAATGGAATTGTCCACCCGACATTTCAACGGCCGGAATCCTTTGTTCACAAACATGTGGTCAATGCGGAAATACAAGAAATTCCGGTTGTAAGAGAATCCGGGTCCCCATCCCGCTGCACGATAAGCATCAGTCAATCCCTTTCCGATGGTACGATGAGCATACGAAATCGGCGAATCATTGAAATCACCACATACCAGCAAATATTTGGCAGTCTGTCGGGAAATGGCTTGTGCCACAGAGTCAGCCTGAGGCGCACGAATCACCGCCGCATCCGCCAGTTTCCGGATCAGGTACTTTCCACCCGACTTCACCTTCTGCTCATCCGGCGATTTCAATAAGCCTTCATACATCTCTTTATCGTGTGCATCCAGCTTGTTCGACTCCAAATGGTTACACACCACTGCCAAAGTATCTCCTTCCATCTTCAGGCGAAGGAGAAAGCTTCCATTATACATACTCTCATAAGGAATCCGCTCGGCAGAAAGAATCGGGAAACGTGACAGACACCCCATCCGGTTTCCATTTCCCACATCCAGACTCCGCACATAAGGATACATCGGAAAAGCTTTCTTCATCTGCTTCTCATCCCAACGGAATTCCTGCAGGCAAACCACATCCGCATCACTCTGCTGGATATAAGTCTGTATCGGGTGAGACTCATCTTCCTCATCGCCCTGCATCCCCATGACGTTGTAGGTCAAAAATTTCAACACCTCACCGTCGGCCGTTTCCCGAGCACTGCAAAAAGGGCTGTACGTCAAAATAGCCCCTCCACCCAACAGCAGAAAAGCCAACGGTACCCACACGAGCCGTCTGTAGTAAAACAGCCAGACCGGTACAAACACCAGTACGGCCAGCAATAAAAAGGGGAAAAACAATCCTGCACACGAAAGTATCGGATGAGCTACGGGCGACAAAGAAGGGCTATACGCACACAACAAGAATCCCGCTCCCGCTCCGATATTCCCAAGCAGGAGCCCACCTTTTACTGTATGTCCCAGAATATTCATTTCTTACTTGCGTCAAATAATCTCTTTTTTTCTTCTTCCGTCAGGCTGTTGTATCCCGACTTCCGCAGTTTATCCAGAATCCGGTCGATTTCAGCCTCCCGTTCCTTCTTGCGGGCATTATAATCGTAGTCTGCCTGCCGTCCTCCGTAGTGTACCTTCATCTTAGGTTTCCGTTTCACCGGATGTCCCAGCCGCATGCACCAATCGCACACCGCGTTGATTCCTTTCGTGACATCACGCCCGCGCTGCAAACCTGCCGCAAATGCCCATCCGGCCAATGCTCCTCCCAGATGGGCAATATGACCGCCCGCATTGCCCGAAGTCATAAACAGTAAATCGAGCACTACCATGAACAAAGCCACATATTTCAGGCGAACCGTACCAATGAACAGGAACTGCACCGGATAGTTCGGTTCACGTACACCCACCGCCACCACAATGGCCAGCACCGAAGCCGATGCTCCCAGCAGATAAGACGAATACACCGCTTCCTGAAAATAAGGGAACACATTATACGCCAGCATGTACAACAGTCCGCCGCAGATGCCTCCCAGAAAATACAGTCCACGCAGGTGCCTGGCCGAAAAGAACATCAGAAACAGACGCCCGAACCAAAAGAGCCACAGCATGTTGAACAAGATATGCAACACACCGGCATGCATGAACATATACGTCAGCAACGACCAAGGCTGACGGATAAATGCTTCCGTCCAGGCTGGCAATTCCAGAAAATACATCCAAGGCGATGAAGGCACATTAAACAGGGTCAGAAAAATCTGTACCACCGTCACGACCAGAAACACTGCTACGTTGACATACACCAACCGCACCGCAATGTCGCCCTGCTGGAATTTCCGTTTCAAATCAGTAATAAATCCGTCCGCTGCCATTTTTCTTTTTCCAATAAATAATCAGTATCAAGCCGAACAGCATACCGCCCAAATGTGCGAAGTGCGCCACATTGTCACCGCCTCCCAAACCGAGCACCAACTCCAATACCGCATAACCAATCACAAAGTATTTTGCCTTGATAGGCATCGGAATAGGGAATACGAACATCTGGCTGTTGGGGAACAACATACCGAAAGCCAGCAGAATACCATACACGGCTCCCGAAGCACCCACTGTGGTCAACTGGTTCAGGAAGGCTTCCATCGGAATGACACCCAGTCCCGTATCGACCGAAGTATAGTTCGACCACACCATGGCATATTCCAGGTACTGTACCAGTTCCTGAATCAACCCGGCCCCGATACCGCAAACCAGATAGTACGTCAGGAAACGCTTAGGTCCCCACACCTGTTCCAGTACCCGTCCGAACATCCATACCGCGAACATATTGAAAAAGATATGCGAGAAATTGGCATGCATGAACATATACGTGATGAGCTGCCCCAGATTAAAGTCCGAGGCCAGGAAAAAGTGAAGGCCAAGCAAATTTTCTATATCTACTCCGTATTTCCGAGCCACAAACATACCCAGAAAACAGAGCACATTGATAATAAGCAGGTTTTTCGTTACTGTTGGAAGATTATTCATGTCGTTAAATCATTGATTCAGTTGCAAATGTACAATATAAATCTGGTTTGGACGCATCTGTATGCTTAAAATTCATTGCACACACCGATGGAGTCACGCAACACCAGCAAACTTTCCGGCCCCATATTAAAAAGCAGGTCTATCACACTCAGATTAGGCAAGAAACCCAGTTTCTGGTCAAACACCTGATAATAAGGCTTCGGCACAAACTCTTTGTCCAGCTCCCGGAAATCCCGTTTGGGATGAATCCGTTCCCGGAAATCATCTGCAGTCTCCGGTTCCGGCACATAGTCATCGGTCGGTATCAGCCGAGGCTGCATATCAATCTGTTGGCACACCCACTCGCACAATTCCAGGTTGAAATCGAACAGAAACGCATACTTCTGTTCAAAGAACCGATGGAACTCATCCGCATAATAATCGAAAAACGGACTATGCTTGTAAGCCGCCACAAAAGCATTCCAATGCACGTGCCGCCAGTTGCCATGGTCGGAAATGCGTATATCCTTCATCAGGCATTTCAGGTCATCCCCCTTTTCTGTCGGGATGGTCAATGCCAGCGGGCCGTCGGCCGACGCAATCACACAACGGTTCCGGTAAGTCTGCTTCATGTAGTGGTCATACCGCTCCACATACACCGAAGGATAAGCAAAAAGTTTGGTATAATATTCCACGGGAGCCAGATAGGCCGACCCTAAAATCACTTCATCTTTCATTTTCTTTCTTTTAGTCATTGCACCCGCTGTCCGAAACGTCCCTTCCGGGAAGAATACCAGATGAGCCAGGCCTTTCCCACCAGATGGTCTTCCGGCACCAGCCCGAACAGACGGGAGTCACAGATATTCACGGGGTCGTTCGAAGCCATCCAGTAGTAATCCTTACTAAACGTGTACGCCTCCACCGGCTTTCCTTTCACATACAACGTGTCGTGACGTACCTCCGCCGGCTGATGCTCATGCACCACAATCGTGTTGTACAACAACGTTACATTCCACGGATACACCTTCACCGGCACGCCCTTTGCCGGAATCACATACGGATGCGCTTCCGTGCGGTTTTTCTCGTCCAGCGGAATCAGCGGAATCCGCCCTTCCAACTTCTGCGAAAGCAAATAATATTCATACTGGCTGAAACTCCGGATATAGCCCCCGTCGGAAGTATATCCCACCAGCGTATTACCCTTGATACCCAGTACCGACAGTACCGTCAGCATCAGGTCCTCCGTCGATACCGGATAGGCATAAAGCGACTTGGCATCCGGGCTCAGCACCTTTCCGCCCACATTATTCAAATCAGCGTCCAGCATCAGCGTGTCGCCCGGCGTACCGATACAACGGCTGATAAACAGTTCCCGCCACTCGATTCCCGTCTCCGGATTTTCAGGGTGCGGATTGTTGAACAAGACAATATCCCCTTTCCTTGCACGGGAAGCCGCCAGCCGATGATAGCCGAAAAGCGAACAGAACGGCAGACGCAACCCGTAACTCCACTTGTTGACCAGAATCCGTTCCCCCTGGTAAAGCGAATTCTCCATGCCGGAGGAAGGAATCACACAAGTCGTCACAAGCAGCGTCCGCACCAGCAAGACGGTCAGTACCGCCACGCCGGCTGCCTTCAACCACCACCATCCGGACTTTCCTTGGTTCATACACTCATTTGATGGAATCTACAAACTTGAACAGACGGTTCCAGCGAACCTTTCCGTCGAACCATCCGCGGTCCTGATCCAGCGACAGCCAGATGAAAATCGGCTTGCCCACGATATGGTCTTCCGGCACAAAACCCCAGAAACGGGAGTCGGCCGAATTGTGACGGTTGTCTCCCATCATCCAGTAATAATCCATCTTAAAGGTATATTTCGTAGTCTCCTGTCCGTTGATGTAAATCTTTCCGTCCTTCACTTCCAAACTGTTGCCTTCGTAGTTCCGGATAGGACGTTCATAAATCGGCAGGTTGTCCAAGGTCAAATCCACGGTAGCCCCTTTTTTCGGAATCCATATCGGTCCGTAGTTGTCCACCGTCCATCCCGTCAGCTTGTTGTCGGGATACAGTCCACCCGCATCGTCGTCCGGTACATTCTCAATGGAGGTCACCAAATCTTTCCGGGCCAGCAGAGCTGCTTTGGCCTTCTCGGTCAGCGGCATGTTGTACACCGATTCCTCCGTGTAATACCCCATCAGGTCTTCCTTGCTGATACCCAGCTCATGACACAAATCCTCCGGCAGCATGCCTTTGGTATGTACGAAATAACGGTACTGTACATTGTCCGGCTCCTTGTTCGGCTTGCCGTCCAAATAGATAATCCGGTTCTTGATCTGCAACGTCTGTCCCGGAAGTCCCACGCAACGTTTCACGTAGTTCTCTCTCCGGTCTACCGGACGCGTAATCACCTTGCCATACAGTTGCGGATTCTCATCAATATATTTGCGGCCCACCGAATAATAATAATCATACACTTCACGCTGCTGTTCCACATTCAGGCTGGCCAAGTCGATGGGCTGCGAAAGCTGCTTGCCAATGGCATAGCTCATACGGTAGATATCCTCTGCCGGATTGCCGGTTGCCACCGTATCACCAGCCGGGAAATTGAACACCACGATATCGTTCAGTTCCACTTTCCCCAGACCGGACACCCGCTTGTAGTCCCATTTCGGCCATTCCAGGTACGATTTGCAGTTGAACACCGGCAACGTATGTTGTGTCAGCGGCATGTGAAGCGGTGTCTGCGGGATACGGGCCCCGTAGCTCATCTTGCTCACAAACAAGTAGTCGCCCACCAGCAACGATTTCTCCAGTGAAGACGAAGGAATCACGTAATTCTGGAAGAAATACAGGTTGACGAAATAGACAGCCACCAACGCGAACACGATGGCATCCACCCACCCCATCACCGTCAGCACGGTCTTGTTGGTCGACTTCTTCCACCATGTCCAAGGAATCTTCTTGGAAATATAGGCATCAAAGATAAACGGAACCACAATCAGTCCCAGGCAGCTTTTCAACCAAATCAGGAAAATCAGGTAAAGCACCAGCACTATGCCGAACTTTATCCATTGTTTACGTGAGGCTTGTATCATACTCAAAACTGAAATAAATCATTCATACCCAGAAAACCGGTGTGTCCGGCTGTATATTCGGCAGCCAGCACCGCTCCCAAAGCAAACCCGTTACGGTTTTTCGCGTCGTGCGTAATCACGATGGAATCGGCTTCCGACTCGTACTTGATGGTGTGGATACCCGGTACTTCCCCTTCGCGGATGGCACTTACCGGCAATTCATCCGGCGCACAATCGGTCGTTCCCGTCACGGTTCCATCGGGAGCCGTCAGCGTACCCATCACCCATTTGTGCTTGCGGTCCAGGTTCTCCAGAATCCCTTCCGCCAGCGTGATGGCTGTACCGCTCGGTGCATCTAACTTGTGTACATGATGCGTTTCCACCATCGACACGTCATAATTCGGGAACTGGTTCATGATTTTAGCCAGATACTTGTTGACTGCCGAGAAAATGGCCACTCCCAGGCTGAAGTTGGACGACCAGAACAAAGTCTTTCCTTCTTCCTGACACAGGCGACGCATTTCCTCCCCGTGTTCAGCCATCCATCCGGTACTGCCTGACACCACCTTCACTCCATTCTTAAAAGCCTCCAGACAGTTGCCGTAAGCCACGGCCGGAGCTGTAAACTCAATGGCCACATCGGCCGAGCGGAATGCTTCCGATGCAAAATCTTCCCGGTTATTTATATCAATAATACTGACAATTTCGTGTCCTCTGGAAAGAGCTATCTTTTCGATTTCCTTTCCCATCTTTCCATATCCAATCAATGCAATTTTCATAATTCTGCTGATAATTTTATTCGCAAAGATAGTGTTTTTCAGTATTAATCATTACATTTACCCGACATTTACAGCTCGTTAACATGGAACATCTCCTCCAGTTTGTATGGAAGCACAAGCTTTTCCCGCTTACTCCGCTATGCACCACCCAAGGGCAGACCGTGGAAGTCATCGACCCCGGACTCCCCAACCCCGATGCCGGTCCGGACTTTTTCAACGCGAAAATCAAGATTGACGGTATCCTCTGGGTAGGCAATGTGGAAATCCATGTGCATGCCTCCGACTGGAAACGCCACCAGCATCACTTGGACCGTGCCTACGACTCCGTGATTCTCCACGTGGCTTCCGACATCGATGCCGAGACCTTCCGTACGGATGGCGAACCCATCCCGCAAATGGAACTGCACTACCCGCCCTACTTACTGGAGAACTACCACGAACTGATTGAAACCAGTCACTATCCGGCCTGCTACCGCCTCATCCCCCAACTGCCCAAACTCCTGCTCCACAGCTGGCTCTCCAGCTTGCAGGCGGAACGCTTCGAGCAGAAAACACAGCGTATCCAAGCCCAACTCACCCAAAGCAAAGGCGACTGGGAACAGGCCTTCTTTCTCACTCTGGCCCGCAACTTCGGTTTCGGCACCAACAGCGATGCCTTCGAACAATGGGCTCAGACCATTCCCTTACAGGCCGTCAACAAACACCGTGACAACCTTTTCCAGATAGAAGCGATTTTCTTCGGACAAGCCGGTCTGTTACAGGAACTCCCTTCCGACGACTATTCTGCCCAGCTTACCAAGGAATATGCTTACCTGGCTCACAAATTCGAACTGCATCCTTCCGAACACCTTCGCTGGAAGATGCTCCGCATGCGTCCGGGCAATTTTCCACACGTGCGCATTGCCCAACTGGCCAACCTCTATCATCATTCCCAGGGTATGCTTTCCCAGCTCCTGCTGGCTCCTACCGTGAAAGAACTGCGCGACCTGTTGCGGGGAGGTACCTCTCTCTACTGGCTCACTCACTACGTGTTCGGCGAACCGTCGCCCTCCCGTCCGAAAACTCTCAGCGATGCTTCCATCGACCTGCTGATTATCAACACCGTGGTGCCTTTCCTTTATGCCTATGGCAAACACAAAGGTGAAGAACGGCTCATCGAACGGGCCAGTAACCTGCTGGAACAACTGAAACCGGAAAACAATTACATTATCCGTCTGTGGAAAGAATGTGGACTTCCAGCTGCTCATGCCGGCGACAGCCAGGCCCTTATCCAACTCAAAAAGAACTACTGCGACCCGAAAAAATGCCTGTTCTGCCGCATCGGGTATGAATATTTCAAAAAAAAAGAAAACTGATATCCCTTACCGCAATGCCTCTTCCACTGCCCGCAGATACCCGTCCAGACGATTGCTCTTCAAGATAACCTTCCGCTGTTTCTTGTCCAGTTCCGGCAACAGGTACTCCCAGCAGGTCTTCAGCTTGGCCAGCAGCTGCGCTTCTCCGCCCTCTATCACACGATGGTAGTACAGGTACATCAGCCGATGCATACGTGCTATGCGAGCTTTTAACTCGTCCTCCGACAGCTCCCCCTCCCGGAAAACAAGGGCCAATGACGGATTGGCCAGCAAGCCTCTTCCCAGCATCACCCCTTTCAGTCGGGGAAAGGCTTCCAACACCTCCCGGATATCGGCTACCGTCTGCAAATCGCCATTATATACCAGCGGCAGCTCACAAGCCTCATAGAACGCCCGGAACGCCTCCCGGTCGACCGTTCCCTTGTATTGCTGCTTCCCGATACGCGGATGCAACGTGACCTGCGTCACACACGAACCGTTGAGTAACGGCACTAGCGCTCTCCACTCATCGGAATCCTGTTCTCCCAACCTCATCTTGACCGAGAAACGTATCTCAGGAAAGGTCTTCATCGTCTCCAACAAAGCCGCCACCTTCACCGGGGAGGACAAGATACCCGCCCCTTTTCCACGGCGGACAATCAGCGGGAACGGGCAGCCCATGTTCACATCCAGCTCCCGATAACCCAGTTCTGCCAAAAAATCTGTCAGCTGCCGCAATTCCTCCGGCTCCGATGCAATCACTTGGGGAATCAACCGGGGCACCATATTCTCGTCAGGCGACACATCACGCTTGTCCTTGTTGCGGATGACTCCCCTCTCCAGCCGCACAAAAGGCGTGTAATAAGCCTCCACCCCTCCAAAACACTGCGCATGGGCATTGCGCCACGCCGCTTCCGTAAAGCCCTGCAAAGGGGCCGCATAAATTACCGGTACATTCTCTTTCATATTCCGCAAATATAGGAATAATTCCTTATCTTTGTAGAAATACATAAATCTCACCCGCATGGAGAATTACATCTTTGAACTGAAAATGAAGGTCCGCGACTATGAATGTGACCTGCAAGGAATCGTCAACAACGCAAATTACCAGCACTACATCGAGCATACCCGCCATGAGTTTCTGACCTCCGTTGGCGTCAGTTTCGCCCAACTCCACCAGCAAGGCATCGACCCCGTGGTAGCCCGCCTGAACATGGCCTTCAAGACTCCGCTGACCAGCGGCGACGAGTTCATTTCCCGGCTGGCTCTCCGCAAGGAAGGCATCAAATACGTCTTTGTACAGGACATCTACCGCCTGCCCGACCTGAAACCCGTCATCAAATCGACCGTAGAAACCGTGTGTGTCATCCACGGACGACTGGGCGACAGCCCCCTTTTCAATGAAATCTTTGCGCCTTACCTGAAATGAACGAAAAAGAACTTCTCTGCCGTCTGGCCTTGCCCCTTCTGCCCGGTATTGGTTTGGTAAGTGCCCGCCACCTGATTCAGGCTGCCGGAAGTGCCGCCATGCTTTTTGAACATACCCGCGAACTGCCGGCCCTCATCCCCGGCCTGTCGCCCAAGATAGCCACCGCCTTCCAGCATACCGAAGTGTTCCGCATCTGCGAAGCCGAACTGTCGTTTGCACAGAAACACCAGATTCAATGCCTGACCGAAGACGACGAGGCCTACCCTTCCCGCCTCCGCGAATGTCCCGACGCCCCGCTCGTGCTGTTCTACAAAGGCTCGGCCAACCTGAACTGCCGTCACATCCTGAGCATCGTGGGTACCCGCAACGCCACCGACTACGGCAAATCGCTCTGCCAGCGGTTTATGCAGGAGCTCAGCACTCTGCTGCCCGACGCGCTGATTGTGAGCGGACTGGCCTACGGCATTGACATTCATGCCCACCGGGAAGCCCTATCCCACGGCTTCGACACCGTCGGCGTCCTGGCTCACGGGCTTGACCGCATCTATCCCGCCGTACACCGCCGCACGGCTACCGAGATGCTGACGCAGGGCGGACTGCTCACCGAGTTCATGAGCGGCACCAATCCCGACCGACAAAACTTCGTGAAGCGCAACCGTATCGTAGCCGGCCTCAGCGATGCCACCCTCGTGGTGGAATCCGGCCCAAAGGGAGGTTCTTTGATTACAGCTGAAATTGCCGAGAGCTACCAGCGCGACTGTTTCGCCTTTCCGGGGCGTGTGGGCGATACCTACTCCACGGGCTGCAACATGCTGATACAAAAAAACCGCGCAGCCTTGATACAGAGCGCGGAAGACGTAGTAAAAGCCATGAACTGGGATCATGCCCCCGTTGTGCCTCAGGTGGTCCAGCGCCAGCTTTTCCCGGAACTGAGTCCCGAAGAAGAACAGGTAGTCACCCATTTAAAGAAACACCCCGACGGTATCCAAGTCAACACACTTGTGGTGGAGACCAACATCGCCATCAACCGCATGACCAGCCTGCTGTTCAATCTGGAGATGAAAGGCGTAGTACGCGCTTTGGCAGGAGGAGTTTACAAGTTAGCCTGACTTATCACCTCACGATAAATGGCATTTGCAATACGCAGAGGCTTGTCACGCACCACTAAGCCCATATCCACTACATACTGGATGTCGTCGTCTTTCAGGTGTTGCTCCACCTCTCCGTCTTCGTTGGCCAGAATCGGAGCGATTACATTTCTCACCCTCTCTTCCCGAAGCTTGTCTATCAGTATATCGATGTGGGTGTCACGACGGTAAATCAGCCGCTCCTGCGCACGATACATCATTTCCGGTATAATCCGCACACTCCGGTCACGGTTCTCACGCATGTTCATTGTCACCTCATAGCCCAACGCATTCACCAACCACGGCTGCCCCTCTGTGGCCTCCCATATCTGCGGGAAACAAGCCTCGTCAAATACCTGGCCCGTAGCCGCCGTATGCTGCATATAAAGCTGATGAATTTCTTCACGGGAGAAATTCCCCAAACGAAGCGATTCAGCCTTGATGTTGAACGCAGAACCACCCGTCACAATATCCTGATTCGACAACACAATCCGATAGTCACGCACATCGCGCACCCCACACAGAATAATACTCTGCGGAAATGCCTGAGGCCGCAAGTCATATCCACTGCGAAGCTGACGCAACACGCTCACCAGAGAATCGCCTACCAATGCATCAATCTCGTCTATAAACAAGAGTAAGGGTTTGTCCAATTTCTGGCAAAGCAATGACAAATATTCCGTAAGCTTCACCGAAGCCGCACTATTCCGTTTCACTTGTGAAGCCAATATCTTTGGCATTTCCTCTTTCAGAATCATCTGGAGCTGAAAGCTGATGATGTCTATCACTCCATCAATCACCTCCTCCACCTGATTTCTCATCGCCTGTCCACCTTCCACATTGGCATACACGGCATAAAATTCCCCCTGCTTGTTGATGTAATCACGCAAGGCCAGCAGACAGGAAGTCTTCCCCGTCTGGCGTGGCGCATGAAGAATGAAATACTTGTTCTGCCGGATGAGCGACTCTATTTCCTCCAGGTCAAAGCGTGTCAGCGGGTTAATGCAGTAATGCAGCTCCGGCTTCATCGGGCCGGCTGTATTGAAAAATTTGGGAACAGGTTTCATAGGCTTTGCGTATGTATATAGCAAAGATACGAAAATCTACTTACAGTGCCGCAATCTCCTCCCGAATCTTTGCGTAAGGCACATCCTTCAGCAGCACCTTCTTCGAACCGTCCAGCAGATACAGCGAAGGCATCGCTTTCAGGTCGTACAAGGCCCCCTGCTTCACCGTTTCATGGTCACTGCCCACCGTCCATCCCTGAGGCAGATCACCCAGCGTACGTTTCCATACCTCCTGATTCCCCTCGGTGTACACCGCCAATACCGTCAGCTTCCCGGCTTTCACCGCTTCCGCCAGCAGCCCGTCGGCCACCATCTCCTGCATCGTTTCGTGACAGCTCGGGCACTCCGGGTCATAGAACACCAGCAGCAGACGATTATTTTTTGCCCGCGTCTGTGCCAGCGACCGTTTGCTCCCGTCGGGCAGGAAATACACAAAATCCGTTGCCACCTTTCCCGGGCAGTTCCGGCTAATCAGGTCCAGGCTGAATTTCAGCGAGCTCTTTCGCGCTTCGTCCACATATTCACTCTTCAACATCCGCTCCAAGAACAAGGTATACAGGGCCTCGTTATGAAAAGGCGAATTCGGGTTATACAGGTAATCCTCCATCATCTGCAAGAACACCTTCCGTGCATGCTCCTGCACCTCCAGCCCCTTGCAAAAACTGTCCAGACTTCCTTTCACCTGTGCTTCGGTGAGCGTACCGTCGGCCAATATGGCTAAATAGTCCGCTGCCCCCTGTTCCGATACATTCCGGTTGTTCACCAATGCCGTATCCGCGAAGTTGAAATTGTCCCAATAATGCGCCATGAGATACGCTTTCCGTTCCTCCGACTGGGTGAGCATGGTGGGGATTTCAGGGAAAGGGAACTTGGCTTGCACCGTAGTTTGAGAGTTTGCTACCGATACAGAAGTTTCCGTTTGTTTCTGCTGGGAAGAGTTTCCACAGGCGGAAAATAGTAGTATTGCTCCTATAAATAAAATATATTGATTCATAATATAAAAGGAATTTCATTATATAAAGCCAAGAAACCCGCCACTGAAAAACATTCTCAATAGCGGGTTCCCAACGTTATAAAACACTAGTCAATACTCATCATTACTGTTTATTTAAATTTATTTGCAGATTGTCCTGCATAATCTCACTTAAATGAGCATAAGTATGAGAATACATATCTGAAGAGTTTACCGGAGAAAACTTCACAGTCACCTCATCATTTTCTGTCAAATTATACTCACCACGCAATGTCAATGAATAATTCGTCGAGCTTTGATTTGTCAAGTCTGTTGAAGGCAAAGTAAATACTCCGATACGTGTTCCATCCTTGCGTTCCAGAATGACAAATGGTGCATTGGTACCAAAAGCCACTCCATCAGGCAAAGAAAGTGTTCCCTCCAACGGTGTGTTACTTAAGTTAACAGATACCGGATTAAAACCTACATAGCGCCCGGATGACAACATCAAAGTTTCACTAACAGACAATCGGTTTGTCTGGAAATGGAAAGTCTTTTCTGTCAACGATAAACCATCCTTAAATGTATAAATCCATCCTTTCCCTTCTGATTCATCCATTGCAGTCCATGCGCCCTCATTGTCAGACATTATGACCGGCGTCAGATTGCTTGTCTTCAGATAGAACTGGAATGCCTTTCCTCTTGCCTCTTCTGGAATTCCTATCTTCAGGTACAAATTCTGATTAGTACCATAAGGCAATTGCCATCTTCCATTCATGGCAGAAACAAACGAATTACCATCATTAGAGAATGTCGGATTAAAATCCAAAGAACCAGTACTGCTTACCGAGATAGATGCCGAACGATATCCTCTTGTATTTATACCCAAATCATAAGGATTGTTACTACCCCAAGTCCCGTAATTCGCTGTTGACTTTGCAGAAATCACAATATCACAATCAAAATTAGGCTGTATGGTACGGAATATCAACTTACCACTCGCAGAAGCTGGAGTATATTCAGAATAGGTATTACCATAAGGATCGGTAGAATAACTTTCCACTTTCACGCCATTGTCACCTAAGAAAGATACCAACTCAGGGTTATAATATACCCATAACTTTGTACCTGACTGAAAATTCTCATTAACTTGATTCCAAGAATTTGTACCAGCATTATCATTAGTCAATGTTCCTAATGTAAACGGAACTTCAAATTCCTGTCCGTATACCGGAGGAAGAGGGCCGACGTTATAAGTAGAAAAACGTGTGGTACTTGTTCCACTATTTCCCAGCATAATACGATAATAATTTTGATTTGAAGACTGGAAAGCAAAGAACAAATCACGTTGTTCAAACAGACTTTGATTAGTTGCAGCCGCACAACCTTCCATATAAATATGGAATTCTGAAGCTTCATCAATACCCCCTGCATTTAAATTCGTTAAGATAGTACGGAAATTCACACGGTGTTTTCCTGTATGGTCAGCTGTATACACATACTTATAGTTCCAGTCCTTCGTCACTTCCTGTGTTATCAAGCCGCCAGTTTCAGAAGAATACATAGGAACCTTGTAGGTAGTCGTTTCCGATATAACATCCAACTTATTTGTCTCTCCTGTCTGCGCATCAATCAAATCACAACCAAATTTCACCTGGACAGGCAACAATTCCTGCGGGTAATCTTCCGGAATTTCAAAAAGAACAGTAATATTCTCGCCATCCAACAAAGGAATCTCTGAACTTATCCACACTGGTGAGAACTCAAACGGCTTACACAGCAACACCTTTATACGACGAGACAAGACTCCATTTGTTTCACGGATACTAAGTGTTCCTTCCAAAATACCACTTTCAGCCGGTTCTGCTACTTGCAATGTAATAGTTCCTTTACCTGATGTTCTATCCCATGCTACAACCGGATTTCCAGTCGCTACAACCGGATTACTGATCCACTGTATTTCAGGAGCATTGGATCCATTATAATAAAAATCAATACTCTTTTCACCTTTTTCCTGATACACTACAGTAGTCTGCCCTTCAATACGCAAAATCGTTTCACCATTCATCACTTCTGGAATCACGTCATCAACTGTAATCCATGGATTATTAGCAGGAACAGCATTTTTTGCACTTTCAAAGTTATCTACACCAAAAGATGTATTCACATCGGAAATATTAATAATATACTGATGATTACGGATTATTTGATAAGGAATCTTATTGTCATTCACCAGCATAATCTTATAATACTTGCCATTATCGCTACCTTTCTTAATACGCATAATAACGTACAACTGATCATTTTCAGGATTAGAAGTTTCAAACACATAACGTGGATCCCCATCGGCCTCATTATGGTTTACTTCCTGAGGGTCAGTAGCTTTCACATTATAAGCTTCAGGCAATGTAGTCACTTCATCATAACCATCCAAATTGAAATGAAAAGGATTATCACCCTCCACCCCTATGGCACTTACATCAAAAGGAGCCACCGTGCCATACGCATATTGATTACAAGCAGCCCAACCTAATACCTCCAAGTCAGGACCTGTTATATTATACTTTATCTGTGCCTGGTTACGGTAAAGCGTAATCGGTTG
The DNA here is from genome assembly GCA_900551445.1 of uncultured Bacteroides sp. GTDB lineage: Bacteria > Bacteroidota > Bacteroidia > Bacteroidales > Bacteroidaceae > Phocaeicola. Next base: position 8,868 of record URWA01000039.1, on the reverse strand, counting down.
TCCTATTGCAGCAAAAGAAGTTAGCTCATCTATTGACGCAAATGTTTTACGCCCCCAGTAAACCAAATTACCAGACGAAGATACCATAGGCGCAATCACTTCATTTTCATGACGCCCGATATACTCTGCATCCACAAAATTATCCATATTCACATTGGCAAGCAAATGCAAAATACGAGTAGAAGAAGGCACACTGGCTGTAAAGTTAGCGCTACCCCCATTAGCCCCTACTGTGTTACTTGATAAAGTAGCCTGCACACGGCTAATCATATTGCCGTTTTCATTAAAGGCCACCAGCCACAAGGTAGAAATAGCCTCTCCATTCTCGTCAATAGAACGAGTAAGTTTCAATCCCGGAACTTGGGTCTGAATATTCAGACGTACCATTCCATTTTCATCGATTACTCCCGAACGCCCTGTATCCAAATCATCAGTACAGGCACTAAAGGCCAGGACAAGCAACAACATTGTCCAGTACTGTATTTTCTGTATCATCTGTTGTATCATAACTTTTCGTTTTTAGTTCGGTTTATTTTTGAAGGAATTTATCTGTTGGCTTTACATCGCGGATGCAACGGACAGCTGTAGAAGAACCACCCCCTGTGTCTGCAGTACTTCCATTCTTTGCAACATAGTAATAGCGTCCTGACAATACTTCAGACATCACCTCATCCCTCATTACATTAGCATCATTTTGATACTTAATAATCACCTCAATCTCAGCTGTAGTAGGTAAACGCCAATCATCCAGTACCACAGTATTACCATTACTATCTTTATATGTTTCCACATAATAAGCACAATGCTTTTGAGCAAAAGACCAATTATCAGGAGCCAATACTGTACCCAACTGAGAGGCTAACATAAATTGCGGTGAAACCAACCCATCATTCTCCTCAGTATCAACTGCGACTAATTGATTACCATAACGTGAATCTTGCTTTGTCAAAGGATGAGCTATCTTATAATCTGAATCAGTTTTTGTTATCGTTACAAAATACATCATATTATTATCATCAAAGCTGCTCCAGCCACCAACATAGTCTGACCAATCTGTATGCGTCTTTCTACTAGATGAATTCCAATACCATCCCCTAATTGCCCCATTATACATCACTTTAGGTACAAAAAAATAGCTAGATTCTCTATTATTTACTACATTTGAATTTATACCAAAACGGCTTCCTGGGGTCTCATAAGTGCCACCCTCAGTCTTTTTATCATCTCGATATGAATAATATCCTGCTATCGGCTGAATATACTCCAATGGATACTGTTCCACCACCACATACTTCACATTATTGCCACTCGTTACTTTTAATGTGATATAACGTTTGGTTACATTCACCGGATTAGGTGAGGTCAAATAAATTTGACCATTGGTTACATCTTTATCCCAATTCACTGAAACACGGACATTCGAAGCAACTTCAGTTCTCTCATTATCCTTATTTATAAAGAAAATACCAGGTATTTTTGTTCCCTCACCCGGATAGGTAAAATCTACTCCAGCTTCGGTAGCATTTGTCTGACTATTAAATCCTACAATCTCCACATTATCTATCGGAGCAGAGGAATAGAAACGAAGACCGTCATAACCATCCGCATTACGGATTTCTACATGATATTCATTCAGCATCAAGTATTCAGGACTATCACCTGTACCTACATTTACATTTGTAGATTTCCAATCTGCTACTTCAATTTTCACATCCTTCAACTCTACCGGTACATCAATCGTAGAACTTCCTTCCATATCCACTACAGCTGTAACCTGATAGAAAGTATTCCGTTTCAAAACTTTTTCCTGACTGTTAGGCACAATAGGAATCTTATAGAAATTGTGGGCCAATGCACTTGTTGTCCCATCCTCTTTTTTTATAGAACCTGGCAAATCAATCAAAAACATAGTTTCATTGTCTACCGCTTGTTCCCAGTCATTGACATACGCATAAAAAAGTATTTTACTGCCATCAATTGTGCCGCCTTGACCTTTCTCATAAATTGGGTCTGCACTAAAGCGGTCCAATACATTTGAAGTCGCTGCCGGAAAAGTTGTAAATTCACGTTCATCCGCATCCAACATCGGTGCCTCTTCCAAGGCTGCCGTAGCTGTAGCATAGTTGGTAAACTGAGCTTCCAATCCATTCGCTGTAAACTTACTTTTCCAATCATCCGAAAACTTCACTGTCACCTCAATTTTTATCGCTGCATGCTTCACATCCACATTAATATTATACGTAGACTGATCTGTAGGAAGATCACTACCTTTGAAGACTTTTTTGCCGTCCATCAGGAATGTCTTATCAGTATAATTGTTCATACCTTCCCATACGGCTACTTCTGCATCCTTTGCCACCAAATCCTTCAATCCTTGTACGGTATTGATTGTTTCCAAATCTGTATCCCCTTTATAGTTTGCAAGTACATAGAGAGTATATTCACTATCCGCTGCAAATTCAGTTTTCCAACTGCTACCCTGATATAGAGTAACCTTTTCCACAGAAGCAGTACCATCGCCCGCAACAACATGCTTCATAAATGTTTCATTCGGACCAAATAAAAACACATCCATCTTTTTTACAACGTTTTCATTCAATGACGGAACATTTGCCGAACGTGAAGCCAACTGCATACCATCGAGCGAAAGAGAAATACTAAGTCCTTCTTTTTCTGCCCCATCAGCCGATGAGCCAAATAGCTTATCTTCCGCACAAGCTGTCATCAAGACTACAGCTACGAGACATATCATCCAGCTTAATACACGTGTTATATATTTCTTGTCTATCATAATTTTTATCAATTAAGGTCTGTCAATATTTAGAAAGTTCCAAAAATCTCCATTCAAAGACTTCCACTTTTATCAAGGATTTGTTGTCGGACGCCAAACTCCATCTCCTTCTGCAGGAGAAACCTGAACAATCGGAATATCCGTACCATTATCTGTACACAACTCGTTTCTGTAATCTTCACTGACAAACAATGCTTTTTCATTCGGTTTCGTGCCAATAGTCACATACAAATGGGTAACAGAACGAACCTGTGCATCATAAGTTTTCACTGGCCTGATTTTAAGTGTCACTTCTTTGTCTCCACCAACTCCTTCGCTTTCTCCTACAAATTCAAAGTCAGGGTTATCCAAATGTGCCTGCCATGTTACACCCTTTGGAGAAGTCATACGTAATGTTAATGTAGCGTAGCGGTCGTCAGCACCAGCACCCTCACCGAATTGCGTAGCAATAGCTTTATTTTCATTGTTATCTCCCCAAGAAAAAGGCTGAACATTTACTATGGTGATCTCAAATTCACCTTTGTCCGACAATTGTACTTCATGAGACAAATCGTCCCAATCCAAAACATTACAGCTAACAGTCAAGCCACCTCCTTTTAACGTGACTGTCACATCATATTGCATACCTCGTGCCAGATTCGTAAGTACTTGATTACCTATAGTCAAAGGAAGCGTATACTCCTTGTTATTCCATTGAGCTGTCAGCACATATTGCATACCTGTTTCACCCGGATAAACATAACGTACACCAGCTTTAGTATTTTCTTCTGCTGCAGACAAAGTAACATTATCAAATCCAATTGCTCTGTTCAAAGAAACACCACCAGGCATATTGCCATCATAGAATAATTTAGCTCTATCTGGTGTCTGCTTATGCAAACTTATATTAGAGATAGTCTGTTCACTTCCCGTAGTATTTATGAAACTCAAGTTCACTTTTGCCACCGGGAACATCAATTGCATAGTTGCCGCATTGTTTTCTTGCGGCGCTACATGTATTTTCTGATAAACTGCTTGCGGAAGCTGTGACAGAACCGGAGTATTAAAATCATTAGTCAGAACACGTGATTTCTGTTCAGTCAAATTTATGTTTTTCCCGTCAGGTAAACTACCAAAGGCTTCCTCATTAGCTATTGCATAAAAATCGAAATCCTCACCCTCCTGATTGATTGTCAGTTCACTAAAAGTAATGGTCTTATACAATTGGCCGTTATCACCCACATCAAAAGTCGTATACTTCACATTATACAAGACTTCCTGAGTGGCAGTTCGCGCAACAATTACGCGCAATGTTTCCATTTGTTCGTTATCCAGCAAAGCGTTGCTGCCATCCGCCAAAGGACTGGCACTTTGCGCTCTTGTGGTAAATGTCATAGTTACCGAGGCCTTCTCCCTTGCCGCATAATCATCTTTTATACAGGAAGTGGGAAGCAACGCCAACAGAAGGAGCAGGCAAGCCCCAATACCATAGCTTTTCATTTTGTTTCTCATATTCAAATCCTCCCTTTTTAATTCCACCCCGGTTCCACATCTTCTACATACCATACAGGCAACTTGATTTCCACTGTTGTCTCAGTAAAATTAATAGCGATAGGCAATGTGGCCTCCTGCTTAGTCAAATCAAAATCACCCTCATGTGCTTTCACATAGTTATATATATTACCACGTACCATTTCTTCCCCCGTTAAAGTATTTACCAAAACCAACTGATGTTCACAACATGATTCATCAATATGTCCATAATGGTTATTCATACGGAACAAACAAAGGTCATCGGTACGATAGCAATTACGTTCATAGTCATAAATTAAGTTAGGATAACACGTTCCTTTGGCCTCTTCCGCATCATTAATATTACCTTCAAAATCCGTCTGTGCATTTGATTGTTCAATCATTAACTTAAAAGGCATATCTTCTCCCGCACGTACTGCTTCAGGGGCGGGAAGCCCGTTAATCTCAATATCAACATTGACATGTGCACTATAAAGTGTCACAGTGTCACGATAGACCGTAAATTCATCTTTTGATGGAATGAAGAACTCTTCTTGACCTATATAATTATGATCATGTCCATCCACGTTATCACCTGACCCCCATGCCGGATGCTGAAGATAAATCTTATCAAACTCAGTTTCTGTTGTCAAATTTACCACCTCAGTACGTTCGTATGCATTGCCTACAGCTACTACCTTATATTTACGCCCTGGTGTAAGTTTGAAAGAAGGCTTGGCAGAAAATGTTCTTAATTCGTCCTCATTATAATGGCCTACACCCATAATGTGACCACCTTCATCGAAAACATACAGGTCTATTTTCTTCATATATTGATACAAAACGTCCCTATCACCATCCGCCAAATATTGAAAATAGATGGTCACATTGTCGCAATTATCAAAATCTTCTTTGATACAACTGCTCGGCAGGACGAGAACCAGCAGTGACATCAATATCATTTTTATGTTTTTCATCATATTGTTTATTTCTAAATTAAGAATCTGTATGTTCTGAAAGATAAGTCTAGTGGCATTACAGCCACTAGACTTTATTTAACAAAAGGATTATTCAGCCCATTCTGCTTCAATATCTAGTAATGACCAGGTAGCTTCTGTTACAGTTACTTCCACACCATACAAAGTATTACCGCCTTCATCACCAATGATGTTCTTATCTGCTAACTTTGCACTAGTTATACGATAAATCTTGCCGTTCTCAAAAGTAACATCACCGCTGCCATCTGCATTCGTGTACTTAGTAACCATGGCATAACGTGGAGCAGGAAGCGGATTTGACGGATCTACACTCTCAGAGTTATCAAAGTAAATCTTAAAGATAGGATTGTCTGTACCAGCATAGAAATTATAAGCAAAAGCTTTGTCAACGGCTGGCCAAGTACCTGTTTTAAAATTACGTGTACTCTCATCACCTGTAATCTCATCTTTAAGTACAGCATCGATTCCAGTTCCCAAACTTGGTTTTTGCCCTGCTAACCAGCAATAATCTTGAGGAATACTACCATCACTATAAGCACCATTATCATAGCTTCCACCTTTTGTGTACAGATTATCCATATAAGCTCCTGCAATAGTCAACTTACTGTATGCACAAGAACTACCCTCATCAACATGCGTAATGCCAGAAACCTCCAAACGTGCTACAGGAATTGCCATTGTAACAGTTGCACTATACAATTGATAAGTTTTATTCTGGTCACCTTCCTCAGCACCCTGCTCTGTCTTATTACCAGTACCGTCGTTATCATTTGCAAGTATAGGTGAACCTGTCTGATTCGTCTTTGTAAATGCACTAGTTTCTCCGTATGCTGGTATTCCAGACGGAGCCTGCTGTACATTCCCAAGAAGAACGTTAGCATAATCTGCTTGACCTCCATTAATAGAAACAGTAATCTTACCCGGCGCAGTCACATTCCAGAAAGTCAGTTTTGTATCAGCTTCTATATTACCGGCATCAATGGTAAGTGTTTGTGCTGGTGTACCTGGATTACCTTGTTCATATAAACTAACAGTAATTTCTCCAGTAATAGGAATTGTAGTAGTACCCGCATCACCATCTGTCGGATCTGCTATAGCACGGCTGCCCAATGCCGGATTTACTAATTTTACGGAAACTGCCCCTGAACCTGCAGGAAGCTGGTTTTCAACTACTTCTTCGTTAGAACATGCGAACAAACCCAAGCCCGCAAATGCCAAAAATAAACTCTTAGTCAGTTTCATAGTAAACTAAATTTTTAATTAAACATCATTTTATTTCAATCTCATTTATTCAAAATACTTATTCTGCCATGTAATCCATGTATTGCTTCAACAGGGAAAGGTTCTCGCCTGCCTGGCTGTATCCCTTGGCCTGAGCTTCAGAGAAAGCCTGTGCGGCCTTTTCCAGATTGCCTGCCTTGGCATAGGCAGCTCCCTTCATGTTCAGCAATTCACCTTCTGCCGGCGCATTTTCCAGCAAGCGGATGGCTTCGTCCGTACGGTTGGCTTCCATCAGGGCCAAAGCAGCATTGTTCACTGCTGTCACATCGTTCGGATAGGCTTTTGCACCGCGCACCAGACAATCCACATATTCAGGGCTCCCCTTGCCGTAACTGTCGGCCACCTGCTGAATCTCGCTCACGCTCATCAGGTCTGGACGGGTCTTGATCATTTCCTTGCCTTCTGCCAAATCAAAATGGCGTACATTGTATTCAATACGATATTCGTTTCGACGAACTGCCGGATACATCTCATTCAGCAAACGCTGGTAGATTTCAGGCGGGACCAAGGCTTTCAACTGTTCTTCGCAAGCGTCCTTGTCGTCTCCGCAGTTATCAATGATATTCAATACTTCATCAATCTTCAACAAATCAGGATATTTCACCACTTCCTCACGCAAACCTGCCCAGTCTTCACCCTTCCAGTCCACATGATACAACTGCGGGTCAACACCCTTCAAATCGTCTTTCATATATTCCGTAAAGGCTTTGGCACGACGTTCAGACAGCTTCATGTTATAAGCAAAAGTTCCTTCTGGAGAAGCATAACCTGTCACGTAAATGCCGGTAATGGTCAGGTCGTGATTATCTTTCACCAACGAAATGGAGTTGCTCACGGTGTCCAGTTCCGCACGGTTGTTCTTGAATTTCGGGTCGATGCGGTGGCTGTCCTGACGGAACTGCAGACGGGCAGAACGTGTTTCGGAACGACGCTTCACAATCTCTTCCTTCGGCTGGATGAACGGAGAATAGTAGGCCGGATTCATCGGCGGGAAAATATCACCTGTAGTGGCTGTTTCATCGCCGTCGTTACATTGGGCACAACCTGTCACGTACCCACGAAGCTGGAGGTTGCCGCCAATCATCCACTGTTTGAAAGGCACAGATGCATCATAATCAAGAGTCTGCGACGATCCGTTCTTGCGACGCACCTTCGCCACAGCTCCCGGGTTGAGGTCAGTATGTTCAAAAGCCTCCGTACGTTCCTGCACTCTGTCGCGCACCTTACCGTTAATTACAAAGGAAGGAAGTTCCTGCTCTTGGCTGCCGTCGGCAGAAAGAATCACCGGCACCACGCACAATGAATGTTGGTTCTTGATATCCAAATCGTCCAAGTTCACTGTCATCTTCACGTTGGCCTGACGGTCACTCGTTTTTACCACTTCACGGTCAACAATCTTTATTTCGCTCAGATAAGAAGTCTGGCCCAGTACGGGAATTCCGGCAGCCAGTACCCATGCAAGAGAGATAATATATTTTTTCATCCTGTGTTCCTCCATCATTTAATTACATAAATCAGTGATATGGCTGCCTTGGTCAGGCCGAAATAGTCTTTTTTGTCACTTCCCCGCCATTCCCCGCAATGCGGACAGTCATACTGGTCGTAGTTGGCACGTATCCACCCGGCTCCAATTTCAAGCCCCAAGTTCCAATGCTTGCCCAGCACAAACTGGTAACCATAACCGATACCGGCTCCAAACATGTTACCTTGATAACGATAGTCTTTAAAAGAGGGGAAAATGCCCAAATCCATGTTGGCCACATTAAATTGTCCGCCTAATGCATGAAGAGCCATGAAATGTCCGTTAAATGCCTCACAGAACCAGTAACGCGCCTCGGGCTGCACCAGCCAGTGTTTCATCTTCTTGTCATCACCAAATTTAAAAGGGTTATAATTCCCGGATAAATCAATGGTCCACTTCGGCGCCACACGAAACTCGGCACCAAGATTAAGCGTGGTGGTAACATCGTAAAGCAAATTTGTCTTGACGGCTATTTTCTGAGCAGAAGCCGAAATACAAACGAATAGGAACAATATCCATACAAAGTCTTTTTTCATAGCATTACATTTTTATTTCGCCATTGAAGTTTCGAACAAATGTATATACAAATGAAAAGTTACCCAAAGAAAAATATTCTCAAATTATCAAAAACCTATTCTCATTTTGTCAAGACGCTTCTTTCCCAAAAAGGATTCCATATAAGAATTTACTTCTCTGACAATGAAATCTGTTAATCCGTATATTATCAGCGCTTTAAATATGTTTTACAACAAGGTTTTCCGGAAACTGTTCGGACTGATTCCATA
>URWA01000038.1 GCA_900551445.1 uncultured Bacteroides sp. | reverse complement strand
AAAACGATGATTATATAACGAAAAAGAGGATGCATCATTTTGACACATCCTCTTCCGACTGTAAATGTCTTGAAAAACGTTGGACTACCAAGATTCGAACTTGGACAAACAGAACCAAAACCTGTTGTGCTGCCATTACACCATAGTCCAAACTTTATGTTGTTTTCCTCGGAAAACGTTGCAAAGATAAATGTTTTTAGGAATACTTTCCAAATAAATTCTGACTTTTTTTCCGTTTCTGCGGGGAATCCTTACCTTTGTTTTTAAAACCATTTGATTATGATGAAGAAAATATTGTCTGCATTGGTGCTGGGAAGCACAGTGACTTGTGCCATGGCGGTTACCCCGTTGTGGATGCGTGACGTGCGTATTTCCCCAGACGGAAAAGAAATTTTGTTTTGTTACAAGGGAGACATCTACAAGGTGGCTTCCAAAGGGGGTGAGGCGGTACAGCTGACTACCCAGGATTCCTACGAATCGTCTCCAGTGTGGTCGCCCGACGGCAAGCAGATTGCTTTTGCCAGCGACCGTTTTGGGAATACGGATGTGTTTGTGATGTCGGCCAACGGCGGCTCGGCTCGCAGACTGACCACTAACTCGGCTTCGGAAATTCCTTCTGCTTTCACACCAGACGGGAAGTACATTGTGTTCTCGGCCAGTATTCAGGACCCGCCCAGCAGTGCGCTGTTTCCGACTTCTGCCATGACGGAATTGTATAAGGTACCGGCAGAAGGGGGAAAGACGGAACAGATTCTGGGTACGCCTGCCGAAATGGTTTGCTTCAATGTGGCGGGCGACAAGTTCCTGTATCAGGACCGGAAAGGGTTTGAGGATGAATGGCGCAAGCACCACACTTCTTCCATCACACGGGATATCTGGATGTACGACATGACCTCGGGCAAGCATACCAACCTGACGAAACGGGCGGGAGAAGACCGTAACCCGGTATTGTCGGCCGATGGCAAGGAGGTGTTCTTCCTGAGTGAACGCAACAAAGGTTCGTTTAATGTGTATTCGTTCCCGCTGGATCACCCAGAACAGGTGAAACCGCTGACTTCTTTCTCCACACATCCGGTGCGTTTCCTTTCTTTGGGAAGCGACGGTACAATGTGCTATACGTATAATGGAGAAATTTATACACAGACTCAAGGTGGAAAACCGGCAAAAGTCGCCATTTCACTGACACGCGACGACGAGGATATTCCGGTGACGTTGACCTATACGAGAGGGGCATCGGAAGCGGTGGTTTCGCCCGACGGCAAGCAGGTGGCTTTCATCGTGCGCGGAGAGGTGTTCGTGACCTCTGTGGAATATGGCACGACCAAGCAGATTACGCATACGCCGGAAGCGGAAGAAGGACTGTCTTTCGGTGCAGACAACCGTACGCTGGTGTATGCCAGTGAGCGGGAAGGAAACTGGCAGCTCTATAAAGCGGAAATTGAACGGAAAGAAGATTTGAATTTCCCGAATGCTACCTTGATTAAGGAAGAAGTGCTGTTACCTTCCAAGACCGTGGAACGGATGTATCCCAAGTTCTCGCCCGATGGCAAGGAGGTGGCTTTCATTGAAGACCGTATCCGCCTGAAGGTGTTGAACCTCGAAACGAACAAGGTGCGTGAGATTACCGACGGAAGTACGTGGTATGAACTGAGCGGGGGATTCCATTATGCCTGGTCGCCCGATGGAAAATGGTTTACGTTGGAGTTTATCGGCAACAAGCACGATCCGTACACGGATATCGCTTTGGTCAGTGCCGACGGTAAGGGAGAACTCGTGAACCTGACCAACAGTGGTTACACCAGCGGTTCGCCGAAATGGACCATGGACGGCAATGCCATCTTGTTCACTACCGAGCGTTACGGAATGCGCAGCCATGCTTCCTGGGGCTCACAGGATGACGTGATGATGGTCTTTGTGAACCAGGACGCCTACGACAAGTACCGCATGAGCAAGGAGGATTATGAGTTGCAGAAGGAACTGGAGAAAGAACAGGAGAAGGCTGCGGAAAAGAAAGACGGAAAGAAGGAAGATAAAAAAGAGGATAAAGACAAGAAAGATGAGGCTGCCAAGGTGAAAGACATCGTGGTGGAACTGGAGGGTATTCAGGACCGTATCGTGCGTCTGACACCGAATTCATCGAACATCGCTTCGGCTATTCTTTCGAAGGATGGAGAGAGCCTGTATTATCTGTCAGCTTTCGAGCGGGGCTTCGACATGTGGAAACTGGATTTGCGCAAGCGGGAAACAAAACTGTTGCACAAGATGGGTTCCGGATGGGCCGACATGGAGATGGACAAGGACGGAAAGAACCTGTTCGTGCTGGGTTCAGGTTCCATGCAGAAGATGGATATGAGTGGGGAAAAGCTGAAACCGATTTCTTATCGGGCGGAAATGAAATTGGACTTGGCGGCTGAACGGGCTTACATGTACGATAACATGTGCCGTGAGGAGCAGAAACGTTTTTATGACGTCAATATGCATGGAGTCGACTGGAAGGCCATGACGGCTAATTACCGCCGTTTCCTGCCGCATATCAACAACAAATATGACTATGCGGAAATGCTGAGCGAACTGCTGGGCGAACTGAACGTGTCGCACACGGGAGGCCGTTACCGTCCGGGAGCCAAGGAAGCTACCGCCAGTCTGGGATTGCTGTATGACTGGAGTTACACGGGCAAAGGCATGAAGGTGGACGAAGTGGTGGAAAAAGGTCCGTTCGACCGGAAAACGACACAGGTGAAACCAGGTGTGGTGATTGAGAAGATTGACGGACAGCCGGCCGAGGGTGATTTCGCGGCGTTGCTGAATGGAAAGGCTGGCAAGAAGGTCTTGGTTTCGTTCTACGATCCTGAGTCGAAAGCCCGTTGGGACGAAGTGGTGAAACCCATCAGCAGCGGAGCCTTGAGCGGCCTGTTGTATGAACGTTGGGTGAAACAGCGTGCGGCAGATGTGGACAAATGGTCGAATGGTCGCCTGGGATACGTACATATCGAATCCATGGACGACGGCAGTTTCCGTACCATCTATTCGGATATCTTGGGTAAATACAACAACCGGGAAGGCATCGTGATTGATACGCGTTTCAATGGAGGAGGCCGTCTGCATGAAGACATCGAAGTGCTCTTCAGCGGACACAAGTACCTGACACAGGTCATTCGCGGACGGGAAGCCTGCGACATGCCGAGCCGTCGCTGGAACAAGCCTTCCATCATGTTGCAGTGCGAGGCCAACTATTCCAATGCACACGGCACGCCGTGGGTGTACAAGCACCAGGGAATCGGCAAGCTGGTAGGTGCACCGGTTCCGGGTACGATGACCAGCGTGAACTGGGTACGGATGCAAGATCCGGATTTGATTTACGGTATTCCAGTCATCGGTTACCGTCTGCCGGACGGCAGTTACCTGGAAAACAAGGAACTGGAGCCAGACATTTATGTGCTGAATGCGCCTGAAACCATTGTGAAAGGAGAAGATACGCAGTTGAAGGCGGCAGTAGACGAACTGCTCAAAGAGCTGGATGCGAAGAAATAAGGACTGAAATTTCCGGAAGGACTGTCTTTCCGGAGATACAAAAAAATACCGGTTGATTCACAATGAGTCAGCCGGTATTTTTATATCCTTATTTTTCTGAGAGAATCTTATATTATGTCGGTAGTTCCTTGTCAGTACTGACTGGAAAGTATTGGCGGCTTATTGGATAAAGAGTGATGAGCGTACTTCAAGACACAAGAAAGGCTGCCCCAAATGGAATTGAGACAGCCTTCCGGTATTTTTTTCAAAAGAATTTATTTGGCGATTACCAGGTAATAGTTTTTCTTTCCGCGCTGTACGAGCAGGTATTTTTCATCCAGCAGGTCGGCTGCGGTAATCTCCTGGTCGAAAGCCGTCAGTTTTTCCTTGTTCAGGGAAACGCCGCCGCCTTGAACCAGCTTACGCATTTCACCTTTTGACGGGAAGATGGCTGCTTTTTCGGTAAACAAATCTACTGCCTTGATACCAGCTTCGATATCTGTCTTGGATACTTCAAACTGAGGAACACCTTCAAACACAGAAAGCAGGGTGTCTTCGTCCAGTCTCTTCAGAGCATCTGAAGTGGCTTTTCCAAACAGGATACCCGAAGCTTCCACTGCCGCATTGTAGTCGGCTTCCGAGTGAACCATGATGGTCACTTCCTTGGCCAGACGTTTCTGGAGCACACGTGCTTCAGGAGCCTGGTCGTGTTCGGCAATCAGGCCTTCGATTTCTTCCTTGCTCAGAGAAGTGAAAATCTTGATATAGCGTTTGGCATCTTCGTCGCTTACGTTCAGCCAGAACTGATAGAACTTGTAAGGAGAAGTATAACGGGGATCCAGCCAGATGTTTCCTGATTCTGTCTTACCAAATTTGCCGCCGTCGGCTTTTGTAATCAGCGGGCAAGTCAGGGCAAACACTTCTCCTCCGTTGGTACGGCGGATCAGTTCGGCACCTGTGGTGATGTTTCCCCACTGGTCGGAGCCACCCAGCTGCAGCTTGCAGTTCTTGGTTTCATACAGATGCAGGAAATCGTATCCTTGTAACAGCTGATAAGTAAATTCTGTGAAAGAAAGACCGTCGCGGGCTTCTCCGTTCAAACGTTTCTGTACGGATTCCTTTGCCATCATGTAGTTCACGGTGATGTGTTTTCCTACGGTGCGGGCAAAATCCAGGAAAGAGAAGTCTTTCATCCAGTCGTAGTTGTTTACCAGTTCTGCACGGTTCGGGGCATCCGATTCAAAATCGAGGAATTTGCCCAACTGCTTCTTGATACACTCCTGATTGTGGCGCAGGGTTTCCTCGTCCAGCAAGTTGCGTTCCTGTGACTTACCTGAAGGGTCTCCAATCATACCAGTGGCACCGCCTACCAGTGCCAACGGCTTGTGGCCGCAGCGTTGGAAATGACGCAACATCATCACGCCACACAGGTGACCGATATGCAACGAGTCGGCTGTCGGGTCAATACCCAGGTAAGCCGTTACCATTTCCTTCTTCAGCAGTTCTTCTGTTCCTGGCATCATGGTATGTATCATTCCACGCCATCTTAGTTCATCTACAAAATTCATCGAATGAAATTCTTAGTTTAACATTTTATTTAATACTGGAGCAAAAGTACGACACTTTCTCTGAATAACCAATTTTTAGCGATTAAAAAAGAGACGGTTAGCATTTTCGTGGAGGGCTTCGATGAGGCTTTCCGGAGTCGTTCCACGCACGGAGGCGACTTCGGAATAGAAGGCCTGAAAATCAAGGTGTGCTTCATCGCTTTCCAGTAATAATCTTTCGGCTGGTACGGCAGACAAAGCTTTTTCCTGGTATTTCCCTCCAAAAGAGAGATAGAACCCATGCCGGAGCAGGTCTTCAGCCAGTTCTTTCTTTCCTCTGAAGCCATGGATAATCCAAGGTTGTGTAGGACGGTATTTCTTCTGGAGTGCCAGAAGCTCTGCCGTAACCTTGACGGCATGAATAAGTAAAGGAAAACGGTACTTTTCGGATAATTCGATGGCTGCCTGAAAGGCTTCCTGCTGAAGTGGGAGTGGGGTATCACACAGTTTGTCGAGTCCTGCTTCTCCTACGGCTACTACCCGTGGGTCGGACGAAAGACAGTGTTCCATCCAGTTTATTTGTGCCTGCAGATTCTCGGCCGACAGATACCAAGGATGAAGGCTGACAGAAAGGAATTTGGCTTGTCGGAAAGCCACAGAGACGGATTCCATCATGTTGCAGCTGAGAATGGAGGTGGTCTGTGCGTCGGATGTCAGATGATGGGTATGTGCATCGAAAAAAGGAGTCTCAAGCATGGTGGAGAGGATTAGGGAACAGGGTCGTATCCGGAGCCTCCCCAAGGATGGCAGCGGAGAATACGCCGTATGGCCAGATACAATCCTTTCAGGGGACCGTGCTTCTGGATGGCTTCGATGGCATACTGTGAACAGGTGGGCGTAAAGCGGCAGGAAGGGGGAGTGAAAGGAGAAATGCAGTTCCGGTAAAAATAGATGGGAAGCAAAAGCAGAAAAGTCAGAATCTTTCTCATGCCAGACGTTCTGCAGTAAGTTGTAACAGTTTGACGACCTTAGCTTCTACTTCAGCGGAATCATGGAGTTCGTTGTCCAGCCAGATAAAGGCCAGGGCTACTTTCTTGTTCGAATTCTTTAGCGAGTCAATCAGGATTTGCTTGTGCTTGCGGTAGGCTTCCCGTATCTGACGTTTCACGCGGTTGCGTTTCACGGCCCGTTTGAAGCGTTTCTTGGGCACACTGATCAGGATGGTGGCTATGGGCAGAGTATCTCCTTCTACCGGCATGTAGACAATGCGCAGCGGAAAGGCAGGAAGTGATTTGCTGCCTCCTGTAAAGAGTTTCTCGATCAGTATCCGGCTGTTCAGCCGTTCTACCTTCAGTAAAGTGAATTTTTGAGACTCAGTCATAGACACGGTGCTAAAAATAACAAAGCGAAGTAATGCTTTTATTGCTTCGCTTTGTTTGTCAGAGATATTTCTTATTTGTTGTGTTCGCGGATAAACATATCCAAAGCAGCCGGCATGGAAGGAGCGGTGCTGGAAGGAGCTTCCAGGTCGAGGCGTAAGCCTGCGTCTTTAACCGCCTTGGCTGTGGTCGGACCGAAACTTCCGATGGCAATGTCCTTCTGTTCGAAGTTCGGGAAGTTCTTCATCAGCGACTGGATACCTGCCGGACTGAAGAAAATCAGCATGTCGTAGTTGAATTCTTCACCGGGCATAAAGTCATTGCTCACGGTACGATACATGACGGCTTCCGTATGCTGGATGTGGTTTTTGTCGAGCAGATCTTTAATCTCATCGTTGTGTACATCCGACATCGGGATGAGGTATTTTTCTGTATTGTGCTTGACAATGAGCGGAAGCAGGTCGGCAAATTTACCTGTGGCTCCGAAGAATACTTTCCGTTTGCGGTATTGCACATACTTCTGGATATACAATGCGATGGTTTCTGAAGTACAGAAATATTTCATCGTTTCCGGAATTGTTACACGCAACTCTGTGCAAAGACTAAAGAAATGGTCGATAGCATGACGTGAAGTGAATACAACGGCTGTATGGTCTAGAATAGAAACCTTCTGCTGTCTGAATTCTTTAGCCGACAAACTTTCTACTTTGATGAACGGGCGAAAATCTATTTTCACACCGTACTTCTCAGCAATGTCAAAATAGGGAGACTTTTCGGTCGTCGGTTTAGGCTGAGAAACGAGGACTTTCTTTATTTTCAAGGTTACTAAAAATTTAAAATCAAAATGTGGTTTATATATGCCAATCCTTTCCAGAGGAAGAGGAGAGGGATAATTTCGAGGCTGCAAAAGTACAGAATTAAATGTAAAACGCCATGAAAATGATTGAAAAAGTTTCTAATGCATTTATAAAATAACAATATTTTGAAGCAAATTACTACAATGAGTACAAATGTTTTAGAAAAATTAAAGTCGAGATTAAAGTAAATGATGAGTAAGGCCAGCGGAAACAGGATAAGAGAAGCGCCGGAAAGCAAGTCAAAATAGGCGGTAATCCATGTCTTGTTTCTCTCTTTGTCAAAGAAAATCCAGTTGATGAATTGTGACAAGAGAGTCTTTGCGCCAATGGTCAGAAACAGACAGAGTATGTACACGCATAAAATGACATAATGCGGAATGACTTGATACAATACCTGGTCGGTCTTGGAGAAGAAATCGTAGATGAACAAGCTGGCCGAAATGCAGCTGATACTGCCCAGTGTGAGAGGGTAGCGGATATCGAAACTGGAAGTTTCGTCAAACAGGCCGGCCCGTTCTTTGTGTCGGAAAAAGCCTTTCAGGTGTTGGTGAAGGTATTTTTTTCCGTTCTTCAGTGCATAAATAATCAGGAAGAAGCATAGGAAGACCACACAGGTAATGGGTAAATCGGTGCGTAGCTGATAGGGAAGAGGCTCTCCAGGCATGCCCGTACTGCATTTTGCTTCTTTGCTATGCAGCAGTGCATCATCTATTTCCTTTACGTGCTGTTCGTAAAGTTTCTGAATCTGTGAAAAACCTATGTGGCTGACTTCGTTCATATTGCTGCAAATTTACGAATTTCTTTGCTCCAATGAGGAATGGTGTACACTAAATTCACGGCTTCTTCCGGAGTTTCTGCCACATGCCAGATGTTTTTGTGTTCCTTGCGCATGAAATGTTGGTCGATGGCTTGCTGTAGCATTTCCAATAGAGGGTCGTAAAAGTGGTTGATGTTCAATATGACGATGGGTTTCAGGTACAGTCCAAGCTGCTTCCAGGTGATGATTTCAAGCAGTTCTTCCAAGGTGCCGCATCCTCCGGGCAGGGCAATGACGCCGTCGGACATGTCGGCCATGAGCTGTTTGCGTTCGTGCATGTCCTTGGTTTCAATCAGGCGGGTCAGCCCTTTGTGATGCCAGCCCTGTTCCACCATGAAGTGGGGAATGATGCCGGTCACAGTACCTCCGGCAGCCAGTGTGGCATCGCTGATACGGCACATGAGCCCCAAGCATCCCGCTCCGTTGATGAGGTTGATGTGTTTCTGGGCCAGAATTTTTCCCAGTTGTTCGGCGGCTTCGAAATAGATTGAGTCAATTTTTGTGCTGGAGGCGCTATACACGCATATATTTTTGATATCGTTCATTGCAAAGGATAATAATTTTTGCAAAGATAGATATTAAACGATTATGTGCAATGCCTGGCATCGTCTGTAGTAGTCAATATTATAAGTAAAAGTTATTCCCCCAAACGTCCCGTGCATCGTTTGTATTCTGTTTCATAAATCTTGTATTGTGTCAGAGCTTCGATACGGTTGCTTTCAGCCTGTTGCCATTGGGACTGTGCTTCCAGCAAATCGGTCAGGGTGCTGAGGCCGTGGGTGTAGCGGTTGCGCATCACCCGCAGGCTTTCCTGGGCTTCCTTGGAACCAAGCGTGGCGGTTTGTACCAGATTATACCCGCTGGTCAGGTTCTGGATGGACTGCCGTACTTCGATGGTGAGCAGGCGTGAATTTTGTTGTAGGTCCAGTTGGGCATTTTGCAGGTCCAGCTTGGCTTTCTTGACCTTTCTCAGTCCTTCTCCCCAATGAAAGAGCGGGATGCTTACCGAAGCCATGACCAGTCCGATTCCGTCATCCATTTTTTGAGTAAAAGGTATGTAGTTTCCTTGGGGGTCGGCCGTCATCCCTTTCAGTTTGATGTTTCCGTAGTAGGCATATCCGGCAGAGAGTCCTATTTGCGGCAAAATATTCCCTCTGGCCATTTTTATTTGCTGTTCCTGGGCGGCAATCTGCTGTTTCAGCAATTTGAACTCAGGGCGGGAGTCAATCCCCTCGTCCAACTGTTCGGGAGGCGTGACTTGGATAAGGGTGTCTGTGGGGAGAATCTGGGTTTCCAACGGTTCACCTAATACATGGCACAGGGCCAATCGGCACAGTTCGTTTCCGTTCTGGGCCTTTTGCAGTTGATAGTGGATTTCGCTTCGTTTGGCGGTGATTCGCAACAGCTCATTGTCTGTGCCCATTCCTGCTTTTACGGCTGTTTCTACCTGTTGGTACAGCGTATCCATCTGTGTGCGATACGCTTCCAGCATGCGTACCTTTTGTTGAACGGCGATGTAGTTCCAGTAGGCCTTGTCTGCTTCTGCAATGACTTCCATGCGGGTCTTTCTCCTACTTTCGGCGGCACTTTCCCGACCAATCTGGGCCAGTTTGTTTCCTGCCCTGATTTTTCCTCCGGCATATAATGGCTGGGTCACACTGATGCCTGCCAGGTACATGCCGTGAATCTGGAGTTCCATCCCGGTCATTTCGACATCTGGAAACATATAGGAACCCGATACCATTCCGTCGAATTTGGGCAGATAGGAACTGAAGGCAATCTTCTGGTCCAGTTCAGCTTGCTGTAAGGCGTTGTTGGCCTTCTGTATCTCCTCGTTGCGTTGCAGGGCCAGTTCCCGGCAATCGGCTTGTGTGAGTGAAAGTATGTGTTGTGCTGGGAGCTGTGTCAGAAAGCCGAGCCACAGTATCCCACTTAAAATGTATCGTTTCATAATTGTATGGATGAAGGGTTAGACATGGAATCGGGTTTGTGTATATGGAACAAGGCGGTATAGAAGATAGGGAGCAGCACGAGGGTAATGAGGGTACCTACGGTCAGTCCTCCCATAATCGTGATGGCCATGGAACCATACATCGGGTCGTTTACAAGTGGAATCATGCCCACAATGGTAGTCAGGGAGGCCATCAGTACGGGGCGTACGCGTGAAACGGTCGCTTCCACCACGGCATGATAGGGGTGAAGATGTTCCTCTTGTTGCAAGCGGTTGATTTCATCGACTAATACAATGGCGTTTTTCACCATCATTCCGATAAGTCCCATCATTCCGATGATAGCCATAAAGGTAAAGGGCTGTCGGAACAGTAACAGGGCAGGCGTGATACCGCAGAAAACAAACGGGAAGCAGAGCAGAATGAGGATTACTTTTTTCCAACTGTTGAAAAGTAATAACAGGATGCCCAGAATGATGAAGAGGGTTACAGGCAGGTATTTCATCAGGTTGCCGATGGCCTCTCCCTGCAATTCACCTTCGCCTACCCATCGCATCCGGTAACCGTCTGGCAGGGGAATGCGTTCGATTTCTTTCTGAATGGAAGCAACGACTTTCGTAGGAGTGGCTTCGTATAAGTCGGTATTGGGATCACATTCCGCTTCGATGGCCCTTTGTCCATTGAGACGATAGATGTAGTTGTCTTCCCAGTCCAGCCGGATCTGGCGGGCTACATTGCCGAGGGGTACACTACGGAATACCTGGTCTTGCAGTTCGTCCATTTTGGTGGAACCGGTCAGCAGGCCTTTCAGTTCATCGTCGTCCATGCGCAGGTTCAAAGTACTCCATACGGGAATATCATTCAGGTTGGTAATCCGGCTTCCATCGTTATTCCGTACCAGCAGATGGATGAGTACGGTCCGGTCCTGGTCGTTCAATACGCCTACGGGTAATCCATCGGTAGCGGCCAGCAGGGCATTTCCTACATCATTTCGTTCGATACCCGATCTTAATGCGTCTTCGCGTACATAATCGGCTGTCAGGGTTTTGCCTTTGGGTTTCCAGTTGTTACCCACGGAATAAGGGTCTACATACGGGCAGCGGCGCATAATATCTTCAGCCTGTTGGCTCAGTTTCCGTAAGATGGCAGGATCGGGTCCTGAAAATTCCACTTCTACCGTGTGGGAGGAAGCAATGGAGAAATTATATTTCCGGATACGGATGTACGCATCGGGATAACGTTCGCGCAAGAGTTTTCTAATCGCAGGAATTTGTGCGACCACGGTCTCATAATCCTTGCAGTCGACCATCAGTTCACCGTAACAGTCGCCTCCTGAGGTCATGGGACGCACCAGACAGTAGTGTGCAGGTGCACTTCCCATGCTCGCGGCTACCCGTTCAATGGCAGGGTTTTCCTTAAGCAGGGCCGACATTTCCAAAAGGTCTTTTCGTACACGGTCGGGGTCGGTTTGTGACGGAAGAAAATATTCTACAATGAATTGCTTGTAGTCGAAATCCGGGAAAAACAGATTTTTCACCTTTGTCATGCCGAATATGCAGAGAGCCAACAGGATGAAGGCCGTAGCCAGGGTTGTCTTTTTGTATTCTACCAGTAAGCTGATGGTACGACGGATAAACCGGTGGACCGGGGAATGGTATATTTGTGGTTGTTGGACTGTTTTTTCACGCACAGGCAGCCACGATTTGGCACACATAGGCACTTGCGTCAATGCCAGTATCCAACTGGCCAGCAAGCTGACACAGAGCACCAGGAACAGGTCGCCGGCATATTCTCCGGCTGAATCGGGAGAAAGATATACCGCAAGGAAAGTCGATACGGCAATTAGGGTAGCTCCCAGCAGAGGCATGGCGGTGTGCTGTCCGATGCGGTATAAATAGGTTTTCGGGCCTAGCCCACGTGCTTTGTCAATCAGGATGCCGTCCATGATGACGATGGCATTGTCCACCAGCATCCCCATAGCCACGATAAAAGCTCCAAGGGAGATACGTTGAAGCGTGGTGCCACACATCAATAGGATGGGGAAGGAGACGGCGATGGTCAGAATCAGTCCGAAGCCGATGATGAGGCCACTGCGGAATCCCATGGTGAAGATCAGAATCAGGATGACAATCAGGACCGACTCTACCAGGTTGACCATAAAGGAACCGATGGCTTCATTTACCTTGTCAGGCTGGAAGAATATTTTTTCCATTTCCATTCCCACGGGAATCTGTGGCATGATTTCTGCCAGCCGTTTTTCAACAGCTTTTCCCACATCGGGGACAATGGCATTTTCTTCCATCGTCAGGCAGATGGCCAGGGCCGGTTTCCCGTCTACGAAGAAACCGTTCCGTTGCGGCTCGCTATAGGTACGTTCTATTTGTGCAATATCCCCCAGTCGGATGGTTTTCCCCTGCGGAGTGCGGATGAGCAGGTTACGGATATCTTTTTCATCGGTGACTGCACTGCTCACATGCAATGGCAACCGGTCGCTTTCATTCTGGTAACTGCCTGCGTTCACCGTTTTCCCGGCATTCTGCAGGCTCATCATGATTTGGGTCGGGATAATGCCATTACGGGCAATCTTCTCTTTTGATAACGTGATTTGAATGACTTCATCCCGGTTGCCCGTGATGAGGATACGTTTCACCCCCTTAACTCCCAACAGTTCCCGACGTATCAGTTTGGCATACTTGTAGAGTTCCGGATACGAATAGCCTTCACCAGTGAAAGCATAGAAAATGCCGTACACATCCATCATGTCGTCTATGACAATCGGGTCATAGCAATCCTGTGGCAGTTTGGAACGGCTGTCGTTCACTTTCCGCCGCAAAAGGTCGAAGTGCTGTTCCAGGTCTTTTTGAAGGACGGTCATCTGGAATTCCACGGTGAACGTGGCCATTCCGTTCTGGCACTCCGATTTGATTTTCTTGACGTTGGGGAGGGCGCGGAGTTCATCTTCCATGGTTTGTGCCACTTTCAGCTCTACTTCATGTGCGGTAGCTCCCGGATAAGGCACGATGACCATGGCTTGTTTGACGGAGACAGCCGGGTCTTCCAGCTTGGGCATTTGCAGGAAAGCCAGCACGCCGGCTATCAGAATGAATGTCATGAGCGACCAGAACAAGGTAGGCCGCTTCATAAAGTATTCGGTGAGTTTTATTTTCATCAGATAAGTCCTCCTACGTTGGTTTTACTATCCGTATGGATGACACGGACTTTTTCGTTCTCCTGCAGGGCATTTACCCCTGCCTTTATGATTTGTTCATCGCCTTTCAGTCCGGCAGTAATGACGGCACGGCCTTTTTCATCTATTCCGTTGCAGTTCACTTTCCGTTTGCTGACGGTAGAGTCGGTATTCATTACCCAGACATAGGTCTCTTCCTGTGATTGAATGAGGGCATGCAGGGGAAGCGTAAAAGAAGTACGAAGGCTGTCGGTGGCGGCAATGTAGATGCGTACATTGACGTTCATGCCTGCACTGAGCCGTGAGTCGGTCTCCTTCTGAAAGGTGAGTTTCAGCTGGTATAACTGATTCCCATCTGCTTTGGGGGCGATGCTCGATATTTTCATGGGAAGATCTCCTTCTTTTGCGGAAGGAAGTTCGCAGGTGATACGCTGGAAGCGGGAACGAAGCTGATAGACTTCGGCCGGCAGTTCGGTTTCCACTTCCATGGAATGTATGTCGAGCAGGTTGATGACAGGAGTTCCTGCATCCACCATTTCCGACGGAGCGAAATTGACACTTTGTATGTATCCGTCGGTAGGGGCATACAGACGGGTATAAGCCAGCTTGTTACGGTTGACTTGCAATTGTACTTTCAACTGCTGCAGTCCGGCCTGTGCTTTTTCATAATCGTTGATGGAAATGCTTTTGCTGCGATATAAGGCTTCTGTCCGTTTGACTTCATCTTCCAGTTGCTTGCATTGTATTTCCAAAGCCTGTACACCCAGTTGGTAGTCTGTGTGGTCCAGTTGGGCGATTAACCGGCCTTTCTTTACATAATCTCCTTCTTTTATATATATTTTTTCAATTTGTCCTGCGGTTTTGAACCCCAGTCCGATGTTATGGCTTTCTTGTACCACTCCAGAGAAGTTTTTGATGCTCTCTGCTCCATACGGGGTGGGAGTGGTCAACATCACACTGCGGGTAAAAGTTTGCGTGGGCTTTTCTGTGCATCCGTTGGTCAACCAAAGAAGGAAGGGAAGTAATAATAATCGTTTCATCTGTATGGATTTAGAAGTTCTTTGATGCAAAGGTCACATTTTTTGCTTTCTCCTTTACACCCTTATCAGCCTGCAAAATGTCCTAAAGGTTGGATTGGTGGATGAAATAACCTATTTTCCACTTATTTTCTGTTCTAAAGGGCTATCTTTGTAAGGTAATAAAGAATAAATAGATGAAGAAAGAAGATTCTATTTTTAAGGAATTGCATTTGTTGATGCTTCCTGATGTGGGGCGTACACTGATTTATGGAAATGAACTGGTTTTGCTGGATAACATTGGAATGAATGTGGAAGAGGAGCTGGTTTCTGATTTTGTGTCTCCTTCCTACCCTTTTAAGCTGACTTTTACCTTGGTGATGTTCTGTTTGCATGGTACCATGCGGGTACGGCTACAGTTGAAAGAATATGTGTTGTCGGAGAATGATGTCCTGGTGGTGCTTCCAGGTACGATTGGAGAATGTCTAGAAGTGAGTGCAGAGGCTGAGGTGGCAATTATTGGTTTATCCGGTCATCGTTTGTGGAAAGGGCAACAATCGTCCTTAAGTATGGCTTTCCTGCGTTTTCTTACTGCTACTCCCCTGATGCATATCTCGTCGGCTCAGATGGAAGAGTGTATGACGCTCTATCAGTTGATACGGAAAAAGATGGAGCAACCCGGTTATAAGTTTAAGTTGGAAGCTATTGCAGGCTATTTGCAAGTATTTTTTTACAATGGATGCCAATGGTTGTTGGAGTATGACCGGCAGCAGGTACGTAAAAAAGTGGAAAGCAGGCAGGAAAAGTTGTTTGAGGCCTTTCTGGAGTTGGTTCAAACACATTATAGAGCACATCGGAATATGTGTTTCTATGCCGAGAAACTTTGCCTGACTCCCAAATACTTGTCCCAGGTCATTTGGGAAGTAAGCAACCGCCACGCTCCGGAATGGATTCGCGATTATGTGATTCTGGAAGCAAAGGCTTTGTTAAAAAATGGACAATACACCGTACAGCAGGTAGGTGATTTCCTGAATTTTGCAAATGCCTCTTTTTTTTGTAAATATTTTAAGGCTGCGGTAGGATGTACTCCCCGGCAATATATGTTGAAATAGCCGGTGATTAAAATAAAAAAGCAGGAAGAAAACCTTGGATTCTTCTTCCTGCTTGATATTGTTGTCGTTTAAGAATTTCGGATTATTTCAGTCCGAAAGCTTCTTTCACTTTGTCTACGTAGTCCAGTTTCTCCCAAGTAAAGAGTTCCACTTCCACGTCTTTGTTGCCTTCGTAAGCCGATTCGAAATGCTTGGTCACGATTTTCGGTTCACGGCCCATGTGTCCGTAAGCAGCTGTCTCACTGTAAATCGGGTTACGCAGTTTCAGGCGCTCTTCGATGGCACGAGGACGCATGTCGAAGATTTCGTCCACCTTCTTGGCAATCTCTCCGTCAGTCATATTGACCTTGCTGCGTCCGTAAGTGTTGACGTAAATGTTGATAGGGCGTGCCACACCGATGGCGTAAGACACCTGTACCAATACTTCGTCGGCTACTCCGGCAGCCACCAGGTTCTTGGCGATGTGACGGGCAGCGTATGCGGCACTACGGTCTACCTTACTTGGGTCTTTTCCAGAGAAAGCACCACCTCCGTGTGCACCAGCACCTCCGTAGGTATCCACGATAATCTTACGGCCTGTCAGTCCGGTATCTCCGTGCGGGCCACCGATAACGAACTTGCCGGTCGGGTTCACGTGATATTTGATCTGGTCGTTGAACAAGGCCAGCACCTTCGGGTTGTGGATTTCAGCGATGACACGCGGCATCAGGATTTCGATGACATCTTTGCGGATTTGAGCCAGCATTACCTCGTCAGCTTTCAGTTGTGCTTCTTTGGAGTCGTTTTCCGGCTGGATGAACTCGTCATGCTGGGTAGAGACCACGATGGTATCGATACGTACCGGACGGCGGTCGTCATCGTATTCAATCGTTACCTGGCTCTTTGAGTCCGGACGGAGGTAAGTCATGACTTTTCCTTCGCGGCGGATTTCAGCCAGTACCATCAGCAGTTTGTGTGCCAGGTCGAGTGAAAGCGGCATGTAGTTCTCTGTTTCATTGGTAGCATAGCCGAACATCATACCCTGGTCGCCGGCTCCCTGGTTCATCGGGTCCTCACGTTCCACGCCACGGTTGATGTCAGGGCTCTGTTCGTGGATGGCAGAGAATACACCGCAAGAGTTGCCTTCGAACATGTATTCGCTCTTGGTATAGCCTATCTTGTTAATCACTTCGCGTGCCACGCGTTGCAAATCGATATACGCTTTGGTTTTCACTTCTCCTGCCAACACCACCTGTCCGGTAGTTACCAGCGTTTCGCAAGCTACTTTTGAACTGGGGTCGTAAGCCAACAGTTTGTCAAGCACAGCGTCCGAAATTTGATCGGCCACTTTGTCGGGGTGTCCTTCAGACACCGATTCGGATGTGAATAAGTATCCCATTGTTTTGGTAAATTAAATAAGTTGTTAATGGTTTTGTTTATCCGTGTACGGACAGAGTAGAGAAGTAATCTTCAAGGAAATATAACTACGTGTTTTAGCATTTTTTTCCGTGGTTGCAAGCTACTCAAATCTTTCCACTTTTTTAATCGCTTGCAAAGATAGGGAGATAAATTGGAATAATTACAATTTCAGTATGTTTTTAACATAGCTTTAATGGGATGCGGTCTTTAAGCCTGTATCAGGCCTTGTAAAAGGGAAGACAAGGTCTTTTTTTGTACAGGATGCATCACATTCCCCGCAATCTCTACCAAGGGTTTCATGACAAAGTCTCTTTCAGTCATCAGAGGATGGGGGATGGTGAGTTCGGGAGTCTGTAGGATGAGGTCATCGTACAGTAAGATGTCAATATCCATCAGGCGGTCGCTATAGACACCGTTGACCGATTTTTTCGTTCTTCCAAGCTCCTTTTCGATTTCTTGGGTGGCGTGCAGCACTTCCAAAGGAGCGAGCTGGGTTTCCAGGCAAATCGCCGCGTTGAGAAAACTGTGGGTGGATTCAAAGCCCCAGGGAGCGGTTTCATAAAAAGAGGATAGGGAAACCTGTTTCCCTATCCTTTCTTGCAGTTTATAGATGGCGGTACGTAAATTTGCTTCTTTATCGCCCAGATTCGTGCCGAGTCCCAGATAAACTTTTGCCATGTTTTCCGCTTTTTATTTATCCAGAATCAGCATGGCGTCGCCGTAGGTACCGAAACGGTAGCCTTCTTTCAAAGCCACGTTGTAAGCTTCCATGATCAGTTCGTAACCTCCGTAGGCGCATACCAGCATCAGCATGGTAGAAAGCGGCATGTGGAAGTTGCTCACCATGGCATTGGCTACCGAGAACTCGTAGGGCGGGAAGATGAACTTGTTGGTCCATCCTTCGTATTCCTTCAGGCGTCCGTCTGTACCGACAGCCGTTTCAATGGTACGCATCACCGTGGTTCCGATGGCACATACCTTGTTGCCTCTGTCTTTGGCGGCGTTGACGATGCGGCAGGCATCCGCATTGACAAACATCTGTTCGGAGTCCATTTTATGCTTGGTCAGGTCTTCCACATCAATGTCGCGGAAGTTACCCAGTCCGGCGTGCATGGTGATGAACGCAAAGTCGATGCCCTTGATTTCCATGCGTTTCATCAGTTCCCGGCTGAAGTGAAGTCCGGCAGCCGGTACGGTTACCGCTCCTTCATTCTTGGCATAGATGGTCTGGAAGCGTTCTTCATCTTCCGGTTCGGCCGGACGATGGATGAAAGGAGGCAATGGGGGTTCTCCCAGGGCATAAAGCGCTTTCTTGAATTCATCGTGAGGACCGTCGTACAAGAAACGGAGGGTACGTCCGCGTGAAGTCGTGTTGTCAATCACTTCGGCCACCATGGAATCGTCGTCACCGAAGTACAGCTTGTTGCCGATACGGATTTTACGGGCCGGATCTACCAACACGTCCCAAAGACGCAGTTCTTCGTTCAGCTCGCGGAGCAGGAATACCTCGATACGGGCACCTGTCTTTTCTTTGTTTCCATACAAACGGGCCGGAAAGACTTTGGTATCGTTAAAGATAAACACATCCTTGTCGTCGAAATAGTTCAGTATATCCTTGAAAATGACATGCTCAATTTCTCCGGTAGATTTGTGAACTACCATCAGGCGGGATTCATCTCTGTATTTGGCCGGGTAAAGCGCGATTTTGTCTTCCGGCAACTTGAATTTGAATTGTGACAGTTTCATCTTCTTCCTTTCTTTCCTTAATCGTTTATAACTTCTATTTCTTGCTGGTCAAGCCAAGTCTCAAAATCTTCCACTTTCATGCAGTCTTCCAGTCTCACGTTCCCCACTCGCGTGCGGACCAGTCCCGTGAGATGTGCGCCGCTGTGCAAGGCTTCCCCGATGTCTCTGGCCAGGGCCCGGATATAGGTTCCTTTGCTGCACACCACCCGTATCTTTATTTCCGGCAGGTTGTATTCCAGCAGTTCGATTTCATCGATGACCAGTATCTTGGGCTTCAGCTCCACCTCGTCGCCGTTGCGGGCCATTTCGTAGGCGCGTTTCCCGTCTACCTTGCAGGCCGAAAAGGCAGGGGGAACCTGCTTGATGGTGCCTATGAATTTTTTCAGTACATCCTCCACCATTTCCCGGGTGATGTGTTCGGTGGGATAGGTAGCGTCAATCTCCTTTTCCAGGTCGAACGACGGTGTGGTGGCTCCCAGCTGAAGGGTGGCGATGTATTCCTTCGTGTGATATTGAAACTCCTCGATACGCTTGGTGGCTTTTCCGGTACAGATGATCATCACTCCGGTGGCCAGCGGATCGAGCGTTCCGGCATGTCCTACTTTTATTTTCTTTACTCCCAGCTTTCGGCTGATATGGTATCTTATTTTATTGACCACTGCAAAGGATGTCCATTTCAGTGGCTTGTCGAAATATAGTACTTCTCCTTCCTTAAAATTCATTAAGCCAATTCTAAATTATATCCTAAAAAAGACATGATGAGTATGATGCTTCCTACAATGATGCGATACCAGCCAAAAGCCATAAATCCATATTTTGTGACAAAACTAATGAAAAACTTAATAGCCAGCAGAGCTACAATGAAAGCTACCACATTGCCCACAATCAAAGGAGTCAGATTAGCGGATATGATTTCTGTTCCTCCTTCCATAAATAATTTGGCCATTTTATATACGGTGGCAGCGAACATGGTGGGTACGGCTAAGAAAAAAGAGAATTCTGCCGCTCTTTTTCGGGTAAGTTTCTGTGCCATACCTCCCACAATAGTAGCCATGGAGCGTGATACACCCGGTATCATAGAGATACATTGGAACAATCCTATAAAAAAAGCTCTTTTTTCCGTCAATTCCGTTTGTTCGTTTCCATTCCCAAATATTTTGTCACAGAACAGCATGAATATACCTCCTACTATCAACATGACGGCTACTACTGTTACACTTTCTAACATTGCGTCTATCATGTCGCTGAAAAGCAGCCCTAATACCGCGGCGGGGATAAAGGCAACTAATAATTTCCAGTAGAAATCATATTTGTGAAGGAAACGCTTCACGGGAGTACTGTTTTCCGGCATCGGGGCATGGTTGAGGCGGAAAAAGTTTTTCCAATATAAACATACCACTGAAAGAATGGCACCAAACTGGATGATGAATGTAAAAGCCTTTACAAAGTCGGTACTTTCTACTCCTAAGATGTGTTGGGTAATGATCATGTGACCAGTAGAAGATACCGGAAGAAATTCTGTGAGGCCTTCTACAATCGCAATCACAATCGTTTGAAATAAGCTTAAATCTCCTTCCATTATAGTTTTTCCTCTTCTTTAGTGGTTATTTCATTGTCTTTGGGTTTGCGCAAAATGCCGTAGATCATGAAAATGAAACCTACAAAGCAGACAAGCGGGGCTACTTTGATGCGGCGTACGCTGAAAATGTCCGGTTCAAAAGTGGTTTCTGTAGAACCCGGACCGCTCATCAAGATAAAACCCAGAATAATCACTACCAT
This sequence comes from uncultured Bacteroides sp., assembly GCA_900551445.1. Lineage (GTDB taxonomy): Bacteria > Bacteroidota > Bacteroidia > Bacteroidales > Bacteroidaceae > Phocaeicola. The sequence continues at coordinate 5,877 of URWA01000038.1, read as the reverse complement.
CCCTATTGCCAAAAGGATGAAGTTGGTTTTATCGAAGGCAAAACTTTTTTTATCCATAACGATTCGTTATCTATTTTATTAGTTGATATTTAAAGACTGTATAATTCTCCTGCTTTCATCCGCAAGTATTTGTTGATGGATATGTAGGCACACAGCATCGTAATCAGGATGCCGGAGATAAATACGGTGCCCATGACTACCAGCATGACTTGGGGGGTAATCAGTTCGAGTAGTCCCGGCTCGTAATTCACCATCATGTAGGCCATACTGATCAGCAAGGCATTGGCGATGGCCGCTGCAAGGATACCAATTCCTATATTCCGGGCAATGAACGGGCGACGGATGAAGCCCCAGCTGGCTCCTACCAGTTTCATGGTGTGAATCAGGAAACGCTTGGAGTAGATGGTCAGCCGGATGGTATTGTTGATCAGGGCGAAAGAAATCAGGGTGAGCAGGGCAGCCAGTCCCAGCAGGAACAGGCTGATTTTGCGGATGTTCTGGTTGATGGTGTCAATCAGGTCCTGCGGATAGTTGATTTCAATCACCTGTTTGTGGTCGAGCAGCTTTTCCTGTATCCACTTCAGGCTGTCCGTATTGGCGTAGGCCGCGTTCAGCTTGATTTCAATGGAGGCCGTAAAAGGATTGTAGCCTAAAAATTCGGCAGGGTCGGTTCCCATGGCTTCCGTCTGTTCCTTCAGCGCCTGTGCCTTGGAAATGTACACTGCCTGTTTCACGAAAGGCTCCGCTTCCAGCTGTTTTTGGAAACGGATGGCGTCGGTTTCTTTCATGTCATCGTTCAGCAGGACCGAAAAATTGATGTTTTCACGCACGTACACAGACAGGTTGTTGGCGGTCATGACGAAGAAGACCACCATCCCCAAGAGCAGCAATACCAGCATGGTACTGATGCAGGAGGTAATGAATTGCATGTCAAAAAGTGTACCCGACTTGTGACTCATAACGGCTTATTTTTTTCTGAATACGTAAATCATCGAACTGCTTCTCTCTTTTTTGGCCAGTGAAACGAACCAAGCCTCCGTTCCCGACCATAATCCTTTCAGGAAAGGAATGGAAGACTTCCGGTATTTTTCGCTCAGCATGGACACGTAGAACGCGTCAAAAGGCATTGGATGCCGTTCGCAGAGGATGAAGTTGTGTTTGGCCCCAAATTGCTGCATGACCGACGGAGTGAAGTGCCATAAGTGGCGAGGCACATCGTAGGCCGCCCACATTTCCTTGTATTTTCCCGCATCGAAGGAGGTGGGGTTGGGGACCGCAACGACCAGAATACCCCGGTCTTTCAGGATACGGCTGAGGGTTTCCCACGTGTCGTTCAAATGTTCCAGATGTTCCATGACATGCCACAAGGTAATGACATCGAACGATTTTTCCGGATAATCCGTCAGGTCTTCCGGTTTACGGACTTCCAGACCAAAATGAGTCTGGGCAAACTGGCGGGCCTGCGGGCTTTTCTCGATAGCCGACACGCGCCATCCTTTTTCCTGCATGAAATGAGGGAAATATCCCGTTCCGGTACCGATGTCCAGCAACATTCCTCTGCTGAGGCCTGAATTGTGCTTGATCAGGCGGGCTTTACGTGCAAGCATGAAACGGCGCACCCAGTGATAGACACGGTTCATCAACCCCTTATGTGTATCACTGTGTGAAATATAGTCCGGGCTTTCATAATAACGTCCTATTTCCGCTTCCACGGGAGCAGCCTGTGTGAACTGAAAACCGCAGTGAGTGCAACGACAGATGGTAAAAGACTCACCGGAAGCATAGTGGTCCGTACATGTCATTACTTCTTCAAAATGGCTTTCTCCACAGAGTGGACATTTATCTATTTTCAGCGTATTCACTTCATTCCCTAATTTGCTGCAAAATAACAAATAAAAAGCCTATAGCGCGACTTTCTTTAAAAGTTTTTAAGAGTATTCGGTGGCTTTATGTTTGTTTTTTGTATCTTAGCCGTCATTAATGGATACTTTGCAAAATAAATATGAACAAGAAACGATTGACACGGTCGAATAACCGCATGATAGGAGGGGTTTGTGCCGGTATAGCAGACTATTTTAACTGGGATATTACGCTGGTGCGGATTGTGTATGTGCTGGCTACTTTCTTTACTGCCTTTTCGGGAGGAATTGTCTACCTGATTCTGTGGCTGATTATGCCGGAAGCCGGAAGGGATACCGATTGAAATTGGAAAACGCACTTATATAAAGGGAAAAACGTGCTTGTATGTTTTATGTTTCCCAGTGCGAAAACGTACGTTTCCCTCCAGGAAAACATACGTTTCCGCAGTGAGAAACATACGTTTTCCTGAAGGGAAACGTAAAAAATGTCGGGAAAGTCTCACTTTATCTTTGGGTGATTTCCCGGAGTATTATTCTGTCACTTCGGTGCCTTTGAGGGTAGCCGAACTGGACTCCGTAATCTTGACCTTCACAAAATCGCCGATTCGGTGGTTACCACGGTCGAAAACTACCACTTTATTTTGCTCCGTACGGCCAAACAGCTGTTCCTTGGAACGTTTGGACACGCCTTCCACCAGCACTTCGAAGGTCTTGCCCACGTCTTTGGCATTGCTTTCGGCTGAGAGCTGGTTCTGCAGTTCAATGAGTTCGTTCAGGCGGCGGATTTTGACTTCTTCCGGCACGTCATCGGGAAGATGCTTGGAAGCGTAGGTGCCCGGACGTTCGGAATACTTGAACATGAAGGCCGAATCGTAGGCACATTCCCGCATCAGCGAGAGAGACATTTGATGGTCTTCTTCTGTTTCGGAATGGAAGCCGGAGAAGATGTCGGTGCTGAGTCCGCAGTCGGGGATGATGCGACGGATGGCAGCCACTCTTTCCAGGTACCATTCACGGGTATATTTACGGTTCATCAGTTTCAGGATGCGTGAACTTCCGCTCTGTACGGGCAGGTGGATGTGCTTGCACACGTTAGGCACTTCGGCAATGACATGGAGGGTCTCGTCGCTCATGTCTTTCGGATGGGAGGTGGTGAAGCGTACGCGTATGTCGGGCACAGCCTCGGCTACGGTGCGGAGCAGCATGGGGAAGGTCACCGTTTCTCCGTCTTTCTCAAAACGGTAGGAGTTGACGTTCTGTCCCAGCAGGGTCACTTCCTTATAGCCTTTCCGCTGCAGGTCGCGTACTTCGTTCAGGATGCTTTCCACGTCGCGGCTGCGTTCACGTCCGCGGGTGTAAGGCACAATGCAGTAGTGGCAGAAGTTATTGCATCCGCGCATGATGGAAACAAAGCCTGAAATGTGGTTGCCGCAGATACGCGAAGGAATGACGTCGCGGTAGGTCTCGGTGGTGGAAAGTTCCACATTGATGGCTTTTTCTCCGGCCTCCACGGCTCCGATCAGGTCGGGCAGTGTCAGGTAGGCATCCGGTCCGGCCACCAGGTCGACGTGATGCTTTTCAATCAGTTCGTTCTTTACTCGTTCGGCCATGCATCCCAATACGCCTACGATGAGGTGCTTGCGTTTCTTGCGCAAGGAATGGAAAAACTCCAGTCGGTTCAGGATTTTCTGCTCTGCATTGTCGCGGATGGAACAGGTGTTCATAAACACGGCATCTGCCTCTTCCAGGTTGTCACACGGGGTGTAGCCGGCCATTTGCATGATGGAGGCAATCACCTCACTGTCTGCCACATTCATCTGGCATCCATACGTTTCGATAAACAGTTTCTTGCTTTCGTTTTCAGTTGCAGATTTAAAGTCTGCTCCTGTAATTTCTTTTGTCATAAGGTTTTTGGAATTAAAATTTTGCCTGCAAAGATATCTGTTTCTTGGTTAACTTCCATGAAAAGGGTAGGATATATAGATTTTATTCGTATCTTTGAAGAAAACCTTAACACTTGTATTTATGGACGTTTTTCAAATTCTTATCTTTCTGGGAATAATCTGTCTGGGACTTTATCAGACGAGAAAACAGGCGCAGAAAAAGACCGCTCAGAAAAAAGTAGTGAGAAAAACGGTTCCCGCAGATGCCTTTCCGAAGGCAGAGGAAGCGGTGGAAGAAGTGCGGATGACTCCGCCGCCAACAAGGCGGAAAAAGCGGGCGGAACATTCCGCAAAGCAGGTAAAACAGCCCCCAAAAGAAAACAAACCAACTCCCGTGCAGGTGGAGAAGCCGGAAGAAGACCGTTCGGAATATGCTTTCCGCACGCCGTCGGACGCGCGGCGGGCTTTTATCTATTCTGAAATCTTCCGCCGGAAATACGATTGAGAGACAAACTTTTATACTTAAATACTATAACATAAAAAACACTTGATACTATGAGCTTTAACTTTATTACGGCAGCCGAGGCTGCCAGCTACATCAAGGATGGGGATATTGTCGGATTGAGCGGCTTTACCCCTGCAGGAAGTCCGAAAGCAGTGACCGCAGAGTTGGCAAAAATAGCAGAGGAAAAACATGCGAGGGGTGAAGCCTTTCAGATAGGTGTGATAACAGGAGCGTCTACAGGTGACTCCTGCGACGGGGCGTTGACCCGGGCACATGCCATCAAGTTCCGTGCGCCTTATACCACCAATGCTGATTTCCGGAAGGCAGTGAACAGCGGCGAAATCAATTATACGGATATTCATCTGTCGCAGGTGGCACAGCGCCTGCGCTCCGGCTTTTTGGGGCATGTCAATGTGGCTATCCTTGAAGCTTGTGAGATTACGGAAGACGGGCGTATCTACCTGACGGCCGGTGTGGGTATTTCACCGACCATTGCCCGGCTGGCCGACAAGGTGATTGTGGAACTGAATGCGGCTCATAGCAAGCGTTTGATCGGTATGCACGATTTGTATGAGATGGAGCGTCCGCCTTACCGCCGGCCGATTCCGATTGTGCGTCCGAGCGACCGTATCGGTCTTCCTTACATCCAGGTGGACCCTTCCAAAATAGTGGGTATTGTGGAGACAAATATGCCCGATGAGGCCCGTGGTTTCCATGCTTCCGATCCGGTGACGGATAAAATCGGTCAGAATGTGGCGGAATTCCTGGCGGCCGACATGCGCAAGGGTATTATTCCTTCTACCTTCCTTCCGCTGCAGTCGGGGGTAGGAAACATCGCCAATGCGGTGTTGAGTGCGTTGGGAAAAGATTCCAGCATCCCTCCGTTTGAGATGTACACGGAAGTGATACAGAATGCGGTCATCACCCTGATTAAGGAAGGACGTATCAAGTTTGGCAGTACCTGTTCGCTGAGTGTGACCAACGACTGTCTGCAGGACATTTATGACAACATGGACTTCTTCCGTCACAGGCTGGTGCTGCGTCCCTCGGAAATCTCCAACTGTCCGGAGGTGATCCGTCGTATCGGTGTCATTTCCATGAATACGGCCATTGAAGCGGATATATATGGTAATGTGAACTCCACGCATATCTGCGGTACCAAGATGATGAACGGTATCGGTGGTTCCGGCGACTTTACCCGCAGTGCCTATATCTCTATCTTCTCTTGTCCGTCGACGGCCAAAGGCGGATGCATCAGTTCCATCGTACCGATGGTATCGCATCTGGACCACAGCGAACATTCCGTGAACGTGATTATCACCGAGCAGGGTATTGCCGACTTGCGGGGAAAGAGCCCGATGGAGCGTGCGGAGGCAGTGATTGAAAACTGTGCACATCCGGACTACAAGCAGCTGCTTTGGGATTATCTGAAAATCTCCACGAAAGGACAGACCTGTCACAGTCTTTCGGCCGCATTGGGCATGCATCAGGTATTTCTGGACAAGGGCGATATGCGCTTGACCAACTGGGCTGATTTCCAGCGATAAGCGTTACCAGCAAACCCGATATATATATAAAAGAGGATGTGTCAAAATGATGCATCCTCTTTTTCGTTATATAATCATCGTTT
>URWA01000037.1 GCA_900551445.1 uncultured Bacteroides sp. | reverse complement strand
GCAAAGCTACAACCAAACCTCAAAGTGTAAAAGGTGCATTTCTTCGAATGCTTACCAATATGCCGATAGAGTACGATATACACATCCTATTGTATGTCGTATTTTTGATAATTTAAGTAATGATTATCACTATATGGCAGAGTCTGAAGATAAAAGAGTGAGAATAGAAAAAATGGAATTTTGAGAAATACTATAAAATATTAGATTTATAGTCTCTTATTCATTCCTCTTTAAACTCCAGCTCCAGCTGGATGGGACCGGAAGTGTGGGCAGTATCTCCTTCCTTTTCTTCCGGAGGATTGGACACAGACAGTCCCAGCAGGCGGATGGCATGCTGGCTGTGGTCTACTCCTTTCAGCAGCCGTTTGGCCAAAGGAAGAATCTCTTCCAAACGTTGCAGAGGTTGTCTGACACTGACACTGCGGGTGATTTGGGAAAAGTCGTCGAATTTCACCTTCAGAGTGAGGGTGTTTCCTTTGAAGTCCTTGGCTTTCAGCCGCTCGATGAGTTCACGCGCCACGTGATACAGCTCGATGATGAGGGCCATCTCGGCTGAGATGTCTTTTTCCAGCGTATGTTCGCAGCCGATGGACTTGCGGATGCGGACGGCTTCCACGGGGCGCTCGTCGATGCCGCGGGCGAAATTGAAATAAATGAGGCCGTTCTTTCCAAACTGCCGTTGCAGCATTTCCAAGGAGCATTGTCGGAGGGTATCCCCGTTGTAGATGCCCAGCGTGTGCATCTTTTTGGCCGTGATGGGGCCCACTCCCCAGAAAGCTTCGATGGGCAGATGCCGGATAAACTCTTCGGCCTGGTCGGGATGAATGGTGCAGAGTCCGTCGGGCTTCCGGTAGTCGGAGGCTATCTTTGCCAGAAATTTGTTGTAGGACACCCCGGCTGAGGCTACCAGGTGAAGGTCCTGGCGGATACGCTGTTTGATTTCCCGGGCAATGTCTACAGCCAGGGGAATCCCTTTCTTGTTGTGGGTGACATCCAGAAAGGCTTCATCCAGCGAAATGGGTTCGATGAGGTCGGTATATTCGTGGAAAATCTCGTGAATCTGTGCCGACACGCTTTTGTACACCTCCATCCGCCCCTCTACGAAAATCAGTTGCGGGCACAGTTTCTTGGCTTTTTGAGACGACATGGCCGAACGTACTCCAAATTTGCGGGCCTCATAGCTGGCGGCAGCCACTACGCCCCGTTTTTCCGCATGACCCACCGCGATGGGCTTTCCTTTCAGCTCAGGATGGTCACGCTGCTCGACCGACGCATAGAAAGCGTCCATGTCTATGTGAATGATTTTCCGTTCGGTATTCATGGAAGGGCTGATAGCTTTTCTGCAAAAAAACAAAACATTCTTGGGATATCCTAAAAATCATTTGTATTTTTGCTGTTTGTAAAATCGCTTTTAATGACTTTTTGACCACAAAAAACTAAAGATATTATGATGAAAGATGAAATTAAGAAAGCCTGCGAGGTGATGCAGAAGGGAGGAGTGATCCTCTATCCTACGGATACCGTGTGGGGGATAGGATGCGATGCCACGAACGAAGAGGCGGTGAAGCGCGTGTTTGAAATCAAGCAGCGTGCCGACAGCAAAGCCATGCTGGTGTTGGTGGACAGTCCGGTGAAAGTGGATTTTTACGTGCAGGACGTACCTTCGGTGGCATGGGATTTGATTGAGATGACAACCAAGCCGCTGACCATCATTTACGACGGGGCACGCAACCTGGCTCCTAATCTGATTGCTGCCGATGGCAGTGTAGGCATCCGTGTCACTTCGGAAGAGTTTTCCAAACAGTTGTGTTTCCGTTTCCGCAAGGCCATCGTGTCCACTTCGGCCAATATCAGCGGACAGCCGGCTCCGGCTGTATTCAGTGAAATCAGCGAGGAAATCAAGCAGGCTGTGGATTATGTGGTCGATTATCGCCGGGAAGAAACCGGACATCCGAAACCTTCCAGCATCATCAAGCTGGGTAAAGGGGGCGTAGTAAAGATTATTAGAGAATAAATAGTTCCTTTCATGAAAGTGGTAGATGAGAAAAACGGACTGCTGCAGGGATTTCTTCATTGGAGGGAGAAACACATAAAAGACAAGCAGTTCGTCTTGATTTTAAGTTTCCTGGTGGGAATCTTTACGGCCTTGGCCGCTTTTTTGTTGAAATTTCTCGTGGAATACATCAAGGAGTTCCTGACAGAGAACTTCGATTCCACAGGTGTAAACTGGCTGTATTTGGTCTATCCGGTAGTGGGTATCTTCCTGACCGGACTGTTCATCCGCAAAGTGGTGCGCGATGACATCAGCCACGGTGTGACCAAAATCCTGTATGCCATATCGCGGAAGCAAAGCCGTATCAAGCGGCATAATGTGTGGTCTTCTATTTTTGCCTCTGCCATCACCATCGGTTGTGGTGGGTCTGTAGGAGCCGAAGCCCCGATTGTACTGACGGGTTCTGCCATCGGGTCAAATCTGGGCAGTATTTTCCGCATGGACCACAAAACGCTGATGTTGCTGGTGGGCTGTGGAGCGGCCGGAGCCGTTTCGGGCATTTTCAAGGCCCCGATTGCAGGTGTGGTGTTTACGCTGGAAGTGCTGATGATTGATTTGACCATGGCTTCGTTGCTGCCTCTGCTGATTACCAGTGTGACGGCTGCTTCTGTGTCGTATCTGCTGACAGGTACGGAAGCCATGTTCCAGTTTCACCTGGATTATCCGTTCTCGCTGGAACGTATTCCCTATGCCATTGCATTGGGTATCTTCTGTGGTTTGGTGGCATGGTATTTCACCCGCTCCATGAACTGGATTGAAAATATTTTCCGCCGTTACAACAGCCCTTATGTGAAGTTTGTCATTGGAGGTGCGATGTTGAGTATCTTGATTTTCTTGTTCCCGCCGCTCTACGGTGAAGGATACGACACCATCTCGTTGTTGCTCAACGGAACCTCTTCGGCCGACTGGGATACGGTGATGAACAATTCTTTGTTTTATGGCAACTCCCATTTGCTGGTACTGTATCTGATACTGATTATTCTGTTTAAGGTATTTGCTTCCAGCGCGACGAATGGCGGTGGCGGTTGCGGTGGTATCTTCGCACCGAGTCTGTTCCTGGGATGCATTGCCGGTTTTGTGTTTTCCTACGTCTGCAACGAGTTCCATTTGGGAGGAACCTACATTCCGGAGAAGAACTTCGCCCTGATGGGGATGGCCGGTCTGATGTCGGGTGTCATGCATGCGCCGCTCACCGGTATCTTCCTGATTGCGGAGCTGACCGGAGGATATGACTTGTTTCTGCCGCTGATGATTGTGTCTGTATGTGCCTACCTCACCATTATCGTATTCGAACCGCACAGTATTTATTCTATGCGTCTGGCCAAAAGCGGCGAGCTGATTACCCACCACAAGGATAAGGCTGCACTGACCATGATGAGTATGGAGAGCGTGATTGAGACCGATTTCCAGGTGGTTCGTCCCGATATGGATTTGGGGGAGATGGTGAAGGCCATTTCAAAGTCTGCCCGTAATCTGTTTCCGGTGGTGGATGTGCATAATGAACTGATAGGGTTGGTAATTCTGAACGACATCCGTAACATTATTTTCCGTCAGGAACTGTATCACAAGTATCATGTGGAGAATTTTATGGTGACTCCCAAGGCTTGCATCATTACGACGGATTCCATGGAGAACGTGATGGACAAGTTTGACAAGACAGGCTCCTGGAATCTTCCAGTGGTGGACGAAGACAACAAGTACATCGGATTTGTATCCAAGTCGCGTATCCTGTCGACATACCGTCAGGTGATGGTGGATTTTTCAGCAGAATAAACAACAAACAAGAAATATGGAAAAGAAAGACTTACGAATCGTATATATGGGTACCCCTGAATTTGCCGTGGAAAGCTTGAAGCGCCTGGTGGAAGGGGGGTATCAGGTGGTAGGAGTCATTACGATGCCCGACAAGCCCATGGGACGGCATGGAAGTGTTCTCCAGCCTAGCCCTGTGAAACAGTATGCCGTATCGCAGGGGTTGAAGGTGCTCCAGCCGGAAAAACTGAAAAACGAAGAGTTTCTGGAAGAACTGAGAGCTTTGAAGGCGGACCTGCAGATTGTCGTGGCCTTCCGCATGCTGCCGGAGGTGGTGTGGAACATGCCTCGTCTGGGTACGTTCAACCTGCATGCCTCTTTGTTGCCGCAATATCGTGGGGCAGCTCCTATCAACTGGGCTGTCATCAATGGAGAGACTGAAACCGGAATTACGACCTTTTTCCTGAAACATGAAATTGATACCGGGGAGATTGTCGATCAGGTGCGGGTGCCCATTGCCGACACGGACAATGTGGAAGTGGTGTACGACAAGCTGATGAAACTGGGGGGAGACCTCGTGGTGAAGACGGTGGATGCCATCCTGGAGGGAAATGTCAAGACCACTCCGCAAGAGCAGCTGGCTACCGCCACGGAATTGCGTCCGGCTCCCAAGATTTTCAAGGAGACCTGCCGCATCGACTGGAATGTCGGAGTGAAGAAGGTGTATGATTTTGTGCGTGGACTTTCTCCTTATCCAGCCGCATGGACGGAGTTGCATCAGGGAGAAGCAGCCCCCATGTCGTTAAAGATTTTTGAAACGGAAAAGATTTTTACTCCTCATTCCCTGAAACCGGGAACGGTGGTGACAGACAAGAAAACTTATTTCCATATCGCTTCGACCGATGGCTTCCTGCGTGTGTTGTCGTTGCAGCTGGCCGGAAAGAAACGGATGGAAGTGGCCGATTTCCTTCGCGGATATCGCCATGTGGAAGATTCTTTTGTGGAATAAGGTAGTTCCGAAAAAGTATAAAAGGTGGCAGTCGGCATATTCTGCTGCCTTTTTTTGTTCTTGCGCATCGCGTCTTTTCTTTTAGTTAAAAACTTTTTAACAAGGATTTTATTCGGAAAAGGTGCAGTATTTTTGTGTATTCATCATTTATTAACCAAAGCACGATAAGCTGGATATGACGGAAGAAGAATTGGCATCGAAATGCAAACTGGCAGACAATCAGGCTCGCAAGGAGTTGTACGAGCTGTATGGAGGCTCGTTGATGGCTATTTGTCTCCGTTATATTGGTGACCGGGAAGCGGCGGAGGACGTGTTGCATGATGGGTTTATACGGATTTTTCAATCAATCGGTCAGTTTACTTATCAGGGAAACGGGTCTTTGAAAGCATGGCTTTCGCGTGTGATGGTGAATGAGGCGTTGGGCTATTTGCGGAAGCAGAACCAGCTGGCCCAACAAGAGGTATTGGTGGAACAGTTGCCCGACACGGAAGAAACGGACGACGGTATGGACGAGATTCCACAGTCGGTGTTGATGAAAATGATAGCCGAGCTTCCGGACGGATATCGCACGGTGTTCAACTTATATGTGTTTGAAGAAAAAAGTCACAAGGAAATTGCACAGATGCTAGGGATTACCGAGCACACTTCTTCTTCTCAGTTTTATCGGGCAAAGACCTTGCTGGCAAAGAAAATAAATGAATATAGAAAGAAATTATAGGCAATGAAGGACGAAAAAGAGTGGATTGATCATTTACGGAACCGGATGGAGGGATATTCGGAACCTCTTCCTAAAGGACTATGGGATACCTTGTCCAAGGAACTGGAGGAACAGAAAGCTCCTAAGGTGATTCCTATATGGAGACGCTGGCAAGCGGCGGCTGCAGTGCTGGTTTTGTTGGCCTCTGCATTGACGTATTGGTTCTGGTCTTCGCCTACAGCCGATTTTCAGAATCAGGAACTGGCTGTAGAGGTGGAAGACACTCCTTTGCCGGAAATTGTTCCCAACACTATGCAGGACCAGCTTGCGGATGTGAACACATCGGAAAATCATCGCTCGCAGCCTTCAGCCCTTCCTTCTTCTGTACGTTTGCTGAGCCTCGTTCCGGATACGCTGCATGAAGAGATAGCCGATTTGGCGTTGGCGGCTACTTCATCTGAGGAAAACCAGTCAGTGGATGAGCCGACGGAAAAAGTGGAGCAGACAGAAGAGAAGGTACAGGCTGAGCAGGCACATGTCCGGCAACTACAGGCGCAACGGGCGGCAGACCGGAAACAGATGGAGCAGAATGTGGTGGCGGTGAAGAAGAAAAAAACGGAAAAGTCATCAGGCTTTTCGCTTGGAGTGGGAGCCGGAAATACGCCCTATAGTTCTTTGAATACATTTGACGGAATGGGCAGTTTTGTGTCGCGGTCCACTTATTATACGGTTTCCGATGCGCCCATGTCTCCCATTGATAACGGCGGATTGGCTTATAGTCAGGTCTTGTTGGAAAACGCCATTCAAACTCCCCAGACTCATGTAAAGCATCACATGCCGGTGACTGTCGGATTCTCGGTGGCTTGGCACTTTCATAAGGACTGGGCATTGGAAACGGGGCTGAACTATACGTTGCTTTCTTCTGATATTCATTCGGGGTCCAAGTCGTATGTGGAAGAAAACCAGAAATTACATTATCTGGGTATTCCGGTCAAATTGCATCGTTCTATATGGAAGAACAGTTGGCTTTCCATTTACGCATCGGCAGGAGGTGAGGTGGAAAAATGTGTGTCTGGCAGACTGGAAACGGTGACGGTGACCAATGGAGGGAACCGTTCTTCCGAACAGACTTCATTGGATATAAATCCGTTGCAATGGTCGGTGGCTGCGGCGGCCGGAGCACAAGTCAATCTTACTTCCCGGTTGGGCGTATATGTAGAACCGGGTATCGCTTATTATTTTGATGATCATAGCAAGGTGGAGACCATACGTAAGGAACATCCGTTGAATTTTAACTTGCAACTGGGTTTGCGTGTGAATGTGAGCAAATAATATGGATTTATTAAAAAATATGTTTACCTTTGTTGAAAGATAAATGAGGTTCGTAAAATAAATCAATAGAAATATGAAAGTAGCTCCTTCTTTGCTTTCTGCAAATTTTGCGGATTTGAAGAGTGACTTGGAGAGAATCAATCAAAGTGAGGCCGACTGGTTGCATCTGGATATTATGGATGGGGTGTTCGTGCCTAACATTTCGTTTGGTTTCCCAGTGTTGAAATATGTAGCTGAGCTTAGTCAGAAACCCTTGGATGTGCATTTGATGATTGTGCAACCCGAAAAATTCATTCCTGAAGTGAAGGCATTGGGAGCGATGATGATGAATGTACATTACGAAACTTGTCCGCATTTGCATCGTGTGGTGCAGCAGATAAAGGATGCAGGGATGAAAGCTGGAGTAACGTTGAATCCGGCTACACCCGTCTCCATGCTGGAAGATATCATCTTGGAGGTGGATATGGTGTTGCTGATGAGTGTCAACCCTGGGTTTGGAGGACAGAAATTTATTCCGAATACGTTCAAGAAAATTGCGCAGCTGCGTGAGATGATAACCCGTCATAATGCTTCGGCGCTGATCGAAGTGGATGGAGGTGTCAATGCTGCAAATGCTCCCTTATTAAAGCAGGCAGGTGCCGATGTGCTGGTGGCCGGGAACTCTGTCTTTGGTGCGCCGGATATGATGGAAGCCATCCGTCAGCTGAAAAATGTGAAATAAGGATTGGAAACTTCACCTTCTTGGATAACTTACCCTTTGTTCCGGTTGACGATATGTATGGCAACCGGAATTTTTTTATTCGACAGGTTTTTGCCGGAAGGTGTTTCGTGGCCTTTGTGGGGTGGAATAGGCTGTATCTTACTTTGTATAGGATTGCTTCGTGTGTCCGCCTGGCGATGGCGCTGGCTTTTCGGTGGGGTGACTGGGCTGGCTTTTTTCTTGTGGGGAGGATTTTCAGTCGTGCATCAGAGAGAAAAGGTGGAGTATGTGTGGGAGGATGCTCCACAAGTTTACAAGGGAATTGTGGAGACCGTTCCGGAAATTAGAGGAAAGACATGGCGTGCGGAAATCTATGTGGCAGGTAAACGCCTGGACAAAAGGAAATGGCAGAAAGTGGACCGGCGTGTACTTTTGTCATGGATGCCGGATTCTGTGACTGAACCGTTGGCGTGCGGAGACACTCTTTGTTTTTATGCGAAAATCTCACGTCCTTTTTCGGAAAAGGAACTGACCGGATTCGACTACGGCGATTATTTGCTACGGAAGGGAATCAGTGGTACGGGCCTGGTATATGCAGGTAATTGGTATCGTGCAGGGAAGCCCAAAGGGCTGACTTTCTCACAACGGGCACGGGTTTGTCAGCAAAAGGTGGTGGAGGTATATCGGAGCTGGGGACTGGATGAAGAAGTGCAGGCTGTGATTGCAGCGCTGACCATCGGAGATAAAAGTGATTTAAGTGCGGATCTGAAAAATGTCTATAGTGCGGCAGGAGCCAGCCATGTGCTGGCATTGTCCGGGTTGCATGTGGGAATTTTGTCTGGTTTTCTTTTCCTCGTTTTTTATCCGTTGACTTATTGGAAAAGGTATGGCCGCATTGTACGGATGGTGCTGGTAGTCATTTTATTGTGGGGATTTGCGTTCATCTCGGGCCTGAGCTCATCGGTGATGCGGGCTGTGGTGATGTTCAGCTTGTATGCCTTCGCTTCCTGTTGTTCCGAGGAACGTTTTTCGGGAGTCCATTCGTTGGTGCTTGCCGCGTTTCTGATGTTGTTATATAATCCATTCTTTTTGTTCGACCTTAGTTTTCAGTTGTCGTTTGCGGCTGTATTTTCCATTTTGGCATTTTATCCGTTGTGTACACAAAAGGTAATGATACAAAACCGTTTGCTCCGCTATGTATTTAATTTGCTTTGCTTGTCAGTGTCGGCTCAGTTGGGTACCTTGCCTTTCGTCTTGTTGTATTTTGGTACTTTCCCTACTTATTTTCTGCTGTCTAATTTGATCGTTTCTCCATTGGCTGCCTGCATCCTGATTTTAGCGTTGCTGGCCTTAGGGCTTTCTGCTGTACCATGGGTTGGAAATGGACTTGTGGGTTTGCTGGACGGGTCGACCTCCTTTCTTAATGAAGCCATGAGGATGGTGACACATTTGTCCGGTTCCCAGCTTACTTCGGTGTATTTGTCGGTCGGGCAGGCCTGCTTGTTGGCTGGAATCCTTATTTCTTTGTACTTCTGTTGGTCGGCCGGATTACACCGTAAGGCCCGACATTGGATTTGTTTGTTGATGGCCTGTAATTTATTTGTGGCCTTGAGTGTGGGAATGTATCTTCAGGAAAAGCCGGAACGATTGTATTTTTCGCGGGCAGAAATATATACCCGTAAAGGGCATTGCATTTCCACTCATACGTCCGATTCGGGTTTGATGCGCATTGGTGCATTGCGTGTGGGGGTGCTCAATGACGGACGCTGGAAGACTTGCCAGACACCTTGGCGTTTGCCGTTGGATTACGCCTATATTTGTAGAGGGTTTAAAGGAAGTCTGTCACATTTGAACGACCTGTTTGAGTTGAGGAAGGTGATTCTGGATTCTTCTTTGAGCGAAGGTTACCGGGAAACGTTGATAAAAGAATGTCAATTACTTAAAATATCTTATACTGACCTTTCTGCGCAAGGTTCTTATTCCATAGAGCTGTAGTTTCTGAAAATAAATTTGTACTTTTGCTCCTTCAAAAAGAATAAGTTTAAGAAAAAGAATATGTTGTCAAAAGTGATTCTTCAGGCCAATATCGACAAGGTGGAAACCTATTTCGATCGGGCTGACAAAATAGTGATTGTCACTCATGTCTCTCCCGACGGTGACGCATTGGGATCTTCGTTAGGGTTATATCATTTCTTGTCGGTACATGAAAAGACAGTCAATGTGATTGTGCCGAATGCATTCCCTGATTTTTTGCGCTGGATGTCGGGAGCAAAAGACATTATCCGTTATGACAAATATACAGAGTTTGCCAATAAACTGATTGCAGAGGCTGATGTCATCTGTTGCCTCGATTTCAATGCCTTGTCCCGAATTGACCAGATGGCGGATGCAGTACGCGAGGCACCGGGCCGGAAGGTCATGATTGACCATCATTTGAATCCGGAACCATTTTGTCGGGTGACTATTTCCCACCCGGAAATTTCATCCACTTCCGAATTGATTTTCCGTTTGATTTGCCGGTTAGGATGTTTTGACGACATCACGCTGGAGGGAGCGGAATGTATCTATACCGGGATGATGACCGATACGGGAGGCTTCACTTACAACTCCAACAACCGGGAGATTTATTTCATTATCGGTGAGTTGCTGTCAAAGGGAATAGACAAGGACGAAATTTACCGTAAAGTGTTCAATACCTATTCCGAAGGTCGTCTCCGTCTGATGGGGTATGTGTTGTATGAGAAAATGCAGGTCTATCCGCAGTTCCGTTCGGCACTGATTTGCCTTTCGAAAAACGAACAGAGTAAGTTTCAGTATGTGAAGGGAGATACGGAAGGCTTTGTGAATATGCCGCTTCAGATGAAAGGCATCTGTTTTTCTGTGTTCTTGCGGGAAGATACAGATAAAAATATGATTAAAGTATCCCTTCGTTCGGTAGGAGCATTCCCCTGCAACAAGGTCGCCGCAGAATTCTTTAATGGAGGCGGTCATCTGAACGCATCGGGTGGAGAATTTTATGGCAGTATGGACGAAGCCATTGAATTGTTTAAACAGGCATTGGTGAAATATGAAAGCTTGTTATTGAAAAATTAGTGTAAAAATTTTAGTCTTGAACAATATTAGACATAATTGGGTAAATTAGAGAAGATGTTTTGGGGACATTTTACTACATTTGCCTTTGTAAAAAGATATACAGGTAATATGAAAAAGAACAATTTGCTCTTGGCTGTGATGGGCCTGATGATGTTTGCCTTGCAAAGCTGTAATAATGGGAAAACGTACGCTGAAAGAAAGGAAGAGGAGGCGGATGCCATCAATAAGTATATTTTAGAGAACGATATCAAAGTCATTTCGGAAGCAGATTTTGCGGCGCAAGACTCTACGACCAAAGAGAATGAATATGTGTTGCTGGATGAAAGTGGAGTTTACATGCACGTGGATAACCGTGGTCCGGGTAAAGAAGTGCTGGGCGACGGTACCTATGACATGATAGCCCGTTTTGTGGAAGTGGCTCTTCAGACAAGAAGTGATTTGGGTATGACGGCCGGAGATACTTTGATGGCAAACATGCATGTGGCGAATCCTTCTTATACGATTAATGGAGAGGACTTTAAACTGACTATCAGCGGCGAATCTTATTCCGCTTCATTTACTCGCAGTGATTCTTATAGTATGTATGGCATGTATCAAACCGTAGCTGTACCTTCTGGTTGGCTGATTCCTCTGCGTTATTTGAAGCCGGGACGGACAAATGACTCAGAGAAAATTGCGCGTGTGAAACTGATTGTACCGCACAGTGAAGGAACTTCTACTGCCACACAGGCTGTGTATCCTTGCTTTTATGAAATAACCTATAACATGACAAGATAACCTAAATAAAAAACCTTGATTTATGACACTTATTAAATCTATTTCCGGTATTCGTGGTACGATAGGCGGCCATGCCGGCGAAGGATTGAATCCTTTGGACATCGTGAAATTCACTTCTGCCTATGCAACGCTGATTCGGAAGACGACTACCATTAAAACCAATAAGATTGTAGTAGGACGTGATGCACGTATCTCTGGTGAGATGGTGAAAAATGTGGTTTGTGGTACATTGATGGGAATGGGTTTCGATGTGGTGAACATCGGACTGGCATCTACGCCGACCACGGAATTGGCAGTAACAATGGAAGGAGCCTGCGGTGGAATTATTCTGACTGCAAGTCATAATCCGAGACAATGGAATGCCCTGAAGCTGTTGAATGAGCATGGTGAATTCTTGAATGCGGCCGAAGGAAACGAAGTGTTGCGCATTGCTGCTGCTGAAGAATTTGAATTTGCAGATGTAGACCATATCGGTAAATATCGTGAGGACAATACATACAACCAGAAGCATATTGACAGCGTGTTGGCTTTGAAATTGGTGGACGTAGAAGCTATCCGCAAGGCTAATTTCCGTGTGGCCATTGACTGTGTGAATTCGGTAGGAGGTATCGTACTTCCCCAGTTGCTGGAACAGTTGGGTGTGCAGCATGTGGAAAAACTTTATTGTGAACCGACGGGTGATTTCCAGCATAATCCGGAACCGTTGGAAAAGAACCTGGGCGACATCATGGGATTGATGAAGAAAGGTACCTGCGACGTGGCTTTCGTGGTAGACCCGGATGTGGACCGTTTGGCTATTATCTGTGAGAATGGAGCGATGTACGGAGAAGAATATACGTTGGTCACTGTAGCGGACTATGTGTTGAAACACACTCCGGGCAATACGGTATCCAACTTGAGTTCTACTCGTGCGTTGCGTGATGTGACTCGCAAATATGGCATGGAATACAATGCTTCTGCCGTAGGTGAAGTGAATGTGGTTGCCAAGATGAAAGCAACTCATGCCGTGATTGGTGGAGAAGGAAACGGTGGAGTAATCTATCCGGAATCTCATTACGGACGGGATGCTTTGGTAGGTATCGCTTTGTTCTTGAGCCATCTGGCACATGAAGGAAAGAAGGTGAGCGAACTGCGTGCCACTTATCCGAATTATTTCATCGCCAAGAACCGTATTGACTTGACTCCGGAAACGGATGTAGATGCTATTCTGGCGAAGGTGAAGGAATTGTACAAGAACGAAGAAATCAATGATATCGACGGAGTAAAGATTGATTTCCCGGACAAGTGGGTACATCTCCGCAAGAGTAATACGGAACCGATTATCCGTGTGTATTCAGAAGCTTCTACCATGGAAGCGGCAGAGGAATTGGGTAAGCAGATTATGGATATCGTGTATAGCCTGGCCAAATAAGAGGGCTTAATACGTTTATAATAAGAGGAATCCCGGAATAAGGTGGAAGTGGTGCTTCCATCTTTTTCCGGGATTGTTTTTGGTAAGTTTGAATGAATAGAAAGTTGCCTTGTGTGATTTATTTCTTTTCCAACGTGATTTGAGGGGTTGGTTGGGAGAGTGATTTTTCATTGTTTTCCATCGGACAGGAATCGGACTTGTTTTCCTGGGGAAAGTCCGGAAGGAACAACGCGTAGAAGAAAGGCAGAATTACTTTTTGAGTTTCCATGACATTTGTTTTTAGGGGTTTGTTATGAAAACGCAGAAAAGCAGTAAATCCCCTACAGCGATACTGTTAAAAAATCTAATCTTCCACCCAAAGCAGGTCGCTCATGATTCCATCGGAGATAAATATCCCCTTTTCGGTCAGTTTCAGAATATGATGGTCCCAGGTCAGCAGGCCTTGTTTCAGATAAGATGAGGCCATACGCATGCAGTAGTTGTATAAAGTTTCACCAAATGCACTTTTCAATAGTTCGGTAGGAATTCCGTAAGCCGTACGCAGGCGGGTGATGACAAAGTCGTTGTAGCGGGTATAGAGATCAAGCTCTTCCTTCTCCTGATAGGGTGCTCCCTGTTGGATACCTTGTATATATTGGGAAAGGGAGGCCACATTCCATTGGCGGGAGATGCCGTCGTATGAATGGGCGGAAGGCCCGCATCCTAAGTACTTTTTGCCCGTCCAGTAACTTGAATTATGGCGTGAATAATATCCGGGTTGGCAGAAGTTGGAAATCTCATAATGTTCGTATCCATGAGCTTTCAAGGTATGAATCAGCTCCTTGAACAAGGATACACTCAAATCCTCGTCGGTTTCTTCCACTTTGTGCGCTTCTTTCAGTTTCCATAGGGGGGTACCTTCTTCATAAATCAGGTGATAGGCAGAAATATGCTCCGGGTGCATGTCGATGGCTGTTTGCAGGTCTTTCTGCCAGTCTCCCAGTGTCTCACCGGGTAGTCCGTACATCAAGTCGATGCTGATGTTCTGAAATCCGGCTTCCCGACAGCGTAGGTATGCTTGTTGAGCCTGGGCGGCTGTATGTCGGCGATGCAACAGGCGGAGAGTGTCTTCCTTGAAAGTCTGTATGCCCATGCTTAGCCGGTTGAACGGAAGGCTGTGGAGCATGTCCACGTATGCCGGTGTCAAATCGTCCGGATTGGCTTCAAGTGTGATTTCGGCTTCGGGGTTTACAGGATATACCTTATATATATAGTCGAATAGTTGGGCAAAATCTTTTTCTTCCAGTTGGGAAGGGGTACCTCCCCCAAAATAGATGGTATCTATGGTTTCTCCACTTAGGTAGTCTTTTCGAAGTTCCAGCTCTTTGACAAGGGCTTGAATATAGGCCTCTTTCTTTTCATTTTCAGTAGTGGAAAAGAAGTCACAGTAGATGCAACGTCGTTTGCAAAAAGGGATGTGAAGATAAATTCCAGCCATAAACAATTAACAGTAAAAATAGATTTTGCGGGTGTAAATATACGGATAATTTGGGGAGGGCGGAAGGAATTTCGGATTACTATGTCTGAAAACATAGTTTAGTAACACGAAACATTTTATTGTTTTTCTGAATTATAATCTCTAATTTGCGCTTCGTTAAAAATAAGAGATATGAAAAGCATATCCTTTCGTTACTAAACTAAATCTTGAAATACCATGAAAGTATATCAGACAAACGAAATCAAGAACATTGCCCTTCTCGGTAATGACGGCTCAGGTAAAACCACTCTCACAGAAGCCTTGCTCTATGAGAGTGGTATTATAAAACGTCGCGGAAGAATTACTGCCAAGAATACGGTGAGTGATTATTTCCCGGTGGAGCAAGAATATGGGTATTCAGTATTTTCTACTGTATATCATGTGGAATGGAACGGGAAGAAACTCAATATCATAGACTGCCCGGGAAGTGATGACTTCGTAGGGGCTGCCATTACCGCGTTGAATGTGACTGATACTGCCATCTTGTTGCTGAACGGGCAATATGGTCCGGAAGTGGGTACGCAAAATCACTTCCGCTATACCGAAAAACTGGGTAAGCCGGTGATTTTCCTGGTGAACCAGCTGGATAGTGAAAAATGTGATTTCGACCATGTGCTTGAACAGTTGAAAGAAAATTATGGCTCTAAGGTTGTTCCGGTTCAGTATCCGTTGGCTACAGGACCCGACTTCAATTCGTTGATTGATGTACTTTTAATGAAGAAATATTCTTGGGGACCTGACGGTGGAGCACCTACCATCGAAGATATTCCGGCGGAAGAGATGGAAAAAGCGCAGGAATGGCATAAGACTTTAGTGGAAGCCGCTGCGGAACATGATGAAAGCCTGATGGAAAAATTCTTTGAAGCAGAATCGCTGACGGAAGACGAAATGCGTGAAGGTATCCGTAAGGGATTGGCAGCAAGAGGTATGTTCCCTGTATTCTGCGTGTGTGCAGGAAAAGACATGGGCGTTCGCCGTTTGATGGAATTTTTGGGGAATGTGGTTCCGTTTGTAGATGAAATGCCGGTGGTGCATAACACACGCGGTGTACCTGTTCCTCCTGATCCGAATGGTCCGACTTCACTTTATTTCTTCAAGACGGCCGTAGAACCTCATATCGGTGATGTACAGTATTTCAAGGTGATGAGTGGAGTGGTTCACGAAGGAGACGACTTGAGCAATGCCGACCGTGGCTCGAAGGAACGTATGGCACAGCTTTATGTGTGTGCAGGTGCCACTCGTGAGAAGGTGGATGAACTTCGTGCGGGAGATATCGGTTGTACGGTGAAACTGAAAGATGTAAAGACAGGAAATACGTTGAACGGAAAGGATTGTGAAAACCGTTTCAACTTTATCAAGTATCCGAATCCGAAATATACAAGAGCTATCAAACCGGTCAATGAAGCGGATACGGAAAAGATGATGGCGGTATTGAATCGTATGCGTGAGGAAGATCCGACATGGGTTGTAGAGCAATCCAAAGAACTGCGTCAGATTCTGGTACACGGACAAGGTGAGTTCCATTTGCGTACATTGAAATGGCGTCTGGAAAACAATGAGAAGTTGCCGATTCAGTTCTATGAACCGAAAATTCCGTATCGTGAAACCATCACGAAGGCTGCACGTGCCGATTACCGTCATAAGAAACAGTCGGGTGGTGCCGGCCAGTTTGGTGAAGTACACTTGATTGTAGAACCTTATTATGAAGGCATGCCAGCTCCTGAAACTTACAAGTTCAATGGACAGGAATACAAGATGAATGTGAAGAGTACGGAGGTTATCGACCTGGAATGGGGTGGTAAACTGGTATTTGTGAACAGTGTGGTAGGTGGAGCCATCGATGCACGTTTCATGCCGGCTATCCTGAAAGGTATCATGAGTCGTATGGAGCAGGGTCCGTTGACCGGTTCTTATGCACGTGATGTACGTGTCATCGTATATGATGGAAAGATGCATCCGGTAGACTCCAATGAAATTTCCTTTATGTTGGCAGGACGTCATGCATTCAGTGAGGCCTTCAAGAATGCAGGTCCGAAGATTCTGGAACCGATTTATGACGTAGAAGTGTTCGTGCCCAGCGATAAATTGGGTGATGTGATGAGCGATATGCAAGGACGTCGCGGTATGATTATGGGTATGACCAGTGAAAAGGGTTACGAAAAGCTGAGTGCTAAGGTACCTTTGAAGGAAATGTCGAACTATTCTACCGCATTGAGTTCATTGACTGGAGGCCGCGCTTCATTTATCATGAAGTTTGCCAGCTATGAACTGGTTCCGACGGATGTACAAACCAAATTGATGAAGGAATTTGAAGAGCAGGAAAAAGACGAAGCATAAGTGCTAGTTGTGATTTTTATAGATAAAAAGGCTGCGTTTCTTAAAAAACGCGGCCTTTTTTATTTAACTTTGCTTAAACAAATCGACTTGTTTATTTGTTATTAATCCAATATTTTATTATTTTTGCAATGTGTGTGGATGAGAAAGTGGCGATGATGAATGTTTTATCAGGTAAAATTCGGATTTTGGTTAATTTGCGACAAACTCCGGTTTAAAGCTTGTTAAGTAGCTAGTGTGGTATTTGTGAGGTTGTTAAATTTGCCCGTATGAAAAAGTCTACTATTTGGATATTAGGAGTTGTAATGGGACTGTCTTTTTTAAGCTTGCTTTATCTGCAGGTAAGCTATATTGAAGAGATGGTCAAAATGCGGCGCAGTCAGTTTGAAGAGAATGTAAACCGCAGTCTGGGTAAGGCTGTGCATAATCTGGAACTGGTAGAAACGAAACGATATCTTGAAAAAGATGTAGCGGCGCAAGAACGGGCGGCACTTTTATCGAAAAGATATCAGGAAGGAAATGACGCGGGTGAGAATGTGGTGGAGCATCATCAATATACGATAACGGCTCCCGACGGGTCTACTTACTCTACGTTTGAATTGAAGACCATTATGAATCGGCCTGCCAATGTACCGAAAGTCGTGATTTCTACGGGAAGAACCATTCCGCAAACCTCACGTGCTTTGCAGGAGGTGCTGAAGGAGCGTTATGTGTACCAGCGGGCGTTGCTTGACGAGGTAGTTTATAATATCCTCTATACGGCAAGTGACAAACCGTTGAAGGAAAGGATAAACTTTAAGCAGCTTGACCATTTTCTGAAAACGGAATTGTTCAATAACGGAATTGACATTCCCTATCATTTTTCGGTGACAGACCGGGATGGAAAAGAGGTGTACCGTTGCTCAGATTATGTGCATGATGACGAGAAGGTTTATTCTAGATTGATTTTTGAAAAAGATCCTCCAGCCAAGATGGGATTTGTGAATATCTTTTTCCCGACATTGGATAACTATATTTTTAGTTCGGTGAAATTCATGATACCTTCCATTATTTTTACGGTGGTATTGCTGATTACCTTTATTTTTACGATTTACATTATTTTCCGGCAGAAACGTCTGACAGAGATAAAGAATGATTTTATCAATAATATGACGCATGAGTTTAAGACTCCGATTTCTACCATTTCTTTGGCCGCGCAGATGTTGAATGACCCGGCGGTAGGCAAGTCGCCCGTCATGTTTAAGCATATCTCCGGAGTTATTAACGATGAGACGAAGCGTTTGAGATTCCAGGTGGAAAAAGTGTTGCAGATGTCTATGTTTGAAAGGCAGAGCGTGACGCTGAAAAAGAAGGAAATTGATGCTCATGAACTGATTAACGGAGTGGTGAATACCTTCCGTTTGAAGGTAGAAAAGAATAACGGTACACTGGATGCGGAATTGAATGCAGAGGACCCGGTTATTTTTGTGGATGAGATGCACTTTACGAATGTGATATTCAATTTGCTGGATAATGCGGTGAAATATAAGAGTCCGGATCGGGATATCGCTTTGAAGATTCGCACGTGGAATGAGACCGGTAAGTTGTGTATATCCATAGAGGATAATGGAATCGGTATTAAGAAGGAGAATTTAAAGAAGATATTTGATAAGTTCTACCGGGTACATACAGGAAATTTGCACGATGTGAAAGGTTTTGGCCTCGGACTGGCTTATGTGAAGAAGATAATTACAGACCATAAAGGTTCTATACGGGCTGAAAGTGAATTGAACGTAGGAACGAAGTTTATAATTACGATACCACTATTTAAAGAAGAATAAGATATGGACGACAAATTGCGTATTTTGTTATGCGAAGATGATGAGAATCTTGGCATGCTTTTGAGAGAATATTTGCAGGCGAAAGGTTATAACGCCGATCTTTTCCCGGATGGAGAAGTGGGCTTTAAGGCTTTCCTGAAGAGTAAGTATGATTTGGTTGTGACCGATGTAATGATGCCGAGAAAAGATGGTTTTACCTTGGCTCAGGAAATTCGTCAGGCGAATGCGGAAGTTCCTATTATTTTCTTGACGGCAAAGACTTTGAAGGAAGATATATTGGAAGGCTTTAAAATTGGTGCGGACGATTATATCACGAAGCCCTTCAGTATGGAAGAACTGACTTTCCGTATTGAGGCTATTCTGCGCCGTGTACGTGGCAAACGTAATCGTGAAAGTACGGTGTATAAAATCGGCCGTTTTACGTTCGATACCCAGAAGCAGATTTTGTCTATCGGTGACAAGCAGACGAAATTGACTACGAAAGAGTCTGAATTGTTGGGTTTGCTTTGTGCACATGCCAATGAAATCCTTCAGCGTGACTTTGCATTGAAGACTATCTGGATTGATGACAACTATTTCAATGCAAGAAGTATGGATGTGTATATCACTAAGTTGCGTAAGCATCTGAAGGAAGATGACTCAATTGAAATCATCAATATCCATGGAAAAGGATATAAATTGATTACTCCGGAAGGTGAATGAGACGCAGTTTCAGAATGATAATAATAAAAAAGCCTGAATTTTTCAATTCAGGCTTTTTTATTGCTGTTTGTCGGCTGAGGAAATTCAGTCTGTAATTCTTTTGTTCAGGATGATGTAAGCAATTAGTCCTATCACAACAAGTGCCAAAGAACCTCCTAATACGGCGTTGTTGTTCACATTACCTACTGCATAGCTTGCAATGAGGATCACAGCACCAATGATGACTAATATCACTCCTAAATTCTGTAATAAGCTTTTCATGTGTGTCTTCTTTTTATGGTTTATTTATTCATGGTTACAAATTAAAGCATAATTCTTCTATTCAAAAAATTATTTCGTGAAAAAAAACGGAAATTCAAGCATATATATACTGCCTTTTATAAAAGCTTGACAAATGTAATGATTTTTAGCTTTCTTGTAGGCAGCGGCTATAGGGAAATCCGCACTTAGTCCTTGGTGTTGGTGAATATTTTACGAAGTACTTCCTGGCTTACTCTCAGTTCTTCCAGGGTAAGTCCGTGCAAGGCTTCTTTTAAAGTCTTGTTGGCGATGAATCGTGCTTTCTCTTCCAGTTTCTTTCCGTTTTCAGTCAGATGGATTTTATTGGTACGGCGGTCCTTTTTGTCTGGTACACGTATTACTAAGTGCTGTTTTTCCATGTTGTCAATCAGGCGAGTCATACTGGGTTTATCCTTGAAAGTGGCATTGCACAATTCTTGTTGGGTTACTCCGTCTTTTTCCCATAGGTAGAGTAATACGGTCCATTGCTCGGGGGTAATTTCCATGTCGTTCAAACGGAAGTTGCGGATTAACTTACGGTTGATGGCGGCAGATACTTTCCCATTCAGGATGGCAAATATTAGTTGGATATCAAAATTGAACTGTTCTATCATGTAATTATTGTTTAAACAACTTTGCAAATATACGATATTTCATGTATATTAAAATAAGGAAAGTGCCTGTTCTCGGGTAATTCCTCTTTTTTTAAGAATCTTTATTGTATAAATCGTTGAGAAACTTTGGTTTCTTAATTGAAAAGTCGTACCTTTGCCGCGCAATTAAAAATCATTATTAATAATTTAATTAACGAATAGTATGAATCAATACGAAACCGTTTTCATTTTAACTCCCGTTTTGTCTGATGTTCAGATGAAGGAAGCGGTAGAGAAGTTCAAAGCTATCCTGACTCAGGAAGGTGCGGAGATCATCAATGAAGAAAACTGGGGATTGAAGAAATTGGCTTACCCAATTCAGAAAAAATCTACAGGATTCTATCAGCTGATTGAATTCAAATCAGAACCGTCTGTAATCGAGAAGCTGGAAGTAAACTACCGTCGTGACGAACGTGTAATCCGTTTCTTGACTTTCAAGATGGATAAGTATGCTGCAGAATACGCTGCTAAGAGAAGAAATGTAAAATCAACTAAAAAGGAGGAAAACTAATCATGGCACAGCAACAATCAGAAATCAGATATTTAACTCCGCCTTCAGTAGACGTGAAGAAGAAAAAATACTGTCGTTTCAAAAAGAGCGGTATTAAGTATATCGACTACAAAGATCCTGAATTCTTGAAGAAATTCTTGAACGAACAGGGGAAGATCCTTCCGCGCCGTATTACAGGTACTTCATTGAAGTTCCAGCGTCGTATTGCGCAGGCTGTTAAGAGAGCTCGTCACTTGGCTTTGCTGCCTTTCGTAACTGATATGATGAAATAATAAAGGAGGAATAAGAATATGGAACTGATTTTGAAAGAAGACGTAGTTAACTTGGGCTACAAGAATGATATTGTAACCGTTAAGTCTGGTTATGGTCGTAACTATCTTATTCCGACTGGTAAAGCAGTGATTGCTTCTCCGGCTGCAAAGAAAATGTTGGCTGAAGAATTGAAGCAGCGTGCTCATAAACTGGAGAAGATTAAGAAAGATGCTGAAGCTGTAGCAGAAACATTGAAGGGTGTTTCATTGACTATTGCTACTAAGGTTAGTGCAACTGGTTCAATCTACGGTTCAGTGGGCAGCATTCAGATTGCTGATGAATTGGCTAAGTTGGGTCACAACATCGATCGCAAGATTATCTTTGTAAAAGACAATGTAAAAGAAGTTGGACACTACAAAGCTATCGTTAAACTTCACAAGGAAGTTTCTGTAGAAATTCCTTTCGAAGTTGTTGCAGAAGAAGCTTAATTTGTATCTGTAAATACTTGATAAATCCCCCGAATGGATGTAAGTCTGTTCGGGGTTTTTTATTTTTTGTAGGGAGTAAGAAAAAGGGTGGTGTGGGAAGGTCGAATTGAGTGTCTGGATTTTGTTGTGGCGGTTTTGGATGGGGAGTGAGTAGGAAGATGAAGATGTGATAGGGGTTTAGATGAGAAAGGTTGAGGCGATTGGGGTAAGGTTGGATTGGTGTTTTGTTTGGGAAAATTGTGTGCCGTAGCCATAAAAAAGGGCATAAAAAAAGTCTGTAGGCTGAGCTTACAGACTTTCAATTCTCTCTAGTGTTCGAGATTATTCAGCTACTACTGCTGAATCACCAGCTACTGCTGCTGAATCACAAGCTACTGCTGCTGAATCTACAACCGGAGCTGCTTCTTCAACTACTGCTACTGAATCTGAATCAGATGCTGCTTCACTGTTAGCTGCTTTGTTTCCGCAAGAAGCGAAAGAAACTGCAGCAAATGCTACGAACAAAAATACTAATTTTTTCATTTTCTTTGCTTTTTAAATCTGTAATACTTATGTTGTTTTCTTAAAACGTTGCAAAGATATAGACTTTTCTAATACGTTGTTCACTTTTGAGCGATTTTTTTTCAAAAAAATATGTTTTTAAACTTATCTATCTGAATCATAACGTGTTGCAAAACATATTTTTTTATTTCTTAATTTGATATTTTTTTAGAAGAAGAATGAAAAGCCCTCAAAAACTCCTAATGGGGGCTTCAATCTATGCTAACTCGTTTCATGAGTCGTGAATTATGTGTAACTTTGCAGACTTCTAAAATGATAAAGAGATATGATTGATACAACTATTTTTCAGGATAAAGTAGCTGTTTATTATACGCTGGGTTGCAAATTGAATTTCGCAGAGACCTCCTCTATTGGTAAGACTTTAAAAGAGGCAGGAGTTCGTACTGCCCGTAAAGGAGAGAAAGCAGATATTTGTGTGATTAATACTTGTTCGGTGACGGAAATGGCCGATAAGAAATGCCGTCAGGCGATTCATCGTCTTTCCCGTCAGCATCCGGGGGCATTTATTGTGGTAACCGGATGTTATGCGCAGTTAAAACCGGGACAGGTAGCCGATATAGAAGGAGTCGACTTGGTTCTAGGGGCTGAGCAGAAAGGTGAGCTTATGAAATATTTGGGTAATCTGGAGAAACATGCTCACGGTGAGGCTGTAGTGACGGCTACGAAAGACATTCGCACTTTTTCGTCTTCTTGTTCACGCGGTGACCGTACCCGTTATTTCTTGAAGGTACAGGACGGTTGCGATTATTTCTGTTCTTATTGTACCATTCCTTTTGCCCGTGGGCGAAGCCGGAATGGAAAGATTGAAGATTTGGTGGCTCAGGCCCGTCAGGCGGCAGCAGAAGGCGGAAAAGAAATTGTGTTGACCGGGGTGAATATCGGAGATTTTGGGAAAACTACCGGAGAAACCTTTTTTGATTTGGTCAAGGCGCTGGATGAGGTGGAAGGCATTGAACGTTACCGTATCTCTTCCATTGAGCCTAACCTGTTGACGGATGACATCATTGAGTATGTAGCGCGTTCCCGTCGTTTCATGCCTCATTTCCATATTCCCTTGCAGTCTGGTTGCGATGAAGTGTTGAAGTTGATGCGTCGTCGTTATGACACTGCCTTGTTTGCGGAGAAGGTGGCCAAGATTAAGTCCTTGATGCCCGATGCTTTTATTGGTGTGGATGTGATTGTGGGGACAAGAGGAGAGACTCCTGAGTATTTTGAGCGTGCGTATGAGTTTATCAAAAGCTTGGATGTGACCCAGCTGCACGTGTTCAGTTATTCTGAACGTCCCGGTACACAGGCTTTAAAAATAGACTATGTAGTTCCTGCGCCTGAGAAGCATGCCAGAAGTCAACGGTTGCTTGAGTTGTCGGATGAGAAAACCAAGGCCTTTTATGCCCGTCACATAGGACAGGAAGCGGAAGTGCTGATGGAAAAATCCAAGGCAGGTGCCTCTATGCATGGCTTTACGAAGAACTATATCCGGGTGGAGTTGGCTCACGATGAGAAATTGGACAATCATCTGGTGAAAGTCCGTCTGGGAGATTTCAACGAGGACGAAACGTCGCTTAAAGGAACAATTTTATGATAAAGACAGCAGTGGTCATCTTGAACTGGAACGGCGAGGCGATGCTTCGTCAGTTTCTTCCTTCGGTGGTTTCCGGTTCTTGTGAGGAAGGTACAGTGGTGTATGTCGCAGACAATGCGTCTACCGATGATTCGTGTGCGGTGGTGGAAAAAGAATTTCCTTCTGTACAGTTGATACGTCTGGACCGGAACTACGGTTTTGCCGAGGGATATAACCGAGCTTTACAACAAGTCGAGGCCGAATACGTGGTATTGTTGAATAGTGATGTAGAGGTGACCGAAGGTTGGCTTCGGGATATGGTGGCTTATATGGACACCCATCCCGATGCAGCTGCCTGCCAGCCTAAGATCCTGTCTTATCGTCATCGAAACATGTTTGAATAT
This sequence comes from uncultured Bacteroides sp., assembly GCA_900551445.1. Classification (GTDB taxonomy): domain Bacteria; phylum Bacteroidota; class Bacteroidia; order Bacteroidales; family Bacteroidaceae; genus Phocaeicola. Next base: position 2,655 of record URWA01000037.1, on the reverse strand, counting down.
GCAGGAGCCAGTGGAGGCTTTATGGACCGTTATGGTTACCCGTTTTGTCGTGGACGTGTGATGGATGTGGTGGAAGAGGATAAAGGACAATACGAGGAGATTATCCCGGTGTTTTGGGCCACAGGTGCTGCATTGCTGATTCGCCTTGAGGTCTATCGGAAAGTCGGGGGACTGGATGCCCGCTTCTTTGCCCACATGGAGGAAATTGATTTGTGCTGGCGTTTGCGCAGCCGGGGATTTCAGTTGGTCTGTGTCCCCTCAAGTAAGGTGTATCATGTGGGAGGAGCTACGTTGAAGAAAGAAAATCCACGGAAAACCTTTCTGAATTTCCGTAACAATCTGTTGATGCTCTATAAGAATCTGCCGGAAGAAGAGCTTGCTCCGGTGATGCGTGTACGTACTTTCCTGGATTATTGTGCCGCCCTTGTCTGGCTGTTGAAAGGCGATTGGGCCAATGTGAGAGCCGTGTGTGAGGCACGGAAGGAATTTCACCGTCTCCGCCCACAGTTTGCAGCCGACCGTCGGCAGAACCTGGCGAATACCGTATTGAAAACAATTCCAGAACGATGGGGTTTCAGTTTGATTTGGCAGGCAAAAATAAAGGGCCGAAACACCTATTCAGCCCTTTCTAGAGTTTTGCATTAAAGTTTTTTGAGCTCCTGGTACAAGCGTTGTACCGGGAGTCCCATGACATTGAAATACGAACCTTCCAATTTCGATACACCAACGAAGCCAATCCATTCCTGCACTCCGTAAGCCCCGGCTTTATCCAAGGGTTGATATGTTTTTACATAAAATTCGATTTCATCTTCAGTCAGCGTGTCGAAGGTCACCTGTGTCATAGCCGAGAACGTGCGTTGTGTTTCTCGGGTGGTCAGGCAGACACCCGTAATTACTTGATGGGTATTGCCGGAAAGCTCCCGCAGCATCTCTTTGGCTTCTTCCAACGACTTGGGTTTTCCTAACACCTTCCCGTGGATATACACTACCGTATCTGCCGTGATAATCAGTTCATCTTCCCCCATGGTATTACGATAGGCATCTGCCTTTTTACGTGAGATGTACATCGGTATCTCTTCTCCTTTCAGGTAATCCGGATAACTTTCGTCAATTCCCGGTAACACTCTTATCGTGTAACCCAGATTCAGTCCGCTCAACAATTCCTGGCGACGCGGGGAATTGGAAGCCAATACAATCTTATAATGCTGAATATTTTCCAGTGGTTTCATGTCTTTATAAATCTTTAATGGTTTACCAGCCAAAAGCGGCCTGTCCGGCCATCCATTTTCCTTGTGCTTTCAGCACCTGTTCGATTACGTCTCTTCCGCAACCATATCCACCTTTGCAGTGAGAAATGTACTTGCTGATGGCTTTGATTTCCGGAGCTGCATCTGCCGGGCAGCAGGGCAATCCTACCAGTTGCATCACTTCGTAATCGGGTATATCGTCGCCCATGTAAAGCACCTCTTCCGGTTTCAGATCGTATTTGGCCAGCAGCTCCTGATATTCACGGGTCTTGATGGCAGCTCCAAGGCAGACATCCTTGATACCCAGTCCCTCGTAACGTTTGCGTACGGCTTCTGTCTTTCCGCCTGTGATAATGGCTACATGAAGACCGCATTTCACGGCTAACTGAAGGGCGTATCCGTCTTTGATATCGACAGAGCGCATAGGCTCTCCATCCGGGTGCAGGAAAATGGTTTCCGCACTCAATACTCCGTCCACGTCGAAGAACAGAGCTTTTATTTTCGTTAAATCGTAATTAATCATATTTGGATTTTTATTTCTGATGTTCGGTTTCATATTGGTGGATATGCAGGCTCAGTAGCCGGTAAATCTCGGCCAGTTGCGGTTCCTCTTCCTTCAGCATGTCCAGATGGCGGTGGATGACATTCTCGTCATACCGTCGGGCAGGTCCGGTCTGCGCTTCGATGGGCGGCAGTTCGTGTACTTTCCGGGCAGTTTCGTCAATCAAGGGCAGCATGGTTTCGAAAGGTAACTGATGTGCCGTGAGCAAGTGTTCGCAGATGGCATACATGTGGTTGCTGAAGTTGCAGGCAAAGACGGCTGCGATGTGCAGGTATTTCCGTTGTGCGGAAGTGGCCTCATATACCTTGGTGCTCAAGCTTTCGGCAATTTCCCGAAGCAGCAAAAGGTTTTCAGCCGTATTGGCTTCAATGAAGAAGGGAACTTCTTCCATGCGCACTTCTCGTTGTTTGCTGAAAGTTTGCATAGGATATGCTACACCATAGTTTTTCTGTTTTCCTTTCCATACTTCCATGGGCATGCTTCCGGCCGTGTGCAGGTAAAGTGCCTCGGGATTGCAGTGAGTCAGTTGTGAAATGACCGTTTCCAGTACGGCATCTTTTACCGAAACAATGTATATGTCGGCTTTTTCGTAGACTTGCGTCAATTGGGTTGTCCATTCACATCCCCGTGCTTCAGCCAATGTACGGGCGGACTCTTCGGTTCGGCTGTACACCTGCTGTAACCGGAAGCCTTGTTGTTGTAGAGCTTTTGAAAGGTGGGTGGCTACGTTGCCGGCCCCGATGCATACAATCGATTTATTTTTTGTGTTCATCATCTGCGTGAAGATAAGAAATATCACTGCCGTCCGGAGAAAATTCTCTAAAGCAGCTATTATCAATTAATACT
>URWA01000036.1 GCA_900551445.1 uncultured Bacteroides sp. | reverse complement strand
AGTCGCTATTGTTGTATATAAAGGTTTAAAACTTGTAGTTTATCGAATGCTTACGGCTGTTTGGCATTACTTCTTTTCAAATCGCGCATGACGAACCATTGTGGCAACGCCATTGCTTCTTTGATAAACAACAACTCATTAACCTGTATATCGTTTTGATCAGGAGAATGTAATTCATAGTTCAACATAAGGCATACTCTCTAGTCCTGCAAGCTATTATAAAACACTAAATAACAAGCAGTTACAAATATCAGATATAAAACTTTACAATGTTTATCCCCTTCACTTTCCACTTTGCTGTCCTTTTACAGGAAGATAGCAAACGGTGTTTTTCCTCTTTTTAAACAATTATCTCCTAAGATGAGATAATATTCTTCGTGACAAAGATAGTAAATTAAATCTATATTCAAGTATTTTTAGATTTTTATTTCATTCATAATCTTTTCGGTCATGCCTCACGTTCATTAGGGGATATATTGTCGGCATATTCGATTTTTGACAATGAACCCGCCATTGATTCGGTTCCATCAATGGCGGGAGCCTGCTTTCTTCTTCTCTGAAAATCTTTTTTCCTCCTATCTATTTTCTGAATCTATAAGAAAAATTCTCTGTACCACAGTGTGAAATACAAATCTCACAGTGTGGGATATATATTTCACACTGTGGGATACAAAAACCACACTATGGGACAGAGATTATCCCATGAAGTTAAAAAGAATTCGTTTCTTGATTTTGGATAATTAAATGACTGTAAATTAAGTTCTAGCTAGTTATAAATTTTGTTGATAAAAATTAGTCCTATGTGTCAGTTTTCGTATTTACTTTCAAAAGAAATCCTGATTTGTTGACCAAATGATTTGATAAGAAATACCTAAACATTTGATTTTTAATTATTAAAGTATAAGAAACCATCTCATCTTAGGAGAGAATCCATTTATATACAAGTATTTAAAGACCTCTCAGGATTTTTCGGTTGGCCCTGTCCACCTCTACCGACTTGATGGAATCGAGATAAATTTGTGTTGTGAGTTCAGAATCGTGTCCCAATCCTTCGCTAATGACGGACAAAGGTATGGATTTCCCTCTGGCTATAGTAGCCCAGCTGTGGCGACTATAATATAAGGATAAGGGTACAGACAAGTGCACGAGGGAAGCAATCTCCTTCAAACTTCGGTTGATCTTCATCATCTGATTCTGGTACTGACGGCGTTCATTACCGTCTTCACGGAGAATCAAGGGAAGAAGATACTGGGTGGGATTTGATTCATACTTGTCCAAAATGACTTGCATCTGACGGGTCCATTCAATGGTCAGCAGCTGACCGGTCTTTTTCCGACGGTAAATGAGATAGCCGTTCTTCAAATCGCTCTTCCTGAGATAGGCCATGTCCACAAACGACATACCGCGCGTGCAAAAGCTGAAGATGAACATGTCGCGGGCAAAATCCAAAGCTGGTTTAAGGGACAAGTCCAACTCTTTCATCCTTTTTATCTCTTCGAATGAAAGGCATCGCTTCACCGTTTTGTCCATTCCGCAATATACGTGCTTGAAAGGATGGCAATCTTGCGTGAGCCCTTTCTCTACCGCCAGCTTGTAATTCGTACGCAAAATACGCAGATAGAAGGAACTGGTGTTCCGCACGACTCCCCGATTCCGCAGTTCTGCCTCATAGAGTTCCATCAGTTCTGAATCGAACATGTCGAAAGTCAGATCAATTCCTTGCCTGAAATTCATGAAACTGTTGAGAGTGGCCTGGTAAGTTTCGCTGGAGCGTATCTTGCCTAACTGCTTTTTATGCAAAATCTGGGCCTGAATGAAATGGAACACACTATATTCCTTATTTATATCAGGATCGAATTTTTGTATCACTTCGTCAAGATTCCACTCCTTGCCTGAACGTTCCAACGTATCGATTATCTTTCTGAGGCGCCTGAACTCCCACTCCACATTGAAACGTATGATTTGCAACTGACTACATCGGGACGGAGCTGACGCTGCCAACAGAATCCGGCCGGCAGCCTCATCCCATTCCTCCTTAAAAATCTTAAACTGGCTTCTGATTCGACGGACCTTACGGTCATGAATCACCTGAAAAATCAGTGTACCCTCTTTCTGAGGTATCACGGATGCTCTAAATTTTAGCTTGATGGATGTCTTTTTCATACTTCTTACTCCTCCTTTTAAATTACACTTTCACAAAAAATATCCATTAAATAGCAATAAAATAAATGGGCAAGTCTTGACTTCTCTAAGCCCAGACTTGCCCCTCCTTAAATTTATGCCATTGAACAAACAAAGAAAGACTCTGTTTGTTCAACGTCCAATGCGCTCAACTTTCCGGCAGTTCCACCACACCGAGTTTTTTCTTCCCATCCATCTTCACGGTGAGCGGCTTTTCAAACCGTACCCAACGGAGGAACTTCGTTTCTTCCACGGCGGGCATGCTGTCGAGCAAGGCTTGGTTGTAGATACCGTCGTTCATGTAGGCATTGATGGTGAAATAGCCTACCCCGAAGGATGTCAGGTTCTGGAAGAAATGGGTGCCCTGACTGGGGTCTACCCGGTAATTGGTCAGTCCGGCTTCTACGATGATGCGGGCCGCCGAGATGTTCGGCCATTTCACCGGTATGCCGAGCCAGGTGTCGCTGCTGCCCCACCGCCCGGGTCCCACCAGAATATAATGCTTGCCTTCGTCGAGGAAACGGCGGTTGAGCTTCTCGATGTCGTAGGCTATCAGCTGGTTGTTGGAGGCGGAATAGCCTTCGGTCTTCACATAGATGACGTCCTGTATGTCGTCCATCACGCCATGTCCCAACGAATTTTCGCTCTTGAGCAGGAGCTTTTCTTCCGGTACTTGGGTCAAGTCTTCGTCGAGCCCGGCTTTCACATCGACCATCGGGCGGATTTGCAGCAGATAGAACACGCCGCTCTTGGTGCGGGCGTCCAAGTTGACGGCAAACTCGATTTCCACCGGACGGCGCATCTCGCCCTGACCGTACTTCTGCACAAGCTGAAGGATGCGGGCCAAGGGGAAGACGTCGTGCTGAAGGATGTTGGCGAAGGTGATGAGCTTGCGCCCGCCGGGATAGATGCCGTCGCGTATCACCATGTCATACGGGTCGTAGGTCGAGGCGATGAAGTTCAAGGCACCGTCGGCTTCGGCATCTTTCACATGGAGCTTCAGCAGGTTGAACCCGTCGTCGAGCGAGAAGTTCTGCCCCAGGTTCTTCAGGTCGAGGGCATAGAAGCGGGTCTGTGTCTCGCGCAAGGCGATTTCCATCTCACTGGTCTGGAGTACCTGCGTGGGGTGGTACGGACAGACGCGCAAGGTGAGGCCGCCGTCGACAATGTATTTCCCGAGTCCCAACGCCAGGCTCACCGTACCTTCTTCGGCCAGTTCGTCGTTGATGGGATAATAGTTGATGGAGCGGGCCACCCCGGATATGGCCGGATAATAGCGGTCGCCATACTGGGTGCCGACCACTTCCTGGAGGATGACGGCCATCTTTTCCTGGTCGATGACGTTGCTGGTGGCCTGCATGTAGGCCTTGCTGTCCTTATAATATACGGAGGCATATACGCCCTTGATGGCATCGCTCAGCATGCGGAGCATTTCGTACTTGTCGTCCAGATAGGGAATCATGTAGGTGGAATAGATACCGGCAAACGGCTGGTAGTGGGAGTCTTCCAGCAGACTGGACGAACGGATGGCAATGGGGGCCTTGACGGCATCGAAGAAGGCGAAAAAGTCTTCTACCAGACTGTCGGGCAGCTTGGCCCGGAGGAAGGCCTGCAGAATCACGTCGTCGGCGGCATCGCTCAAGGCTATCTGATACAGCTGGTTGGAGTCCATGAATTCATCGAACACATCGGTACAGAGCACCACGGTTTTCGGAATCATGACCGAAGCGTTTTCAAACTCGTCGAACTCGGGATGACGTTTCACCATGTTGTCGATGAAGGCCAGTCCGCGCCCCTTGCCTCCCAAAGAGCCGTCGCCGATACGGGCAAAATTGGAATAGCGGTCGAAACGGTCGCGCTGGAACACGGCCACCACGCCCTGGTTTTTCATCTTGCGGTATTTCACGATGGCTTCGAAAATAATCTGCCGGTGTGCGTCGATGTCCTGAAGGGATTCCCACGTAATCTGTTTCAGGAACTCGGCCACCGGGAAGATGGCACGCGAATACAGCCAGCGCGAGATGTGGTTGCGGCTGATGTGGTAAAGGAAGGATTCGGCCGGAATGGCGAAAATCACGTTCTGCAGTTCTTTCAGGTTATGGATGCGGGCCACTTCCTTCAGGGTGTGGGGGTCGCGGAAGATGAAGTCACCGAACCCGAAGTTATCGGACACGGCTTCGCGCAGGTCGATGTTCATCTTCTTGGAATTCTTGTCGATGAACACGGCATCCAGTTCCGGGGCATATTGGCGGTTGCTTTCTTCGGCCGACTGCAGAATCAGCGGGATAAATGGGTCGTGCTTGCGTATCTCACGCAGCAAACTTACCCCGGCTTCCGGGTCGTTTACGCCTCCACGGGGGAAACGGGCATCGGAAATGACACCCAGCATGTTGTTCTGGTACTTGTTATACAGGTCCATGGCTTCTTCGTACGAACGGGCCAGCACGATTTTAGGACGACCGCGCATGCGCAGCGTACGCTGGTGCTCGTTCAGGGCTTCGGTGGCAAATTCCTGGCTCTGGCGGAGCACGAACTTGTAGAGATTGGGCAGTACGGACGAATAGAACCGGATGGAATCTTCCACGAGCAGAATCATCTGTACACCGATTTCCTTGATGTCGTGCTCCAGGTTCATCTTGTCCTCAATCAGCTTGATGATGGAGACCAGCAGGTCGGTATTCCCCAGCCAGCAGAACACGTATTCGAAGATACTCAGGTCCTCGTGTTCCATCCGTTCCTTGATGCCATGCGAAAAAGGAGTCAGCACTACCAGCGGCAGATGGGGATACTCCCGCTTGATGTCGCGGGCAATGTCGAAGGTGTCACTGTTGTCGGAACCCGGCATACAGATGACCAGGTCGAACATGGTGTTGCGCAACTGCTCCCATGCCTCCTCTCCCGTGGACACCTGGGTAAAACGGGGTGGATAGCGCAGGCTCAGGTTCATGTATTCATTAAAAATCTTCTCATCGATGCGGCCATCGTCTTCGAGCATGAACGCGTCGTACGGATTGGCCACCAGCAGGACGTTGAAAATACGCTTTGTCATCAGGTTGGCAAACTGCGTATCCTTGAAATAAAGCTGTCGGAGTTTAATTCTCAGGTTGTTTAGCATGGCATCTTCTTTTAGGCTTATTCTTATTTATAAAAACAAAAATCGGAAATTCACCTGATTTTTGCAAATCTTTCTTGAGCGTTGGTAAAAAACTATCAAAATTCAAGCCTACACACGAAAAATATGGGGAAAAGCTTTGCCAATACAGGTAATTTCCTATCTTTGCATATACAAAATATTTCATTTTGTCAGACCTTAAATTATTTGATTATGGATATTAACAAAATCATGTCATCCTTGGAAGCCAAGCATCCAGGTGAATCCGAGTACCTTCAGGCAGTGAGAGAAGTATTGCTTTCTATCGAAGATATTTACAACCAGCATCCCGAATTTGAAAAGGCCAAAATCATTGAACGGCTGGTAGAACCCGACCGTATTTTCACTTTCCGCGTCACATGGGTGGACGACAAGGGGGAAGTACAGACCAACCTGGGTTACCGCGTACAGTTCAACAACGCCATCGGCCCGTACAAGGGAGGTATCCGTTTCCATGCTTCGGTCAACCTGTCTATCCTGAAATTCCTGGGATTTGAACAGACCTTCAAGAATGCACTGACCACGTTGCCGATGGGCGGCGGAAAAGGTGGCTCCGACTTCTCTCCGCGTGGAAAGAGCAATGCGGAAATCATGCGTTTCTGCCAGGCCTTCATGCTGGAATTGTGGCGCCATCTGGGTCCGGACATGGACGTACCGGCCGGTGACATCGGTGTGGGCGGACGCGAAGTGGGCTACATGTTCGGCATGTACAAGAAGCTGACGCGTGAGTTCACCGGAACATTCACGGGCAAGGGACTGGAATTCGGCGGTTCGCTGATTCGTCCGGAAGCTACGGGCTTCGGAGGCTTGTATTTCGTGAAACACATGCTGGATGCAAAAGGTATTGATATAAAAGGAAAGACGGTGGCCATCTCTGGTTTCGGCAACGTGGCCTGGGGAGCAGCTACCAAGGCTACCCAGCTGGGTGCAAAAGTTGTCACCATCTCCGGACCGGACGGTTACATTTATGACCCGGACGGCATCGAGGGAGAAAAGATTGACTACATGCTGGAACTGCGTGCTTCGGGCAACGACATCGTAGCACCGTATGCGGAGAAATTCCCGAAAGCTACCTTCGTGCCGGGACGCCGCCCGTGGGAGGTAAAAGTGGACATCGCCCTGCCGTGTGCCACCCAGAACGAGCTGGACGGAGAAGATGCACAGCATCTGATCAAGAACCAGGTGCTCTGCGTGGGAGAAATTTCCAACATGGGATGTACGCCGGAAGCTATTGATGCTTTCATCGAACACAAGATGATGTATGCGCCGGGTAAGGCTGTCAATGCGGGTGGAGTGGCTACTTCCGGATTGGAAATGAGCCAGAACGCCATGCACCTGAGCTGGACCGCACAGGAAGTGGACGACAAGTTGCACCAGATTATGCACAACATTCACGAGCAGTGCGTGAAATACGGCACGGAAAGCGACGGTTACATCAACTACGTGAAAGGCGCCAACATTGCCGGATTCATGAAAGTGGCTCATGCCATGATGGCTCAAGGAATCGTATAAGCATTAAGAATCTTTAAATAACTCTAGGAGGAAAAGTAAAGTCTAAAATTTTACCGTATATTTGAAAGCTTAAATTTTAGCACAAAATCTCGTTTAGTTGTATTTGTATTTTGTATTGTAGCTTGCGCTATCCAGCCTGTGAAGGTCTGATAGCGCATTTTTTTGTGTTGGCAAGAAAGGAAAGGATACAAAAAAAGGCCTTGCCGATGCAAGACCTTTTCAAGGGGTGACTAGTGGGACTCGAACCCACGACATTCAGAACCACAATCTGACGCTCTAACCAACTGAACTATAGTCACCATGTTGGTATGAAAACGTTAAAAATGAAGGAGGGTGACTAGTGGGACTCGAACCCACGACATTCAGAACCACAATCTGACGCTCTAACCAACTGAACTATAGTCACCATGTTGGCTTCCTTTTCAAAAGCGATTGCAAAGGTAGAGGATTTTTCCGAAACTGCAAACATTTCATCGAAAAAATCTTCTAAAATCTCAATATATCGCTTTTTTACCAGCCAACAGCGTATTCTTCATCAGAGAAACAATGGTCATCGGCCCTACTCCACCGGGAACCGGCGTAATGTAAGAGCACTTGGGGGCCACTTCGTCGAACTTCACGTCGCCGGTAAGTTTGAAACCGGATTTCTTGGAAGCATCGGGCACACGGGTAGTACCTACGTCTATCACCACGGCTCCTTCTTTCACCATATCGGCTTTCACAAAATTGGGCTGTCCCATCGCGGCAATCAGGATGTCGGCTTCCTGACATTCCTTCACCAGATCCTTGCTCCGGCTATGGCATACGGTCACGGTGGCGTCTCCCGGTACGGACTTCTGCATCATCAGCATGGCCATCGGTTTTCCCACGATATTGCTCCGGCCCAGGATGACGCACTTCTTTCCCCGCGTCTCAATCTGGTAACGGCGCAGAAGTTCCATGATTCCATTGGGGGTGGCAGAAATGTAGCACGGCAACCCAATGGACAAACGGCCTACATTGATAGGGTGGAAACCGTCGACGTCTTTCCGGTAGTCAATGGTTTCTATGACTTTCTGTTCTGAAATATGGGGAGGCAATGGAAGCTGTACGATAAATCCGTCCACATCGGCATCGTCATTCAGTTCACGCACTTTTGCCAGCAGTTCTTCTTCCGTCACATCCGACTCGTAACGAATCAGGGTTGACTTGAACCCACACACTTCGCATGCCTTCACTTTTGCAGCCACATACGTTTCGCTGCCTCCATCATGTCCCACCAGAATGGCAGCCAGATGAGGACGCTTGCCTCCTTTTGCCACAATATCGGCCACCTCGGCAGCGATTTCCTGTTTCACTTGTTCGGAAACGGCTTTTCCGTCGATTAATGTCATAAATACTCCTTTCTATTTTATGATTCATACAAATGTAGGAAATTTAAGGTAAAGACCTGCTTATTTTTCGGATTTTATAGCAATTATAACAGCAATGGAAGATTTCTTCCGGCCACAGGAAAGCTAGTCGATAAAAAAATATTAACTTTGCCACGTTATTATAATTATGCAAAGGAGAAAATTCGACATACTGTTCATAGCCCTAAGCCTGCTACTGGCTTTCAGCCTATTTCCTGAAACGCATGCTGCCGAAACTCGCTTTACCGTCGTGATTGATGCCGGACACGGGGGAAATGACCCCGGAGCCATAGGCAGAAGAGGAAAGGAAAAAAACATCAACCTGAGCGTAGCCCTCAAATTGGGAAGGCTCATCAGGCAGAATTGCCCGGATACGCGTGTGGTCTATACCCGCGAAAAAGATGTATTCGTCCCCTTGCACAGGAGAGCAGAAATAGCCAATGACGCGAAGGCTGACCTCTTTATCTCCATCCATACCAATTCGGTGGCTTCCAGAAACAGGAGCGTCAGCGGTACGGAGACTTATACCCTCGGATTGCACCGCACGCAGGAGAACCTGGAAGTGGCCAAAAAAGAGAATGCGGTAATCCTCATTGAGGACGACTACAAGCAGCGGTATGCAGGATTTAACCCGAATTCATCGGAAAGCTATATCATCTTTGAGTTTCTGCAAGACAAGAACATGGCACAGAGTGTCAGCTTCGCCACCTCTGTACAAAAGTGTTTCCGGAATGCAAACCGGACGGACAAAGGGGTACACCAGGCCGGATTTCTGGTGTTGCGGGCTACTTCCATGCCGAGCGTACTGATTGAACTGGGGTACATCACCAACCCTACGGAAGAAGCTTATCTGATGTCGGAACAGGGCAGCTCAACCTTGGCCAAAAGTATTTACCGCGCATTCCTGAATTACAAGGGAGGCAAGGTTTCGTCCGCGCAACTGGCTGCGGAACCGGACAGCTCTTCCACTCCCGCAGAAGAGGAAGTCACTGCAGCATCCCAACCGCAAGAAGTGCCGGCTGCACGTACACAGGCCACTCGCAAGCAGGACATGACAGAGGCCAGCGTATCGGGGAAACCGGTCTTCAAGATACAGATATTGACTTCCGGCCGCAAACTGCCTTCCAAAAGCAAGCAGTTCAAAGGACTTAGTCCCGTAGACAGTTACGAAGAGAACGGAATCATAAAATATACTTATGGGGCCGATACGAACTATAACAAGATTCTCCGCCTGAAACGCAACAAAGTGGACAGCAAATTCAAGGATGCGTTTATCATTGCGTTCAAGGACGGACAGAAAGTCAATATCAACCAAGCCATACGAGAATTCAAACGAAACAGATAAAAATAGAAAAGTAAACTATATGAAGAAAGAAGTAAAAATCGGATTAGCAGGAATCGGCGCATTGTTGATTCTCTTTTTTGGCATCAACTACCTGAAAGGAATCAGCATGTTCAAGCCGGAAAGCTATTATTATGTGGATTTTACCGATGTAAACGGGCTGGCACAGTCGAGTCCGGTATTTGCCAACGGCTATAAGATAGGTATCGTACGCGACCTTCAATACAATTACCAGAAACCGGGACATGTGGTGGTAGGTATTGAAGTAGACCAGGACATGCGTATTCCGGCCGGCAGCAAGGCGGAGCTGGTGACTGAAATGCTGGGAACCGTCAAGATGAACATGTTGCTCAAACATGAATCGACCACTTATCTGACTCCTGGAGATACGATTGAAGGCACAGCCAATACGGGTATTCTGGGAAAGGCTGAACAGGATCTGCTGCCGAAGGTGGAACAGATGATGCCTAAACTGGATTCCATTCTGGGCTCATTAAACCAGCTGCTGGCCGACCCTGCCTTAAAAAACACCTTGCACAATGCGGAAAAGCTGACGGCCTCGCTCAATGCGACCAGCACGCAACTGCACAGCTTGATGAGCAAGGATATCCCGCAGCTGACAAGCAATGTCACCACCATCACGGAAAACCTGAAAGGTATCAGTGAGAACCTGAAAGGAATTGACTATGCATCGACCTTCCAGAAGGTGGATTCCACTCTCCAGAATGTACACATGCTGACCGAAAGACTGAGCAGCAAGGACAACTCCATCGGACTTCTCCTGAACGACGATGCTTTGTACCAGAACCTGAATGCGACTTCGGCCAACGCGGCTTCTCTGCTGAAAGACTTGCAAGAGCATCCGAAACGCTATGTACATTTCTCCCTGTTCGGAAAGAAAGACAAATAGGATATCTCCTTTTTACAGGCACAGGAAGGCACGCACAAAGCAAATGCCTTCCTGTGTTTGTTTGAAAACGAAGCATTTACTCTGCGAATCTGAAATTTCCTCCCGATTACGTTATATAGAAATAGTCTAAATAATAAAGATGAAAACCCGCAGGCTTCAGGAGAGTCGCAACAGTCTAATTCTCAAAGACAAGCAGATTCAACCAAGGGGACATTCCGCAGTAAGGATAGAATGATAAACACCTGATAAATAGAAAATTATAAATCTACAAGAGAATTTCTTCTTATCAAATATTTAACAAATACATAACCTCCTATTTATCAATACTTTAATTTATCAAGATAAAAAGCAAGGAAAAAGGCATTTGTTTTTCTGAAATTTCATTACGAAATTTGCAAGCGTAGAAGTTTCGCTTTATTAATAACAACGCACGTATGATTGAACATAACCAAGCCGTTGCATTGTGGAACCGTTGTCTGGCATTTATCAAGGACAACGTGAATGCTACGGCTTTTAAAACATGGTTTGAGCCTATCGTACCTTTAAAATATGAGGATACAGAAAAGGCATTGACAATCGGCGTCCCAAGTCCTTTCTTCTATGAATACTTAGAAGAAAAGTACGTGGGATTGCTGCGCGCCGCCATCTATAAGGAAATAGGTGAAGGCACGGAGTTGATGTACTCTATCCTGACCGATAAGACCAACCATATCACTGTCAATATAGAAGGGACCAAACGCTCTTCTGCACTGCCGGAACAGGCTCCTGTGTACAATGGAAACAAGGCGCCCAATCCTTTGCAGGCTCCGGCACCACAGGATCTGGACCCGCACCTGAACCCGAACTACAACTTTGAGAATTTCATCAAAGGTAACAGCAATGAGTTCTCCAGAACGGTAGCGGAAACTGTGGCACAGAATCCGGCACGTACTTTCAACCCTTTGTTTATCTACGGCCCGTCGGGTGTAGGTAAAACTCATCTTATCAATGCCATTGGTACAAGAATCAAGGAATTGTATCCGGAAAAACGTGTGCTGTATGTATCGGCTCATCTTTTCCAGGTGCAATATACAGACTCCGTGCGAACCAACCACTTCAATGATTTCATTAGCTTCTACCAGACTATCGACGTGCTGATCATTGATGATATACAGGAATTTGCAGGGGTAACCAAGACACAGAATACGTTCTTCCATATCTTCAACCACCTTCACCAGAACGGCAAACAGCTGATTCTGACTTCCGACCGTGCACCGGTCATGCTGCAAGGAATGGAGGACCGCTTGCTTACACGTTTCAAATGGGGATTGGTGGCCGAGCTGGAGAAACCGGACATCGAACTCCGGAAAAACATCCTGCGCAACAAGATCAAACGCGACGGACTGGTGATTCCGGAATCGGTTATCAGCTACATTGCGGAAAGCGTGAACGAAAGCGTGCGTGAACTGGAAGGTATCGTCAACTCCTTATTGGCGCAATCTATCCTGTTCAAACGTGAAATTGACCTCGACCTGGCACAGCACATCGTGAGAAAGGCGGTGAAGTGCGCAGAAAGCAAACCGATGACAGTGGCCGACATCATCACAAAGGTGTGCGAACACTACAAGATAGACGAGACAGCCATCCACACCAAGACGCGCAAACGGGAAGTGGTGCAAGTGAGACAAGTGGCGATGTATCTGGCAAAGAAACATACGGACACTTCTTCTTCCAAGATTGGCCAGCTTATCGGAAACAAAGACCATGCCACGGTACTGCATGCCTGCAAGATTGTAAAAGACCAGGTGGACGTGGACAAGGCGTTTAAAGCGGAAATTGAAGAAATAGAAATGAGTCTTCGAATGAGATAAAAAAACAGGTGGCTTGCCAATCAAGTCACCTGTTTTTTTATGCTGACAGCCATCTGATCAATCATCGAATCCTTGCCGTTTCAGTACTTTCTTAAGACCTTCCGACATGTATTCATTATCGGACTTCTTGTAACGGATATCCGTGAAAATCTGAGCCAGCGTTTCGGTATGGTTTATTTCCACAAAATGTTTGTTTTCCGGCAGGCTTTCCTTATAGGCGTAGATATCGTCAATATCGGAAGGGGTATAGTCGTGATACTGTTCTTCATGGATAATGCCGCGGACAGGCAAACGGTCGGGCTGTTCCGGACACTCATCGGGGTAGCCCACTGTAATGGTGGCCACGGGCACCACAAGCTTCGGAAGTTTCAGCAAATCAATAATCTGGTCGGGATTGTAAATAGTGGTTCCCAGATAGCAGATGCCCAATCCTTTTTCTTCGGCCAAGGTACAGAAATTCTGTGTCACCAACAGGGTATCGCTCGCTGCATTCAGGAAAGATATCAGATTATTATATCCCGGCACGGCCTTCCGCTGTTCACACCACTTGCTAAAACGGTTAAAATCGGCACAGAAAGTAAGTACGACCGGAGCCGAAGTCACCATCGGCTGGTTAAAATGGGCAGGCGCCAGACGCTCCTTCATTTTTGCGTCGCGGGTCACCACTACACTGTATAATTGCATATTGCCCATGGTGGAAGCCCGGAACGCTTCCTCCAACAACTCATTGAGCAAGTCGGCAGGAATGTCTTCCTGTTTATACTTGCGGATTGTCCGTCTGTTTTTTATTGATTCCATAATATATCGGCTTTATAGATTATCTGCAAAGGTAAAAAGAATCAGTGAAAATCCCTACTTTTATAAGGTATAAGAAACAATTCAAAAAAATCAAAGTTTTCCAAAACGGAAAACTTTTCAATACGTCAATTTTTATAACAATCTAATTATCAAGTATGTAATATTTCAAAATAGAAAACCACCCACATTGTTGATAACTTCTTACTTTTTTATTTTGCGAATTAAAAAAACATCTTTAGCTTTGCAGGCGTTTGTTAGAAATAAAACGACCTTCTACATTTTGCGACTTATCATTTTATTGCGAACAAACTTATTCATATACAAATAACCGTGGAAAAGAAAACGTATAGCTACGATGAAGCCTACAATGCTTCGTTGGAGTATTTCAAAGGAGATGAACTGGCAGCTCGTGTTTGGGTAAACAAATACGCTGTGAAAGACTCATTTGGAAACATCTATGAAAAATCTCCAGAGGATATGCATTGGCGGATTGCCAATGAGGTGGCCCGCATTGAGGCAAAATATCCTAATGCACTCAGTTCTCAGGAACTTTTCGATTTGCTCGACCATTTCAAGTACATCATACCGCAGGGTAGCCCGATGACGGGAATTGGCAACAATTATCAGATTGCGTCACTGTCCAACTGCTTCGTAATCGGACTCGACGGAAATGCCGACTCTTACGGTGCCATCATCCGCATTGATGAGGAGCAGGTACAACTGATGAAACGCCGTGGCGGTGTAGGGCATGACTTGTCACACATCCGTCCGAAAGGTTCTCCGGTGAAAAACTCGGCTTTGACCTCCACCGGACTTGTTCCTTTTATGGAACGCTACTCCAATTCTACACGTGAGGTAGCTCAAGACGGACGTCGCGGTGCGCTGATGCTGACTGTATCCATCAAACATCCGGATTCAGAAGCATTCATCGATGCTAAAATGACGGAAGGGAAAGTAACGGGAGCCAACGTTTCCGTAAAACTGGACGATGCCTTCATGCAGGCTGCCATTGAAGGAAAGCCTTACACGCAGCAATATCCGATTGATTCAGCCAATCCGATGGTTGCCAAGGATATTGACGCTTCGGCTCTGTGGAAAAAGATTGTACACAATGCATGGAAATCGGCAGAACCGGGAGTGTTGTTCTGGGATACCATCATCCGCGAGTCTGTACCCGACTGTTACGCCGACTTAGGCTTCCGCACGGTTTCTACAAACCCCTGTGGCGAGATTCCTCTGTGTCCGTACGACTCTTGCCGTCTGCTGGCCATCAACCTGTATTCATACGTAATCAATCCATTTACTCCGGAAGCCTACTTTGATTTCGAGCTGTTCAAGAAGCATGTGGCACTGGCACAGCGCATCATGGACGACATTATCGATCTGGAGTTGGAAAAGATTGAACGGATTTTTGAAAAGATAGACTCTGACCCTGAAAGCATGGAAGTGAAAGGGACAGAACGCCACTTGTGGGAAAAGATTTATCGTAAATCAGGCTTGGGACGCCGTACAGGTGTAGGTATCACGGCTGAAGGTGACATGCTGGCTGCCATGGGACTGCGTTATGGTACGGAAGAGGCTACTGAATTCTCTGAAAAAGTACACAAGACCATTGCCCTCGAAGCTTACCGTTCTTCTGTAAACATGGCTAAGGAACGTGGCGCGTTTGAAATCTACGATGCGGAACGTGAAAAGAACAACCCGTTCATCAACCGTCTGAAAGAGGCCGACCCTGAATTGTACGAAGAAATGAAGAAGTATGGCCGACGGAACATTGCCTGCCTGACGATTGCACCGACAGGAACTACCAGTCTGATGACCCAGACGACTTCGGGTATTGAACCGGTGTTCATGCCTGTGTACAAACGTCGCCGGAAAGTCAATCCGAATGATACCAATGTTCATGTAGATTTCGTGGATGAAACTGGAGATGCATTCGAAGAATATGTAGTGTTCCATCACAAGTTCCTGACTTGGATGAAAGTGAACGGCTACGATCCTGACAAGCGTTACACGCAGGAAGAGATTGACGAACTGGTGGCTAAATCACCGTATTATAAAGCCACTTCCAACGATGTGGACTGGCTGATGAAGGTGAAGATGCAAGGACGTATCCAGAAATGGGTGGACCACTCCATCAGTGTAACCATCAACCTGCCGAACAACGTAAGCGAGGACCTCGTGAACCAGCTTTATGTTGAAGCATGGCGTTCCGGATGTAAAGGTTGTACCGTATATCGGGACGGTTCCCGTGCCGGCGTATTGCTTTCTACGAAGAAGAAAGACAAGAAAGAAGAGGAGGAATGTCGTTGCAAACCGCCTCAGGTAGTGGAGGTACGTCCGAAAGTGCTGGAAGCCGACGTGGTACGTTTCCAGAACAACAAAGAAAAATGGGTGGCATTTGTCGGCCTGCTCGATGGAAGACCTTACGAAATCTTCACCGGTTTGCAGGATGACGAGGAAGGCATCGTATTGCCGAAGTCTGTGACCTCCGGACGTATCATCAAGAGTTACGACGAAGACGGTACCAAACACTACGACTTCCAGTTCGAAAACAAACGTGGCTATAAGATGACCATCGAAGGACTTTCTGAAAAGTTCAACAAAGAATATTGGAACTATGCCAAGCTGATTTCGGGTGTGCTCCGCTGGAGAATGCCGATTGAGCAGGTCATCAAACTGGTAAGTTCGCTGCAACTGGATAGCGAAAGCATCAACACGTGGAAGAACGGCGTGGAAAGAGCTCTGAAGAAATACGTGCAGGACGGCACTGAAGCCAAGGGCGTGAAATGTCCAAACTGCGGCCATGAAACCTTGGTATATCAGGAAGGCTGTCTGATTTGCAAGACTTGCGGCTCTTCACGCTGCGGATAAGAATTTATGACATTCGAGTGAATTACTCAACCATATCGGGCATGAATCTGGCAAGAAGCTTTGCACAAGCGTCGGATTCATGCCTCTCTTATATCCTTTCAACATGAAACAATCTGAAATGTACATTCACCTGAACGGGCTGAAAATATATGCCTTTCACGGCGTACTCCCTCAGGAAAACAAGGTGGGGACCGAATTCACCCTCAACCTGCGGCTAAAAACGGATTTCAGCCGTGCATCGCAAACAGACGATCTGAATTATACGCTCAATTATGCAGAGGTGTTTCAGGCGGTGAAAGAAGAGATGCAGGTGACTTCCCGCCTACTGGAACACGTCGTCCAACGCATTGCCGAACGGTTGTTCCGGGACTTTCCCACCCTTACGGAAGTCAAGATTGCCTTGTTCAAGCAGAATCCTCCCATGGGGGCAGACTGCAGGGAAACCGGAGTGGAATCAACTTACACCAAAAACTAACGCGATATGAAGAAACTTGTGATTTTTGACTTAGACGGAACTTTGCTAAACACGATTGCCGACCTGGCCGCGGCTACCAATTACGCCCTGACCCAATTCGGCTATCCTACCCATCCGACCGACGCCTATCGCTTCTTTGTAGGCAACGGCATCAACAAACTCTTCGAACGGGCTCTTCCCGAGGAGGAAAGAACTCCGGAAAACGTCTTGCGCATCCGGTCGAAGTTTGTTCCCTACTATAACATCCACAATGCGGATTTAAGCCGCCCCTATCCCGGTATCGAGGAGCTGCTCAACCTCCTGCAACAGCATCATCTCCAGCTTGCCGTAGCCTCCAACAAATATCAGGAGGCCACTGCCAAACTCATCGGACAGTATTTCCCTGCCATCCATTTCACGGCAGTATTCGGACAGCGGGACAACGTGCCGACCAAACCCGATCCTCAGGTGGTGAATGAAATCATACAAATGGCCGGAGTAAGCAAAGAAGAAGTGGTCTATATCGGCGACTCCGGAGTGGACATGCAGACCGGACTCAACGCAGGAGTCACCACCATCGGAGCATGCTGGGGTTTCCGGCCGAAAAGTGAATTGGAGGAATTTCACCCGGATTTGCTGGCGGAAAAGCCGGAAGACATCAGCCGTTTCCTACAATTACCCACTGCTTAAAAAGAATCCCCTAAAAGAATACATTAAAAAGCACCTCTACGGCTTACAGCAGATTCTTACGTTTTTCATCACAAACACAAGCATCTTTCACGTAAGACGTAGAGGCATTTCGTATCCTTATGGACGTTTTAAAAAACACTTACCTTTTTAAGGAAAAATCACGACTCTGACAGTCGCTTAAGAGCCAGATGATGACCCGCCTGAGCCGCTTTCTTATACCAGAACATAGCCAGATGGAGGTCGGGAGTTCCGGCCCAACCCTCTTCGTATCCTTGCCCAATCCGGTAAAAGGCATAAGGGTCGGAAGAATGGCGGTAAGCCTCGAAAGCCCGCGGCAAGGACACAGGCAACTGGCCGCATCCCTTTCGGTACAAATCTCCCAAATTGGCAGAGGCATAAGTCAAATCACCCTGACGGACAGCCTCTTTAAACCAGAATTCTGCTTCGTAACCATCGGAATCCACTCCAACTCCTTCCTGATATAACGTACCGATATCATTCAAGACCACTCCGTCCACACGGGTTCCTTCACGGTATTCCTTGCCCAGTTCCAAGAGCATATCCACGTCTTCCTGCGAAAAACTTTCCCAGGTTTCCGTGCCGTCGGACTGCCATGACTTGACACGGCCGATTGATACATGCTGTGGTACATCCACTTCCACATCCATGGCATAAGCCAGACTGTCGGCTATAAATTCCTCCCGCGTTGCCTCCGAGAGCCAGCCCTTGTGCAGCAAATACTGGATGTAGCCATAAATACGGGAAGTGGAAGAATGAAGATTCACCCCATATTGCTTCAACTGTTCCAGCGAGACATAGCGGATACCTTCTTTAGGCAGTTCCAGATAACAGCGGGGCACGACGGAAAGCACCACTTTCAACGAGGCAATCTCTTCCCCGATACAGTCTTCAATCCACTGCGTCCCCAAACGTTCATACACAGAATAAGTCTTTCCATCCTCTCCCGATACCAGTTTCGGACTATGCCCGTTCAGACACAACCCCAATGTATCAATCAGATAAGGAAAGAACTTATAATCATCATAAGATGACAAACCGTCCATAGCCACCACAATCTTCCCTTTCTGGTCATCAGAAATGGCAAATGAAGTCGTGGAATATTCCGGACGATGAAAATAATACAGATTTTTTCCCTGATACGTGCCCTGAAGCGTCACCTTTACCGGTACTTCCAGCCTGCGTATAAGTTCCTTCATACGAAAAGGGGCAAGCGTATTCAGTTGAAAAGAAATTCGCATAGTCAGCCTTTCTACTTTAAAAATTCCCTTGTTCTTATCTCGCCACTGCCTATGCACAGGCGAGCATCCTTGTCATAAATCACCCCGAACTGCCCAGGGGCTATTCCCTGTATCGGCTCCGTACTGGACACCAACAATCCGTCTTCCGAAAAACGGACGGTCCCAGTCTGAAAGGTATCCGTGTGGCGTATCTTGAAACAAATTTCAGTTTCCGGTTCTTTCCAAGGATTCAAGGTAATGAAATGGAAGTCCTTCAAGTAAAAGGAATAGCCAAACTGCTTTTCTGTATCATAACCATGCGACACATAGATAATGTTTTCATCCACATTCTTGTCGACGACGAACCACGGACCGCCGCCCAGTCCCAATCCCTTGCGTTGTCCAATGGTATGGAACCAATATCCCCGATGCTGTCCGATAACCTTTCCCGTCTCCAACTCTACCACCGGTCCCGGCCGTTCACCCAGGAAACGACGGATAAAGTCATTGTAGTTTATCTTACCCAGGAAACAGATTCCCTGACTGTCCTTCCGTCTGGCACTTGGCAAGGAAGCCTTCAAAGCCAATGCCCGCACTTCCTCTTTCATCAATCCGCCCAACGGGAACATCAGTCGCGACACCTGAAGGTAATCAATCTGCGCCAGAAAATCCGTCTGGTCCTTCACCGGGTCTTTGGCTGTAGCCAGCCACGTATGTCCATCTACGACAAGTGTAGAAGCATAATGTCCTGTAGCTATTTTATCATAGTCATGTCCGGCCTTTTGGTCGAAACAACCGAACTTTATCAATTTATTGCACATCACATCCGGATTGGGAGTCAGCCCACGCCGCACCTTATCGATGGTGTACGCCACCACATTGTCCCAATACTCCTTCTGCAAATCCACGATATGGAATGGCAGCCCATACTTCCGGGCAGTGGTGGAAGCCAGTTCTATATCCTCCTCCGCCGTACACGTCAGTTCCTCGTCCGTATCCATACCAATCTTTATGTAAAACAAGTCTGGCTTATACCCTTGCTCACACAACAGATGTACAGCTACTGCGCTGTCAACTCCTCCCGAAATCAATGCTGCTATTTTCATATATACCTTTTTTAGTGGCAAATATACCACTCACACTTCAAGCGTCCAATACCCTTTTCAAGGTATATCTCATTTCAGAGCCTGAAACTGCTCTATCAATGAAGTAAGGTTTGCTGTAAACAAACGGGCCGAAATGGCCAACAAGATAATGCCGAAAAATTTACGGATGACATAGATGCCTCCTTTCCCCAGCATGCGCTCAATGCGGTCGGTCAGCTTCAATACGATGTAGACCCACACCATATTCAATATCAGCGCCAGCACAATATTAATCGGCGCGTATTCCGCCCGCAACGACAACAGAGTGGTAAATGCACCTGCACCAGCCAGCAAAGGGAATACCAAAGGTACCAGAGTGGCCTCTTTGATAGGTCCTGTATTCTTGAAAATTTCGATATCCAGAATCATTTCCAGCGACATCAGAAAAATGACAAAAGCACCGGCTACGGCAAACGAAGCGATATCCACCTGAAACAAACGCAACATCATGTCGCCGGCATAGAAAAAACCAAGAAGAAGCGCAAAAGCGATAAAAGTGGCCTTAGGAGCATTTACAGCCCGTCCTTTCTGCTTCAAATCCAGAATAATAGGAATGGAGCCGATGATGTCAATTACGGCAAAAAGAACGATAAAGGCACTTAAAAACTGCTGAAAATCAAATCCAATCATTGTTATAATCCAAATTACTTTTGCAAAGTTATCATTTTTTTATACACCTGCAAGATTTGGCAAACATTATCAGACTGTAAGAAAGAATAAAAAAGATAAAACCTATAATCAAGGAACTGCTGCACTGAGGAAATATACTTAACTTTGTATGTTAAAAGATAACTTAATAAAGTTAACGAGAGATGGAATTGACAATGTACGACAAGCTTTTACAGCTCCCTCTGTTTCAAGGGATGTCGAAATTCGACTTTACCGACATTCTGGAGAAAGTAAAAATTCACTTCAACAAATATGAACCCGGAAGCTGCCTGGTAAAACAAGATACTCCGTGCGACCAGCTTATTTTCGTGTTGGACGGAGAAGTACAGATAGAATCCAACGACACCCTACACAAATATACCTTATGGGAGAACTTTAAAAGTCCGAATGTCATCGAGCCTTATTCCTTGTTTGGCATGCGCCCTTATTTTACGGCATCGTACACTGCGCTGACCGAAGTAAATACGTTGCACATCGAGAAATCCTACATTCTCAACGAATTGTGCCGCTATGAAGTATTCAACCTGAACTACATGAACATGCTGAGCAACCGGAGTCAGGTGATTTACAACAAACTGTGGAATTCCCATATCGGAAAAACACGTGATAAAATTATCAATTTTCTTCTGTTGCGCTGTATGACTCCCTACGGACCGAAGAAACTGTCCATCCGAATGGAAGATCTCGCCCGGCTGATTGACGACACGCGCATCAATGTGTCAAACGTGCTGAACGACCTCCAGAACCGAGGCCTGATTCAACTGGGACGCCGCACGTTCAGCATCCCTGATTTGAGAGAGGTAGTTCTCGCTTCAGACAAAAAAGAATAAACTTAATTTTTACAGACCAGCCTTATGAACAACCCATTTTTGCAACCCTATCATACCCTCCACGACACCACTCCTTTCCAGCAGATACGGATAGAAGACTACGAACCGGCTATCCGGGAAGGAATGCGGCTGGAAGAGGAAGAAATCCGGCAAATCACCGAAAACCCGGAAAAGCCGACTTTCCAGAATACGATTCTGGCACTGGAACATGCCGGAAAGACGCTGGACAGAGTAACCACCGTTTTGTTCAACCTGCTGAGTGCGGAAACGAACGATGAACTGGAGGCTATTGCGGAAAAAATGACGCCGGAACTTTCGGAGCATGCCAACAACATCAGCCTCAACGAGGCATTGTTTGCACGGGTCAAGGCGGTATATGAACAAAGAGACGCACTCCAGCTGACACCGGAGGAACGACGTCTGTTGGAAAAATCGTACGACGGATTCGTCCGCAATGGAGCGAATCTTTCCGAAGAAGACAAAGCTACCTTCCGTAAGTTGAGCATGGACCTGAGCAGCCTGACCCTGAAGTTCTCACAGAATCATCTGAAAGAGACGAACAGCTTCGAACTGGTACTACAGCACGAAAATGAGTTGGCCGGACTGCCGGAAAGTGCCGTAGAAGCAGCATCCCATACCGCTCAGGAGAAAGGGAAAGACGGATGCTGGATTATCACCCTGCAAGCTCCCAGCTACGTGCCTTTTATGAAGTATAGTGACAGAAGAGACTTGCGCAAGCAGCTTTACATGGCCTACAACACCCAGTGTTGCCACGATAACGAGTTCAACAATCTGGACATCGTAAAACGGTTGGTCAACCTGCGCATGGAACTGGCACAGCTGTTGGGATTCTCCAATTATGCGGAATATGTACTGAAAAAACGCATGGCCGAAAACAGTGACCATGTGTACAAGCTGCTGAACGACTTATTGGAAGCCTATACCCCTGTGGCCCGGAAGGAAGTGGAGGAAATCCGCACCCTGGCCCGCGAACTGGAAGGGAACGACTTCGAACTGATGCCGTGGGATTTTTCTTATTATGCAGAAAAGTTGAAGAACCAGAAATTCAGTCTCGACGAAGAAGCGCTCCGGCCTTACTTCGAACTGAGCCGCGTAAAGGAGGGTGTATTCGGACTGGCTACTCGCCTGTATGGCATCACCTTCAAGGAAAACAAAGAAATCCCGGTGTACCATCCGGACGTGCAGGCTTACGAAGTGTTCGACCGCGACGGCAGTTTCCTGGCTGTACTTTATACCGACTTTCATCCCCGTGAAGGCAAGCGTTCAGGGGCCTGGATGACCAGTTACAAGGAACAATGGATAGCAGACGACGGTACCAACAGTCGTCCGCATGTCTCCGTGACCATGAATTTCACCAAGCCCACAAAAGACAAACCGGCCTTGCTGACTTTCTCGGAAGTCAACACCTTCCTGCATGAATTCGGCCATGCCCTGCACGGCATGTTTGCCAATACTCGCTTCCAAAGCATGAGCGGCACAAACGTGTATTGGGATTTTGTGGAACTTCCTTCACAAATCATGGAAAACTTTGCCATAGAAAAGGAATTTTTGAATACATTCGCATGTCATTACCAGACGGGCGAACCGATTCCCGAGGAACTGATCCAACGCATTGTGGATGCTTCCAACTTCAACGTGGCTTATGCTTGCCTGCGTCAAGTCAGCTTCGGGCTGCTCGACATGGCCTGGTACACCCGCCAGACCCCGTTTGAGGGAGATGTAAAGGCATACGAAAAAGCTTCCTGGCAACGCACCCAACTGCTTCCACAACTGGACGACACCTGCATGAGCGTACAGTTCGGGCATATCATGTCGGGTGGCTATTCAGCCGGATACTACAGTTACAAATGGGCGGAAGTGCTGGATGCCGATGCCTTTTCGGTTTTCAAGGCGAAAGGAATCTTCAATCCGGAAACGGCACGCTCTTTCCGGGAAAACATCTTGTCGAAAGGGGGTACCGAACATCCGATGACGCTTTACAAACGTTTCCGGGGACAGGAACCGACCATCGACGCATTGTTAAAAAGAAATGGAATAAAATGAACATACAAATGAAAACATTCAAAATCTACTGGTGCTTTACGTTACTCCTACTGCTGGCCGGATGTAACCAAAAAGACGATGTGTATGAAATTTTCGCAAGTGGACAGACATGGCACTGGAGCGGTTCTTACAATACCAGTGACTGGAAAGACGACAACAACTTCAACTCTACCTTGACGCGGGATGAGCTGGTCAAAATCAATGATGACCAAGACAAATACACCATCATTTTCAAAGAAGATGGTACGGTGGAAGGAAACGGAAGCAGTTTCACCTTTACCGGCACATGGAGTGCCAACGGGGATGACCAGAGCTTTTCCATCCAGCTGAAGCCTAACGGAACCCGTAGCGGACTGGACAAGACGTTTTATGACGAAATAACCAACGCGAAATTCTATCGAGGCAGTTCACGGCTCATCAAGCTGTTCAACCTCGACAAGAACCATTATATTCAGTTTTACCCCAAAGGATTTAACAACTAGGCAGCATCATTATGGAACCATCAGAACATAAACAAGAAATCCTGGACAAGCGCTATATGCGCATGGCACTCATCTGGGCCGAAAACTCTTATTGTAAGCGGCGTCAGGTGGGGGCATTGATTGTCAAGGACAAGATGATTATCTCGGACGGATACAACGGCACACCGGCCGGATTCGAAAATGTATGTGAAGACGAAAGCGGAGTAACCCGCCCCTACGTGCTCCATGCGGAAGCCAATGCCATCACCAAGATAGCCCGTTCCAGCAACAGCAGTGAAGGAGCTACCATGTATGTCACCGCCTCCCCTTGCATTGAATGTGCGAAACTGATTATTCAGGCCGGAATCAAGCGGGTGGTCTATGCCGAGAAATACCGCTTGGAAGACGGATTGGACTTATTGAAACGAGCTCATATTGAAGTTGTATATCTTAACCCCAATGAATAAAAATATGAAAAACAATAGTACACGCTTTATTCCGTTTCTGCTGGCCATCTGCCTGATTGCAGGTATCGCCATCGGTACATTCTACGCCAACCATTTTTCCGGTAACAAACTGGGCATCATCAACACGTCCTCCAACAAGCTGAATGCCTTGTTGCGTATCATCGACGACCAGTATGTGGATACCGTCAATATCAGCGACCTGGTGGAAGAGGCCATGCCACAGATTCTTTCGGAACTCGACCCACATTCTTCATATATTCCAGCCAAAGACCTGGAGGCCGTTACAGCCGACCTCAAAGGTAGCTTCAGCGGCATCGGTATCCAGTTCACCATCCAGAATGACACCATCCATGTGAACAGTGTCATCCAGGGAGGCCCATCCGAAAAGGTGGGACTGATGGCCGGCGACCGTATCGTGGAAGTAGATGATTCAGCCTTCGTGGGAAAAATCGTAACCAACGAAGAAGCCATGAAGCGCCTGAAAGGTGAAAAAGGCAGTAAGGTCAAACTCGGTGTGTACCGCCCGGGAGAAAAAGAACTGCTGCATTTCACGGTCGTACGTGGCAACATTCCGGTCAAGAGCATCGATGCAGCCTACATGATTAACGAACAAGTGGGTTATGTCAAAGTCAACAAATTCGGGGAGACCACTTATCCGGAATTACTGATAGCTCTGGCCAAACTGGCTCAGAAGAACTGTGAGGGACTGATTATAGACCTTCGCGGAAACACGGGAGGTTACATGGCCGCCGCCATCCAGATGGTCAACGAATTTCTTCCCAACAACCGGCTGATTGTCTATACCCAGGGACGCAAATCCCCACGCGAAGACTATAATTCCAACGGTACGGGAAGCAACCAGAAAATGCCGCTCGTAGTTTTGGTGGACGAAGGCTCGGCTTCTGCCAGCGAAATCTTTGCCGGAGCCATCCAAGACAATGACCGCGGAACCATCATCGGACGCCGTTCATTCGGAAAAGGCCTGGTACAGCAACCCATCGAGTTCAGCGACGGCTCTGCCATCCGTCTAACCATCGCCCGCTATTATACTCCGTCGGGCCGCTGCATCCAGAAACCTTACGAAAAAGGAAAGGAATCGGAATACGAACTGGATTTGCTCACCCGCTACGAACACGGTGAGTTCTTCTCGGCCGACAGTATCAAACAGAACGAAACAGAAGTCTATCACACCCGTCTGGGACGTCCGGTGTATGGAGGAGGAGGCATCATGCCCGACATCTTCGTACCTCAGGATACCACCGGTATGACTTCCTATTTCCGTATGGCGGCCAACCGTGGACTGATTATACGCTATACCTTCGAGTATACCGACCAGAACCGGAGCACACTCCAGAAATACGATACCCCGGAAAAGATGGAGGAATACCTGAAAAAGCAGAACCTGCTGAACACTTTTGCCGCATGGGCTGAAAAGAAAGGCTTGAAGCGCCGCAACAACCTGATGGCTAAATCACGCCAGCTGTTTGAGATAAGCCTTTACGGAAACATTATCTACAACATGCTGGGCATGGAGGCGTATGTGGAATTCCTGAACGAAACCGATAAAACGGTATTGAAAGCAGTGGAAATCCTGGAAAAGGGAGAATCCTTCCCGCAGGCTCCTAATCAGCAGGCTTCCAATGGGAAAAAGAAATAGAATCTCATGGACAAAAAAGAATTACGCAAACAAATGGCACAAGAGAAGCGGAAATACTCCGCTTCTCAAAAGACAGAATGGTCTTCCAGCTTATTCCAGAAGCTGGAAGACCATCCTTTATTTTTACAGGCGAAAACCATCCTGCTCTATCATTCCCTGCCCGATGAAGTACAGACCCACACGTTTATCGAACGCTGGCATCCGTACAAACGCATCATACTACCTCTTGTAAAAGGCGAAGAACTGGAACTCCGGTACTACGAAGGAAAAGATTCATTGCAAACCGGTTCATTCGGCATTGAAGAACCGACCGGAAGACAAATAGAAAATTGGGATGAGATTGAATTGAGCATCATTCCCGGTGTAGCCTTCGACCGGACCGGGAACCGACTGGGACGTGGAAAAGGATACTATGACCGTGCCCTTTCCCGACTTCATTCCTATAATATAGGCGTCTGCTTTCACTTCCAGCTCTGCCCACACATTCCGACAGAACCTACAGACCGCCCCATGCACGAAGTGTGGACCGAAAAAGGATGCGCATACTCAACGGAACACAATGTTCACGATGACTTGTGAGCCCACCTGCGCATTCAGGTTGCGAATCAGCATCTCCCGGCCCATCATCAGTTCCTGACGGATGACCGAGGAAGAAAGACTGACATAAAGCACCTGGTTCTTGATAAACAGATTCGTGGTGTAGCGGGTAATAACCGGTCCTACTACATCCTTCCAGGCATCCACCAACCGATATTCGTTCAAAGGCGTTTCCAGCCCCTGCAGGCGAAGAAACTGCCGGAGCACATCCCCTATCTGTTCCGTATTATTCCGCTTCATACCCTTCCTTTCGTTCTGAGACCTCTCCGTTTTCCACCTCGAACAGCTTATAGTCTCCCTCGATTTTTTTCAGGATACGGTCCAGATGGTCACGGTTGGTATCTGTAATGAAAATCTGCCCGAAACTGTCGCCTGCCACGAGCTTCACAATCTGTTCCACCCGTAAGGCATCCAACTTGTCGAAGATATCATCCAATAAAACCAAGGGAGTGGTACCGCTCCCTGTCCGCTTCAAGAATTCAAACTGTGCCAGCTTGAGCGCAATCAGATACGTTTTGTTCTGCCCTTGCGAGCCTTCCCGCTTCATGGGAAACTCCCCCAGCTGCATAATCAGGTCGTCCTTGTGGATACCTTTCAGGGAATATCCCATTACCCTGTCCCGCTGCCGGTTCTCACGCAACATAGTCAGCAAGTCTCCTTCTGCCGCATGCGACTGATACGACAGTTTCACCTGCTCCCGGTTCTGGGAAATATAACCATAATACGACTGGAAAATCGGGATAAACTCTTCAATAAACTGCCGACGCTTGCGGAATACAATCTCTCCCGTGGAAGCCATCATTTCCTCCCACACATTCATCAGCTCCTCATCCGGTTCGAGCTCCGCTTTCAACAACGTATTCCGCTGTGCCAGCGCCTTGTTGTAGCGAATCAGTGCATCCAGGTATTCACGGTCGAACTGCGAAATCACCACGTCCATGAACCGCCGGCGTTCTTCACTTCCTCCCGCTATCAGCAGCGTATCCGCCGGAGAAACCATGACCAGCGGTATCAGTCCGATATGGTCCGACAAGCGGGTGTATTCCTTCTTGTTCCGCTTGAACTGTTTTTTCTGACGGCGTTTCAACCCGCAATACACTTCCTCCGGATCGCCGCCGTCCGTTTCATAAAATCCCTGTAGCACAAAGAAATCCTGTTCATGCCGAATATTCTGAGAATCAATGGGATTGGTTGCACTCTTACAGAAAGAAAGATAATATACGGCATCCATCAGGTTGGTCTTCCCCATCCCGTTCTTGCCGATAATGCAGTTCATCTTACGGGAAAAAGTCAGTTCCGCCTGCTCCAGATTCTTATAGTTTACGATTGAAATGCGTTTAAGCCACATAAAACTCTTGTTATTTAGAATACAAAATTAACAATAAAAGCAAGATTGATTAAAAAAACTGCCCGCAAATTTCATTTATAAGTATAAATAAACTACTTTTGCTGTCCGAATAAGTGGATTTTGAAAATAATAAAAAACAAATATCAAATGACTGAACAAAAACACACTCATGACCCATTGAATGTAGACGAAGCGCTCAGCACTTCGGAAGCATTTCTTCTCAAAAACAAGAATTTACTGTTAGGTATAGTAATCGCTTTGGTTGTCATTGTTGGAGGTTACCTCGGATACAAGCATTTCATTGCCGAACCCAATGAATTGAAAGCCTCTGAAGCTATTTTCAAAGGTGAACAATATTTCGGAGCCGACAACTTTGAAGTAGCACTGAAAGGCGACAGCCTTGGCTACGCAGGTTTCGTGAAACTAGCAGACCAGTTCAGCGGTACAGATGCCGGCAACCTGGCCAACGCATACGCAGGTCTTTGCTATGCACAGCTCGGCAAATACGAAGACGCCATCAAATACCTGGACAAATTCAGCGGCAACGACTTGCTGGTAGCTCCTTCCGTAATGGGAGCTCTGGGAAACTGCTATGCACAGGTAGGTCAGCTTGACAAGGCTGTGGCTACTTTACTGAAAGCAGCCGAACGTGCCAACAGCATGTCACTGAGTCCAATTTACTTGATTCAGGCCGGACAGATTCTGGAAAAGCAAGGCAAGAACGCAGAAGCCGTAGACGCTTACAAGCAGGTAAAGAACAATTACGGCAACTCTTACCAGGCTATGGATATCGACAAGTACATCGAACGTGCTTCTTTGAAATAATTCCAGCAGACATTCTTCTATTATCATAAAAGAGTATCATCATTCAAGCCGGACCGAAAAACTCAAAGCATCTGCGGATGTACTCCAGTTTTTCGGTCCGGTTTTTTTTATCTTCTAATAACCCTTTAAAATAAAAAAATATGGCAACAGCTTATCACAATCTCTCCGATTACGATTTCAACTCCGTACCCGATGCGTCACAGATGCGTTTCGGTATCGTAGTATCCGAATGGAATCACAATATCACCGGTGCCCTGCTCGAAGGTGCTGTCCGCACCCTGAAAAAACACGGTGCCAAAGATGAAAACATATTGGTTTATCCGGTCCCGGGAAGCTTTGAACTGACTTTCGGCTCTGCACAGCTCATCAAAAGCGGAAAGGTAGACGCCGTGATTGCATTAGGCTGCGTAGTTCGTGGCGATACCCCCCATTTTGACTATGTTTGCGCAGGAGCCACACAAGGTATTACCGAACTGAATGCAACCACCGATACACCAGTGATTTACGGCTTGATTACCACCAACAACATGCAACAAGCTGAAGATCGCGCTGGAGGCAAATTAGGGAATAAAGGTGACGAATGTGCAGTCACAGCGATAAAAATGATTGATTTTGTTTGCAAGTTAAAAAAATAATTGTACCTTTGCATCGCAATTGAGAAAAGCACTAGTTTCTCAGTTGCGGACGGGCAAATACCAGAGTGGCCAAATGGGGCAGACTGTAAATCTGCTGGCTTACGCC
>URWA01000035.1 GCA_900551445.1 uncultured Bacteroides sp. | reverse complement strand
TTCTTCAGTAGCTCAGTCGGTTAGAGCATCTGACTGTTAATCAGAGGGTCGTTGGTTCAAGTCCAACCTGAAGAGCTCCTTTTTAGGAAAACATGTTTAAACTTTCTTCAGTAGCTCAGTCGGTTAGAGCATCTGACTGTTAATCAGAGGGTCGTTGGTTCAAGTCCAACCTGAAGAGCTTGAGAGTTCGTTTGCTAAAAACGAACTTTTTTTATACCCTAAAACGAAACGATATGGACGATTCTTACTCGCGAACGTATTATCATTATTTTAACCACTTCCTGAAGGAGTGTCGTGAGTAGATTGTACCTTACTCTGAAGATGCTCCTCCGGGCTTAAAACGAAGGAAAGGAGCAGAAACATGAGAAAGTATCTTTTTTGTGAAGCAGGTTTCGTAGAAAAAACGAACTGGCAGCCCAACTGCTGGATTAATGTGGAATGTCCCGATGAGTCGGATTTCCGCTTCCTGCAAGATGAATTGAAAGTTCCCCAATCTTTCTTGAACGATATCGCCGATACGGACGAAAGGCCGCGTACGGATACGGAAGGCAACTGGCTGCTGACCATCTTGCGTATCCCCATGCAGACGCCCGATTCGAAGGTGCCGTATGTCACGGTGCCCATCGGTATCATCACGAACAATGAACTGGTGATTTCGGTGTGCTACTACTCTACGGAGATGCTGCCCGACTTCATTGAACATACGCAGCGCAAGGGCATCAACGTGCCCAACAAATACGAACTGATTCTGCGGCTGATTTACTCTTCGGCCGTGTGGTTCCTGAAATACCTGAAACAGATTAACAATGAGGTGAACTGTGCGGAAAAGGAACTGGAGCGGAGTATCCGTAACGAGGACTTGCTCCGGTTGATGAACCTGCAGAAGAGTCTGGTGTACTTCAACACGTCTATCCGTGGCAATGAGGTCATGATAGGCAAGCTGCAGAACATTTTCAATGAACAGGATTACCAGAACGCGGAACTGACCGACGACGTGCTCATCGAACTGAAACAGGCTCACAACCAGGTGAACATCTACAGTGACATCCTCACGGGTACGATGGATGCCTTCGCGTCCATTATCTCCAACAACGTGAACACCATCATGAAACGTATGACCAGTCTCTCCATCATCCTGATGGTGCCTACGCTGATTGCCAGTTTCTACGGTATGAACGTGGATATTCACATCGAAGGCTTGCCCCATGCGTTTGCCCTGATTGTCTGCTTCTCGATTCTCTTGTCGGCAGCCGCATTCGTTATTTTCCGGAAAATCAAATGGTTCTAAGCTAAGATGAAGTACGGAGTTTCTTCCAATACCCTGTTGCTGACGGCTGGCGTGGTGTGGCTGGTGGCGGGCCTCAATATTCTGCAAATTGGCGTCTCCTGCTGGATTACGGACACGCACTACTGGCTCCTGAAGGTCTGTGAAGCCAGTCTGGTGTTCCTGCTGTTCTTCTGCATGGTTTTCCACAAGCTCTACCGCAAGCATACGCAACGCATCACTTCGGGAAAGCGGGAAAAGCATTGTCCCTTCTCTTTCTTCGATGTGAAGGGGTGGATTGTCATGGCATTCATGATTGGGATGGGCGTCACCATCCGCAAGGCACATTTGTTGCCGGAAAGTTTCATCGCCGTGTTCTACACCGGACTTTCCCTGGCGCTCATTGCCACCGGAGGGCGTTTTATCCGGCTCTTCTGGAAAAGGAAACGAAACCGCTGACCGCAACATAACAAGCATAAAAAAAGCCGCCTCAAACGAGACGGCTTTTCTTTTTATATTCGGTTGATATTATTCAACTTCGCTATAGTCCAATACGTTCTTCTTGTTGGCCAAGATGCGGTCGTATTCTTCTTTAGAACCTACCACAATCTTTTCAAACTCACGCTGACCGGTACCAGCCGGAATCAGGTGACCGCAGATTACGTTCTCCTTCATACCTTCCAGCTTGTCCACCTTACCGTTGATAGCAGCTTCGTTCAATACCTTCGTTGTTTCCTGGAAGGAAGCAGCCGACATGAAGCTTGAAGTCTGCAATGCGGCACGTGTGATACCCTGCAGAATCTGAGTAGAAGTAGCAGGTACTGCATCACGTACTTCCACCAGTTTCAGGTCACGACGTTTCAGCATACTGTTTTCATCGCGGAGCTTGCGGGCTGTGACAATCTGTCCCGGTTGCAAGTTCTGAGAGTCACCGGCATCTACTACCACTTTCTTGCCCCAAATACGGTCGTTTTCTTCATTGAATTCAATGCGGTCAACTACCTGCTGTTCCAAGAAGCGAGTATCTCCCGGTTCATCAATCTGTACCTTACGCATCATCTGACGAACGATGATTTCGAAGTGCTTATCGTTGATCTTCACACCCTGCAGACGGTACACGTCCTGAATTTCATTTACGATATATTCCTGAACGGCTGTAGGACCTTTGATGGCCAGGATATCGGCAGGAGTGATGGCACCATCAGACAACGGAGTTCCGGCACGTACGTAGTCGTTTTCCTGAACCAGAATCTGCTTAGACAATGCAACCAAGTACTTGCGTACATCACCAGTCTTGGAAGTCACGATGATTTCACGGTTACCACGTTTGATCTTACCCATTGTTACCTCACCGTCGATTTCAGATACGACTGCAGGGTTAGACGGGTTACGGGCTTCGAACAACTCGGTTACTCGCGGAAGACCACCGGTGATATCACCTGCCTTACCAACGGCACGCGGAATCTTCACCAGAATATCACCTGCTTTCACGGTCTGCTTGTCTTCTACGACTACGTGACCACCTACCGGCAAGTTGTATGTACGGATAATTCCACCATTTTCATCCAAGATGTGCAATGAAGGAATCTTGTTCTTATCCTTAGACTCAGTGATGATGATTTCACGCAAACCGGTAGCTTCATCGGATTCTACCTTGTAAGTGACGTTCTCAATCACAGATTCAAAGTCAATCTTACCGGCAGCTTCCGTCACGATAACGGCGTTGAACGGGTCCCATTTCGCAATCAGCTTGCCCTTTTCAACCACTTCACCGTCTGAAGCATACAACTTAGAACCGTAAGGTACGTTGTGTGTAGACAATACGATACCGGTATTGACATCCACGAAACGAACTTCTGCCAAACGGCCTACTACAATCTTCACTGGTTCGCCAGTTTCTTCTACAGCATCAACTGTACGCAATTCTTCGAATTCCAGACGTGCATCGTTCTTCGCTACGATACTTGCATTGGCTGCCATGTTACCGGCGATACCTCCGGCGTGGAATGTACGCAGAGTCAACTGAGTACCCGGTTCACCGATTGACTGTGCAGCGATTACACCGACAGCCTCACCTTTCTGAACCATACGGCTGGTAGCCAAGTTACGTCCGTAACATTTTGCACATACACCCTTCTTAGACTCACAAGTCAATACGGAACGGATTTCTACGCTTTCAATCGGAGAATTTTCGATTTCTTCCGCAATGCTTTCCGTGATTTCTTCACCGGCAGCCACAATCAGCTTACCAGTAGTCGGGTGGATAATATCGTGTACAGATACACGGCCCAAGATACGTTCGTACAACGTAGCGATTACTTCATCGTTGTTCTTCAACGCGGTGCAAACCAGACCACGCAATGTACCACAGTCTTCTTCGTTGATGATGACGTCGTGAGAAACGTCTACCAATCGACGAGTCAGGTATCCGGCATCGGCTGTCTTCAACGCGGTATCGGCAAGACCCTTACGAGCACCGTGGGTTGAGATAAAGTACTCCAACACCGAAAGACCTTCCTTAAAGTTAGAAAGAATCGGGTTTTCAATAATCTGAGCACCTTCGGCACCGGCTTTCTGCGGCTTGGCCATCAAACCACGCATACCAGACAACTGACGAATCTGTTCCTTAGAACCACGGGCTCCGGAATCCAGCATCATGAATACAGAGTTGAATCCCTGGTCGTCGTTCTTAATTGTTTTATATAGAATGTCTGACAAGTCACTGTTTACGTGTGTCCAAGTATCAATTACCTGGTTGTAACGTTCGTTATCGGTGATGAATCCCATGTTATAGTTCATCATGATCTGTTCGATTTCTTCGTTACCACGTTTTACCAGTTCCTCTTTCTCCTTCGGGATAATAATATCACCCAAGTTAAATGACAGACCACCTTCGAATGCTTTCTTGTAACCCAAGTTCTTGATTCCATCCAGGAATTCGCAAGCACGAGCCACACCCACAGCCTTGATTACGTTGCTGATGATGTCGCGCAAAGACTTCTTGGAAATGATGGTATTCAAATAACCACATTCATCTGGAACCAGTTCGTTGACAATCACACGACCTACAGAAGTCTCCTTGATCATCTTCTTCACGATGTTGCCGTTCTCATCCAAGTCATTGGCAACCACACTGATGATGGCGTGAATATCTACCTTTCCTTCGTTGTAAGCAATCATCGCTTCTTCCGGTCCGTAGAAAATCAAACCTTCACCTTTGGCACCCTTACGCAGTTTGGTAATGTAATACAATCCCAAAACCATATCCTGTGCAGGCACGGTGATAGGTGCACCGTTAGCCGGGTTCAGAATATTGTGTGACTGCAACATCAGCATCTGAGCTTCCAATACAGCCTCATTGCTCAACGGCAAGTGTACGGCCATCTGGTCACCATCGAAGTCGGCGTTGAACGCAGTACAAGCCAACGGGTGCAACTGAATAGCCTTTCCTTCAATCATCTTCGGCTGGAAGGCCTGAATACCCAGACGGTGCAATGTCGGCGCACGGTTCAGCAATACCGGATGACCTTTCATTACGTGTTCCAGAATATCCCAAATCACAGGTTCCTTGCGGTCTACAATCTTCTTTGCAGATTTCACGGTCTTCACGATACCACGTTCAATCAGCTTGCGGATAATGAACGGCTTGTACAATTCGGCAGCCATCAGTTTCGGAATACCACATTCACCCATCTTCAGTTCCGGACCTACAACGATTACAGAACGAGCTGAATAGTCGACACGCTTACCCAACAGGTTCTGACGGAAACGTCCTTGCTTACCTTTCAAGCTGTCTGACAAAGATTTCAACGGACGGTTGGCATCTGTCTTCACTGCACTCGACTTACGAGAGTTGTCGAACAATGAATCGACAGCTTCCTGAAGCATACGTTTTTCATTACGCAAGATTACTTCCGGAGCCTTGATTTCAATCAGTCGTTTCAGACGGTTGTTACGGATAATCACACGACGATACAAATCGTTCAAGTCGGAAGTGGCGAAACGTCCACCATCCAGCGGAACCAACGGACGAAGTTCAGGCGGGATAACCGGCACGATACGTACAATCATCCATTCCGGTTTGTTGCGGCCACGTGAAGCACGGAAAGATTCCACAACCTGCAAACGTTTCAAAGCCTCGTTCTTACGCTGCTGAGAAGAATCGCTGTTTGCCTTGTGACGCAATTCGTATGACAACGCATCCAAATCCAGTCCTACCAACAAGTCGTAGATAGCTTCTGCACCCATCTTGGCGATGAACTTGTTCGGGTCGCTGTCTTCCAAGTACTGGTTGTCCTTTGGAAGTGTATCCATGATGTCCAGATATTCTTCTTCAGACAACAAGTCGTATTTGCTTACTCCGTCTTCAGCCTTCACACCCGGCTGGATAACGACGTAGCGTTCGTAGTAAATAATTGCATCCAGTTTCTTGGTCGGCAAGCCCAACAGATAACCAATCTTGTTCGGCAAAGAACGGAAATACCAGATGTGAGCCACCGGCACTACCAACTGGATATGTCCGCTACGTTCACGGCGAACTTTCTTTTCCGTTACTTCCACACCGCATCGGTCGCAGACGATACCTTTGTAGCGAATACGCTTGTACTTACCACAATGGCACTCATAGTCCTTTACCGGACCGAAGATACGTTCACAGAACAAACCGTCACGTTCCGGTTTATAGGTACGGTAGTTGATGGTTTCCGGTTTCAACACCTCACCATAAGAATTTTCCAGAATCTCTTCGGGTGATGCCAGACCGATCGTAATCTTTGAGAAATTACTTTTTATCTTAGTATCTTTTCTAAAAGCCATACTTTCTATTTTATGATAATGAAGAATTTAATCAGGAAGAATGGGAGTCGATACCCATTCTTCAGTTGAAAAAGTTATTCCAGCGTAATGCTCAAGCACAGACCTCTAAGTTCGTGCAACAATACGTTGAGAGATTCAGGAATACCCGGAGTAGGCATCGGTTCACCTTTCACAATTGCTTCGTATGCCTTAGAACGTCCAACCACGTCATCCGACTTGATTGTCAGGATTTCCTGAAGCACATGAGCTGCACCGAAGGCTTCGATGGCCCAAACCTCCATTTCTCCGAAACGCTGACCACCGAACTGAGCCTTACCACCAAGCGGCTGCTGCGTAATCAAAGAGTACGGACCGATTGAACGGGCATGCATCTTGTCTTCAACCATGTGACCCAGTTTCAACATGTAAGTCACACCTACCGTAGCCGGCTGGTCGAACTGTTCACCTGTACCACCATCATACAAATAAGTCTTGCAATAACGTGGCAGTCCGGCTTTGTCTGTCCATTTATCCAAATCTTCCAAGGTAGCACCATCGAAGATAGGAGTAGCAAACTTCACGCCCAATTCTTTTCCGGCACGTCCCAATACAGCTTCGAAAATCTGACCGATGTTCATACGAGAAGGCACACCCAACGGATTCAATACGATATCTACCGGAGTACCGTCAGCCAAGAACGGCATGTCTTCCTGACGTACTACACGTGAAACGATACCCTTGTTACCGTGACGACCGGCCATCTTATCACCCACACCAATCTTACGCTTCTTGGCGATGTAAACCTTGGCCATCTGAATAATACCTGAAGGCAGTTCGTCACCGATAGTCAACGCAAACTTCTTACGCTTCAATTCGGCATCCAGCTCCTTGTATTTCTTCAAATAATTCATGATAAGGTCACGGATCATGTCGTTCTTGTGCGCATCTGCTGTCCATTTGCTCAACTGAATCACCGTGTAATCCAATGACTCCAGATCATATTTAGTAAACTTGGCTCCCTTGGCAATGACTTCTGTTCCCAGATAGTCTTTCACACCCTGAGAAACCTTGTCGGCTGTCAGAACCAACAACTTGTCAATCAGGATAGTCTTCAGAGCCGCAGCCTTTTCTTCAAATTCTTCATTCAGTTTCGGCAGGATTGCCTTGTCTGCATTCTTTTCGCTACGTGTCTTGATTACACGTGAATACAGTTTCTTGCCGATAACCACACCGCGCAGTGACGGAGAAGCCTTCAGAGAAGCATCCTTCACGTCGCCAGCCTTGTCACCAAAGATGGCGCGCAACAGTTTTTCTTCCGGAGAAGGATCTGATTCACCCTTCGGAGTAATTTTACCAATCAGGATGTCACCCGGTTCGATACGAGCACCTACACGCACGATACCGTTTTCATCCAAATCCTTGGTAGCTTCTTCGCTGACATTCGGAATATCAGAAGTCAGCTCTTCCATACCACGTTTGGTTTCACGTACTTCCAGGATATACTCATCCACGTGTACAGAAGTCAGGATATCCTCACGTACCACACGTTCGTTCAATACGATGGCATCCTCGTAGTTATAACCCTTCCACGGCATGTAAGCCACCAGCAAGTTCTTACCCAACGCCAGTTCACCGTTCGCAGTAGAGTAACCTTCAGTCAGGATATCACCCTTCTTCACGCGCTGTCCCTTGTTACAGATCGGGCGCAAGTCGATGGTCATGCTCTGGTTGGTCTTACGGAATTTCGGAATACGATATTCCTTCAACGCCGGTTCGAAGCTTACAAATTCTTCATCCTCCGTACGGTCATACAGAATACGGATTGTCGTTGCATCTACGAAATCAACCACACCGTCACCTTCTGCGGCAATCTGTGTACGTGAATCTTCGCACAACTGTTTTTCGATACCAGTACCCACAATCGGAGCTTCTGTCTTCAACAGAGGAACTGCCTGGCGCATCATGTTAGAACCCATCAATGCACGGTTCGCGTCATCGTGTTCCAAGAACGGAATCAAAGAAGCGGCGATAGAAGCAATCTGCTGAGGAGCCACGTCCATCAGTTCTACCTGGTCAGGTGTAACCACCGGATAATCGGCATCACGGCGTGCCTTTACTTTATCGCGGATGAATGTACCGTCATCGTTCAACGGTGCATTACCCTGTGCAATGATCTTGTCTTCTTCTTCCTCTGCAGAAAGATATTCAATGCCTTCGTTTGACAAATCCACCACTCCGTTCTTCACCTTACGGTAAGGAGTCACGATGAATCCCAGTTCGTTGATCTTCGCATAGACACACAAAGAAGAAATCAAACCGATGTTCGGACCTTCAGGAGTTTCAATCGGACACAGACGACCATAGTGAGTGTAGTGTACGTCTCGCACCTCGAAACCGGCACGGTCACGTGACAAACCACCAGGACCCAAGGCAGACAAACGACGTTTGTGTGTAATTTCAGCCAGCGGGTTGGTCTGGTCCATGAACTGTGACAAGGCGTTGGTACCGAAGAATGAGTTGATGACAGACGAAATTGTCTTCGCATTGATCAAGTCAATCGGAGTGAACACTTCGTTGTCGCGTACATTCATACGTTCACGAATCGTACGAGACATACGAGCCAGACCGATAGCGAACTGATTTGACAACTGCTCACCCACCGTACGAACACGACGGTTGCTCAAGTGGTCGATATCATCCACGTCTGCCTTTGAGTTAATCAACTCGATGAGATATTTGATAATCTCGATAATATCTTGTTTTGTCAACACTCTGACATCCATCGGAGTATCCAGGTTCAACTTCTTGTTGATCCGGTAACGACCTACATCACCCAAGTCGTAACGTTTTTCAGAGAAGAACAGGTTGTTGATTACCTCACGTGCACTTGCATCATCTGCAGGGTCTGCATTACGCAACTGACGATAGATATACAACACCGCTTCTTTTTCCGAGTTACTCGGGTCTTTCTGCAAAGTGTTGAAAATAATTGAATAGTCGGAAGCATTTGCCTCTTCATTGTGAACGAGGATATTCTGTACACCCGATTCAATGATCAAGTCGATGTGTTCAGGTTCAATGACCGTCTCACGGTCGATAACCACCTCGTTACGTTCAATAGAAACTACTTCACCAGTATCTTCATCCACAAAATCTTCCGTCCATGTCTTCAATACACGGGCAGCCAATTTACGTCCGATGATTTTCTTCAGGTTCGTCTTGTTGACCTTTACATCCTCAGCCAGGTTGAAAATTTCAAGGATGTCCTTATCGTTTTCAAAACCTACAGCTCGCAACAACGTAGTTACCGGAAGTTTCTTCTTACGGTCGATGTACGCATACATCACATTGTTGATATCCGTAGCGAACTCAATCCAAGATCCTTTGAATGGGATGATTCGGGCAGAATACAGTTTTGTTCCATTCGCATGGATGCTTTGTCCAAAGAATACACCCGGTGAACGATGGAGCTGAGACACTACTACACGCTCTGCACCGTTAATGACGAAAGTACCTTTCGGAGTCATATAAGGGATAGGACCCAGATACACATCCTGAATCACTGTATCAAAATCTTCATGATCGGGGTCGGTACAATAAAGCTTCAGTTTGGCTTTCAAGGGAACACTATAAGTCAATCCACGTTCCAGACAGTCGTCGATGGTATAGTGAGGCGGATCGATATAGTAGTCAAGGAACTCGAGCACGAAGTTGTTGCGTGTATCTGCAATCGGGAAGTTTTCCGCAAATACTTTATACAAGCCGTCGTTCTTTCGCTTTTCGGGTGGGGTATCTAATTGTAAGAAGTCCTGAAATGACTTCAACTGTACTTCCAGGAAATCCGGATACTGCATCGGATTCTTGATAGAAGCAAAATTAATTCGTTGATTTTGAGTTTCTGAAGACATCTGTATGGAGTTTAAAATGTAAAAACTAGGATAATTACAGTCGGGAACTCTCACAGTTCCGACAATTGAAACCTAGTGAACTTAATATAGACGCAAAAAGGTTAAGAATCCTCTTTACAGAGGACTCTTAACCGAACTACCTGATTTACAGGATAATCTTATTTAAGTTCAACTTCAGCTCCAGCTTCTTCCAAAGTTTTCTTCAAAGATTCAGCTTCGTCTTTAGCCAAACCTTCTTTTACTGTGCTAGGAGCACCGTCAACCAAGTCTTTTGCTTCTTTCAAGCCAAGACCACAAGCTTCTTTCACTGCCTTAACAACCTGCAGTTTAGCAGCACCTGCGCTCTTCAAAACTACATCGAATGAAGTTTTTTCTTCAGCAGCAGCTGCACCAGCAGCAGCAGGACCAGCAGCAACAGCTACAGCTGCAGCAGCAGGTTCAATACCATATTCTTCTTTAAGGATAGTTGCAAGTTCATTAACTTCTTTTACTGTCAAGTTAACTAATTGTTCTGCAAAAGCTTTCAAATCTGCCATTTTTGTATGAAATTTAATTGTTTGTACTATTTAAATATTAAAGTTGTTTTGGTTTCTTGACTCATGCGCAGCGTGCCATTATTCTGCACGTTCTGCCAAAGTCTGAAGAACACCGTGAATGGTGTTGCCACCTGATTGAAGAGCTGAGATAACGTTCTTTGCAGGAGACTGCAGCAAAGCCACAATGTCTGCAATGACTTCGTTCTTGCTCTTGATTGTTGCGAGAGCTTCCAACTGGTCTGCACCCACATAGAATCCTTCTTCTGCATAAGCAGCTTTCAGGGTCGGAACACTGTCCTTATATTCCTTCAACAGTTTTGCCGGTACATTAGCTGTTTCGCAAAACATTACTGAAGTAGTACCCTTCAAAGAATCGAACAAGGGTGAGTAGTCTACATCCAAGCTCATCAAAGCTTTGTGAAGCAAAGAATTCTTCACAACCATCAGTTTGATACCAGCCTTAAAACATTTCTTACGAAGGTCGCTAGTAGCAGCTGCATCCATTGCAGTTGTGTCTACCAAGTAAAAATGTCCGTATTGCTTTACGATATCAGCCAACTGACCAATAATTACGCCTTTATCTTCCTTTCTCATGATTCCTCCTTAATTATTAGATTTCGTCTACTGATTTCGGGTCAATCTTGATACCCTTACTCATAGTACTTGAAAGATAAATACTCTTAATATAAGTACCTTTAGCTGTGGTCGGTTTCAGTTTGATGATAGTAGCGATAAATTCTTTCGCATTTTCACGGATCTGGTCAGCAGTGAAAGACACCTTACCGATTGAAGTATGAACGATACCGCTCTTGTCAACCTTAAAGTCAATCTTACCTTGCTTAACTTCCTTAACAGCTTTAGCTACATCCATAGTTACAGTACCGCTTTTCGGGTTCGGCATCAATCCACGAGGACCGAGCACACGACCCAGCGCACCAATCTTACCCATGATAGACGGCATAGTGATGATTACATCAATATCAGTCCATCCACCTTTGATCTTTTCAATATATTCATCAAGACCAACATAGTCAGCACCAGCTTCTTTTGCAGCAGCTTCAGCATCCGGTGTACACAGAACAAGCACACGTACCTGCTTACCTGTACCATGAGGAAGAGATACCACACCTCTTACCATCTGGTTAGCCTTACGAGGGTCTACACCTAAACGTACGTCAATATCTAGTGAAGCGTCAAACTTGGTGAAAGTGATTTCCTTTACCAGTTCAGAAGCTTCCTTCAGTGAGTATGCTTTCCCTGCTTCAATCTTTTCTGCAGCCAACTTTTGATTTTTTGTCAGTTTACCCATTATCAATTGAAGTTAATTAGTTATTACCCGGGAAGTCACCTTTTACAGCGATACCCATACTTCTAGCTGTTCCTGCTACCATTGACATAGCAGATTCGATAGTAAAGCAGTTCAAGTCAACCATCTTATCCTGAGCGATTGCACGAATCTGGTCCCAAGTCAGTTCAGCCACTTTCTTGCGGTT
Source organism: uncultured Bacteroides sp. (assembly GCA_900551445.1). Classification (GTDB taxonomy): domain Bacteria; phylum Bacteroidota; class Bacteroidia; order Bacteroidales; family Bacteroidaceae; genus Phocaeicola. Next base: position 17,351 of record URWA01000035.1, on the reverse strand, counting down.
CGGTTCAGCAGATCCACTCTTGATTTTGGCAGCCTCAAGCAACTGAATAGCTACAGGAGGAGTTTTGATTACGAAATCAAAAGACTTGTCTGTGTAGTAGGTAATGATTACAGGTAATACCTTACCTGCCTTGTCCTGGGTTCTGGCGTTGAATTGCTTGCAAAATTCCATGATATTAATACCCTTAGAACCCAGAGCAGGTCCAACGGGAGGTGATGGATTTGCAGCGCCTCCTTTAATCTGTAATTTGATTAGTCCAGCAACTTCTTTAGCCATTTTCTTTTGTAATTTTTATATAAGTATTTAACGAATGGAACAACTGCACGTAACAAAATGCATTATTCCTTTTCCACATCCGTAAAGCCTAATTCCAACGGAGTTTTCCGTCCGAATATTTTGACCATTACTTTCAGTTTGCGTTTTTCCGCATTCACTTCTTCAATGAGTCCACTGAATCCGCTGAACGGTCCTACGCTAACTTTCACTGTTTCTCCAACGGTGTAAGGGATATTCAAATCCTCACCACCTTCTTGAAGTTCATCCACCGTACCCAGAATACGATTCACTTCCGACTGTCTCAGAGGGACTGGATGATCCATTCCTCCCAGGAAACCGATTACGTTCGGGGTATTTCTCAAATGATGAGCCACCTCACCGACCAAAGCAGCTTCCACCAGCACATAACCAGGAAGGTAAGTTCTCTCTTTTACGATTTTCTTACCATTACGCACCTGATATGTTTTTTCGGTAGGAATCAACACCTGAGATACATAGTCGCCAAGGTTACCATGCTTGATGTCTGCATCAAGATACTCTTTTACCTTGCTTTCTTTTCCACTTACGGCACGCAACACGTACCATTTCTTTTCAATCTCAGACATTCTTTTTACTGTTTATTAGTGCGGATAGATAACATCTTCCATGATGAACTGGAAGGCAGAATCCATTAGAAAAACGACGAGTGCAATGAGGAGGGAAGCAGTTAAAACAACCACTGCACTGCTAGAAAGTTCTGAACGAGTAGGCCACGATACTTTATGGACTAGTTCGTCGTAAGATTCCTTACAATAATTCGTTATCTTCTTAAACATATTCCTTTAATTTTGGCACGGGAAGAGAGACTCGAACTCCCGACACTCGGTTTTGGAGACCGATGCTCTACCAACTGAGCTATTCCCGTAAAAATAGTTCCCGAATGACTCCGGGAACTATTAACTATTTATTCAGAGATGTATTAGTCGAGAAGTTCAGTAATCTGACCAGCACCTACTGTACGACCACCTTCACGGATAGCGAAGCGCAGACCTACGTTCAATGCAACCGGGTAGATCAATTCTACAGTGATTGTTACGTTATCACCCGGCATTACCATATCTGTACCTTCCGGCAAAGTGATTTCACCTGTACAGTCCATAGTACGCAGATAGAACTGAGGACGATATTTGTTGTGGAACGGAGTGTGACGACCACCTTCTTCTTTCTTCAGGATATAAACCTCAGCTTTGAATTTAGAATGAGCTTTAACCTGACCCGGGTGACACAGAATCATACCACGTTTGATTTCGTTCTTGTCGATACCACGAAGCAGCAAACCTACGTTATCACCAGCTTCACCTTCGTCCAAGATCTTACGGAACATTTCAACACCAGTTACAACTGATTTCTTATCTTCACCAAGACCCAAGATTTCAACTTCGTCACCAACTTTTACGCGACCAGCTTCGATACGTCCTGTTGCTACAGTACCACGACCAGTGATTGAGAATACGTCTTCAACCGGCATCAAGAAAGGTTTATCTACATCACGCGGAGGCAGAGGAATCCAGTTATCAACTGCATCCATCAGTTCGATAATCTTATCTTCCCATTCTTTTACACCGTTCAATGCACCCAGTGCAGAACCGCGGATGATAGGAGTATTGTCACCGTCGAAGTCATAGAATGACAGCAATTCGCGCATTTCCATTTCAACCAGTTCCAACATTTCTTCATCGTCAACCATATCACACTTGTTCAAGAAAACAACCAAGCGCGGTACGTTTACCTGACGAGCCAACAGGATGTGTTCACGAGTCTGAGGCATCGGACCATCAGTTGCAGCAACTACGATGATCGCACCATCCATCTGAGCAGCACCAGTAACCATGTTCTTTACATAGTCGGCGTGTCCCGGACAGTCAACGTGAGCATAGTGACGATTTGCAGTTTCATACTCTACGTGAGAAGTATTGATGGTAATACCACGTTCCTTTTCTTCCGGAGCGTTATCGATCTGATCGAAAGACTTGATTTCGTCAGCTTTAGTGAAACCTCTTTCTGCCAATACTTTAGTGATAGCAGCAGTCAAAGTTGTTTTACCGTGGTCAACGTGACCAATCGTACCAATGTTCACATGCGGTTTGGTGCGTTCAAATTTCTCTTTAGCCATAGCTTTACTTATTTATTTTGATTAATAATCAGCTTTACAATTTCACGAGCTGTTACCGGGACTTGAACCCGGGACCTCTTCCTTACCAAGGAAGTGCTCTACCGCTGAGCTATAACAGCAAAAGAAGAAAAGAGAGCGGAAGACGGGACTCAAACCCGCGACCCTCAGCTTGGAAGGCTAATGCTCTATCAACTGAGCTACTTCCGCAAATTTGGTGGGCAAAGATGGATTCGAACCACCGAAGGCGTAAGCCAGCAGATTTACAGTCTGCCCCATTTGGCCACTCTGGTATTTGCCCCACTCTCAAATTAGATGGTTAACACCACCTCTTTTTCTTCGAGCCTCTTGTCGGATTCGAACCAACGACCCCGAGATTACAAATCACGTGCTCTGGCCAACTGAGCTAAAGAGGCGAGATTTAAAAAACTTTGCAGCCGCCTTATTTTTCGCGACTTAGCGGCTGCAAAGTTAGATATTATTTTTTAATTACAAAACATTTGCGCAACTTTTTTATTTTCCCTGAAGTTTTTCTTTGGCTTTCATCAGTTGCTTAGACAGTGCATCCATGCACACGTCTATTGATTCTTCGAATGTATCACTTACTTTTTCTGCGTAAAACTCTGAATTTAGCGCCAAAATACGCACACCGGCCTCTTTGTTCATTGCCGTTTCAGGTTTCACTACTTTCAAAGACACCTCTACTTTCTTTATATTGTCACAAAACTTCTCGAGCTTCTCGGCCTTTTTCTGAATAAAAGCCTCTAATCTTTCAGATGCATCGAAATGAATGGATTGAATTCTTACTTCCATAAAAACCTCCTTTTCTTTACGCTCTAGGATGAGCTTGTTCATAAACTTGTTTTAACTCCTCAAAGGTAGTATGTGTGTACACTTCAGTGGTAGTCAAACTCTCATGCCCCAGCAGCTCCTTCACGGCTTCCAGTTCTGCATGATGATTCAGCATCGTGGTTGCGAAAGTATGCCGCAGCACATGTGGGCTTTTCTTCTTCAGCGTCACCACCTTCGACAGGTATCGCTTCACAATATAATTTACAGACGACGGAGACAAAGGTTCTCCTTTTTTCCGGATAAAAAATGTCCCGCACTCCCCTGCATAAAAACGATTTCTTGCTGCCAGATAAGACTCCAGCACCTCTTTCAACCTCACCCCAAAAGGAATCAGGCGTTGTTTATTTCTTTTCCCCGTCACCTTTATCACTGAGGAAGAAAAATCCACATCCGCATCTTTCAAAGCAATCAATTCCGCCCGACGAATACCCGTTGAATAAAACACCTCCAACATCGTTCTGTCACGGACTCCTTCAAAAGTCTGCGCAAAGCCTTTTTCTTCAAGCAACGAATCCATATCTTCATCCCTCAAGAAAACCGGCAATGGTTTCTTTTTCTTCGGTCCGACTACTTTTGCAGCCGGGTCCACCGCTACCGCCTTCTGGCGTAACAGATAGCGATAAAATGACCGGAGCGAACTCAGTTTCCTGTTCACCGTTGTTTCCGCGCAACCGTCTTCCATCAATGAGAGTACCCATCCACGGATTAAATCGGCATCCACTTTTGCGAAATCAAGCTCCTCATCCACCCCTTTGAAATATGCTTCAAATTCGTCCAGATCTGTTCCGTAACTTATAATCGTTTTCTCCGAATAGTTCCTTTCGAAAAGAAGATACTTCAGAAAAGAATCTTTCCACATAGAGACATCGCTTTTATTCTCAGCAACGAATTTATGAAAAAGAATTCAATAATTCAAATGTTTCGTGAAATTATTAATCTTCGTTCTGATGCATTTTCTGAACGTAAATCGCACGTTCCATTTTAAGTCTCTTCAAAACAGACGGTTTGTCATACTGCTGTCTGCTTCTCAGTTCTTTTACAACACCTGTTTTTTCAAATTTTCTTTTGAATTTCTTCAGCGCTTTTTCAATGTTTTCGCCTTCTTTTACTGGTACTACAATCATGTTTTTAAAATTAAGTATGTTGTTATTAAATTATTCCGCAGTCAATTTGCGGCGCAAAATTACACATACTTTCTTTATTTACAAAACTTTCCAGAATATTTTATTCAAAAATCAAAGATTAAGAGCACACTGAAGAGGCCTTTTCTGGCAGATTTATTATTTTTGCCTGACAGGTTTATATATTTTATTTTATCATTTACACCATGAATCTTATAGCTGAAAGAATTGATTCCTTACGCAAGCAAATGGCTGCGGAGGGAATCTCTGCCTTTATTGTTCCCAGTACCGACCCTCATTCGGGCGAGTATGTACCGGCGCATTGGGAAAGCCGGAAATGGATATCCGGTTTCACGGGTTCTGCCGGTATTGCGGTCATCACCTTGTCCGACGGCGGATTGTGGACCGATTCCCGTTATTTCCTGCAAGCGGCCGACCAACTTCAAGGAAGCGGTCTTACTTTGTTTAAAGACCGGCTGCCGGAAACACCTTCCATCGCCGAATGGCTGGGAAGCGTATTGAAAGCAGGCGAAAAGGTCGGCATTGACGGATGGGTCAACAGCATCTCCGAGGCCATGCAGCTGAAAAAGGCTCTTCAATCATACGGACTGGAGCTGGTAACCGTGGACGACCCGTTCCGTACATTATGGAAAGACCGTCCTTCCCTGCCCCTCGACCCTCCTTTCATCCTTCCTCTGGAATACAGCGGCGAACCGTGCAAGCAGAAAATCGGCCGGATAAGAAAAGCTCTCAAAGAGGAAGGGGCAAAAGGTCTGTTGATTTCAGCCTTGGATGAAATTGCCTGGGTCTTGAACATGAGAGGCACGGACGTACATTGCAACCCGGTCTTCGTCGGCTATCTGTTGATTACGGCTGATGCTGCTACCCTCTATATTCATCCCGACAAGCTGACAGCAGAGACCCGCAGCTATCTGACTGAGAACCAGATACAGGCCAAGGACTATTCCCAGGTGGCCCAAGATCTGGAAGAGTATAAGGAAGAAAACCTGCAACTGTCCGGTTCTACCAATTATGCACTATATCAGGCAGCCAGCCTCCACAGCAAAGTCCTGCTCCACGATTCTCCGGTTTTATATATGAAGGCCATCAAGAACGAGACTGAAATTGCCGGTTTCCATCAGGCCATGCTCCGCGATGGTGTGGCCATGGTGAATTTCCTTTGCTGGCTGGAAGAGGCGGTAAAGAGCGGGAAAGAAACCGAAATCACCATCGACCAGCAACTGTATGCCTTCCGCGCGGCCCAGAAAGATTTCAAGGGCATCAGCTTCGATACGATTGCCGGCTATCAGGCACACGGAGCCATCGTACATTATGAAGCGACAGAAGAAACAGCCGCCACGCTGCAACCGGAAGGATTCTTGCTGCTCGACAGTGGCGCACAATACCTGGACGGCACCACCGACATCACCCGCACCATCTCCCTGGGTCCTGTCACCGAAGACCAGAAGAAAGACTATACCTTGATTTTGAAAGGATTCATCCAGCTTTCCATGGCACACTTCCCGTATGGCACTTGCGGCACGCAACTGGATGTGCTGGCCCGTCAGTTCATCTGGAAGGCAGGCATGAACTACGGACACGGAACGGGGCATGGAGTAGGCCATTTCCTCAACGTACACGAAGGGCCTCATCAGTTCCGCATGAACCACATGCCGGCCCTGCTCCTGCCGGGAATGACAGTGACCAACGAACCGGGCGTGTACAAAGCCGGACGCTACGGGGTACGTACAGAAAACACCATGCTGATAGTCAAAGACCAGACGACTGAATTTGGTGAGTTCTACAAATTCGAACCGCTCACCCTGTGTCCGATCGACCTCAAGCCGCTCTTGCCGGAATTGCTCAGTCCGGAAGAAAAGGAATGGTTGAACAGCTATCACCAGCAAGTGTACACCTCACTTTCTCCGTTCCTGCCTCAGGCACAAAAAGAATGGCTGGCAAACGCTACGATGGCTGTCCGCTGACAGACCCATATAAAAACTCTCCCGACCGATTTTCCTTTCCAGGAAAACCAGCCGGGAGATTTTATTTTTTCACTCAAGCGTTCTTCACTCAAGCAAACATCTGGCTCACACGCTGAATACCAGCCACCAGTGCATCAACTTCCTCTTTTGTATTATACAAGCCGAAAGAAGCACGTACGGTGCCTTCAATGCCTAATCTATGCATCAACGGTTCCGCACAGTGATGACCGGTACGTACGGCAATTCCCAAACGGTCGAGCAGCGTGCCCATATCAAAATGATGGATGTTGCCCACCAGGAATGAAATGACGCCACCCTTCTGCTCCGCCTCTCCAAAAATCCGCATGCCCGGGATTTCCTTCAAACGTTTCATCGCATACTGGGTCAGTTCGTGCTCATAGGCCGCAATACGGTCCATGCCGATGGCCGACACGTAATCCAATGCTTTTGCCAACGCGGTGGAACCGATATAGTCGGGCGTACCTGCCTCAAACTTGAAAGGAAGTTCATTAAAGGTCGTTTTTTCAAACGACACGTTCTGGATCATCTCCCCTCCTCCCTGGTAAGGAGGCAGCTTCTCCAGCCATGCCTCTTTTCCATAAAGGACACCAATTCCCGTAGGACCATATACCTTATGTCCGCTGAACACATAAAAATCGGCATCCAATGCCTGCACGTCCACTGTCATGTGGGGAATACTCTGTGCACCGTCCACCAGTACAGGAACCCCCTGTGAATGGGCAAAGTCAATGATTTCCTTCACCGGATTGATGGTACCCAGCACATTCGACACGTGCGCCACGGAAACCAGTTTCGTCTTTTCCGAGAAAAGTTTCTTGTATTCATCCAACAGCAGTTCACCACGGTCGTTCATCGGAATCACTTTCAGCACAATCCCCTTCCGGGCTGCCTGAAGCTGCCATGAAACAATGTTGCTGTGATGCTCCATGACTGAAACAATCACCTCGTCACCTTCTTTCATCTGGCTGTCTACAAAGGAAGAAGCCACCAGATTGATGCTCTCGGTCGTTCCACGCGTAAAGACAATCTCCGAGGTACTGCGCGCATGAATGAACTTACGCACGGTCTCGCGCGAAGCCTCATGCAGGTTCGTAGCCTGCTGGGAAAGGAAATGTACCCCACGATGTACGTTGGCATTCACCGAATAGTATTCGTCTGTAATGGATTCCACCACACAACGAGGTTTCTGGGTCGTGGCTCCGTTGTCCAGATAAATCAGCGGCTTTCCATACACGGTCCGTGAAAGGATGGGAAAATCTTCCCTTATCTTGTTGACATCGTACTGCATAAATTCTCGCTTAAATATAATTATATTCGTCTGTCCCTTTATTTACAGATGGCACAGCCCTGACATTTGTTCAGTTCACCACGGAAGCGTTTCTCTACCAACAGATGCAGGCGGTCTTTCAACGCATCCATGCGGATATGGTCAATCACCTCATTCACAAATGCAAACATCAGCAACAGGCGGGCTTCCTTCAGACTGATGCCTCGCTGCTGCATGTAGAACAGGGCATTCTCATCCAACTGGCCCACCGTAGCTCCGTGCGAACATTTCACATCGTCGGCATAAATCTCCAACTGCGGCTGAGTGTACATCCGTGCCTCACGGGTAGCACACAAGTTCCGGTTGGTCTGCTGGGAAGATGTATGCTGCGCACCTTCACGCACCAGCACTTTACCGGCAAATGCGCCTACAGCCTGGTCATCAAGCACATATTTAAACAACTCATTGCTGGTACAGTCGGACACCTTGTGGTCGATGAAAGTATTGTTATCCACCTGCTCATTCGCGTCGGCAATGGCCATTCCGCACAAGTTGATTTCCGCTCCCTTTCCGGCCAGCGTAACTTCCGTCGTATTGCGGGTAGTTCCGTTGTGCAGGGTCATCCCGTTCAACAGCACATTGCTTCCGGCCTCCTGATGTACATACAAGTTGCTGAAGCGTACCGTACTGTTATGGGTTTCTTCCAGCTCATACAGGTCGAACACTGAATTTTCTCCGGCAAAGACTTCCACCACCTGCGTAGAAAGGAAGTTCACATTGTCCATGGCGTGGTCACATACCAACAGCTTGGCCTGTGCCCCTTCCTCCAGGATAATCAGCACCCGGCGGTTCACCATAAAGTCTACGTCTGCCCGCAGAATATTCACTAACTGTATCGGACGTTCCATTACGACGTTCTTCGGCACATACATGCACACACCATCCTGGGCAAACATCGTATTGAAGGCAGCCAACGCATCTTTCGAAGTATCGGCCAACTTTCCGTAATATTTCTTTACCAGTTCCGGACGCTGTTCGGCCATGTCTTTCAAACTCCCGAAATACACACCTTCCGGCAGTTGGGCCGAAGGATGCACATGCTTGTCAAACGCATCGTTCACCACGAAATAGAGCGACGTGCTCATGTTGGGCACATCACACTTGAACACCTCATACGGATTGACCGGAATCTCCAGCCGGTTCAGGTTCAGTCCATAATTCGGGGCAAAATACTTGCCCACCTCCGTGTATTTATACTTTTCCTGCTTGCGAGTGGGAAAGCCCAGCTGTTCAAAGTCGGCGAAAGCTTTGGCACGGGGCACATTCAGCGCCTCGGCACTATGCCGGCAAATCATCGCCTCGCACTGCGTGAAAAGGTCAATATATTGCTGTTCTGCTTTCATGCTTATTCTCCCAGTTCTTTCTTAATCCAATCGTAACCTTTTTCTTCCAGTTCCAGAGCCAGTTCAGGACCTGCCGTTTTCACGATACGGCCTTTGTAAAGCACGTGTACAATATCCGGCTTGATGTAGTCGAGCAGACGCTGATAGTGTGTAATCACGATGCAGCTGGTTTCCGGCGTTTTCAACTTGTTCACTCCTTCGGCCACAATGCGCAGGGCATCGATGTCCAATCCGGAGTCCGTTTCATCCAGGATGCTCAGCTTCGGCTCCAGCATGGCCATCTGGAAAATCTCATTCCGCTTCTTCTCTCCACCAGAGAAACCCTCATTCACGGAACGGTTGGCCAGCTTGCTGTCCAGTTCCACGATTTCTCTTTTCTGGCGCATCAGTTTCAGGAACTCGCTGGCAGTCAGCGCCGGCAGTCCTTTATATTTCCGCTGCTCGTTGACGGCCGCACGCATGAAGTTCACCATGCTTACGCCCGGAATTTCCACCGGATACTGGAACGACAGGAACAGTCCTTCGTGGCTGCGGTCGGCCGGACTCAAGGCCAGCAGGTCCTTGCCGTCGAAAGTCACTGAACCCTTTGTCACTTCATAAGCCGGATGTCCCACCAGGACATTGCTCAACGTACTCTTTCCTGAACCGTTCGGTCCCATGATCGCATGAACTTCTCCCGACTTTACGGTCAGGTTAATTCCTTTCAATATCTCTTTGCCATTGATGCTGGCATGTAAATTCTTTATCTCTAACATAATACTTTAATTTTATATTTATCCCACACTGCCTTCCAACGATACAGACAGCAATTTCTGCGCCTCTACGGCAAACTCCATCGGCAATTTGTTGAGCACTTCCTTTGCATAGCCGTTCACAATCAGTCCCACGGCATCTTCCGTAGTGATTCCTCGCTGGTTGCAATAGAAAATCTGGTCTTCGGAAATCTTCGACGTGGTTGCCTCATGCTCTACCACCGCCGTTTCATTGTGAATGTCCATATAAGGGAAGGTATGTGCCCCGCACTGGCTTCCCAGCAGCAAAGAGTCACACTGGCTGTAGTTTCGGGCATTGTCTGCCTTTTCGGCCACACGCACCAGCCCCCGGTAAGAGTTCTGGCTCTTTCCGGCACTGATACCCTTGCTCACAATCGTAGAACGGGTATTCTTGCCCAGGTGAATCATCTTGGTACCCGTATCGGCCTGCTGATAGTTGTTGGTCACGGCCACAGAATAGAACTCTGCCGTAGAATTATCCCCGCTCAAGATACAGCTCGGATATTTCCACGTAATGGCGGAACCCGTTTCCACCTGCGTCCAGGAAAGTTTGCTGTCTACCCCTTTGCAGTTGCCTCGCTTGGTCACAAAGTTATACACACCTCCCTTGCCTTCCGCATCACCCGGATACCAGTTCTGCACGGTAGAATATTTCACTTCCGCACGGTCGAGCACCACGATTTCCACGATAGCAGCATGGAGCTGGTTCTCGTCACGCATCGGCGCCGTACATCCTTCCAGGTAAGACACGTAACTGTCGTCGTCGGCCACAATCAGGGTGCGTTCAAACTGCCCCGTATTGGCTGCATTGATACGGAAATAAGTGGACAGCTCCATCGGACACCGTACCCCTTTCGGGATGTACACGAACGATCCGTCACTGAACACCGCCGAATTCAATGCGGCAAAAAAATTATCCCGATAGCCCACTACCGAGCCCAGGTATTTCTTCACCAAATCCGGATGTTCACGCACCGCCTCACTGATGGAGCAGAAGATAATACCTTTTTCCATCAAAGTCTCCTTGAAGGTTGTCTTTACAGACACCGAGTCCATGACCGCATCCACGGCCATACCACTCAGGGCCATACGTTCCTCCAACGGAATACCCAGTTTGTCGAAAGTCTTCAACAGTTCCGGATCCACCTCATCCAGACTTTTCGGCCCGTCTTTCTTCTTCGTCGGATCTGCATAATACGAAATAGCCTGATAATCTATCTCCGGAATATTCAAATGCGCCCATGTAGGCATCTCCAGTGTCTGCCAATAGCGGAACGCCTTCAAGCGGAACTCAAGCAACCAGTCGGGTTCTCCCTTCTTGGAAGAAATCAGCCGTACGACCTCCTCGTTCAGTCCCTTCTCTATGATATCTGTGTGAACATCCGTGGTGAAGCCATATTTGTACTTCTCCTGCGTCAGTTCCTTCACATATTTGTTGGGTTCTAATTGCATATCAAATCTGATTATTATCTGTTTCTATAAATTTCTCTTTTAGGTTTTCTATCACCGGATAAAAGAAGCCGGAAAAATCCTTTATCGGATAATATAACAACGAACTCCTTTTAGTGGTTGAATGTATTAAGTTATCTTTAGAGTCTGCAAAATCGACAAAATGAATCACCACACTGATTATCAGGAGATATTTAAGCGTACCCAATCCAGCCCCCAGCCAACGGTTCACGAAGCCCAGGTTGATCCATTCCACGATTCTTGTCAATGTCGATGCCAACAGAGACAACCCCAGCGGTACGACCAGTCCAATCAGCAGGAAGGCCAGTATCTGCCCGAAAGTCACGGAAGTCCCTACCTTCACCGCCAGTTGCTCGCCCAAACCGGCAAACAAGGCACGTGCCACCAGCAATCCGGCCACCAGCCCCACAATGGAAGCCAGTTGCTTGAGAAAGCCTTTCATAAAACCTGAAACGGCTCCCATAGCCAGTACGGCTACAATTATCCAGTCGAGTGTCTCCATCCTATGCGTAAATTAAAAAACAAAGCGAAGAACTTGTGCCCATGCCTGATGGGTGAATACAAGATTCTTCGCTTTGCTCTGAATGACAAATGTATTTATTTGCACCCAAACAATGGTCAGACGTATGTCTTTACAATGTCTGCTTTACTTCCACTTCTTCGAAAGTTTCAATCACGTCACCCACCTTCAGGTCGTTGCAGTTCGTCAGGCTGATACCACATTCAAAGTTGGTACCCACTTCCTTCACATCGTCCTTGAAACGTTTCAGGGCATTGATTGAACCCGTAAAGATGACGATACCGTCGCGAATCAGACGAGCCTTGTCGGTACGTTTCACCTTTCCGGTCTTTACTACCGCACCGGCTACCATACCCACCTTGCTGATGTTGAACACTTCGCGTACTTCGATGGTAGCAGTCACCTGTTCCTTCAAAGTCGGGGCCAGCATACCTTCCATGGCCGATTTCACTTCTTCAATCGCATCGTAAATAATAGAATACTTGCGGATATCCACACCTTCCTGTTCAGCCAGTTTCGCGGCGTTTCCTGACGGACGAACCTGGAAACCTACGATAATGGCATTGGAAGCGGCAGCCAGTGACACATCCGATTCGGAAATCTGTCCCACACCTTTGTGGATGACATTCACCTGAATCTGTTCGGTAGACAGTTTGATCAACGAATCGCTCAAGGCTTCTACAGAACCGTCCACGTCACCTTTCACGATGACATTCAGTTCGTGGAAGTCACCCAGTGCCAGACGGCGGCCCACTTCGTCAAGGGTCAGCATCTTCTGGGTACGCAAGCCCTGTTCACGCTGCAACTGTTCACGCTTGTTGGCAATTTCACGGGCTTCCTGTTCCGTATCCAATACATGGAATGTATCACCCGCAGCCGGCGCACCGTTCAATCCCAGAATCAGCACCGGTTCAGAAGGACCGGCCTCTTTCATGCGCTGGTTACGTTCGTTGAACATCGCCTTTACCTTACCGTATGAAGTTCCGGCCAGCACAATATCGCCTACATGCAAGGTTCCGTTGGAAACCAGTACCGTAGCCACATAACCACGTCCCTTGTCCAAAGAAGATTCAATGATGGAACCTGTAGCCTTCCGGTTCGGATTAGCTTTCAGATCCAGCATTTCGGCTTCCAGCAACACTTTTTCCAGCAATTCGTGTACACCCGTACCCTTCTTTGCCGAGATATCCTGTGACTGGTACTTTCCGCCCCATTCTTCCACCAGGAAGTTCATGGCAGCCAGTTCTTCCTTGATTCGGTCCGGATTGGCATTCGGTTTATCAATCTTATTGATGGCAAACACGATAGGTACACCTGCCGCCATGGCATGGTTGATGGCCTCTTTGGTCTGCGGCATCACGTTATCATCGGCAGCCACAATGATGATCACCACGTCGGTCACCTTCGCACCACGGGCACGCATGGCCGTAAAGGCTTCGTGTCCCGGCGTATCCAGGAAAGTGATACGACGACCGTCTTCCAGTTTCACGTTATAGGCACCGATATGCTGGGTAATACCACCGGCTTCACCGGCAATCACATTCGCCTTACGGATGTAGTCCAGCAAAGAAGTCTTACCGTGGTCTACGTGTCCCATCACCGTGACAATCGGTGCACGCGGCTGCAAGTCTTCTTCGGCATCGGCCTCTTCCTCTACAGCCTGTGCCACTTCGGCGCTCACATATTCTGTCTTAAATCCAAATTCTTCGGCTACCAGGTTGATGGTTTCCGCATCCAGACGCTGGTTGATAGACACCATGATACCCACGCTCATACAAGTAGAGATAACTTGCGTAACGGGTACGTCCATCATGTTGGCCAGCTCGTTGGCCGTCACGAATTCTGTCAGCTTCAATACCTTGCTTTCTTCCTGTTCCAGTTCTTCCTGTTCCAACTGGCGGTTCTGGATATTCTCACGTTTTTCCTTACGGTACTTAGCAGCCTTATTCTTTCCTTTGTTGGTCAGGCGGGCAAGCGTTTCCTTCACTTGTTTAGCTACATCCTCATCGCTGACCTCCTGTTTTACCACCGGTTTCTTGAAACGGTCCTTGTTATGCTTTCCGCCTTGTGACTGGTTCTGGTTCGACTTGCCACCCTTCTCATTGCGTGGAGCACCACCCACATTGGCCGAAGCATTGTTGATGTCTACACGTTCCTTGTTGATCCGGTTACGTTTTTTCTTTTTCGAAGCCTCATCGTTCAGGCCACCCTTGTCTGTTTTATCATCACTTTTTCGGATTTCCTTGATAATGGCATCTTTCATTTGCTTGCGCTGTTCCTGGCGCAACTTGTCCTTTTCCTCTCTCTCTTTTTTCTTCTCCTCCTTCGATTTCTTCTTCGGGCGGGTTGACTGGTTCAATGCAGCCAAATCGATTTGGCCTACTACATTAATCTTTGATTTAAATTCTGTCGGGCGAATTTTAAAAACTTCGTCTTCTTTATTTTCCTGAACGGTTTGTTGCTTTTTTTCTTCTTCCATCGGCGCTGATTTCAATTCTTCTGCCTTTATCTCCGGCTGTTTCGTTTCTTCTTTTTCTACTTGCTGAGGTTGCTGCGGGATGGGAACTTCCACCGTTTCCACCTTTTCCACCTTCTCTACCTCAGGTTCTTTATTTTCAGGTTCTGGCTTAGCTGGCCCTTCCTGCGCGGCAGGAACTTCAGCAGGCTCAACCACAGCCGGTTTCTTCTTCCTTTTCAGTGTATCCAAGTCTATCTTTCCTACAGGCTTGAATTTAGGACGCACATCTTCCGGAACCACCGTTTCTATCACCTCCGTCTTTTTCAATTCCGGGTGGATATCTTCGATAGAAACAGAAGCCTTGTTTCGGTCTTTATTTTGCCGCTCCTGAATAATTTTCTCCGACTCTATTTTCAAATCTTTGTCCTTGCTGAACTCTTTCACCAGCACAGCATACTGTTCCTCGGTAATTTTGGTATTTGGATTAGCCTCGACCGTATAGCCTTTTTTCTGCAAAAAGTCTACGACCGTGGTTATTCCGACATTCAAATCTCTTGTTACTTTATTCAATCTTATAGTCATAATTCATCACATTTTAATAGAGTTCAGGGGAAATATTATATCAGTCACAGATAAATAAGCAGACGAGAATGAAATTCATTCTCCTCTGTTTACCGCTTCAAAGCGTTATTCCTCAAACTCTGCTTTTAAAATTCTCAGGACATCGTCCACCGTATTTTCTTCCAGGTCTGCCTTTTCAATCAACATCTCACGCGGAGCATTCAATACGCCTTTCGCCGTATCGATACCGATACCCTTGATGGCATTGATAACCCACTCATCAATCTCATCCTTGAATTCGTCCAGGTAGATATCCTCGTCGGTGCCTGCATCCTCGCCCAGTTCACGATATACGTCAATCGTGTATTCTGTCAGCATGCTGGCCAACTTGATGTTCAATCCGCCCTTACCGATAGCCAAAGACACTTCTTCCGGCTTCAGGTAAACTTCAGCTCTCTTTTCATCCTCGTGCATAACGATGGAAGAAACTTTAGCCGGGCTCAAGGCACGCTGGATAAACAGCTGCGTATTGGATGTATAGTTAATGACATCGATATTTTCGTTACGCAGTTCACGGACGATACCATGAATACGGGAACCCTTCACACCTACACAAGCACCTACCGGATCAATCCGTTCGTCGTATGACTCTACGGCAATCTTGGCACGTTCACCCGGGATACGGGCAATTTTCTTGATGGTAATCAACCCGTCATTGATTTCAGGTACTTCCTGTTCGAACAAGCGCTGCAGGAACACCGGAGAAGTACGGCTCAAAATAATCTTCGGATTGTTGTTCTTGTTGTCCACACGGGCCACTACCGCACGGGCTGTTTCTCCCTTCCGGTAGAAATCGCTCGGAATCTGTTCTGTCTTCGGCAACAGCAGTTCGTTACCTTCATCGTCCAGCAACAGGATTTCCTTCTTCCATATCTGATAAACTTCCGCACTGATGACGGTACCCACTTTATCAATATATTTGTTGTACAAGCTGTCTTTTTCCAGTTCCAGAATCTTCGAAGCCAGTGTCTGGCGAAGATTCAGAATCGCGCGGCGGCCGAATTTCTCAAAAATCACTTCATCGGTCACTTCCTCACCCACCTCGTATGATGCATCGATCTTACGTGCTTCCGACAGAGTAATCTGCAGGTTGGGATTCGTCAGTTCGTCATCTGCCACCACTTCACGGTTACGCCAGATTTCAAAGTCCCCCTTATCCGGATTTACAATCACATCATAGTTTTCATCTGTACCGAACATCTTCGCAATCACGCTGCGGAATGATTCTTCCAACACGCTCACCATGGTGGTGCGGTCAATATTCTTCAACTCCTTAAATTCCGAGAATGTGTCAATCAAGCTGACTGTTTCTTCTTTTTTGGCCATAATTATTTAAAGCTAATTAAGTATTTGGTGTATTTTATCTCATCATACGTAAAAGTTACATTCTGTTCCACCAGCTTCGGGCGTTTGGCTCCTTCCGGTTTTACCTTCACCTCTACCGTAAGGGTAAAGTTCTCTTCATTGGCATCCGTCAGCACGCCGGTCCATTTCTTGCCGGACTTGTCCATCACTTCGACCTCACATCCCACATGGGCCAGATACTGCTGCAGGACCTTGAACGGCTGACCGATTCCCGCAGAACCGACCTCCAGTTCGTAATCTTCTTCTTCACGACTTAATTTTGACTCGATGTAACGACTCAGTTCCACACAGTCGTCTATCCACACGCCCTCTGCGTGGTCGATTTCCACTACAATCTTGTCATCGGGGCTCACATTCACGTCGACCAGGAAATAGCTTTTGTCTGCCAGCCACTCCTCTACAATCCGAGCTACAACGTTTTTATCTATCATGTATTAACTATTAAGAACAAAAAAAGGAGCTTAATCGCCCCTCCACCTTTTTCATCCAATCACTTGCAAAGATATAAATAATCTCATGTCACACAAAATAATAACCGAATTATTTATACAGGGAGAGTAGTATGAAAAAGCGGCAAATGATAGAAATCATCTGCCGCTTTTCGTCGGAATGAGGCGACTCGAACGCCCGACCCCTACGTCCCGAACGTAGTGCGCTACCAACTGCGCTACATTCCGATTGCAACGTTTGTTTGTCGTTTGCGGTTGCAAAGGTAGATATAATTTTAATACCTGCAAAAGAAAAACGGTTTTTTTTCATAAAAAATTATTTTTTCTCTTTTTCGCCCCGATTATTTTGGAGATTCAAGTTTTTGACCTATCTTTGCACACGCAAAACCACGGTGCCATAGCTCAGTTGGTAGAGCAAAGGACTGAAAATCCTTGTGTCACTGGTTCGATTCCCGTTGGCACCACTTTTAACAACGAAAAATCATGAAAACCGCTGAATACAGTTATTCAGCGGTTTTTTCTTTTACAAACAATAAAACTTATATTTGATACTATTTCCTTTTTCTCCGTATGGTTTTCCGAATCGTACCCGACACACTCAATACCGGCAGATAGATAAAG
>URWA01000034.1 GCA_900551445.1 uncultured Bacteroides sp. | reverse complement strand
GATTATATAACGAAAAAGAGGATGCATCATTTTGACACATCCTCTTTTTTATTTTTGTTGCAGCACAATTGGATAAATTATGTTGCTTATGGTAGGGTGGAAATCCTAATCTAGCTTGTGGGTATGCTTGAGGTAAGTTTAATATCTTTTGAGGTTGAAAAAGCAGATGATGCTCCTGAGGGGGATTATTATGAACAGACTGGAATTTGACGAATTGGAATGGCAGGTACAATCAGGCGTCCTGCTGTTGAAGTCGTACCTGCAACAGATAGGTGTAACTTATCCGACTTATCATTATTGGCGTAAAAACTGTTCTGTTTGCAGGATTAGTGTAAAGCAGGAATTGGCTCCCATCAGTTTTAAACAGACAGTCACGGCATCTTCCCCTGAAGAAGATGTGCCGCATGGTGTGGCCGTTTTGTTTCCTAATGGTTTTCGTGTCCACATTCTCACCTGCATTTGATACCTATAGTTCACCGAATGTTTACATCGGACTGGTGTTTCAGGAAATGAAGCGTATAATAGAGGATGCAACGTAGAGAAAGGCGGATAACGATTGAAGTGTTTAAAAATGCCGTAAACAGCTTGAAAAGCCCATTGTCGGGCTATAGTAAAGCTCTGTCCGATTCAGCCGACAGACTAACAGCATAAGAAGAAGCGGTTATGTGAATGGTGTCCACTGGCTTGTGTCGTCATTGCCGGGTTGTGTGTCGTTTTAGGGTGTGATTTTGGCTACTGGTGCAGCCAGTTGAAACAGGAAAGGGGTATGTACTAGCCGTTTTATGAATACTATTAAGAAATTGTAGTTCTCACCAATACTGTTTAGGCTGTACGAGAATAATTCATATTTAGGTTACGATAGGTCTTATGGGAGAATTCTATCGTTTTCAGCCCCTTTAAGGGCATATAATTGGTGGAGTACGACAAAGGCTTGTGAGATATAGTAATTCGTTCTCACAAGCCTTTGTATGTTTTAAGCGTGAAGTGGTTTTTATGCTTTTTCCTCCATTTTGGCCTTAAATGCCAAGGCATACATACGCATCTGTTTCACCATGGCCAGCAGACCGTTACTGCGGGTCGGAGACAGATGTTCTTTTAATCCTATTTTTTCAATGAAGTATAGGTCCGCATTCAAGATCTCATCTGGAGTATGACCTGATACGACCTGAATCAGCAGAGAGATGATACCTTTGACAATCAGAGCGTCACTTTCAGCCTGGAATACTACTTTTCCGTCCACCAGGTCAGCTTGGAGCCATACCCGGCTCTGGCAGCCGTCAATCAAGTTCTGTTCTGTTTTGTATTTCGGGTCAAGCGGTTGCTGGTCGTTGCCCAGGTCAATCAGCAGTTGGTATTTGTCCATCCAATCGTCGAAGTCACTGAATTCTTCGATTACTTCGTCCTGGAGTTCATTGATTGTTTTCATTGTGATATGGTTTAATTATTTTTCGTTATAAATCACGCCCATCACCGTTTGTCCTACGGCTTGAAGTGTGGCTTTGTCAATATTTTCAAGCGTATCATCCAACGTGTGCCAGGTCGGGTTAAAACCTGTGTTGCTCTGTGTGTCATAGTGGATGATGTCTACACAGGGAATCTGGCGGTATTGGTTCACATAAAGGTGGTCATCGGTAATCTGTCCCCCGTCTTCCTTGATGAAGTAGTTGCCATAGCCCAAATGCTCGGCCATCTTCCAGATTTTCTTCATGGCATTATTGGCCGTCCGTTTGGAATAGTCTTCGTAGTAGAATGTGGCATTCTTTCCACCTACCATGTCCAGCAGGATGCCGAAACGTGCCTTGTAATCAGGTACGTGAGGGATACGTCCCCAGTATTGAGAGCCCAGGCACCAAGTGTCAGGCTTGTAAGTCCCTTTGTAGAACTCCGGCGTACCGTAATCTTCTGCATCGAAGAATACGATGTCGATGCCTACTTGCGGTGCCTGCTGCTGAATCTGTCTGGCGATTTCCAATAATACACCTATGCCGCTGGCCCCGTCGTTGGCTCCGTCAATCGCTTTCCGATGATTGGCCTCTTCATCCTGGTCGGCATACGGTCGGCAGTCCCAGTGCGCACAGAGCATCACCCGTTTCTTGTTTTCCGGTTGATAAGCTCCGATGATATTGCGTGATTTCAGGATTGTGCCATCGTAGGCAATCAGGTCGGCCTGCTGGTTGTAGACGGTAGCCCCGAATTTTTTCAATTGGGCGGCCAGGTAATCCCCGCATCTGCGATGCGCCTCCGTATTAGGTACGCGAGGTCCGAAGGCTACCTGTGCGGCTACATACGCGTATGCACTGTCGGCATTGAAAGCCGGAGCCTGCACAATTGTGGCTTCCGTTTCTTCAGTTTGCTGACTGTTTTTCGTACCGCTTCCACAGGAGATGAAAGTTCCTCCCGTTATCAAGGCACTTACAATCAGCAGATTTTTTATTGAAATCATAATACCTTCATTTAGTTTGCGCTGCAAAGGTAAACTTATTTTCGCACACCCCTTGCAGCCGTAAATACGTTTTAAACTTTATTTGTAGGAACCACTTTCCTGCACTTGTTGCATGACGCGCAGGAAATTGCCACCCCAGATGCGGCGGATGTCTTCCTCACTGTAACGTTCGTGCAGCAGTTGGCGGGTGAAGTTAATCATCTCCGAGGAATCGTTGCACCCGATGATGCCCCCGTCGCCATCGAAATCACTGCCGATGCCCACATGTTCGATACCCATCACGTTCACCATGTGGTTCAGGTGCTCGATGGCATCCAAGATGTGCGCCGGGCGGTCAGTGCGGAGGAATCCGCTGTACAGGCAGACTTGTACCACACCCCCCTTCCGGGCAATGGCACGGAGCTGGTCATCGGTCAGATTGCGCGGATGGTTGCAGAGCGCACGGCTGGAAGAATGTGAGCAGACCACCGGCTGGCTGCTGATGTCGAGCGTGTCATAGAAGGTCCGTTCGCCACTGTGCGACAAGTCCACCATCATGCCCAGACGGTTCATTTCCCGAATCACCTGTTCACCGAAAGGAGTGACTCCCAAGTTTTCCTCGTTGCGGCGGGCCGACCCGCAGATGTCGTTGTTCCCGTTGTGGCAGAGCGTCATGTACACTACTCCCCGTTTGCGGAAATGTTCTACCCGGCTGAGGTCTTTTCCGATGGCATACCCGTTTTCAATTCCCAGCATGATGGCCTTCTTGCCTTCCCGTTTCAAACGGTATAAGTCGTCGGGCGTATACGCGATGTCCACTGCCGTACAATTCTTGGCCACCATTTCCTCAATTTCATTCAGCAGACGGTCGGCTTTGGCTGTAGCTGCCAATAAGGCTTCGTCCGTCCGTTCCTTTTGTTCCAGATAAGCTACCATGATGGTCGCGTCCTGTCGTCCTTCCGTCATCTTGTGCAGATCGACCTTGATTTTCGGGTCGCGCGTATCAAAGCGGATGTGCTGGTCGAAAAACATCGGAGTGTCACAATGTGTATCCAGAATCAGCAGACGCTGGTGCAGCTCCTTGGCTTTCCGGAACGAACGGGCTTCGCGGACGAGCCATCCGAAGAGCGGCATCATGCATTTGTCCTGATTCAGGATAAAACATTCCGGATGCCACTGTACGCCCAGTATCGATTTATATTCCGTACTTTCAATGGCTTCTATCACCCCGTCGGGTGCCGTAGCGGATACCCGGAAACCGGGTGCCGGCTTTTTTACCGCTTGGTGGTGGAAGGAGTTTACGGCTACCTCCTTGGCGTTTAGGATACGGGCCAGCAGACTGCCTTCTGCCAGTTCTACCCGGTGTGACGGAAAACTCCGTTCCAAGTCCTGACTGTGTTTGATAGACGGCGTTTCTTTTTGTGCATAAATGTCCTGATAGAGTGTACCGCCCAGGGCTGCGTTGAGCACTTGGATACCGCGGCAGATACCCAATATCGGAATCTGTCGGTGAGCTGCCAGACGCGTCAGCAGCAGTTCCTGTCGGTCGCGGTAAGGGTTGATGCTGTGGAGTTCCCGAATCGGCTCTTCCTGCAAGAAAAGCGGATTCAGGTCACCTCCGCCTGTGAGCAGCAGTCCGTCCAGATGTTCAAGGGTGTTGATAAGTAAGTCGACATCCTCGTAAGGAGGAATTACCACCGGCACACCTCCTGCCTGAATGATGGACTGGTAGTAGCCTGGTGCCAGGGTCAGGTTGCCGTCGCTGAAGTTTCCCGTCAGTCCGATGAGCGGCGCTTCCTTGTGGTTGGGGAAACGGCTGTGAATCCTCTCATCGAGGGCTTGAATATCGAAAGAAAAATTTGTTTTCATGCGTGTGTCCTTTTTTAGCAAGTTAGGCAAATATAGAGAGAACTTGTGAATTTATGGCACAATAAAGAGGATAAAGTCGTTAATTTGTTTTTTTGTTTATACCTCTCTTCCAGAGCGTATAGCATTAATTAGCATCTCAGATAGAAGGTTATTCAAATTATTTTCTCATATTTGTTTAAAATCTAATGATATGGAACTGATTCGAACCCTTTCTCAGATGGTGAACTGCCTGCGTTCGCGCAGCATACGGCGGAAAGTGGCGGTGGTCTGCCCGAACGACCCGCACACGGAGTATGTGATTATCCGCAGCCTGAGAGAGGAAATAGCCGAATACCTTTTGGTGACGGATTCAGCCCACTTAAAGGAGGCCCTCGACTTGCGGTCGGCTTCTCCCGATTTTGTGCATATCTACGAAGCGGGTACTCCCGATGAAGCGGCAGCATTGGCCGTGCAGTTGGTACGTACGGGCGAAGCCGAAGTGTTGATGAAAGGACTCATCAACACAGACAACCTCTTGCGGGCGGTATTGAAGAAAGGAGAAGGCCTGTTGCCCGAAGGAGGTGTGCTAAGCCATGTGGCTGTGGCACAGATTCCCTTGTATCACAAGCTGCTGTTTTTCTCGGATGCGGCAGTCATACCACGGCCCACTTTGGAACAGTTCCGGGCAATGATTACCTACGATTTGGATTTGTGCCGTAAGCTGGGCTGCGAGGAGCCTCGGGTAGCACTTGTTCACTGTACGGAAAAAGTCAATGAGAAGTTTCCCCATACCTTGAGTTATGTGGAACTCAAGAAAGAAGCGCAGGAGGGACGTTTCGGACACGTCTTTATCGACGGACCGATGGATGCCAAGACTGCCTGCGACAAGCATAGCGGGGAGATAAAAGGCCTTTCTTCTCCCGTAGTCGGCAATGCGGATATTCTGATTTTCCCCAATATCGAATCGGGCAATACGTTTTACAAAACCTTGTCCCTGTTTGGCGATGCGAACATGGCAGGCATGCTCACCGGAACTCTTGCACCGGTGGTGGTGCCTTCGCGGAGTGACTCTGGTAACTCCAAATACTACAGTCTGGTACTGGCTTGCCTGGCAGGGGCGCGAAAAGAATAAGACCTGACCTTATGAAAATACTTGTCATTAATCCGGGCTCCACTTCCACGAAGCTGGCAGTCTATGAGAATGAGAATCCCGTGTGGCGTGAAAGCATTGCACATCCGTCCAAGGAGCTGGCGGGCTTTCACCATATCAACGAACAGTATGAGTATCGTCGTGCGCATGTGCATGATACGCTGGAGAAGGCGGGCATTCCGCTTGCTTTTGATGCCGTGATTGCGCGCGGTGGCTTGTTGAAACCGACTCCTGGAGGAGTGTATCAAATCAATGAACGTATCAAGCATGACTTGTGGCATGCCACTATGGAACATGCGTCGAACCTGGCGGCATGGATTGCCGACGAGATAGCGCATTGTGCGGGTTGCCCGTCATATCTGGCCGACCCGGTGGTGACGGATGAGTTGCGCGACCTGGCCCGTATTTCCGGTATTCCGGAGCTTCCCCGTATCTCCATTTTTCATGCCCTGAACAGTCGGGCGGTATCCCGGCGGTATGCGGCCCGTATCGGACGGAAGTATGAAGAGCTGAACCTGATTGTGGCCCATTTGGGGGGAGGCATCTCGGTCAGTGCGCATCATTACGGGAAAGTGGTCGATGTGAATAATGCCTTGAATGGGGAAGGCCCTTTCAGTCCGGAACGGGCAGGAACATTGCCGGCCCGACAGTTGGTTGATTTGTGTTTCAGCGGGAAATATACCTATGCGGAAATCCGAAAGATGATTAACGGCCGGGGGGGACTGGTGGCGCATTTGGGAACTACCGACGTACAGAGCATTGTCCGCTGGGCGCATGCCGGAGCAGAGAACCATAAACTGGTGCTCGATGCCATGCTCTACACGGTGGCCAAGCAAGTTGGAGCCATGCATATTGCCCTTCACGGACAGACCGATGCTGTGATTTTGACAGGGGGTATCGCTTTCAATGACTATTGTATCCGCGGGTTGCGGGAGTGGCTGGAAGGGCTGGCTCCGATTGTGGTCATTCCCGGAGAAGATGAGATGGGAGCGTTGGCCATGAATGCGCTGGGTGTGCTGCGGGGAGAACTGACCTTGCAGGAGTATGCACCGGAAGAAAACGTAGACTTATAATAGAGAATTTGTTGAATGACTGCATGTTATTAGGAAAACGTCAGTCACTTTTCTACGTTTCCCTGCCCGGAAACGTACGTCTCCCGTGGCGGAAACGTATGTTTCCCTATAGGAAAACGTACGTTTCGCATAAGGGAAACATAAAAAACGTACGGTGTCTGAAGAAACTTTATTCTTGCGTTTGCGCTTTGTGACTTGGATTTGCGATAAAATGGATGTCGCGATTTTGAGACGATAAAATAAAAAAGGGACCCTCGTCTGAGGTATCCCTTTTTCATATTCAAGTACGTAAATTTTTACTGTTCATATTCCTTCTTCCGTTTCGGATTCATCGGGAACCAGCCTTTCAGCACACGCTCACGCTGTTCGAAGATTTCCTTGATGGTCCAGAAAGAGGAGAACGAAAAGACTCCCAATAGAGAAGACACTAAAATCTGGCCCACCAGAATGGAACCGATGAGGCCCGCGATGCCCAGCACCAGAAAAAGCCACCAGCAACGTGTCCCCCAGTAATATTCCGCTTTGACCACTATCGGATGAAACAATCCGATAATCAGGAACGTGCAGATTCCGATGAGTATGCCCTCCCAGTGAAGGCCGTCCATTCCTTCCATCAATCTTCGAGGTCTTTACGGATAGGAATTTCTTTCTTGATGCTCTGTTCCAGTGAAATCAGTGTTTCCGTGGCAGTAACTCCCGGAATTTCCTGAATCTTGGAATTCAGCAAATCCATCAAGTGTTCATTATCGGTTGAATACAGTTTGGTCAGCATAGTGTAAGGACCGGTAGTGAAATGACATTCCACAATTTCCGGAATCTTTTGCAATTCAGCTACCACACTTTTATACATGGAACCTTTTTCCAGCTTGATTCCTACATAAGTGCAGGTGCTGTAACCCAGGCTTTTCGGATTTACATGGTAGCCTGAACCAATAATTACGCCGAGGTCAATCAGGCGCTGTACGCGTTGATGAATGGCGGCACGTGATACGCCACATTCTGCAGCTACGTCTTTAAACGGGATTCTGGCGTTCTGTGAGATAATCTCCAGAATCTGTTTGTCAAGTTTATCAATTTTCTCCATACTACTAAATGGTTCTTGTTTTTATCATATTGTAAGCAAATGTAGAAAAACTTTTTTATCTATACGCTATTCTAGAAGAAAAAACGTAATTATTTTTTGGAAATACACAAATTGTCGGTGAATTGTGTAAGCTGTATGCCCTATTTGCTTATCTTTGTGAGGCTTATTATTTATTAAATTGAAAAACTATGCATCCATTGGAATTGTTTAAGTTTTGTCCGGTGTGCGGGTCTCCTCATTTTGAAGTACATAATGAAAAGTCCAAGAAATGTGCGGACTGTGGTTTTGTGTATTATTTCAATTCGAGTGCGGCTACAGTGGCCTTTATCCTGAATGGGAAAGGAGAGTTGTTGGTTTGCCGCCGCGGAAAGGAACCTGCTAAAGGTACGCTGGATTTGTCGGGAGGCTTTATCGACATGTTCGAGACTGGCGAAGAAGGAGTGGCACGCGAGGTGAAGGAAGAAACGGGACTGGTGGTGACAGAAGCGAAGTACCTGTTCTCTTTACCGAACACTTATCTGTATTCGGGCTTTCTGGTACATACGCTCGACCAGTTCTTTTTATGTAAAGTCGCAGACGACCATCTGGTAAAGGCGATGGATGATGTGGCCGATGCGTGGTGGATGCCCTTGGATGAGATTCATCCGGAGGATTTCGGACTGGAATCAGTACGTAAGGGAGTGGCACGTTTCCTGGAAGCACATCGGAACGTAAAATAAGAGATTATGGGTAAGTATAAAAAATATATCTGGACGGCAGGCCTTTGTTGCGCCTTGCCGTTGGCTGTATCGGGGCAGCAGGTAGAACCGCTGACCGGAGCCGACCGTTTGTTCAACGAGGGAAGGGAACTGTTTCTCCGTCAGGATTATGCAGCTGCCCGGCAGACCCTTGTCCGTTATACCCGTCAGGCAGGGGAAAAGGCCTGGGCCGATGAGGTGGATTACATGCTGGCTTGCACGGCGTATGAGCTGCACCTGCCGGAATGCCGGGAGGTCTTGTCAGACTACCTGGAAGCTCATCCGGAATCACGTTACCGCAACCGGGTGCAGGCACTCATTGCCGCCAGTTACTTTTCGGAAGAGAAGTACATGGAGACCATTGCCACACTGAAGGGATGTGACATTTCTCTTTTGGCAGACGAGGAACGGGATGCCAGTGCCTTGCGCATGGGTACATCGTACTTGAAGGTAGACAAATGGCAGGAGGCAGCCTTCTGGTTTTCGGTGTTGAGAGATTCGAGCAAGGATTACCGTAATGATGCGGTGTACAACCTGGCGTACATCGATTACGTGCAGCAGAAGTACGACTCGGCCTTGCAGGGATTCCGTGAAGTGCAGAATGACCGGAAGTTCCAGAAACTGGCACCTTATTATATAGCAGATATTTACCTGATTCAAGGAAATTATGCGCAGGCCCGGAAGGTGGCAGATGCGTATCTGGCTTTGTATCCGGAAGAAAAGAATGCGGGGCAGATGAGCCGTATTTCCGGAGAGGCTGCTTACGGCCAGAAAGACTATGCTGCTGCCATCCAGTCACTGGAACGCTATCGTGAAGGAGAAGCAATGCCGGCCCGACTGGCCATGTACAAACTGGGTATGAGCTATTTCAATACAGGAGTTTATTCCAAAGCGTTGTCGCGCCTGGGAGAAGCGACTGGAGCTCCGGATGCTTTGGCGCAGAATGCCTATCTCCACATGGGCTTGGCGGGCTTGCAGTTGAAGGAACGCAATCAGGCGCGTATGGCCTTCGAACAGGCGTCGCGCATGGATTTCGACCGCAGCATTCAGGAGCAGGCGTTGTTCAACTATGCGCTGTGCATTCATGAAACGTCTTATTCTCCGTTTGCCGAGTCGGTCACGGTGTTCGAACGTTTCCTGAATGAATACCCGTCGTCGGTTTATGCCGAGAAGGTGAACGACTATCTGGTAGAGGTGTACATGAATACCCGCAGCTATGAGGTGGCTTTACGGTCAATCGATAAGATTACCCATCCGAGTGCCCGTATTCTGGAGGCTAAACAGAAATTGCTTTTCCGCATGGGTACGCAGCTGTTTGCCCAGGCGGACTACCGCGGGGCACTGGATTATTTTACCCGCTCCCTGCAGTTGGGACAGTATAACCAGAAAACCAAGGCGGATGCATATTACTGGCGCGGGGAGTCGAAATACCGGCTGGCACGTTATCCGGAGGCTGCCAACGACATGCGGCTTTATCTGGAGTTTGCCACCGACAAGAATTCACAGGAATACGGACTGGCTCTTTACTGTCTGGGATACAGCTTGTTCAAACAGAAACAATATAACTCCGCACGCGACTGGTTTGTCCGTTGTGTGCAGAACGGGCGGACACAAGATGCTTCGGTGGCGGGCGATGCCTACAACCGTATCGGCGACTGCTATTTCTATGAACGCCGCTTCGAAGAAGCTCGTCAGCAATATGCGCAGGCTGTGGCCATCGCTCCTTCACTGGGTGATTATTCCTTGTTTCAGGAAGGTATCGTGAAAGGACTGCAACGGGATTATGCCGGAAAGATACAGGTACTCAACAAGTTGATTACGGATTATCCTTCGTCGGCTTATCTGGACGATGCCTTGTATGAGCAGGGACGTGCGTTCGTGCAGATGGAGGACAGCGAGAATGCCATCAAGCGTTATTCGTTACTGGTACAGCGCTATCCGGAAAGCGAACTGTCTCGTCGGGCCGCCAACGAAATCGGTCTGTTGTATTACCAGAACGACCGTTACCAGGAAGCCATTGCCGCTTACAAGAAGGTGATTACGATTTATCCGGGTAGTGCGGAGGCTCGTCTGGCGCAGCGCGACCTGAAATCAATTTATGTAGACTTGAATAAGGTGGACGACTACATGGCGTTCGCTTCTACCATCCCCGGTGGGGCCAAATTCGACGTGAGTGAACGGGATTCACTGACCTATACGGCAGCCGAACGGGCTTATATGCGCGGTGACATTGCCGGTGCCAAGACCAGCCTGACGCGTTACTTGCAGTCGTTCCCGCAGGGAGCCTTCAGTGTGGATGCGGCGTATTATCTGGGATTGATTGACTACAACCAGAAAGATTATGCATCGGCTGCCGCCCGACTGGAAGAAGTGCTCCGCTTCTCGGGCAGCAAATACGAAGGGGAGGCGTTGGCACTTTGTGCCGAGATGGCCTACAACCAGAAAGAATATGCCAAGGCGTTGAATTTGTACAAGCGTCTGGCCGACCGTTCGTCGGTGCAGGAAGACCGCTTGCAGGCTGAGTTAGGGGCTCTGCGGAGTGCCCGTGCGCTGGACGACCGGGCAGAAACCGTAGTCACCGCTTCGGCTTTGCTCAAACAGACCAAGCTGACACCGGAGGTACGGAGTGAAGCGTTGTATTTCCGGGCCAAGGCCTTGCTGGCGGAAGGACAGAAGCAGGAAGCGCTGGCCGATTTGGTGGAACTGGCCAAGGACACCCGTAACGTGTACGGGGCAGAGGCCAAGTATCTTGTAGCACAGACGTATTTCGACGAAGGAGAAACGGCTAAAGCTGAGAAAGAAGTGCTCGACTACATCGAGGTCAGCACCCCGCACGCCTACTGGCTGGCAAGAAGTTTTGTTCTGCTGTCGGATGTGTATGTGAAACTGGACCGTAAGATGGAGGCCAAGCAGTATCTGCTGTCCTTGCAACAGAATTATCAGGCGGACGATGACATCGCCGGAATGATTGAAAGCCGTCTGGCCAAACTTAAAAGTGTAAAGTAAGATGAGATACATAAGTACGATATTGATTTGCGCGGGTTTGTGGCCTGTATCCACAATATGTGCGCAGAAGGGAGCGGAAAAAGATTCTACCTTGAACCGGACGGTGGTGGTGGAGAATGAGTACAATCCCGAAGTGATGGATGCGTTCAAGGTGAATGTCATGCCCGAGGTAGAGGAACCGGCTGCTCCGAAACAGGCCATCCAGTATGCTACGGAACGGCATCCGCTGGGAGCTTGGAAGGTGACTCCGATGGAGTCCATGCCAAGGGAGCTGGCACAGAAAGGAGCCGACCGTGGCTATGTCCGTCTGGCGTATGGCAATCTGAACAATGTGGATTTGAGGGGAAGTTATCTGTGGGATATTTCTTCGAAAGACCAATTGGGAGTGATGGCTTCCTTGTATGGACGGAACGGAGAGATTCCGCATTTTCTGAGCCCAGATGACTGGAAATCCCGTTTCTACCGGACGGATGTGTCGTTGGATTACCGGCACGATTTCCGGAGTGTAGCGTTGAAACTGGGAGGCGCTTTTGCTTCGCAGGTGTTCAATTACATGCCGTCTTTGAATGAGAATGTCGAAAGTTGGCCTACTACGCAGCGTTATACGCTGGGAGAAGGATATGTGGGGGTGGTATCCCGCGACAAGGATTTGCCCATTCAGTTTGGTTTGCAGACGGGCTTGCGGAGTTTCAGTACCCGTTATGATACCTATTACATGCGGCACGGTTCGGAAAACATCGTGCATACCGAGGGATTCATGGCCGGCAGCATCAACGACGAGCAGCAGGTGGGCGTGGGATTGGAGATGGATAATCTGATTCACGACGTATCGCAGCAGGACTATACGCTGGTGCAGTTGAATCCGTATTATACCCTTCAGAATGAAGCCTTGAAGTTACGTCTGGGTGCACATGTGGATTTCCAGACTGCCAATGGCAGCGGACTGAAAGCGGCTCCCGATGTAAAACTGGAATATACGTTCGCCGATTCGTATGTGGTGTATGTGAACCTGCTGGGGGGAAGTCGGCTGAATGATTTCCGTCGGCTGAACGATTTTTCACCTTACTGGGTAGTGGCACAGCAGATGCGGACTTCCTATACGCCGCTGGATGCCAAACTGGGACTGAAAGCGTCTCCGGTGACAGGCTTGGGTTTCGAGCTTTATGGAGGTTATCGCATCACCAAGAATGAACTGTTTGCCGTGCCGGGTGGATTTAAAACAGACAAACAGAATGTGTTCTATACAGGAATCTGGCAGGATAAAGGAAAAGTGGGTTACGGAGGTGCTTCCGTGAGCTATGCTTATCGTGACTGGGTGGATTTCTCGTTGGGAGGAGCCTATTATAACTGGACTGTGACAGAAGGCAATGAAGGTCTGTTGCAGCTTAAACCACAGGTGAAGGTTGATTTTGGTATCCGTGCGAAAGTAGTCAAGGACTGCCATGCCTTGTTGAGTTATAATTATGAACGCCGTCAGAAGATGGGTGAACGGGGTCGTCTCAACGATGTAAATAACTTGTCAGTAGGAGCGGAATATGAATTGTTGAATCGTTTCAACGTGTTTGCCCGCCTGAACAACCTGCTCAACAAGACGTATGCCACAGAAGCAGGTTATCCGGTGGAGGGCTTCCATTTCATGGCGGGCATCAGCTGCCGTTTCTGAGTTTATTCTGCGTGGCGGCAGTGCTGGACCAGTGCGCCGTCACGGAAGAAGAAACGGCTTTCCGAGCCGCAGGGAAGGGTAGGAGCCGGGATCCCGTCGTGCAAGGATACTTGCGCATGCTCGATGAAGGCTTCATCCCATAATCCTTGTTCCAGGAAGGACTGGAGTGTCTGGCTTCCTCCTTCTACCAATAATGTCTGAATTTTCCGTTCATAGAGCACCTGCATGATTTGCGGGAGGATATTCTGGCCGAAATCCAGTGTCACATACGTGAGATTCTGGGTGTCGGCCTTTTCTTTTTCCGTAAAGACCAGGGTAGGGGTACTGCCGTCGAACAGGTGCAGGTGAGGCGGCAAGGTCAGCTGTCGGTCGATGACCAGTCGGAGCGGGTTCTGCCCGTACCATTCGCGTACCGTCAGCGATGGATTGTCGAGCAGGGCGGTGCGTCGTCCCACCAGGATGGCCTTCTGTTCCGCCCGCATCTTGTGTACAGCCAAAATAGATAACGGAGTGGAAAGGCGTACGGGAGTTCCCTCGTCGCGCCGGACGTCGATGAATCCGTCGGCCGACTGGGCCCATTTCAGGGTGATGTAGGGACGTTTCTTCACATTGAATGTGATAAAGGCACGAATCAGTTCCCGACATTCTTTTTCCAGGACACCCACCGTGACCTCGATACCGGCATCCCGCAGTTTCTGGATGCCTCTTCCGGCCACCAAAGAGAAGGGGTCGACACAGCCCACTACCACCCGGGGAATACCTTTCCGAATGATAAGGTCGGCACAGGGAGGGGTCTTTCCATAGTGGGAACACGGTTCCAGGCTGACATAAATGGTGGCGTCTTTGAGCAGGCTTTCATCCTTCACCGAGGCAATGGCATTCACTTCGGCATGTCCTTCGCCACAACGTACATGGTAACCTTCACCGATGATTTTCCCGTCACGTACAATCACTGCTCCCACCATCGGGTTGGGGGCTGTGTGGCAGATACCGTTTCTGGCCAGCTGTATGCAGCGCCGCATATATTTTTCATCTATCGTCATAATCTTCGTTTTTTATCCTTACTTTTGCAAACATGCATCCGGTTTATCAACATATTAAAAAAGAACTGAGTTCCTTTTACGCAGAAGGAGAGGCATCGGCCATGGCGAAATGGATTTCGTCGGACATTCTGCATCTTTCCACGATGGAACTTTATACAGGCAAAGATATGAATTTTTCCACGAAAGAGTGGAAGGAGGTGGAGGATATTCTTGCCCGCCTGAAACAGCGGGAACCTTTTCAGTATATTCTGCAGGAAGCGCCTTTCTGCGGCCTGTCTTTTCATGTGGAAAAAGGTGTGCTCATACCCCGGCCTGAGACCGAAGAACTGGTGGAATGGATGGTGTCTGATTATCAGAAAGCCGGGAAAGTACGTATCCTTGATATCGGGACGGGAAGTGGCTGTATTCCGGTGGCACTGGCAGAAAGGTTGCCGGAGGCTGTAGTAGCTTCCTGTGACGTTTCGGCTGAGGCCTTGCGGGTGGCGGCCGTCAATGTAAAGCGGTATGGCGACAAAGTGATCTTGTTTCAGGCCGACATTCTTAAGGATGAACTGCCCGACTGTCGGGTAGATGTGTTGGTGAGTAATCCACCTTATATTACCGACAGCGAGCGGAAGGATATGGAGGAGAATGTGCTCGGTTGGGAACCGGAGTTGGCGTTGTTTGTACCCGATACGGACCCATTGCGCTTTTACCGGCGGATTGCCCGGAAAGGACTCGACTGGCTGACGGAAGGCGGGGCCTTGTATTTTGAAATCAACCGGGCCTACGGAGCAGAAACCGTCCGGATGCTGGAAGCGTATGGGTATCGCGATATTGCGTTGCGGAAAGATTTGTCGGGAAACGACCGGATGATAAAAGCAGTGAGACCATGAGAGAATTAAGTGAAGCAGAGATAAAGAGCAAGGCCGAGGCCTATTGTTCGGCGGTGGAACGTTGTCCGTCGGAAGTGGAGGAAAAAATCCGCAAATGGGGGGCTTCGGAGGAAGTTACAGCCCAGATAATGGCCCATTTGCATCGGGAACGCTACCTGGATGCGGCGCGTTTCTGCCGTTTCTATGTGCGCGACAAGTATCGTTTCAATCAGTGGGGGCGCATGAAGATTGCGCAGATGCTCCGCATGAAAGGCTTGTCGGACGGAGATATTCAAGCCGGACTGGAAAAGATTGATACCGAAGAATACGACGGTATCCTGAAAAAACTGTTGAAACAGAAGATGAAAAGCCTCAAGGCTGCCAATGATTATGAGCGGAGCATGAAACTGATTCGTTTTGCCATGGGCCGGGGCTTTACGCTGGAGGAGATACGCCGTTACGTCAATCAACTGGACCCGGATGAGGATTTTGACTGACATACGTGATTTCTTCTTTCCCAGGCTGTGCATGGCCTGTGGAAAAAAACTGCAGATTTCGGAGCAGGTGCTTTGTTGTGACTGTCTGTCGCAATTGCCTTTTACCCATCTGGGAAATACGTCCGATAATGAAATGGAAAAGATTTTCTGGGGACGCTTCCCGCTTGTGCGGGCTTCTTCGTTATTGTATTACTCTCGCGGTGGGAAGGTGGCACATATCTTGGCGGGTATGAAATATTACGGACGTCGGCAAGTATGCCGCCGCATGGGGGAGATGCTGGCCTATGAACTTCAGCCTTCCGGCTTCTTTGAAGGCGTGGATTATCTGTTGCCGGTACCTTTGCATCCGGGCCGTCTGCGTACCAGAGGGTATAACCAGAGTCTTTTGTTGGCGGAAGGTATTTCCCGGCTTACTGGCATACCGGTATGCGACGGGCTTCTTCAGCGGGTACGTAACAACCAGACACAGACCCATAAATCGGCTTGGGAGCGGCAGGAAAATGCCTCTCATCTGTTTCAACTGGCAGGTGACACGCGTCTGCTGGAAGGGAAACACGTGATGCTGGTGGATGACGTATTGACAACCGGCGCTACTCTGACCTCTTGTGCGGAGGTTTTGTCAGAGATAAAAGAAATTCAGCTCAGTATTGTTACATTGGCATGGACGAAATAGCACATTCTGACGCCTTTTAAAAATTTTAATACCCTTAAATTTTCTATTCCCGATGTATTTCCATAATTTTGCAAAAACATTTATCAGAGAATTAAAAAGTTATGAAAGCTTTGGAAAGATTATTTGCAGAAAAGTTGCTGAAGGTGAAGGCTGTGAAGATTCAGCCGGCTAACCCGTTTACTTGGGCTTCAGGTTGGAAATCACCGATTTATTGTGACAATCGTAAGACCTTGTCATATCCTGCACTTCGTAACTTCGTTAAGTTGGAGATTTGTCGTGTTATTCTGGAAAAGTTCGGTGAAGTAGACGCTATTGCCGGGGTCGCTACGGGTGCTATCGCACAGGGTGCCTTGGTGGCAGAGGAGTTGAACTTGCCGTTTGTATATGTTCGTTCAAGCCCGAAAGATCATGGCTTGGAAAATTTGATTGAAGGTGAGTTGCGTCCGGGTATGAAAGTGGTCGTAGTAGAAGACCTGATTTCAACCGGTGGTAGCAGTTTGAAGGCGGTCGATGCCATCCGTCGTGACGGTTGCGAGGTTATCGGTATGGTAGCTTCCTTCACTTACGGTTTCGATGTATCGGTAGAAGCATTCAAGAAAGCAAAAGTGGAACTGGTTACTTTGACCAACTACAATGCTGTGCTGGATGCTGCCTTGAAGACTGATTACATCAACGAAGAAGACATCCCTGTGCTGCAGGCATGGAGAGAAGATCCTTCTCACTGGACTGGAAAATAAAAGATTCTGTAATTAGGAAAGCAGTCTCGGATTGTAAATAGGAGATGTCATCCTGAGCGAGTCCACTCTGCTCAAGATGACATTTTTTTGTGCAATACCGTGAAGGTTTTTCCTTGAAGATTAAAAACAACATGGCTGTACAATTTGAAAGTAATGTGAAGCATGTTCCTTATAGTCAGGAACGAGTGTATAACAAACTGTCCGACCTGAACAACCTGGAAGGGGTTCGGGAACGTCTGAATGAGGTGAAGGACAAGCTGGACGGAAAACTGGAAGACATGTCGTTCGACCGTGATTCCATCACCCTGAAGGTGCAGGGCATCAACCTCACATTGCGCATCATTGAGCGTGAACCCCTGAAGTGCATCAAGTTTGAAGGCGATAAATCGCCTATACCTTTGAACCTGTGGATTCAGATTCTTCCTGTAAGCGAGGGAGAGGCCAAAATGAAAGTCACCATCCGTGCCGAAGTGAACATGTTTATGAAGGCCATGGTGTCAAAACCGTTGCAGGAAGGGGTGGAGAAACTGGCAGACATGCTGGCCATGCTTCCTTATTAATTGAAACGACCGGAAAATCTCCGGTGAATAAAAATTGTGATTATGGCTCAAAAACTTTGGGAGAAAAATGTACAGGTAAATGCGGAAATCGACCGCTTTACCGTGGGACGTGACCGTGAAATGGACATGTATCTGGCAAAGTATGACGTATTGGGCTCGATGGCACACATCACGATGCTGGAAAGTATCGGACTGCTGACAGCCGACGAACTGAAGATTTTGCTGGAAGAACTGAAAAAAATATATGCTTCCGTAGAACGCGGAGAATTTGTCATCGAAGACGGTGTGGAAGACGTACACTCACAGGTGGAACTGATGTTGACACGTCGTCTGGGAGATGTGGGAAAGAAAATACATAGCGGCCGTTCGCGTAATGACCAGGTGCTGGTGGACCTGAAGCTGTTCATCCGCGCCCAGTTGAAGTCGGTGGCAGAGGCAGTGGAACGTCTGTTCCATGTATTGATTTCCCAGAGTAACCGTTATAAAGACGTGCTGATGCCGGGTTACACCCATTTGCAGATTGCCATGCCTTCTTCTTTCGGCTTGTGGTTTGGTGCTTACGCCGAGAGTCTGGTAGACGACATGGTGTTCCTGCAGGCCGCTTATAAGGTGTGCAACCGTAACCCATTAGGCTCAGCGGCAGGTTATGGCTCTTCTTTCCCCTTGGATCGTGAGATGACCACCCGTCTGTTGGGATTTGATTCCATGAACTACAATGTGGTATATGCCCAGATGGGACGTGGTAAAGTAGAACGCAACGTATCGTTCGCTTTGGCTTCTATTGCCGGCACCTTGTCGAAGATGGCCTTTGATGCCTGTATGTTCAGCTGTCAGAACTTCGGATTCGTGAAACTGCCCGATGAATGTACCACTGGTTCCAGTATCATGCCTCACAAGAAAAATCCGGATGTGTTCGAACTGACCCGTGCCAAATGCAACAAAATCCAGGCACTTCCGCAGCAGATTATGATGATTATGAACAACCTGCCTTCCGGCTATTTCCGTGACCTTCAGATTATCAAGGAAGTGTTCCTCCCAGCATTCGAGGAACTGGAAGACTGTCTGCAGATGGCCACCTACATCATGGACAAGATTAAAATCAATGAGCATATTTTGGACGACGACAAGTACCTGTATATGTTCAGTGTGGAAGAGGTGAACCGTCTGGCCGCAGAAGGCATGCCGTTCCGTGACGCCTACAAGAAAGTGGGTTTGGACATCGAAGCCGGTAAGTTTACTCACGAAAAAACCGTGCATCACACCCATGCCGGAAGCATCGGCAACTTGTGTAACGACAAGATTGAGGAACTGATGCAACAGGCTGTGAGCGGATTCAGCTTTGAGAAAGTGGAAGCGGCTGAAAAAGCCCTTCTAGGCCGATAAACGCATAAAAATTAAGAAGAAAACGGGTGAAATGTTTGGAGTGTATTGCAAAACTCCCTACATTTGCACCCGTAAACGCGGAAATAGCTCAGTTGGTAGAGCATAACCTTGCCAAGGTTAGGGTCGCGAGTTCGAGTCTCGTTTTCCGCTCTTTCTTTGAAAGGATGCTCGAATGGTGGAATCGGTAGACACGAGGGACTTAAAATCCCTTGGCCAGTAATGGCTGTGCGGGTTCAAGTCCCGCTTCGAGTACGATATTAATTTGCAATCATCTGAATAATAGGTGGTTGTAAATTTTATTTTATGTATTGCACCACATTTGCACCACTGATTTTGTATCATTTTCCATAATGCACTAATATTTATCCTACTATTTTGGAGTGAATCATATTTTACGGAAAATGTAAATTCTTCGTATTATTAATTTCCATTTGCTATTTTTGCTTCATATTTAATAGTTATTATATGAATCGAGTAATTAATATTGTGATAATTTGTCTATGTGGAGTTGTAAGAAATAGCTACGCGCAAACTTCATTGCAGGAACTGATAGACAAAATGTCGGATTCAGATCGGAAGGAGTATTTTGAAAATGCAAAACATTATATTGAAACGACTTATTATAATCAGTTGTTTGCTACACTTTTCGATTACGGTACATACGCCTATGTAGTAGAAGATTTGATGGCAGAAGATGTAGTTCAATGCAAGCCGGAGATTTTATGGAAGGGTGGCGAATGTCGTTTTCTGAGTCCGATGGAATATTTGTATTGCCTAAATCGAGAATATCGTGAGTTGAATGCCGATGAATTAGAGTTTACGGTGAGTAATATTATTTTTTCACCGGAGATACTTCCTCATAGTGTATCAGGTTTTTGTGTATGGGCCGACTATGATTTGGAGGTTCACTATCAAAGTAGAACATTACTAACACATCGTTGTCGTATGTATTGTTTGTTTCCAAAATACTTTGTAAAGACCCGTATTCGCTTGTTACAAGTTGAACCACTGGGTGATTTTGCAGATGGTCAGTCGGCATTCTCTATTTCTTCGGACGAGAAGCGTTACAACGAGGCGATGCATTGGTATGTGCAGAAGCAGGAAGAAAAGTATCTACCTGTATTTCGCGAACTGGCGGAAAAGGGGTATACCGAAGCAGAATATAGATATGGTATTTGCTTACGCAATAAAAAAATGTTTGAGGAAGCCGTACTATGGTTTGAAAAAGCGGCTATAAAAGGACATGCTAAGGCCCAGAATCTTTTGGGTGTTAGTTATGCGTTAGGTAATGGAAAGCCACAAAATATTAATAAAGGAATAGAATGGTTTACAAAAGCAGCTAAACAAGGTAATGCTACAGCTCAATATAATTTAGGTTTTTTTTATGGAAATGTAAAAGATGTGCCTAAAGATATGTCGAAAGCAGTAGAATGGTATACCAAAGCTTCTATGCAAGGTCATGAAAAGGCTCAATATGAATTAGGTCTTTGTTATTATAGGGGTGAAGGTGTATTTAAGGATTATAGTAGAGCTGTTGATTTGTGGAGAAAATCTGCTATGCAAGGTAATATTGTGTCTCAATATTATTTAGGGAAGTGTTACGAAGAAAATATTGGTATCTCTCAAGATTATAAAAAAGCTTTTAAGTGGTGTTTGAAATCAGCTGAACAAGGTTATGTTAAAGCACAGTGTGCTATAGGTTATTATTACGAGTATGGTATGGGGGTATCTATGGATTATAAACAAGCTGTACAGTGGTATTTAAAAGCTGCCGAGCAAGGTGATGCTCAGGCTCAAAATAATTTAGGTGTGTGTTATGAACAAGGTAAGGGGGTGCTTAAAAATCCTCAAAGAGAAATTGAGTGGTATATGAAAGCTGCTCAGCAGAATCATGGACAGGCACAATGTAATTTGGGAAATTGCTATTATAAAGGTGAAGGTGTTTCTCAAGACTACGCTAAAGCTGTAGATTGGTGGAACAAATCAGCTATGCAAGGAAATATCCAGGCACAATATAACTTAGGTTTTTGTTATGAATATGGTAAAGGAATTTCTAGAGATATAGCTAAAGCCATTAGATGGTATACAAAAGCTGCAGAACAAGGGAATGGAGATGCTCAGAAAGTATTGGAGCGGTTGAATTTATCTACAGATATTGAAGACGCTAAAAGAAAACAGGAGAAATAACATATATTTTGTGTTTTTTATATGGAGAATGATTATTATTTTTATAATATCGTATAAATAATTCATTACTATCAATGAATCGTATAATCCATATCGTAATACTTTGTTTATGGGGATTTGTAGTGGGAATACGTGCACAAACCTCATTGCAGGAACTGATAGATAAGATGTCAGATTCAGACCGTAAAGAGTATTTCGACAATGCAAGAAATTATATAGAAAACACGTACTATAATCAATTGTTTGCCACACTTTCCAATCGTGACGCATATGCTTATGTGGTGGAGGATTTGATGGCAGAAAAAAATGTCCAATGCAAGCCTGAAATATTGTGTAAAGGGAATGAGCTGCGATATCTGAGTCCGATAGAGTATATGTATTGTCTGGGGCGCGAGTTTCGCGACCTGAATGCCGATGAATTGGAATTTGAAGTGAGCAATATCGACTTTTCACCGGATATTCTTCCGTATAGTACATTAAGTCTCCGTGTGTGGGCAGATTACGATCTGGAAGTTCGCTACCAAAGCCGTACCCTGCTGAAGCGTCGCTGCCGGATGTACTGTCTGTTTCCTCGTTATCATGTGGTAACTCGTGTCCGTCTGCTGCAAGTAGAGCCTTTAAGAGATCTTATAGCTCCTCAGCCTGTATCTGTCGTTGCCGTATCTTCGTACGAAGAACGTTACAACGAAGCGTTACAGTGGTACGAGCAAAAGCGAAAGGACAAGTATTTGCCTGTATTTCGCGAACTGGCGGAGAAGGGATATACCGAGGCTGAATGGAAATATGGACATTGTCTGCATGATGAAAAAAAGTTTAGCGAGGCAGTGTACTGGTATCGCCGAGCAGTGAAGAAGAACCATGCTAAGGCCCAGAATTCATTAGGTTATTGCTATAATTATGGTGAAGGGGTAGAGAAGGATTTGAAACAAGCCGTGACGTGGTATAGGAAATCTGCCGAGCAAGGAAATGCATGGGCACAATGTAATTTAGGTAACTGCTATTTGGATGGTGAGGGAGTTCCTAAAGATTCAAAACAAGCTGTGATATGGTACAAAAAAGCAGCTGAACAAGATTTTGCTGCTTCTCAATGTAATTTAGGCATCTGCTATTATACAGGTGTGGGGGTTCAGATGGATTCGGAGAAAGCTGAAGAGTGGTGGTATAAGGCTGCTGTGCAGGGATATGCAAATGCCCAATATTTATTAGGATGGGTAGAACCTGATGTTTCCAAAGCCGTAGTGTGGTTTACAAAAGCGGCAGAACAGGGATATGCCGAGGCTCAGAATATCTTAGGGGTGTATTATGAGGAAGGTGAAGGAGTGGTAAAAGACTTGGAGAAGGCTAAGGAATGGTATGCTAAGGCCGCTACGAAAGGACATGAAAATGCTATAAAAGCTTTGAAACGGTTGAAGAAATATGAACAGGCGGTGAGTGATTACAGCAAAGGATTGTATAGTTTGGCATTCCCTATATTTAAGGAGTTGGCAGAGCAGGGTGATTCGGATGCCCAAAACTATACAGGTGTTTGTTACGAGTATGGACTAGGTGTTTCTGAAGATAAAACGAAAGCAGTAGAATGGTACACCAAGGCTACGGAACAAGGGCATAAAGCAGGAAAAGAAGCATTGGATAGATTGAAATATCAACAGGCAGAGAGTGATTATAAGAAAAAGTTTTATAGAAAAGCCTATCCTGTGTTTAAGGAATTAGCAGAAAACGGAAATAGGCAGGCTCAATATTATCTTGGCAATT
The DNA here is from genome assembly GCA_900551445.1 of uncultured Bacteroides sp. Lineage (GTDB taxonomy): Bacteria > Bacteroidota > Bacteroidia > Bacteroidales > Bacteroidaceae > Phocaeicola. The sequence continues at coordinate 8,278 of URWA01000034.1, read as the reverse complement.
ATTATTATTGGGGCTATGGGGAGATTGTTCAAAATTATGAATTAGCTGTACAATGGTGGGAAAAATCTGCGGAACAAGGTTTGTGCGATGCTCAATATAATTTGGGGGTCTGTTATGATATAGGTAGAGGAGTATCTAAAGATGTTGGTAAAGCAGTTGAGTGGTATCTGAAAGCTGCCAAGTTGGGATTTATTGATGCCCAGTATATTTTGGGGAGATACTACCGTACGGGGAAAGATGCCAAGTATTGGTTCTCCAAGGCGGCAAAACAAGGCCATAAAGATGCCCAAGATGAGTTATACAGTCAGGCGGTAAAAGATTATCAAAACAAATATTATAGTTTGGCTTTTCCTATGTTTATGGAGTTGGCGGAACTTGATCATGCTTATGCTTTGCACGCTTTGGGTATCTGTTATGAATATGGCAATGGTGTAACAAAAAATACGGTTAGGGCAGTGGAGTGCTATCGTAAGGCTGCTTTGAAAGGAAATATAAGTGGTCAGTATAGTTTGGGACTGTGTTATAAATATGGTATCGGTGTACAGAAAAATATGACTAAAGCAAACGAATGGTTGCAGAAAGCAGCGGAGCAAGGTGATACTGATGCTAAAAATGAATTGGAAAATTAATTGCCCATAATAGATTATGTCTTGTAAATGAGCTGTGTAAAAAATATGCAGTTCATTCTTATATGGAAAAATAAACTCTATCTTTGTAACATAATTTAATTCATTACTATCTATGAGTCGATTGATCTATATTGTGATACTTTATTTATGGGGATTTGTAGCGGGAGTACGTGCACAAACCTCATTGCAGGAACTGATAGATAAGATGTCAGATTCAGACCGTAAAGAGTATTTCGACAATGCAAGAAATTATATAGAAAACACGTACTATAATCAATTGTTTGCCACACTTTCCAATCGTGACGCATATGCTTATGTGGTGGAAGATTTGATGGCAGAAAGAGATGTCCAATGCAAGCCTGAAATATTGTGTAAAGGGGATGAACAGCGTTATCTGACTCCGATGGAGTATATGTATTGTCTAGGGCGTGAGTTTCGCGACCTGAATACCGATGAATTGGAGTTTGAGGTGAGCAATATCGACTTTTCACCGGATATTCTTCCGTATAGTACATTAAGTCTCCGTGTGTGGGCAGACTACGATTTGGAAGTTCGCTACCAAAACCGTACCCTGCTGAAGCGTCGCTGCCGGATGTACTGTCTGTTTCCCCGTTATCATGTGGTAACTCGTGTCCGTCTGCTGCAAGTAGAGCCTTTAAAAGATCTTGTAGCTCCTCAGCCTGTATCTGTCGTTGCCGTATCTTCGTATGAAGCACGTTATAACAAAGCGTTGCATTGGTACGAGCAAAAGCGAAAGGACAAGTATTTGCCTGTATTTCGCGAACTGGCGGAGAAGGGATATACCGAGGCTGAATGGAAATATGGACATTGTCTGCATGATGAAAAAAAGTTTAGCGAGGCAGTGTACTGGTATCGACGAGCAGGGGAGAAGAATCATGCTAAGGCTCAGAATGATTTGGGGGTTTGTTATGAGTATGGCATTGGAGTTAAAAAGGATTTGAAACAAGCAGTGCAGTGGTATATTAAATCCGCTGGACTAGGATTTGTGTTAGCTCAATGTAATTTAGCAATTTGTTATGAATATGGTAATGGTGTTAAGAAGGATTTAGAACAAGCAAAACAATGGTATTTTAAAGCTGCGATGCAAGGATATGAAAGAGCTCAAATTGCATTAGAACGATTGAATAATTCGATAAATATTACATCGGATAATAGTAGTGTTTATAATCTAGTAACCCGTTATAACCAAGCTGTAGATGCTTACAGACGAGGCAATGATAATATTGCTTATTCTATATTTAAAAAGCTAGCTGAAGAAGGAGATAAAAATGCTCAGTGTTATATTGGCCTATGTTACCAGTTAGGAAGAGGAGGTGTTTCAAAGAGTGACAGACAGGCTCTTAATTGGTATACTGAAGCTGCTGAAAAAGGTAGTGCTGATGCATTATATAATTTGGCAATGTACTATGAACGTGGAGTCTGCATAATTAAGGATGAGAGGAAAGCATTTGATTTATATTTTAGAGCAGCAACATTAGGACACACTGATGCACAGTATGTATTGGGGCTTTTATATATGTGTAGTATAGGGGTGAATGATAAAGACAAACATAAGAAAGCAATACAATGGTTCCAAATGGCAGCTAAACAAGGACATCCGAAAGCTTTAAAAGCCTTGAAAGATGTTAGTTACGTGACAAAGCCTTCTATTTTGTATATGGAACATTTATTGGATGCAGCTCGAGGAAAATACTATTCAGAACCATATAAAAATTAGTTGTATTTTAATTGTGATTCATTATGCAAAGAGAAAGAGCAGATCCTCAATGGCTTCACCAGACAATTTGCCGTGCATTGGAAGAAGCCTTGCAACCAGATAGCGGTATTCGTACAGACAGCGAGGGATTTGTCTGTGCGGAGGAACTTTGTAGTTACCTCTGCCGAGAGCAGGAAGAGAAAGTAAATAAGGGGAAAAACTGTTCTAAATATGAAACCGATTACAATGTTTCCGAACTGATAAATAAAGGTATCCAAGGTTGGATCAGCAAGTTGGGAAAGTGCATTGAGCGTAGGAAAGTGGGAAAGGCTTTCGTTTATAAAGGATATGCTGGATTGGAACAGGATTATTTGGATGCCCGGGCCATGATGTCTCACCAGCCTATCGAAGAAGACGTGCTTGACTTCGTAAAGGGATCAGTATCATTCAGTCTTCTCTCTGCCATCCGAAACCGCATTAAAACCATTCGGAAGAAGATAGATAAAGAGGAGGGAAAAGAAAAAGCAAAGGTATGGATGCAGGAGCTGATGGCACGCGGACCTTTTCTCTGCTTTGAAGAGTCGGTGTACGAGTTTACGCCAGAGTATAAGGAACAAGTCGCTCATGAGCAAAACTTGCTTCTCACGTTTGCAGATGCTATTATTCGTCGTGTTCCTCTGAAAGTGTTTTACAAACCTTTACACTATCGTGAAGCGGACGAACTAGAGTTTCATCCGCACTATATCCGTAGGGTTGGAAAGAAACTAATGGTATATGGGTTCAGTAAGAATAGTTCCAGACATAGTGACTATTTGTTGGTGAATCTGATATTTCAACGCATTATAGAGGTGAAACAATTATCAGAACAAGTGTCTTACCGCAGTGCGGAAGAGACAGGTATTGATTATAATGGAGATTTCTTTGTCAATACAGCTACTTTCAATGCCGTGTTGCTAGATGCTGATCGTAAGTGCCCAAAAGAAGTCGTATTGAAAGTACGAAAGAAGCGCATAGGTAAACCTAGTGGACGTATTATCCGTCCTTTTGATCGCATCCTTGCCGAACCGCTACATCACTCTCAGGAAGTGTGTCAGGAGATGCCGGAAGATAAGAATTACGGCTATGTGCGACTGTTCGTAAGCGACTGGTTGTATCTCAAGCCAATTCTGCTTGCGTGGGGAAGCAGTATTGAAGTGTTGCGCCCAGAGGAACTTCGGCTAAAGTTAGCGGAGGAAACCCGTGAGATGTTAGAACTTTATGCCGATGACATTCGGAGGGAGACAATGAAGAACGAAATGAAGTCGGTTCGGCGAATGGAAGAGAAGGCGCGATAGATAACGAATAATTAAAAGTGACAATGCTGATGCTTTGGCTGTAACTCTTTTTGCGGAAATCGCAAATTCCCATCGAAGGAGAAAAATGTTTTTTTATTTTTATAACATAAACAAACAGAAACACAATAATTATGGCAAACAGTAAACACTTGAAGCCCGAAGAGGTGAATGAGCTGGTGAACCGACGTAATCGGGAGAAACGTCAGAAAGTACCTCACCACATGGATGTAAATGATAAGGCAAAGAATATATCACCCCAAATTGATGAAGTGAAGAAGTCTGAAGTGGAAGTCTCCCTAAAAGAAGATACCCTTAAGCTCTCTAATCTGGAAAAGGGTGTGGAAATCATATATACGAAAGACCTGGAGAATCAAAAAGATAAAGAAAAGGTTACTTTTATAGTAGAGCGGTTTATAGGTTTCGGAGGCTATGCCAAGACTTATTTGGTGAATCTGAAGATGATGGATAATATGCGCCCGATGATTATAAAGGAGTTTTGTCCTGATTTTGCAGTGCGTGACAAGAATAACCACCTGGTTTTCAACATGGATGATTCAATAACTAAACAAGCATTGGAGGATTTCAAGAAAGAACCTCAGCGAATCAAGGATTTGTTAGCGCAGACCTCACAAGAACAATGGGAAGGATTGAATCTGGTAATTCCACATACGGAGAACACCTTTACCTGCTTTGGCAATGAGTATTATGTGATGGAATACGTGCCCGGGAAGCCGTTGACCCAACTGATGAAGGAAAGCGGTGAAACGATGCTATCAGAGGACAAGCTAAATATTCTGAAGGAATTGTGCGTGGCTGTCAGCTACTTGCACAGATGCCATTGCGTACATCAGGATTTGTCGTCAAACAATGTATTGGTGAGTAAGGATGAACATGGCTTTATCAAGCTGAAGGTCATCGATTATGGAATGTGTACTACGTTGAAGTATCGGGAAGGACAAGGGTATTCTGAAATTCGGAGGGGCGGAACTCCTGGTTTTAGGGATGATAATCATATAACTACGTATAAAATTTGGTCTAATTCGAATAACGATGCACTGAGGGAGCGTTTGAAGCTGATAGACATTTATTCTTTGGGAGCAGTGCTGGCTTATATATATCTGTTACCTTCTAAGTATTACTCGGATAAGGATAATGGCTTTGAAGCGTTGGACTATCTCATTACAGCAGACCAATGCGGAGCAGTGCAGAAGATCTCGAAAACAGATATTCCTGCTGTTGAAAAGTCAAAGATTCTATATAATATGGTAAGGGAACTGGTTGTTGCCGCCACTCATCCGAATATAAATGAAAGAATCCAGACGGTGAATAAGTTTATGGATTCTTTGCAGAGAATTATTGATTTTTGTAATACATCGATAGAAATACCTCTATCTACATTTTCCTTGGAGGAATATGAAAAGCTGAAGGAAGAATTGGAAGAGGAACAGAAATTAAGGGAAGAAGAGGAAGAGAAACATCGTCAGGCGATAGAAACACAGGTTAAGGAAATAGAAAGATTGCAAATAAGTTTGAAAGCGAAAGATGAGACAAGTAAGCAAGAAATTCAAAACTTCCAAATCCGTTTGCTAAGTCTGAAAAAGGAGCTGAATCAGAAAGAACAAGACCGTGAAGCCGAAAAAAAATGTTGGGAAGAAGAAAAGAACCAAGCACAAGGAAAAGAGCAGAAGTTAACCCAAAGGATAAATTTTCTGACCGAGCAACAGGATAAGGAAAAGCATTTAAAGCTGGAATTGGAAACAAAATACAATGAGGCACAAGAGAAAGTACGGCAGTTGACAAATGACTTGTACAAACTGATAGAAGAATTAAATAAGAAGCCAGAAAATCCTCCTTTACCTTGGTACAAACGTTATAAGCAGCCTCTACTGATAGCATTCGTTGTGCTGTGCATGGCAGGAGTGGCAGGAGGCATTGGCAGCATAGATTGGAACAGGGGTGATATACAATTGAAAGCCCCCGCTAGAGAGGTGCAAGTACAACCTGTAGAAGATGCTTCATCGTTAATACAGCCTGCAGAAGCGGACATAAACTTTCCACACCAATTGCAGCCGGAGCAACTGACGGCTTTGATTCAACAAGCACGGCAGGACGAAAAAATGAAGCAACGTTTGCTTGAGGAACTTTGTACCAAAGATGTAATGGTATGGGAAGAAGAGGGAGAAACTATTTTCGAAGTTCCAGTCCTGCAACTATTCGGCAATATAGCCGGTCGTTACCCTGTGGTAGGATATACCCACAAAGTAAAAGAATTGGAATATAATAAGAACGGTAAAATTAATTTAATAGTATTAGTCAGAATAAAATAAAGGAAGTTATGAAAAATATATGTTTAATGGTAATCTGGTTGTTTTCGGTTACAGTGTCAGCTCAGTCCAGTTCTGCTCAAAGAATTAGAGTAAGCCAGAGTGATATAGAAAAGAAGGCCAAGATGAAAGTAGAGGCCTTCCAAGAGAATTGCCGGGATATCGGCAATGTGGGAATATCGTACGAAGAGAAGACTGCCCCTGGAGGAATGATAGAGATGGCACTTTCTGAATTTATGCCTGATGCTAATATTCGGATAACTGGACTTGATGGGGTAAGTTATTCAGACAAGCCGGTGAAGAAATATCTGTACCGATTAGCTGGACTGGCTCGCGCTCATTACCGTGAGATTTGGATTAGTTCATTCGATTGTGCGGTAGCTGAAGAGTTTACGAAAGAAGCGAATAGCGATTGGTATGTAGGATATGTGAAAATTATACAAAGGTTTACAGCTGATACAAAGGAAGGCTACCGCGTTTCAGATATGGTGGAGAGGCATGTTAAAGTGTATGCACGAAAGAAGGAGTTGCAGACTACTTTAGGTAAGACTCGGGTGGTCTGGGATGTGAAACTAGGTGATATTTCCGCCCGTAATATTGACTGATTATTGAATAATCAGGTTGTAAGCCAATAATAAAATTAAAAATTTATAGACTAAAAACTTTATGAGAAAAGATTTTATTTTACAGGGAGCCGTAGTGATGTGTTACGCATTGGCTGTGACATGGGGCGTGATGCAAGATCGGAAGGCCTTGCCCGAGCGTTTGCTTGCTGTGGAGGAAAGCGATTCGCTCGTTGTTGGAACGGATACACTGACTTTTGATGTCGACTTACTGCTGAATGAAGAGCCCAAGCTGAAGTTGGTTTCTACGGATACAGTGGTGCGTTCCAAACGGTATGGTTCGGCAAGAATGTTTACACAAGACGAAAGCGAAGAGATAGGAGTAGACTTGATGCTTCGCACCGACCTGATAGCTGAGTTTATATCGCGCTTCAACGGTGACTCTGCTGCAGTGGAGAAGTTTGAGGGCAAGCTGGACTTTACGGTGAAGGGAACACTTTCGTTGCGTGAGGGACTTATTCTGGCACTGACTAACTATACGGAAGCGTATAAGGACTCTACCCTGCGATGTTTTGCCAGGGATATGGTAGAGCAGCAGTTGAAGATTGACAATTGGAATGGCTCAAATTATGCACCAGTAGTGACATTGGCTTATACTGATGGTACGGATAGTATCTTTCCGGTACGATTGACGTTACGGCAGTCTGTGGCAAATGAGGCTTCGGTGTGGTATATCACCCAAGCAGAGTCGCCTTACTTCACCTTCGGTGATGAGGAGAAACCTTTTTACATTGATTTCTACGAACGTGAGTTCGGGTTCATGGGACTGTCGCGACATACCGATCGTTCGGCGTCCAGTGTAGCAGGATTAGATTTTAAGGGTGACGCATTGAGTGCCTACCTACTACTAGTGTCAAAGGGGTTCATCCATTACCACCACTCCGAAAAGACTCAGTTTGTGTTCCGCTTGGGCGAGTACCAGTTTTTGGCAGAGCACGTGGAATCGTTTGAACACCGTCGTTCGGGTTACCTGATTACTCGGATTGTAAAAGGAAAGAGATTGATCTTTGAGAATAGATAACATTCAATAGTTACCTTTAAATAAATGTAAACAATGGAAGAAGAAAAGAAACTACCATATAGTATTAGTTCAAAGGAAGAGATGAAGTTAACGCCCGAATATCCCGTTTGTTTTGAGGACGAAACCACCCATCGGTGTTACTTGTTGCCTTATGGAAAGTGGGTGATAGGGCGTGAAGATAAGGAAGATCCTAAAGAGCAGGACGTAGCGATACTTACCGACGACATTTTCATTAGTCGCCGGCATGCTGTGGTAAAAGTGGAGGAGAATCTGATTGGTAAAATGAGTGTAGTTATCCGCGATTACAAAGAAGTCAAGAACCATACTCGCGTGTTGCTGAATGAAAAAGGTGAAGTGTTGTCAACAAATGATGATTATGAGTTATACGATCAGTCCGAACTACTGATTGGTAAGACTTGGTTCATCGTACACAGCTTGACAATTTATAATTGAATCACTTATCGTAACAATATTCTTTGAATCATTAGTGTCCACTAAAAAATCATAGAAGTTATTTGAAATTATTGAAATTCAATTTGTTATAGGTAATTTTAGATTCCCGAGACTTGAATTTAACTTTGCGGTCAAAATCAGACCGTTATGTTTAAAGACGAGTACGTTTTCTCTCAA
>URWA01000033.1 GCA_900551445.1 uncultured Bacteroides sp. | reverse complement strand
TTTTATTTACTGCCAGAGCCGCTTAGGCTGGGCTAATTTTTAACGAACTATTGTTGTTATCTTTATGACGATTATTTAAAAACGAATTGATTATGGCTACAACTTTATTTCAAGGAACTCCCGTCACACTGGCTGGAGAGTTTATACAGAAAGGGGCACAGGCTCCCGATTTCTCACTGGTAAAAGGTGACCTGAGTTCGTTCACCCTGGCTGATGCCAAAGGCAAGTTCGTGGTGCTGAACATTTTCCCGAGCATGGACACAGGCGTATGTGCGGCTTCTGTCCGCAAGTTCAACCAGCTGGCTGCCGGAATGGAGAACACACTGGTGCTGGCTATCTCCAAAGACCTGCCGTTTGCACAAGGACGTTTCTGCACGGCTGAAGGGATTGAACGCGTGATTCCGCTGTCGGACTACCGTTACACTTCTACTTTCGGAAAAGATTATGGAGTGCTGATGACCGACGGCCCGTTGTGCGGACTGCTGGCCCGTGCCGTGGTTATCCTGAATCCGGAAGGAAAGGTAATCTATACCCAGCTGGTTCCGGAAATCGTAGAAGAACCCGACTATGAAGCTGCACTGGCAGCCCTCAAATAAATAAGGGAATATAAAAGAAGAAAGGGACGACTCGTTACGAGCGTCCCTTTCTTTTTATCCTTACCTTATATATATTATTCAGCGGAAAATTCCTTGATGCGTTGTTCTTCCGACAGGCGGCAGACCAGCAGCGTATTGTTCTTTTCGGCCACGATATATCCGTCGAGTCCTTGCACCACCACTCTCTTTTCCTGAGTAGCATGTACCACGCAGTTGCGTGATTCATACATTCGGATGTCCGGACCGATGCACACATTGTTATGAGCATCACGCTTGGAGTTTTCATGGAGCGAACCCCACGTGCCTAAATCGCTCCAGCCGAAAGAAGCCGGGAAGACATAAATCTCGTCCGCCTTCTCCATAATGGCATAATCCACGGAGATATTCTCGCAGGTAGGGAACAGTTCGTTCACCATTTCCTGCTCCTTGTCGGTATAGAAATACGGGAACAGACGTTCGAATATCTTCGCCATCACCGGCTGATACACCCGGATAGCATTGACAATCGTATTGACATTCCATACAAAGATGCCTGCATTCCAGAAATAGTTGTTCCGCTGCAAATAGCGTTCGGCCGTGGCCAAATCCGGTTTTTCGCGGAAGGCATCCACCCGGTAAATCTCCTTGTTCGAAGGACAGGCCATCGACAAATCGGCCTCAATGTATCCGTAACCTGTTTCCGGACGGGTAGCCTTCATTCCCAATGTCACGATGGCATCCGAATCGGCCGTAAACTTCATGGCCGAAGTCACGACGCGGTCAAACTCACGCACGTTCATCACAATATGGTCACTGGGAGTCACTACGATATTGGCTTTTGGATTACGGGCCTTGATTTTCCAGCTCACATAGGCAATGCAGGGGGCCGTATTCCGGCGGCAAGGTTCAAGCAAGATATGTTCCTGCGGCACTTCGGGCAACTGCTCCTTGACGATTTCTGCGTATTTGGCTGAAGTGACAACCCATATATTCTCGGGCAGGCAGACATCTTTAAAACGATCTACGGTCAGTTGGATGAGCGTACGCCCACATCCCAGCACATCAATAAACTGCTTGGGCATTTCCGGGCTGCTCATCGGCCAAAAGCGACTGCCTATGCCTCCAGCCATAATGACCACATGATTATTCGTCGGATTCATAACAAACTTTTCTTGGTAACTACGCAAAGTTAAACGATTAATTTTGAATATTTCCTATCTTTGTGAAAAATTATCTACTGAAAATGAGAACTTACCCCTGTATACTGACCATCGCCGGTTCCGACTGTAGCGGTGGAGCGGGCATCCAAGCCGACATCAAAGCCATTTCCGCGCTGGGAGCCTATGCGGCCAGTGCCATCACGGCCATTACCGTACAAAACACTTGCGGAGTAACGGGCATCCATCCCGTACCTCCTGCCTATGTGAAAGGACAAATAGAGGCCGTCATGGAGGACATTCACCCGCAAGCCATCAAGATTGGCATGATCAATGACACAAAAATTGTAGAGGTCATCGCAGAATCGCTCCAGAAATACCGTCCGCGGTTCGTGGTATTCGACCCCGTCATGGTATCGACCAGCGGATGCAAGCTGATGGAAGACGAAGCCATCGAAGCCATCACGACCCGGTTAATCCCCTTGGCCACTCTCATCACCCCCAATCTGAGTGAGGCCGAAATACTGGCCGGACAAAAAATCAATACCGTCGAAGACATGCAACGCCAGGCTAAAAAGATGCTGGGACTGGGCTGCAAAGGCGTACTCATCAAGGGAGGGCACCTGGAAGGCGGACAAATGTGTGATGTACTTCAGACTGCCGACGAAGACCACCCTCATCTGTTTACTGCCCCTAAAGTGGAAAGCCGCAACACCCACGGTACGGGATGTACGCTTTCCTCGGCCATTGCCACGTATCTAGCTCTGGGAGAGACGGTTACTTCCGCAGTGGAAAAAGCCAAACAATATGTGTACAAAGGCATCAAATCCGGAAAAGATGTGTGCATCGGCCATGGACACGGCCCGTTGAACCACTTCCATTCGCCTGTGCCTATGCACATTTTCGACAAAAATGAGTAATATGTCAAAAGAATCATTACCTTTGCAGGCAATAACTTAAACCAAAAAGAAAATATGAAAGCATTTGTATTTCCCGGACAAGGAGCCCAGTTCGTAGGTATGGGAAAAGACCTGTACGAAACGTCTCCACTTGCCAAAGAATTATTTGAGAAAGCCAATGATATTTTGGGTTACCGCATCACCGACATCATGTTCGAAGGTACCGACGAAGATTTGCGTCAGACAAAGGTAACTCAGCCCGCCGTATTCCTTCACTCTGTCATCTCTGCCTTGTGCATGGGAGATGCCTTCCAGCCGGAAATGACTGCCGGACACTCCTTGGGTGAATTTTCTGCCCTGGTAGCTGCCGGAGCCTTGTCATTCGAAGACGGACTGAAACTGGTGTATGCACGTGCCATGGCCATGCAGAAAGCCTGCGAAGCCCAGCCTTCTACCATGGCGGCCATCATTGCTTTGCCGGATGAAAAAGTAGAAGAAATCTGCGCTTCGGTTGCGGCAGAAGGAGAAGTTTGCGTGGCAGCCAACTACAACTGCCCGGGACAGATTGTCATCTCAGGAAGCATCGAAGGTATCAACAAGGCTTGTGAACTGATGAAAGCCGCCGGTGCCAAGCGTGCCCTTCCGTTGAAAGTGGGCGGTGCTTTCCACTCTCCGCTCATGAACCCTGCCAAGGTGGAACTGGAAGCAGCCATCAACGCCACGGAATTCCACACCCCGAAATGTCCGATTTACCAGAATGTAGATGCTCTTCCTCATACCGACCCGGCTGAAATCAAGAAGAACCTGGTAGCACAGCTCACGGCTTCTGTACGCTGGACACAGACCGTACAGCACATGATTGCCGACGGAGCGGACGACTTTACAGAATGTGGTCCGGGTGCCGTACTGCAAGGACTGATCAAGAAAATCAACAAAGAAGTCAACGCACATGGAATAGCATAATCAGACAATCAGTCTGACACAGGCACGAATTATACGAAACCGACGGATCCTTTTCATACATCCGTGCTGAAGCGTATAATTCGTGCTTTTTCTTTTTATCAACCACAAAGAAAGGACTCATTATGGAAACGACAAAAAAAATCATTATCTATCAGGTATTTACCCGACTGTTTGGCAACCAGAACAAGACTTGCCAGCCCGACGGGGATTTGGCTACAAACGGATGCGGGAAAATGAAAGATTTCACCAAACAGGCTTTGCATGAAATCAAGAAACTGGGAGCTACCCACATCTGGTACACCGGCTTACTGGCTCACGCTTCACAAACAGATTACACCGCATACGGTATCCCGAAAAATCATCCTTCCATCGTGAAAGGGAAAGCCGGTTCTCCCTACGCTATCCGCGATTACTATGATGTAGACCCCGACCTCGCCGAACACGTAGACAAACGGATGGAAGAATTCGAGGACTTGGTGAAACGTACCCATGAATGTGGGCTGAAAATGATTATCGATTTCGTACCGAACCACGTGGCACGCCAGTATCATTCCATCACCAAGCCACAGGGGGTCAAAGACCTGGGAGAAGACGACGACTGCACACAAGCTTTCAACCCGCAAAACAATTTCTACTACATTCCCGGACAGAAACTGGAAGGGGAAATTGATTTCTACAATCCGGAAATGGGAACCTACGAAGAAATGCCGGCAAAGGCTACCGGAAACGACCGCTTTGACCCGTGGCCTAACCGGAATGACTGGTACGAAACGGTCAAACTGAACTATGGGGTGGATTACATCAACCATACGGGAGGACACTTCGAGCCGATTCCCGACACCTGGCATAAAATGGAGCAGATATTGAGCTACTGGGCCGAAAAAGGAATCGACGGCTTCCGCTGTGATATGGCAGAGATGGTGCCCTGCGAATTCTGGGGATGGGTCATCCCGCGTATCAAAGCTGCTTACCCGCATATTATCTTTATCGCCGAGGTATATAATCCGAACGAATACCGGAACTATATCCACAATGGACACTTTGATTACTTGTACGACAAAGTGGGCCTTTATGACACGCTGAGAAACATCACCTGCGGCTATGCCTCAGCCACCGGCATTACGCATTGCTGGCAAAGCGTGGACGACATCCAGGACCACATGCTGAATTTCCTGGAAAACCACGACGAACAACGTATCGCTTCCGGCTTCTTTGCCGAAGACCCGTTCAAGGCTGTCCCGGCCTTCATCGTTTCGGCCTGTCTGCGGAAAAATCCGGTCATGGTCTATTTCGGTCAGGAACTGGGTGAAAAAGGTATGGACAGTGAAGGATTCAGCGGACGCGACGGACGGACCACTATTTTCGATTATTGGTGCGTGGACAGTATTTTCCGCTGGAACAACCACGGACGCTGGAACACCCATCTGCTGAATGAAAGAGAAAAAGAACTGCGGCATTTCTATGAAACCGTGTTGCACATCTGCCAGAATGAACCGGCCATCAGTGACGGTGAGTTTTTCGATCTGATGTATGTCAACCTGAACGGATGGCAGATGAACGAACACAAGCAATATGCTTTCTTACGGAAATTTGCCAACGAAGTATTGCTGGTTATGGTAAACTTCGGAGATGCTCCCGCACAGATTGGAGTCAACATCCCTTCACATGCATTTGATTACCTGAAAATAGCTCCTTCCCCAAAATGCAAATGCAAGGATCTGCTCTCAGGAAAACAGGAAACCATCTGCTTCTCCCCAGACAGTCCGGTCTGCACGGAACTTCCGGCCTACGGAGGAAAGATTCTGAAGTTAAAAATGAAATAACTCATCTCCTTGCTAAATGCATGCCCCGACCGCATAGTTTTGAGTTATTTTGTTTGGAAACTTGAAACAAAAAGGTATCTTTGCACAAATGAGCTAACTTTGTGCAAACAATAAATACGAATATATGGAAAAAAGTTTTCTGGCCTTTATCGAGGACAGTATCAAGACAAACTGGGACATGGATGCCTTGACCGATTATAAAGGCGCCACCCTGCAATACAAGGACGTAGCACGTAAAATAGAGAAACTACATATCCTGCTGGAAGAAAGCGGTATCAAGCCGGGCGACAAAGTGGCCCTATGCGGACGTAACAGTTCGCACTGGGGAGTTGCCTTTCTGGCTATTCTGACCTACGGCGCTGTAGCTGTTCCGATTCTGCATGAATTCAAGGCAGACAACATTCACAACATCGTGAACCACTCCGATGCCCGCCTGCTTTTTGTGGGCGACGTGGTATGGGAATCATTGAACGAAAGCGAAATGCCCAACCTGGAAGGTATCATTCTGATGACGGACTTTACCCTGCTGGTCTGCCGCAGCAAGCAGTTGGAATATGCCCGGGAACACCTGAATGAAATGTTCGGAAAGAAGTTCCCCCGCAATTTCCGGAAAGAACATGTCAGCTACCGGAGAGATACTCCCGAAGAACTGGCCTTGATTAACTATACTTCCGGAACAACCAGTTTTTCCAAAGGCGTCATGCTGCCCTATCGCAGCCTGTGGTCCAACACCAAGTTTGCGTTCGAGGTTTTGCATTTGCAGCCGGGAAACAAAGTAATTTCCATCCTTCCCATGGCCCACATGTACGGACTGGCTTTTGAGTTCATCTATGAAGTCTGTGCAGGATGTCACGTGTACTTCCTCACCCGTATGCCCAGCCCGAAAATCATATTCCAGGCCTTTACGGAAGTCAAACCTCATATTGTGATTTCTGTTCCGCTTATCATCGAGAAGATTATCAAGAAGAACGTATTGCCCAAACTGGAAACGCTGAAAATGAAAATCCTGTTAAGGGTTCCGCTCATCAATGATAAGATCAAGGAGGCCGTACGCGAACACATGGTACAGGCTTTTGGCGGCAACTTCTATGAGGTCATCATCGGAGGGGCGGCTTTCAACCAGGATGTGGAACGTCTGTTGAGAAGCCTGGATTTCCCTTATACGGTAGGCTACGGAATGACGGAATGTGGCCCGATTATCAGCTATGAAGACTGGCGGCGCTACAAACCTGGTTCTTGCGGAAAAGCGGCTCCCCGTATGGAAATCAAGATTGACAGTCCCGACCCGCAAAACGTGGTAGGAGAAATTCTCACAAGAGGAGAAAATGTCATGCTGGGATATTACAAGAACCCGGAATCAACCGCCCAGGCCATTGATGCCGAAGGCTGGCTGCATACGGGAGACTTGGGAGTGATGGACAAGGAGGGTAATCTCACCATCAAAGGACGAAGCAAAAACATGCTGCTCGGACCTTCCGGTCAGAACATCTATCCGGAAGAAATCGAAGAAAAGATAAGCAATCTTCCTTATGTATGCGAGAACATTGTCATCCAGCAAAGTGACAACAAGCTGGCCGCTCTGATCTATCCGGACTTTGACGAGGCATTCAAACAAGGACTGACCAAAGAAGACATCGAAAAGATCATGGAAGAAAACCGGGTGGCTGTCAATGCAGAACTTCCGGCCTATTCACAGATTGCCCGTGTCAAAATCTATCCTGAGGAGTTTGAAAAAACGCCGAAGAAGAGCATCAAACGTTTCCTTTACCAAGAAGTCAAATAACAACAATGAGATTAAAGTTCATATCCGTGTTCCTGCTGGGAGGCCTCCTGGCGGGAACATCTGTATCCGCCCAACAGAAGGAACAAAAAAGCGTACTGAAAAAAGGGCCTAATGTATCACTGAATATCACCAACAAAAAGAAATTTCCTCAAAGAACGTATCTGAATCTGGGATTATTCAGCAACTACCCTTGCCTGAATGGATTGGGAATCAATGCAATCTCAAGCTTACAGCACTATAATTCATACGGTATGCAGGTATCCGGACTGGTCAATGTGGCCGGATTGAAATCTACGGGTGTACAGATTTCCGGCATTGCCAATGTCACGGGAAAAAGAGCCTGTGGGCTCATCCTTTCCGGTCTGACAAATGTCACAGGAACCTCAGCCTACGGACTATCAATTGCCGGATTGGGAAATATCTCTGGAGGGGATATCAAAGGTATGGCTGTTTCCGGATTGGTCAACGTAAGTGAAGACCTTCGAGGAATGGCCATTTCCGGATTGGCCAATGTCAGCAAAGACGTGCAAGCCGGATTGATTATCGGTGGTCTGATGAATGTATCAGGCAATTCTTCCAGAGGAGTACAGTTGACCTCTTTACTGAATGTAACCGGGAAATCCAACGAGGGATGGCAGCTGGCCGCTTTGGGAAATGTCAGCGTGGAAAACAAAGGCGTGCAGAGTGCCCTGCTGAACTACAGTGTAGAAAATAAAGGCGTACAGCTAGGTATAGGAAACGTCAATACAAAGAGTAATTCACGAGGATATCAGATTGGACTGATCAACATAAGTACAGACAGTACAGCCCATCAGATAGGATGTATCAACCTGAAACCGGAAACAAGGGTACAGATGATTGTATCAGGAGGTAATGCCAACAAAGGAAGCGTGTCTATCCGCTTCAAGAACAAGTTTACCTACACACAGATTGGTGCGGGCGCCTATTACCTGGGCACAGACAACAAATTTTCCGTGAGTGGTTTCTACCGTGCCGGTGTATATCACAGCCTGACAAAGAAACTCGACCTCAGTGCCGACATCGGATATTACCACATTGAATCACTCGACAATAAGAACCAGGGATTTCCGGCCCGTCTGTATGCCTTGGAACCTCGCATCAGCTTGGAATACAGTCTGACAAAGAAATTCGGTCTTTTCGTATCCGGCGGATACGGATGGACACGCACCTATAAGGGCAATCAGGCTTTCGACCAGAAAATGGTCATCGAAGCAGGAATGGTACTGTTCTAAACAGACCATTCCTTATTTTTTCTGAATCAGCTGTTCAGGCTGGCAGAACGTACCCGGCTCAACGTCTCGGGAGTCATCTGCAGCAAAGAAGCGATGTAGACCAGCGGAGCACGTTTCAAGATTTCCGGGTGCAACTGAAGCAGCTTGTTATAACGTTCATGGGCAGGTTCAAACCGCAAAGTATCTGCCTTTACCTGCGATTCAATCAAGGAAAGTTCAAAAATCCGACGGTACCATGCCCCAATTGATGCATCCTCCTGAGCCAACATTTCCAATCTATCTTTGGGAATCTCCCACACAACGGTAGGTTCCAAGGTTTCAATCATCAAGCGTGTAGGCTCTTCTTTCAAATAACTTTCCAGACAGATTACCACGCCCCCTTCGTAGGCTATGTGTTCCGTCAAATCTTTGTCATATTTAAAATAAAATTGACGAGTCAGTCCTTTCTCGATATAAAGCATGGAACGGCAAACATCCCCTTCATTCAATATCCTCTCACCCTTCTTGTATTTCTTACAAGTAAGTATCTCAGCCAGTTCGTGAAGCTGTTCCCGCTTAAGAAGACATTTCATCCCCGACACCATCAGTCTGGCTGCTTCTACATTTGTCATCATACTATTCACTCTTATTCTAACTTTATTTGACTTTGATACGGTCGAAACCTTCCCCAAACACACCGATAACCGCACTCTGTGACACAAATGCCTTGGGGTCTATATCTTTAATCAGACGGAAAATCGTGCTGGACTCACTCTTCTTAGCCAGCACAAACATCATTTTTACTCCATTGTGAGTGTAACATCCCACTCCGTCAATAAAGGTTACTCCACGGTGCAGGTCTTTATTGATACGGGCTCCGATTTCCTCATATTTATTTGAGATAATGAAGAACTGTACCGACTGACGGGAACTGTTCACCACCTGGTCAAGCACAAAGCTGGAAATAAACAAAACGACATATCCATAAACGACTTTTTCCCAGTTATGCAAAACCAGGTAACTGGAAGAGATAATGATTATATCGCAAATCAAGATGACTCTTCCCAACGTAATATCACGATATTTGTTCACGATAGCCGCAATGATATCCGTTCCTCCCGTACTTCCATTGGCCGAAAATGCCACTCCGATGCCGGCCCCACAGAAAGAGGCTCCCAGCACACACGACATGAAAGGCTGGTCGTGAATCAACGGTCCCGATACGAACTTTTGAATGACACTCAAGATAAAGGTCAATGTGAAAACCGCAAAAATAGTTTTCAAACAAAACCTAAGCCCCAAAATCTTGAGGGCAAGCAAAAGCAACAGGAAGTTTATAATCAGATACGTGTATTGCACCGGGAAACCCGTTCCCCAATAAACGATGGAAGCAATACCAGGAACTGCCCCCGAAGGTATGTCACTGGGCAACAAGAACACGGTCCATCCGATACCATACATAATCATCCCCAAAGCAATCATTAAATAATCCTTGGTTTCTCTCAATAGTTTCTGCTTTCTAGTAGCAGGCAAAGCTGGATTCATCTCTTTGATTTTCTTTAAAAATTTCGAATGCAAAAGTAAAAAAAAATCCATATAATTGACTTATATCAATTTCAAAAAATAAGAAAATAAAGCAAGGGCATATTTTTAAAAATGACATGATTTTCGTAATTTTGCCGCCAAATAGGAGAATAAATGGCATTAGTCAACGAACACCTGCTCAAATTACCGGAAAACTACTTGTTTACCGATATAGTGAAAAGAGTAAATTCATTTAAAGTGACACATCCCCAGGCCCGCATCATTCATCTGGGAATCGGCGATGTGACCTTACCTATCCCCAAAGCATGTGTGGAAGCCATGCAAAAAGCTGCCGGAGAATTAGGCAATGCGGAAACATTCAGAGGATACGGCCCCGAACAAGGCTACGATTTTTTAATTGAAGCCATTCTGAAACATGATTATGCTGCCCATGGAATTTATTTTGACAGCAATGAGATATTCATCAGCGATGGCTCCAAATCGGACACGGGAAACATCGGCGACATCCTGCGACATGATAACAGCATCGGGGTTACCGACCCCATTTATCCGGCTTACATTGACTCCAATGTTTCCTGCGGAAGAGCGGGAGTGTTGGAGAAAGACGGAAAATGGAGCAATGTAGTCTACATGCCCTGCCGTATTGAAAACAATTTCATCCCTGAAATCCCCAAACAGCGCATCGACATTATTTATTTATGTTACCCCAACAACCCTACGGGAGCCGTGCTGACGAAAAGCGAGCTTAAGAAGTGGGTGAACTATGCCATTGAGAATGATGCGCTCATCATTTTCGATGCGGCCTACGAAGCATATATCCAGGATCCGGACATTCCTCATTCCATTTATGAAATAAAAGGGGCCAAAAAGGTAGCCATCGAATTCCGCAGTTTCTCAAAAACAGCCGGGTTTACCGGTGTGCGATGCGGCTACATGGTCATTCCCAAGGAAGTGACAGCTGCAACCCTGGAAGGCGAACGTATCCAGCTGAACAAACTATGGCTCAGACGACAGTCGACCAAATTCAATGGAGTATCATACATCACCCAACGAGGAGCCGAAGCCATTTACACTCCAGAAGGAAAAGAACAGGTGAAAGCCATGGTGAAATACTACATGGACAATGCCAAAATCATGAAAAAGATGTTGGCGAAAACCGGAATCCAATTCTTTGGAGGGGACAACGCCCCCTACTTGTGGGTGAAGGCACCGGGCAACCAGACGGCATGGAAGTTCTTCGACAAGCTGCTGTATGAGGCGCACGTGGTAAGTACGCCCGGCGTCGGATTCGGACCCAGCGGTGAAGGGTATGTGCGGCTGACTTCATTCGGAGACCGCCACCAATGTGAAGAGGGTATCCGAAGAATCTGCCAGTGCCTGTAAACGTTTATCCAGCCAAAAGCCAATACATTAAATATAGAAACCAAACAACTTAAATAAGAAATTAAGGTAGTATGTCTAAGTTAAGATTCAGAGTTGTGGAAAAGGCATTCCACAAGAAACCGGTAGAAGTACCGTCACCGGCTGAACGCCCAAGTGAGTATTTTGCAAAATACGTGTTCAACCGCGAAAAAATGTTTAAGTATCTGCCGAGCAATGTCTATGCCAAACTGATTGACGTAATTGACAACGGAGCTTCCCTCGACCGCAGCATCGCCAATGCCGTAGCCGAAGGAATGAAAAAATGGGCCATTGAATTGGGAGTGACTCACTACACACACTGGTTCCAGCCCCTGACAGAAGGTACCGCCGAAAAGCACGATGCGTTCGTGGAACATGACGGAAAAGGCGGTATGCTGGAAGAATTTTCCGGCAAGCTGCTGGTACAGCAGGAATCAGACGGTTCTTCTTTCCCGAACGGAGGTATCCGCAATACATTCGAAGCCCGTGGCTACAGTGCATGGGATCCTTCATCTCCTGTTTTTGTGGTAGACGACACTTTGTGCATCCCGACGGTCTTCATCGCCTATACCGGCGAATCACTCGACTACAAGGCTCCGCTGCTGAAAGCTCTGCGTGCAGTCAACAAGGCAGCACTCGACGTGATGCATTATTTTGACCCCTCTGTAAAGAAAATTATTTCTTATCTGGGATGGGAACAGGAATACTTCCTGGTAGACGAAGGCCTGTATGCCGCACGTCCGGACCTGTTGCTGACAGGACGTACGCTAATGGGACATGAAGCTTCCAAGAACCAGCAGTTGGAAGACCACTATTTCGGCGCCATTCCTACCCGTGTGGCCGCTTTCATGAAAGACCTCGAAATCCAGGCTCTTGAACTGGGTATTCCGGTCAAGACACGCCACAATGAGGTAGCTCCTAACCAGTTTGAGCTGGCTCCGATTTACGAAGAATGTAATCTGGCTGTAGACCACAACATGCTGATCATGTCTTTGATGCGCAAAGTGGCCCGTAACCACGGATTCCGCGTACTGTTGCACGAAAAACCGTTCAAAGGTGTCAACGGTTCCGGCAAGCACAACAACTGGTCACTGGGTACAGACACCGGTACCTTATTGATGGCTCCCGGCAAAACCTCGGAAGACAACCTGCGCTTCATCACATTCGTAGTCAATACGCTGATGGCCGTGTACAAACACAACGGATTGCTGAAAGCCTCCATCATGAGTGCCACTAACGCACACCGTCTGGGCGCCAACGAAGCACCTCCCGCCATCATCTCTTCTTTCCTGGGCACCCAGCTCAGCAAGGTACTCGACCATCTGGAAGAAAGTACCAATGATGACTTGGTTTCCTTAGGTGGAAAACAAGGAATGAAACTCGACATTCCGCAGATTCCGGAACTGTTGATTGACAACACCGACCGTAACCGTACTTCTCCGTTCGCTTTCACCGGAAACCGTTTCGAATTCCGCGCTCCGGGTTCTGAAGCCAACTGTGCCAGTGCCATGATTGCCCTGAATGCAGCCGTTGCCGAACAGCTCATTGAATTCAAAAAAGAAGTAGACGAACTGATTGAGAAAGGTGAACCGAAAATTTCAGCCATCATCCAGATTATCCGCAAATGCATCAAAGAATGCAAACCCATCCGCTTCGACGGCAACGGTTACAGCGATGAATGGAAGGAAGAAGCTGCCCGCCGGGGTCTGGACTGCGAAACCAGCTGTCCACTCATCTTCGATAACTACCTGAAACCGGAAAGCATCCGCATGTTCGAATCCACCGGTGTGATGAACCGCAAGGAACTGGAAGCCCGCAACGAGGTGAAATGGGAAATGTACACCAAGAAAATCCAGATTGAAGCCCGCGTTTTGGGCGACTTGGTGATGAACCATGTAGTTCCGGTAGCCATTGAATACCAGACCAAGCTGATTGACAATGCCTACAAGATGAAATCATTGTTCCCGGAAGAAGAAGCCCATACACTGTCGGCCGAGAACCTGGCCATCATCAAGGCGATTTCCGAACATACCTCTTTCATCAAGAAACATGTGGACGAAATGGTGGAAGCACGCAAAGTGGCCAACCGCATTGCCAGTGAACGTGAAAAAGCCATCGCCTACCATGACACGGTAGCTCCGATGCTGGAACAAATCCGCTACCACATCGACAAGCTGGAACTGATTGTAGACGACCAGATGTGGACGCTTCCGAAATACCGCGAACTGCTGTTCGTACGCTAAGCCGGATTCGCTCCACTCGTCCTTACTTATTTTTATCATCCCCGAAGGCTTTTCAAAGGCTATTTTCTGCCGGAAAGTCCTCCGGGGATTTGTTATTGACGCACTTTTCTAACATTTTGTACGGTACAAAAGATTTATTTTCCACAAAGTATATATCTTTGCAGCATGGAATGGTTAATTAATTTATTTGTGGAACAATCCGCTCTGCAGGCGGTCATCATACTTTCCCTCATTACAGCCATCGGGTTAGGACTGGGAAAGATTCATGTTTTCGGAATTTCTCTCGGGGTAACATTTGTTTTCTTCACTGGTATTCTGGCAGGACATCTGGGCTTTACCATCGATCCCCAGATGCTGAGTTACGCCGAAAGTTTCGGTCTGGTTTTGTTTGTCTATGCCTTGGGCCTGCAAGTGGGTCCCGGTTTCTTCAGTTCCTTTCAACGAGGCGGGTTCCGCCTGAACATGCTGGGACTGGGAGTCATCTTCCTGGGTACACTCATGGCTATCATCCTAAGCTTTACGACCGAAATAGACCTTCCCGACATGGTGGGTATCCTGTGCGGTGCCACCACCAACACACCCGCACTCGGTGCTGCCCAGCAAACTTTGAAACAACTCGGAGAACCCACCAGTGGAGCCGCCCTCAGTTGTGCGGTGACCTATCCGCTGGGAGTAGTAGGAGTGATTTTTGCGATTCTGGTTGTCAAGAAATTCTTTGTACGCCCCTCAGATATGAGCGAACGGGAACATGATGACCCGAACCACACCTACATCGCCACTTTCCAGGTACATAATCCTGCCATCTTTAATAAAAGCATACAAGACATCGCACAGGCCGGTTATCCTAAGTTTGTCATCTCCCGTCTTTGGCGGGAAGGCACCGTCAGCATCCCGACTTCCGAAAAGATTCTGAAAGAGAACGACCGTATTCTGGTCATCACAACCGAAAAGGATGCCCCCACCCTGACCATTCTTTTCGGCGAACAGGAAAAGCGGGACTGGAACAAAGAAGACATCGATTGGAATGCCATAGACAGCAAGTTGATTTCCAAACATATCATTGTGTCACGTCCTGAAATCAACGGGAAAAAGCTGGGGTCACTCCGTTTGCGAAACACGTATGGCATCAACATCAGCCGGGTGCTCCGAAGCGGCGTGCAACTGCTGGCTACCCCGGGACTAGTGCTGCAACTGGGCGACCGCCTGACCGTAGTCGGCGAAGCGGCTGCCATCCAAAACGTGGAAAAGGTACTGGGAAACACGGTCAAGACCTTGAAAGACCCTAACCTGGCTTCCATCTTTATCGGTATCGTACTGGGACTGGTGGTCGGAGCTATCCCCATTGCCATTCCTGGCATCAGTTCGCCGGTGAAACTGGGACTGGCGGGAGGCCCTATTATCATGGGTATCCTGATTGGGGCATACGGTCCTCGCCTGCACCTGGTGACTTATACAACCCGAAGTGCCAACCTTATGCTGAGAGGTATCGGTCTCTCACTCTATCTGGCCTGCCTCGGACTGGATGCCGGTGCCCACTTCTTCGAAACCGTCATGCGGCCGGAAGGCGCCTTATGGGTAGGTATCGGATTCCTTATCACCTTCATCCCGGTAGTCATCATGGCCCTGATAGCTCTCCGCTTGTGCAAAATGGATTTTGGAAATACCTGCGGCATGCTGTGCGGAAGCATGGCGAACCCGATGGCACTGAACTATGCCAACGACATCATACCCGGCGATGAACCTTCCGTAAGCTATGCCACCGTATATCCCCTCGGCATGTTCACACGCGTCATCATTGCCCAGCTGGTACTGATGCTATTCTTATAAAACTTAAAAAATTACCTGATATCATGGAAACCTACAAACAAATCACCTCGGAAATGATACAAGAGGATATCCGTTACCTGGAACTCCTCTCCCACGACTTCCCCAGTCTGGCGGCTGCCAGTACGGAAATCATCAACCTGGAAGCCATTCTCAACCTGCCTAAAGGCACAGAACATTTCCTTGCCGACCTGCACGGAGAATATGAAGCCTTTCAGCATGTGCTCCGTAATGCATCAGGAGCTATCAAGCGGAAAGTCAATGAAATTTTCGGCAACAACCTCCGGGAAATGGAGAAAAAGGAACTTTGTACGTTGATTTACTATCCCGAGCAAAAGCTGCAACTGGTCAAAGAGGTGGAAAAAGACATTGTAGACTGGTATGTCATCACCCTCAACCAGCTGGTCAAAGTCTGCCAGAACGTTTCCTCCAAATACACCCGTTCGAAGGTCCGCAAGGCGCTGCCCGAAGAATTTTCCTACATCATCCAGGAACTGCTTCACGAAAGCACCATGGATCCCAACAAGCAGGCCTACATCAATGTCATCATCCGCACCATCATTGACACACGGCGTGCCGATGATTTCATCATTGCCCTGTGCAATCTTATCCAACGGCTGACCATTGACTCCCTGCATATTCTGGGTGACATTTTCGACCGTGGTCCCGGTCCGCACATCATCATGGATACGCTTTGCGACTATCATAACTTCGACATCCAATGGGGCAATCACGACATTCTTTGGATGGGAGCTGCCTCCGGCAACGACTGCTGCATTGCCAACGTGCTCCGTCTGGCCATGCGTTACGGAAACCTCCCGGCACTGGAAGACGGATACGGCATCAACCTGCTTCCGCTGGCTACCTTCGCCATGGAAGCATACGCCAACGACCCATGCCAATATTTTGCGCCTAAAATCGCACCGGAAAGCAGTACATACAATGACAAGACCTTGCGGCTCATCTCACAAATGCACAAGGCCATCACCATCATACAGTTCAAGCTGGAAGCAGCCGCCATTCTCCGCCATCCGGAATTTGACATGAACGACCGAATGCTTCTGCATCACATTGACTTCAAGCGGAAAGTATTCCAGCTCGATGGAAAAGACTACGAAATGCGTGACTGTCTGTTCCCCACTGTCGACCCGGAAAATCCATACCAGCTGACAGAGGAAGAACAAGAAATCGTGCTGAAACTGCACAATTCCTTTACGGGCAGTGAAAAATTGCGCAAGCACATGAAATGCATCTTCCGTTACGGATGCATGTACAATGTCTGCAACTCCAACCTGCTTTTCCATGCTTCCATGCCGATGAACGCTGACGGAACCTTGAAAGAAGTGGAAATACTGGGCAGCAAATACAAAGGTGAAGCCCTGCTGAAGCGGGTAGGACAGCTGATTCGTACAGCCTATTTCGCAGAAGACGACCATCCGGAAAAAGCTTTTGCCAAAGATTTCATCTGGTACCTGTGGTGTGGTAAAAATTCTCCGGCTTTCGACAAGAGCAAAATGGCTACCTTTGAGCGATATTTCCTGACCGACAAGGAAACGCACAAGGAAGTGAAAGGATATTATTATACCCTACGCGACCGGGAAGATATCTGCGACATGATTATGGATGAGTTTGGAGT
Organism: uncultured Bacteroides sp.; assembly: GCA_900551445.1. Taxonomy (GTDB): domain Bacteria; phylum Bacteroidota; class Bacteroidia; order Bacteroidales; family Bacteroidaceae; genus Phocaeicola. The sequence goes on along the minus strand of URWA01000033.1, from coordinate 16,101 downwards.
GGAAGGCGAACACCGCCACATCATCAACGGACACGTACCTGTAAAAGCCGTGAAAGGAGAAAAGCCCATCAAGGCCAACGGCAAACTAATGGTCATCGACGGAGGATTCTCCAAAGCCTACCAGCCAGAAACGGGTATCGCAGGCTATACACTGGTGTACCACTCCCGCGGTTTCCAGCTCGTACAGCATGAACCGTTTACTTCCACCCAGAAAGCGATAGAAGAGGGACTCGACATCAAGTCGACCACACAAATCGTAGAGCTGAGCAGCAAACGAATGATGGTGAAAGACACCGACAAGGGACGCGAACTGATGGTCCAGATTGAAGACCTGAAGAAACTGCTGGTGGCCTACCAGAATGGCATCATCAAAGAAAAGGGAAGCTGACCTCAACCCTACAAGACATAAATCCAGAAAACAAAACAGGTTGTCCTCAATTTGCACTTGAAGACAACCTGTTTTGTTATGCTGTAAAAGCAATCAGGCCCTACGCATCTCTCAAAAAAATGTGGTTGGCGTCCACACAATCACTTGCTCCCACGCCAACCCAATCTAACTAACTTTTGTTTAACTATTACTTAAGTCCAATATAATAGCCTAAATGAGTAGGCTGATTATAACCGATATTCTGCATTGCCTGACTCATGTCATACGTATGATCAGTCATCAGGTGTGGGAAACGATAATCAGTCGGATAATTGGTCGAGAATATATAGATAGCTGTATTATCCTCTGAGCCATAAATAATTTCCTCTCTCCAATCGCCCAAGAAATCACCATAATAACAAGGATTGTATTTCGTACCGTGATTTCCCTGATTACTGCCATATCCCGTATTGAAATTAACAATACGATTCTTATTTGTAATCGGATTAGCCTTATAACTTAGAATCAAGGCACGGTCAAACAGTTCACGAGTCAATTGTCCGGTCCACCAGATAGCACCATTGTACATGACTCCCTGACCGATTCCAGTAGGCATACTGGTCGAAACGGCAACGTCTGTAGGACCTCCGCAATTAAACATACCTCTTCCCATTGAAGACCAATACTCCATGTTAGGACTGTCAGGATCCACATCGGCTACAATACAACGTCCGACATCGCCGTTCTTTCCAGCTCCATGAGCCGCAATCAGAGAACCGTCGCGAGCATCAATCACCTGGCATCCATATCCGAGTCCCTGTTCTGCATATGTGTTTTCTTCCTCAAATGAAGCCACAATCTGCAAGCCATCCCGATCCTTTATGAATTTACCAACATGCAAGCAGTCTCCATGTCCATTGCCAGTACACCAAAGTTCATTTCCATTATCATCAATAGCCGCTGAACCATAAAGTATTTCATCTTTTCCATCATTGTCCAAATCGGCCACACGGAAAGCATGAGAACTCATTGCCAACCACTTTTCATCATGATCTTTCGTATCAAACTTCCAACGGTTTTCCAGTTCAGTTCCTTTCAAATCAAAGGCCCAAACCTGCCAGTTCTTATAAATACCACGTGTCACAATCAAACTAGGATTGCTTGTTCTAGCCCCAGTCGCCGGATCTGGAATTCCATCCAAATAGGCTGCACCAATAAAGAAACGATCCATACGGTTGCCATAGTCATCGCCCCAATAATCACCCCAATAAGTAGCACGTTCCACTTTGGAGCCTTCTCCACCACGAGGAATATTATCTGTACGGGCAATCTCACGGCCATCATATCCACGGCAAATTGAAATATATTCAGGACCATCAAAAATCAGACCGCAAGTGGTAGGAAGCCCCGCGCCGGAAACCCATCCTGTGCCATTCAAATCACGAATACGGTAATCATGCACCTTTCCATCCTCTCCAGTAATCATCTTTCCATCAGCAAACTGTGTACCTTCTGAAGAGCGGAAAGCAATTTCACAAAGACCGTCTCCATCAAAGTCATACAAAATATAGGAAGTATAATGAGATCCTGAACGGATGTTCACTCCCAAGTCGATACGCCACAAGAAAGTTCCATCCAATTTATAAGCCTCCAGCAAAGTGGTACCACTGTGCCAGCCACCCTGGTTTGCCCCATCATAGGGTTCACGTTTTACCACAATCTCCATTTCACCATCTCCATCCAATTCTCCGACCTGAATATCATCGGCCACATACGAACCGTTTTCCGGCAGCTCTATGGTGGAAGGATTGGCATTCAATGTAATTTTATGATAATAAGTCTGAGCCATTTCCGGAGTGAAATCACATTCACAGATGGTTTCAGTATTTCCAGACAATGTCACGCGATAATGGTTGGTTTTGGTTGCATCTACATTCTCATCCAAGAAGCAAGTGGAATTGAGCAAGGCTTCTCCATTCAATTTTACCTCCTGCCCTCCATCCACCGACTTATAAATATCAAACGCCACATTGGAAGGGTCGCTCAGCAACAAACGCCAGCTGACTAAAGCCCCATGTATAAATGTTGTAGAATTAACATCCTCATCAGGAGTCGGGTCATAGCTCACCCACATCGCCCGACCGTCTTTTACCACCTCAGAAGGAAGTGCAGGCAATTCTTCAGTTCCAGTCTGTGGCGCCGGAGTTTCTTCATCCGAACAGGCAGATAGGGCAAAAAGACAAGCCACGCCCACGAAACTTGTAAATAGTCTTTTCATGATATCTTATAGTTTAAATATTTATACTTTTCCGGAATCCGGGACTTACCAGCCCGGATTCTGAGTTAAATTAGGATTCTTCATTCTTTCAGACTGAGGTATCGGGAAAAGATACATCTTGTCGTCCCACTGACGGGTGCTAACCACTGTAGAATAAGAATAAGCCGTATTATCTCCTGTCTTAGAGATTTGCAGTTCATCTATATTCACAAAATACTTGTCAGCTTCCTTCCAGCGACGTACATCCCAGAAACGATGTCCCTCAAAAGCAAGTTCCACCATACGTTCCTTTTTGTATGCTTCCCAGAAATCCTCATTCGACATATTCAATGGGAAAGCAGGCATTCCCACTCCTTCACGTTCACGAGTCATGCTTGCCGCCTGACGGGCAGACATCGTAAACTCAGCATTTGTGGCATCCGCGCTTCCCAGATAACGGAACACAGCCTCAGCATAGTTCAAATAGAACTCGCCCAAACGATAAGTTATCCATGTATGATAAGCCGATTTATTGGTACTGTTGGAACGAAGGTCAATATCTCCCTGGCAATACTTTTTCAAATAATATCCAGTCGGAGTACCTCCATTCAAAGGCTGTCCATTGGCACCTCCTTGATAGGTATAAATCGGAGTTTCATTCCATGTAGGCCATCCAGTCTCTTCATTGACACAAATGGTCATTTTCAGACGCGGGTCACGATTCTCATAAGGTTTTGCCGGATCAAACACACGGCTGCCTTCCGCAGTCCATACGCCATCCACCAAACGTACAGGATAACCATCTGTTGTTTCATAAGCATCCACCAAATTCTGTGTCGGACAATTACCTCCATTTCCACCTTCAATACCGGCAGGATAATTATAAGACTCCATAGAACTTGACTCACGGTTCGCACGACGGCCGAAAATCAATTCGTCGGTTGCATTCTTATAATTGTTCTTATCCCACAAAGAAGCATAGTCGCTCACCAACTTCATTCCACGTTCATTCACGCAATAGTCCAACAATTCTTTATTGGCCGTGGCTGCACGATGCCATAATTCCGGATCGTTCTCAGTATTAAACAAGGGACTTGCTGCATAAAGCGCCGCACGAGCCTTCAACGCCAACACCGTAGCCTTGTTCACACGTCCTGTTTCAGGAGATTCACTAGGCAATACCACGTCGGCGGGAAGATTGGCATAATCCTCAATAATCAAATCCTTTATGTCATCACATTCCGAAATGATATAATTGAAAATCTCTTTAGCCGGCGTACGACTCAAGGTGTTACTTTCATCCGCTGTCAGGAAATGATCGGTAAACGGGACGTCTCCATACTGACGCACCAAATTGAAATAAAAATAAGCACGGAGGAAACGCACCTCATACTGGTAGTTATTATACCGGAACATCTGAGGTTTATAGTCCGCATTCTGCTCCAATTCTGGGAAAGTCAGGCCGACATATTTATCCAAGAACAAATTACAGTTTGAAATTCCTGAATAACAAGTGGTCCAAGTCCCACTCTGTGCATTTGTCGGACTCCATGAACCATTATAGAATGTTTCAATAGAGTTTCCAGTATAAGCATACTGCGATTCATCCGTAGCCGAACCCAACACCGCTCCAGAATAGTTTCCAAAATCAGTATCTAGATCCAGGTAAATGGTCGTAATCAGACCTCCCACATTGCTAAAATTCAGCTTCACAAATTCTTCGTCATAATTATTATATTCATGGTAGTTCATCTGGTCTGAGCACGAAGCCAATGCCCCCATACACAACATACCATAGACAATTCTTCTAAGTTTCATTCTTCGTTTCTTTTAAGATTAAAAACCTACTTTCAAACCTATAATCAGACTCTTGTTCAGAGGATTTGTAACTCCATAAGATTCCGGATCCAATACATCAATCTTATCGAAACATAACAAATCGACTCCTCTTACATACAATCTTGCATCACCGATAAATTTCGTCTTCTGCAACCAAGATTTAGGGAAGTTATAATAAACTTCAATATTGCGGAGCTTCAAGAACGAACGGTCGGCCAACCAAACCGTATTGGTCTGATAGTTGTTGGTATTACTCTGAGTACTCAATCGAGGATATCTTGCCTCTTGATTTTCCGGTGTCCAACGATTTTCATAATAATGAGTAGAAAGTGTGGTCGTACTCAACAAAGGCCAGAACATACTCTTCGTATTCAGAATGGCTGAATAACGGCCTGTACCCTGGAACTGGGCATCAAAGCCAAGTCCCTTCCACTCTGCGCCCAAATGGAACGTATAATAAATCTCTGGAGCAACTGTACTGTAACCAATTGCAGTCACGTCATTGCTATCAATCACCTTATCCCCATTTACATCCCGGTACTTAATATCTCCCGGATATACAGTTCCGAAACTTTGAGGCAAACTATTTGCAATGTCGTCCGCATCTTTAAAGAAACCAACAGCCTCCAAACCATAAATCTGGCTCAGGGAATGACCGGTCTGTACAAGATTATCATACATTCTGGGCTCTTCCAACTGTTCCTTGATCTGACTCCGGTTCCAATTGAAACTACCCCCTGCATTCAACACTACATCTCCCAGACGCTTCGTATAATCCAGGTTAAATTCACCGCCCCAGCTATCTACTACACCAGCGTTTTCATAAGGAGGTGTCTGTCCTAACACAGCTGTATATTTACCTTCTGAAGAAACCCAGATATTGTTCCGACGCTGATAATAAGCATCCACTGAAAGGCTCAGCCCTTTGAACAGCGTGGCATCTATACCTACATTATACTTATATCCTCTTTCATGTGTATAGTTCGAACTGGCCAAACGACTGAGTTCCGTGGTTCCAAAGGATGAATCATACGCACTATTGAACATATAACGTGTACCCGTTGTGGTATAAATCTGGTCCCAATAGTCGTACACATCGCTCGCCGGCAAATAATCCGCATTGATGATACCGAATGAAGCACGAAGTTTCAGGAAATCAATCCATGCTGCATTGTTCATGAAGTTTTCTTCTGAAAGCACCCATGCGGCTGAAACCGTAGGAGAGAATGCCCATTTATGACCGGGAGCCAGCAAGCTGGAACCGGAACCTACCAAGGCCAAATCCACGAAATAACGTTTGTCGTATCCATAATGTGTAAACCATGATACGTTCTGACGGTAAATCGTCGTATTCAATCCGTAAGAATCACGATATTCATACTCCCACTTCAACTGAGAATACACATCGTGTTTATCCGCGAAATTCCGATTATAGTCAAATCCTCCGGAAAAATTGAACTGACGTGTCCAATTGTTGATGCTTCCGTCCTTGCCCATTTCCGTAGGTTCACCTCCCGTGGTATGCGTGTACAAAGGACCTGTCAGGTCTGAATAACTGATTGCATATCCACCATAGGTATAAGCCTGGCTATGATCTTCCCAAATAGACGAATAATTATCGTATGCCAATCTGAAATTGAACCCTAAGCCTTCTGTCACAGCCGACAAATCTTGATTTAATGTCAAATCCGCAAACAAACTACGAGTATGTCCTTTTGAATAAGCCGCTCCTTGTGACTGAGCTACCGGGTTTTGGGTTCCCAGCCAAGTCGTATTGTTTCCTCCCCACAGACCATCTTCATCCTTTATAGGAAAAGCAGCTGCAGGCACCGTATAAATCATGTCCCAAAGATTAGCCGAAGCTCCCGGACGCAGAGATTCCGACAAGGTACCTAAAAGATTCACTTTCAATTTGGTGGTACTACTTACATCAATATCCATGTTCGTACGCAAATTGGCCCGGGAATATTTGTTCTGTGTGGAATATCCGTCATTCATATCCCCTTCCTTGATAAATCCCCTGTCGGTCACCAAATCCAACATTGAGTAGTAGCGGAACTTCGAACCACCTCCACGGAACTCAATGGTATATTTGTTGGAGATACCTGAATTCTTGAATGTCTCTCCCAACCAGTCTACATTTGGATACAAATATGGATATTCTCCATTACGGAAATACTCCACTTCCTTATCTGCATAACGAGGTGACAAACCTTCATAACCACGTGCCTCATTGTAAGCCTGCGCATAAGTGGCCGCATCCACGAATTCCGGTTTACGGCTCATGTAATTATTCACATGGTCATACGTGAACTTAATTTCCTTGGAGTTGTATTTACCTCGTTTCGTGGTGATTAAAATTGCGCCATTGATTCCTTTGTAACCATACAAAGCAACCGCAGCCGCATCTTTCAGCACAGATACCGATTCCACTTCTTCCGGACTAATCAGGCTCATGTCTCTTTCCAGACCATCCACCAAGATCAATGGAGAACTACTGGACAGACTCTGAAGACCTCTGATATAAAAGGTAGGTTCTGCATCTGCATAATTTCCGGAGTTCTGCAGAACAACCATTCCCATGCCTTGACCTATCAAAGAATTCGATACATTCTTGGCACTCCGTTTATCGAAATCCTCATTATAAATTGTAGATACGGAAGCCGTAGATTCAGCCCGGGTAAACGTACGTCCTGCACCGATATCAATAGACTGTCCTGCATAGTTCAGCACCACTTTCATCAAAGATTTACCTTCCGCCTTTACCGTAGTCATCCCTTTATCCACGGATACAATGTTCAGTTGTTGTCCGGCAGAAGCCTCTATCGAAAATTTTCCCTCTTTATCTGTCTCTACTCTAGTTCCCGGTATGCCGTTCACCATGACAGAAGCCCCATAAACCGGATGCCCCCATTTATCGACAACCATACCTCTAATAGTGTTGTCTGCATCTTGAGCCCCCGCAGGAATAGCCAAGCAGGCCAGGCACGCCCACATCAGATTTTTATATTTTTTCATAAAGCTATTTTCAAATATCAATTACTTATATGTTTACAATCACCAACCCGGATTTTGAATCAGACCGTATCCCTTGTTGATTTCCGTCTGAGGGAATGGTGACAAATACCATTTGGCATCAAAGCCATAATCCCACCAGTAACGACGGATATTATGCAAGGTAAATCTTTCATAATCAAAATGAACCGGCTGAGCTGCACCTTGGTTCTGGTCTCCCTCAAACCATTTTGTTTCTATACGATTTCCGTTTGCATCCAAGCGGTAGATTAAAAGTCCATGTAATTCTTTTTCAAAACGATCCGCACGCTTATAACGAATCAAGTCAAAGAAACGGGCATCTTCCATACCCAGCTCACAAACACGTTCACGCAACAGTTCTTCCAATAAATTTTCCTTGTTTGAAGTCAGGTTCTTTTCAGGATTACATTCTTCCAATTTACCTAAACCTACACGTTCACGCACTTTGTTAATCCAAGTCAATGCGCCTGCATTATCTCCTCTGGCCTGAAGCAATGCTTCTGCATAAGTCAGATAAATATCGGAAAGACGTAAAGTAACCCATTGGCAATATTGACGCTGATATTCAGTTCCCAAATAATATTTCATATTATCGTAACCCGTTGCAAAGCGCATGGTTTCATCCCGTGAATTGTTTCCGGCATCGTATCCACCTACCCAAAGTTCATAAGGCTGTCCAGACATCAGACCTGCTGTATTCGACCAGTCCAGCATCTTAGGCAATCCATTTACAATCACACTTTCATACAAACGAGGGTCACGGGTCAGTTCCAGATTGTTGTCTGCCAATGTGCCCTTCATGAACATCTCATCGAGTTTTCCAGCAGTTTCCGTTTCTTCCCAGTTAAAGGGCTTTCCGTCTGCCCATGGGAACATTTCCACATATTCCTGTGTAGGAGTGTAAGAGTTACGTCCCAGATCACTCCAGCTATGCCAATAATAAGTACTGGAATTAAATGCATCTCCCATCTGTACTCTGACGGAATGAATTACTTCCTTACTACCCTGATAAATATATCCCATACGGTATGCATAACGGTAGCCGGCAGGCGTATTATTGACAGACTGGTTCAATTCATAGAAACCACGGGCATTCAGCTCCCGCATGAAATCCTCGCAAGCCTGCAAACAATTCTCCCACAATTCCTGACGATAACCTCCATACCATACTAGGTGTTGCTGTTCTGCTTCAGAACTTCCTCCTGCATAGGGCTGATTATCATTGAATAAAGGAGATGCAGCAAACTGCCAAATCTTACATTTCAGTGCCATAGCTCCCGCCATTGTCCAACGGCCTACGTACGTAGCACTTCCGTCTGCCCCATTTCCATAAGCCCAGGGAAGCGCGCCTGAATCGATTGCCTCATCCAGCATCTTGATCATATAATTCACTGTTTCTTCTACTGTTGCACGAGGACACTCATAACTGGATTCGTTTCCTGCAAACGATGAATACAGTAAAGGAAGTCCTCCATAGTGACGAAACATATCGAAATAACGTACCGCAATCAAACATTTGGCTTCCGCAATCATACGTGCTTTTTCATTGGCATCCAGATTAGGTACACGGTCTATATTTTCCATCAGCAACCAGCACCAGCGAACCACTTCCCAAACTTTTTCATCGTTGTAACAGAACTTGTCCTGACGACGACTGTAGTTTGCCGTATGAATACCACTGTAATACTGTGAATAAAGCTGTGCATCACGCCAATGCAACTGCCAGCAATCTGTTAAGGCTTCCACTTTACCACAATATGGACTACTTGATACAGGTAAAGATGTATCATCCTTATAAGGCAACCCATAATACTGTCTACCATAAATAGAATTCAAAAACTGCTGTGTGTACACTGCACTTCCAAAAACCGTATCGACTGTAGCAGTACCACCCGGAGCCTTATCCAAAAAAGCATTTCCGAATTTCATATCGTCCACACAAGACGTCGCAATCAAATTAGCTGCCACGCATGCGCCGAACAAAAGTTTATATCCTAATTTCATATTATCTATTCTTTAAATATTTAGAACCCAAGTTTCAAACTCAAAGTATATGTCTTAGACAACGGATAAGAAGGAGCGTTTGAAGCTCTGGTTTCTGGATCTCCCCACAGATACGGAGTCAAAGTCCACAAATTATATCCACTGAAGGCCAGCTGGAAAGTATTCAATCCCAATTTTTTCATGATTGGAAGATCGAAATTATATGCCACCTGTAAAGTCTTTAAGCGCAAATACTTTGAATCCTGTTCATACAAGGTTGAAGTAGCATAGTTATTATCACGGTTAGTGAAGGTAGCACGAGGATACTTTGCACTCTGTGACGGATTCTCTTCTGTCCATGTATTGGTCAGATGATATGCCAGCAAACCTCCCTGAGAAGCATCTGCAGAAGCATAGAAAGGCTGACGGAACACATCTGAAATCATACGGCTCACATTCCATGCACCGGTCCATTGTGTATTTACTTCCCAGTTTTTCCAGCTGAAGCCCAGTGTCACACCCGCCATATATTCCGGATCATCCGTGTAGCCATAATCGTAACTCATATCATTGGCATCAATCTTACGGTCACCATTCAAGTCGACATACACTGCATCTCCATTACGCAAAACCTGAATCTGTTCCGGATACGGACGATTAAAGGTCTGTTCATAGAGTTCCGGTGTCAGCTCATCGTAATACCGGAAAAATACATACTGTGAACGCGCGCCGATACGATGTCCTTTTGTGTACTGGTAAGAATAACTCTGAGGAGCCTGTTTGTCTTCCAGAATTTCATTCTGGTTATAAGACAAGTTAAAGGTAGCCCAATAGCGGAAGTTGTCGCCAATCTTGTCATTCCAGTTCAGTGACAATTCCCATCCCCAACTCTGCACTTCACCTAAATTGGCATAAGGTACGGTGAAACCAAGCAGACCAGGAGCAGTACCGTCTATCAAAAGAATGTCCTTACGATGTTCCCGATAGTAATCAACCGATGCACGCAAGCGGTCATCAAAGAAGTTCATATCTACACCATAGTTCTGTTTCAAGGCTGTTTCCCAACCTACATCCGCATTGTTTTTAGAGGACTCTATCGCTCCAAGGCTGGCTGTACTATTTTCAATACCAAAAGAGTAGCCATATCCACCATTTCTATTAGGCAAACTTTCATTATTTACCTGATACGGGTCTGCCAGATAAAGGAATCGCAAGCTCGTATTAGAAGGTTTGTCATTACCTACCAAACCCACACTGGCACGCAACTTAAGGAAGCTGACCCAAGGTTTCAGAGGCTGGAACCATTTTTCCTCACTCATGATCCAACCGATAGATCCAGCAGGGAAAGTACCAAAGCGACGGTCGGGTGCAAAGTTTTCAGAACCATTGTATCCAATGTTAAATTCTGCCATGTACCGGCTTTTCCAGTCGTAAGTAACACGGCCTACCAATCCCACGTATCCACGAGGAATATCACGATATTGTGAACCGCTTCCTCCATAATAATACTCTTTCGACTGATTATAAAGCAACAGGGCCGTTACATTATGATCACCAAAGGAACGTGCATAATTCAAGCTGGCTTCCATATACCAGTCGCGTGACTTGCCCGTACTGTAAGAATAGCTCACATCCGTATTTTCACCCGATTTACGGTAAGCCAGGCTACCATCTTCCTGCAACACAGGAGTATAAGTTGCTACTGCACCTCCGGTACCTGTTTTTGTTACGACAAATCCACTATTATAAGAACCCTTCAATTTAAAAGAAAGTCCTTTGGTAATAAAATCCAGTTTCTGGTCCAGCACAAGGTCGGCCGTCAGTTTGTTATTGCTGACCTTATCAAATCCAGCGCCATAGTAAGCCATACCGGTTCCACCCGTAAACGGCAGTCGTTCGTCACTATAATCTGTAGCCGTTGTAATGAATTTTCCATCCACAATACCAGGACTGGAGAACGGGGTTGCATAATACATATTCTTGATCATACCCGACGTTCCCTGGCTCGTATGCGGCTTACTGTTATTGTCTACATTTCCAGCCACATTGAATGACAAAAGAGTGGACTTGGTGACATTAATATCAAAGTTCGCACGATAGTTGAAACGTTTATAAGAATAGCTGACATCGTATGGCAAATTGAAACTATTGAACAATCCGCCCTGAGTGTACGCACCGGCAGAAATAAAATAACGAACCTTGTCAGTACCTCCCGACACACTCATGTTATGCTGACTCTGCAACGCAGAATTTTTCATAATGTAATCGGCCCACCGGGTGTCCGGGAAACGAATCGGATCGGAATGAGTACGGAACTTTTCAACAATCGCATCCGAGAAGACCGGATCCTGTCCGTCGTTGGCCATCAACTGATTGTAAAAAGTAGCATACTGATAGGAATTGGCTTGTTCCACCATTTTAGTCGGCTGCAACACACTGGCAGAAGTAGAGAATGAAATCTTCGGCTTTCCTTCCTTACCACGTTTGGTCGTAATCAAGATTACACCGTTCGCACCACGAATACCAAATACGGCAGTAGCAGAGGCATCCTTCAACACAGTGACACTTTCAATTTCATTCGGGTCAATATCGGTCATGCTTCGTTCCACACCATCCACCTGAATCAACGGAGAAGAGTCACCAAATGTGGCTTTACCACGTACCAGAATATCTGCCGCATCCGCACCCGGCTCACCTGAATATTGCACGGTAGTCAAACCGGTCATCTGACCACCCAGCACATTGGTGACCGAACTTACCGGCGTACGCATCAACTCTTCAGAGCCTACACTTGAAATGGCTCCGGTCACACTCACCTTCTTCTGTACACCGTATGCCACGACTTGTACCTCTCCTAACATCGTAGAATTATCCGATAAGGTGATTCGCATATTGTTTTTTGCCGGAACTGTCACCGACTCATAGCCGATAAAAGAAATCGTCAACTTTGTTCCCGGTTTGGCATTGATCATAAACACACCGTCAATATCCGTAATCGTACCCGTAGTAGTACCCTCAATAATTACGTTCGCTCCGATTACAGGTTCACCATTACTATCGACGACCGTACCCTTGATAGCTCCCTGCTGTTGAGTAGCTTCTACGGCTGCATACGCTTTCTCTCCCCACAGAGGAGAAACAGCTATCGCTGAAAGAAGCATTGCCATAGGAAGAGCAGTACTTTTTATATAATTCTTTTTCTTATTCATATTGCTGTTTTACATTTTTAATTTTAGAAAGCTAACATCATACGGAAATTTCCCGCTCTGGAATCTCTTTCGCAAATAAGGGCGTATTTTCCACCGTCCATTCCATGAGTCCATTGGAAGGTTTCATTTCTTTGCGTACTACTCCAATAGTGGCCTGTATTCGAATTAGCCGTAACTGATTCCATCTGTTCTCCTCCTACCTTGCTAATACTCTTATTGATATTGGTCAGATTAGCAGCTACCTGATCCCAACACATAATAGAAGGTATATACCATGGAGTCGTACCTCCAGGTACAGTCACTTCATCGCGGAAAGCCATCAAAAACTTATAAGCCCAGTCACAAGTACTTTGTGAGCCTTTCCCCTCGTAACACATGGTCAACAAAGTCGTATTGTTATATCCCAGGAATGCCGGATAACGGTTTTCTGGCAATGTAGACGAGTTGGCCGTATTACAGTTATCAAACTTCCCAGCCCATTCTTCATCACTACTAAACCAGTCACCGTATGTGCCTGATTTTCCACTATGGAACATCTTGGAAGTCATACCTTCGCATGTAGCATTCTTCAACGCCAGCACAATCCCATGCGTACATCCCGGATAGTCACGGTAAAGCGCATCATTTGTTTCTGTGTAATTAGCCGGATGTGTCACATGCGGCTCAGGATTACCCACATAACAAACCACTCCGATTGCATTGTCGGGTACAGTGGCGGCATCCACACTCACCAAGTTACCGTCAGCACAGAGATAATCGCCAATTTGCAATGTATAATCCAGCTTGTTGGCATCGTTGATGGTGTACATCTTAGCCTTTCCGCTCGCCAGATTTCCTTTTGCACTAAAAGTCATTTCACTGGCTCCCTGATAAGAACCGGAAATAGTATATTCAGTATCAGGTTTTACCAAAGCCATGTACGTACCAGTAGACGAATCATAGTAAGGAGTAGTCTTTACCTTATTGACAAACAATTCTTTCGGAGCTACGTTCAAGCTGTAGTCATCGATTCCTGCATTTGTAAAATCATATGTCAGATAAGGCATCTTCAATACAGCCAAAGCCATGCGGTGTTGCATAGAAAATGTCACTTTCCCCTGAAGACGGCCATCTTCGGCCTTACTGGCGCTGGTCATCAAGTCACTCTTGGTATATCTCGTCGAGCTCTGATTGGAGTCAATCGTCCAATTTTCTACCAAAGCGGCGAACGGATCTTCTACAGCCGGGTCAAACTGTACCGCTTCTTGATACGGATAATAAGCATAGAAAGTAATATTCTTAAAACGCTCACTGTCATAATCAATCGGATCGCCTTCCAAATCCCAATTACCTTTCTCGTTCAATGTAAACTTACGGTTCGCCACCCCTTCTACCAACTGGCCATTTTCTACCGCATACACGCCAATCGCATCGCCTGTAGTGAAAGTGGTCGTATAATTTTCATCGATGGCACGTCCGTCTGAGACTCCTTGAAAACCATTATCAAAAACACTGATCTGAAATGTTTGTGCAACCTTGGATTGGTCCTCTATGGCCTCTTCTTTTGTACATCCTACAAAAGCAAGCAAAGCCACCCCCAAAAATGTCGAAAATATCCTATAGCTATTCATTATTCATAGATTTAAGTTTCACATAGTTATTTTCTTATTTCACAACCGGGATAATCTCTTCGTTTTCCATATCTCCCCAAGTGGCATCATTTACATGAGCCTCCGTACCTAAAGCCTTCGCTTCAGGAATCTCTTCTTTATTAATATCTGCCCATGGATTGATGGCCATTCCAGAGAGTTCAAGAAGTGTAGGTGAAACGGTCATGTAATCATTGGCTGTCAAAGTATAGTTGTAGGAATATCCAGACTTCAATTCCGGCCAATCAGTTGCAGGCACTTCCAGATAATAATAGATGCGGCGACCATCTGCCGTACTCATTGCAGCTTCTATCTTTATTCCATCAGTACCAATAGTCTGCGGTAATAAATATGCCGTAAATGTGTAATCATTGTCAGCAGTCAGAATCTGTCTTAAATCCCCCGTAGTCGCATCTTCAGTCACTGCAGCTGCACCCGTAGTTGTATTAAATGTACCCTGAAGCTTCACTCCCTCCAGATAACATTCGATGTTGGTCAAGGTCACCGGATTACCGTCCGGATCAGTTCCCGGAACAAATTTCAAGTTAACACGACTCATCACATGATTAAAGCTCAAATGCACGTTTGGTTCTGCCTTAGTAGCTTTCGTAGCCGCATAAAGGAAATCAAATTTTTCACGTTCTTCCGAGGTTGCTTGGTTATCCGAAGTGATTTCCACACTTTGAACCGGAGGAACCGTCCCTTCCGTTCCGATAAAAGGATAATAGGCTGTCACATCATACTCATCATTTCCCATTAACCAAATTTCATCGAACTCATTTACCGATGTAAATGAATTGTCGCCCGCATTATAACGATAAGATACATTACTCTGCGTAGGTCCACAAGAAATACTGACAATGTCACCATCCTCCCAGTTCACTCCTGAAACACGAGATACATCTTCCGAACTTGGATCATTGATTGAGGCACTAAAGGTTACTTTCTCTCCTTCTGCATTCGCAAATTTCACATCTGAATCATGCTTACAACTCACAAGCAGAAAAACGGCAAAAGCCGCCATGAAATTAATGTTTTTCATACATACGATTTTAATAAAATTGTTAATAATCTCTTGGTTTATTTATCACTCATTTTCATTTCTCCAATATTTAAGTTTTTTGTTTTTGATTTGCATTACAATATTAGGATATTTTTAAATAGACAAGCACTGACTTTTGTACAAAAGCATGTAAAATCGTATAACAACCGTGAGAAAGTACCTGAAAGTAGGATTTCAAACTTATTACAGAGATAATACATATCTCGTATGGAAGCATTAAAAAGAAAAAATGTCCTCTCACTACATACCTACAACAGCACTCCCAACCTTTCAACCTCACGTTTCAAATCACATAGAATATTTAGACTCTAATTTGAATTACTTATCAAAATATCAACTTAACGACCTAAGAATATTCGTAAAGCGACTTAAACATATTTATGTTTCTCTCCCCCGAACCGTATGTTTCCGCTACCAGAAACATACGGTTCCCGATAGAAAAACGTATGTCTCCCGCACGGGAAACATAAACAAAGCCACCCCCTTTTTTGATTATTGACCATGTCCTTTAAAGTCCTGAACCGAGGGAAGTATAAAACTGCCCCAAAGGACCCCTAAATACTTTTTCGCATCATTATGCATCTTTTTTTTCGCAAAACGCTTGCATATTCAAAAATAATGCGTACCTTTGCACCCGTGATTGAAAAACGCTTCAACACAAAGCCAGGATGGCCCGTTCGTCTATCGGTTAGGACGCAAGATTTTCATTCTTGAAAGGG
>URWA01000032.1 GCA_900551445.1 uncultured Bacteroides sp. | reverse complement strand
AAAAATCTGGACGGCTATCTTTTTATGTGGTGAACGCTATCGCGGACGGTTGTACGATGGGAGAAGTACAGCACGAAGGCGAAGTGCGTGATACCTTCATCGGGCTGTCGCGTGAAAGCGCACAAATAGGCGAAAAACTGGGCATCCACTACCCCAGCGACCCGATTGCCTACAACCTGATGGTCATCGACAAGCTCGACCCGCACAGCACGGCTTCCATGCAGAAGGATATCGCCCGCGGTCATGAATCGGAAATTCAGGGACTGCTTTTCGACATGATTGCCTTGGGAGAACAATTACACATCGACATGCCTACCTACCGGAAGGTGGCGCAAAAATTCAAACCTGCATGAAACACCTGATTGACATTGACAACTGGGAGCGGAAGGACAATTACCTCTTCTTCCGCGACTTCCATAACTCTTGGATTGCCCTCACCAGCGAAGTGGACTGTACGGAGGCTTACGCTGAAGCCAAGGCCAAAGGAGATTCCTTTTTCCTGTATTACCTGTATGCCATACTCCGTGCGGCCAACGAAATCAAGGAGTTCCGCTACCGATGGGACAAGGACGGACAGGTGGTCTACCATGACACCGTAGACATCACCACCCCGATTGCCGTCCCCGGAAAGACCTTCTACACCGTACGTATCCCCTGGCAAAGTGATTTCAGGACCTTCTACGAGGAAGCCCGGCGCATCATCACTTCCATTCCGGAAGATGGAGACCCGTACGGTACCGACAAGGAAATAGCCGCACGGGGAGATTTCGACGTCATCCTGCTCAGCGCGACCCCCAAGCTGTATTTCACGTCCATCTCCTACACGCAGTATGCCCCAGGCCATCCGTTGGATTACCCGCTGATGAACGCAGGAAAGGCCGTCAAACGGGAAGGACGGCTGGTAATGCCCATCGCCCTGACAGTGAGTCATGCGTTTGTAGACGGAGCCCACATCTCCCAGTTTTTTGAGAAAGTAGCACAATACCTGAAAGAAAGATAAGCAAACGCAGGTACATTTTCCTGAAAAGACCTCGTTCTTTTCTACGTTTCCCAAAGCGGAAACTTATGTTTTCTGGCTGAGAAACATAGGGCTCTGCTCCGGGAAACGTATGTTTCCTTGCCGGGAAACCTAAAACAGGCAAGTCCGCTTTTTCATGTACACCCTTACGTTTTTGAATTCCCGCTTTTTTTCCTTTAATTTGCCCTCAAAGAAAGCTGTCATGAAAAAAAGAACTACCACACTCCTGTTTGCCGCCACCTTTTTCCTCGCCGGTATTGCCATCTGCGGCATCGCCTTCCGCTGCAGCCAGACGCAGGTACACACGGCCATCAACGAGGCCTTACGAGAAGCCGAACGCCTGCATTATGAAGACCGGTTGCACACTTTTCAGACCGACACACGCCTCTACGTAGACCCTGCGCTCAAAGCCTATCTCCTCGCTCCCGTATCCAATCGGAAAATCAAGAGTTATACCCTCCAGACCCTGGAGAAAAAAACGACTTACGTATTCCAGGACAGCCTTCCGGAAGCCACTGCCCGGAAAATGCTGAATGAATACCTGCTGGACGATATCCTGCCAGCCGATGCCGAGCAAATCAACCAGCTGTTTCAGGCACAACTCGCCCAAAGACACATCAGCGGGATGGCCGGCGTATTCTATACCCACACGCAGGCCCGCACCCAGACACGGGCAGGCATCCTGCCGACAGCCTCAGCCTATCGAACCCCCGTCTATCGGCTCGACCTGACACACAGTCTCCAGTTGCAAGGATGGACAGACTATGACTTCCTTACGCTGTTGCGTTATGTCCCTGTGGCTTGTTATGGAGCCTTTTGTCTGGTGTTGCTTGCCGGAGGTGTACTTCTTTACCTACGATATAAAAAACGGCCGAAAAAGCCTGCAAAAGAGCTTTACATCGATCTGACGCATCAGGTCCTCCTCATCAACGGCATGCAATGTGCCATCTCTCGTCTGGACTTACAGATTCTCCATCAATTGTGGGAGAAGAATGGAGAATGTGTGGACCGGAAGGACATCCAAGCTACCTGCTGGCCGCATGATGCCCAAGCAGACGAAAAACTGGAGGCTCATATACAAATAATCCGGAAAGTCCTGCAAGACTTCCCGGATTATCGGATTGTCACCGTCAAAGGACGGGGATATTATTTGAAGTGTACGCTTACTGCGGACAATGTTTCAAATTAAGAAAGCTGTCCGTTCAGATATTCACACAAATGCTGTACGGCTCTTGCCCGGTGGCTGATTTTATTCTTTTCTTCTGCCCCCATCTCGGCAAAGGTCTCGGCATAGCCTTCGGGTACAAACACCGGATCGTAACCAAAGCCTGAGGCTCCCCGTTTCTCCCGGATGATTTCACCTTTTACGATTCCTTCAAACAGGTGCGACTGTCCTCCTTCTATCAGGCAGATGGCCGTACGGAACTGTGCCTTCCGGTTGTCTTTTCCTTCCAGCTCGGCCAGCAACTTCTTCATGTTGGCCTCCGAATCGTGTCCTTCACCGCCCGCATAACGTGCCGAATACACACCGGGTGCTCCGTTCAGTGCCTCCACCTCCAGACCTGTATCATCCGCAAAACAGTCCAGCCCATAGTGCTGATAAATATACTCTGCCTTGAGCGTTGCATTTCCTTCCAAGGTGTCTGCCGTTTCAGGAATATCTGCCTCGCAATGGATATCCTTCAAACTCAATACATCTACTTTCTCACCCAATATGGCCCGTATTTCGTCCAGCTTATGGGCATTGTTCGTAGCAAAAACCAACTTCTTTTTCATCATGCAGTTGTTCTAAATAATCACATTTACAGGTACAAAGATATACATCGTCGGTCGACAATTCAAATGCTCCTTTCAAAAAATGCATAAAAAAGGTCCGACTCCCCATAGGGGAAGCCAGACCTTTGTCGTTATAAAAGAACTGTCTGTTTAGTTCAGTACGATTTCATCCACAAACAGATAACCCGGGTTGCCTTTTCCTCCGTGCCATGCCGGAATATTCTTCTCAGACAAGGCGGTCACTTTCACATAGCGGGCCTTTACCGGTGTAAACTTCAGGGTATGCGTATAAATCTGGTTGGCATCCTTCTCGGTCATGGCCGGATAAGTTTCCGAAGCCACCTTCTTGAAGGTCTTGTTGTCATCAGACACTTCCACGGTAATGCCTCTGGCATCGAAAATCCAGTCGCCTTTTTCCACACAAGTACGCAGGGTCATGGAACTGATTTCTGTAGCTTCCTTCAAATCGATGACGGCTTCCATATCGTTCTTGTAGAACGCAATCCAGCGGCCGGTCTTGTAGTTCCGGTTGCCAGTCATACCGTCTACCAACGTTACCGCTCCCTTGAACTCGTAGGGCTTGTTGATGGGTTGCAGCATTGTAATCGGTTTTGCAGTAGACTTACTGAACGAAATGCTGTCGAGCGTCACGCGGGAATTGCCTTCCGGACGTACGGCCATCATGCGCAATACACAAGCCGCATCAATGCTCAGACTGCCTTCAAACTTGGTAGAAGAAGCTGTCGGTTCGGTTCCGTCGAGTGTATAGTATATTGGAGCCTCATCAATCGTAGCGGCACTGACATCCAGTTTACCGGTTTCCGGATTCGGCACAATATTCACGTCCACATCAAAGATATGGGTCGCATAGTTCCAGCCCTTCAGCTGATAAATCTTGGTCAGACGAGCCGTACGCTTCAGGAATCCCTGATAATCTTTCTTCTTTTCAGGAGCACTCCACTGGGTTTCGCAGAGGGCTGCCATACGCGGCAATACCATGTACTGTGCCTGTGCAAGTGTAGGAATGTATTCCGTCCACAGATTAGCCTGTACACCCGTGATGTATTTCTGTTCTTCCGGAGAAAGCGCAGCAGGCATCGGTTCGTAGCTGTACACTCTTTCAATCGGCAGATAACCACCGATAGCCAGCGGTTCATTGTCGGTATCCTTTGCCTGATAATAGTCGAAATACAGGTAAGTGTTCGGCGTCATGATGACATTGTGCTTCTGACGGGCTGCTTCAATACCTCCCGCTTCGCCTCTCCAAGACATGACTGTAGCATTCGGAGCCAGTCCACCTTCCAGGATTTCATCCCATCCAATCATGTTCCGTCCATGCTCGGTGAGGAACTTCTCCGCTTCATGAATCACATAGCTCTGCAAATATTCTTCCTTGGAGTGCTTGCTGTCGCCCTTGATACCCAAAGCCTTGATACGGGCCTGACACTTCGGACAAGTCTCCCACTTCACTTTCGGACATTCGTCGCCACCTACATGAATATATTTAGAAGGGAAGATGTCGATAATCTCAGCCAACACATCCTTGATAAACTGGATGGTCTTGTCGTTTCCGGCACAAAGCACATTGTCGGAGATACCCCACATACGCCATACTTCATACGGACCACCTGTACATCCCAGTTCCGGATACGCTGCCAAAGCTGCCTGCATGTGTCCCGGCATGTCGATTTCCGGAATCACCGTAATATAACGTTCTGCCGCATAAGCCACAATTTCCTTGGCCTGTTCCTGGGTATAGAAACCGCCGTAAGGCTTTCCATCGTATTCACCCGAGTTGCGTCCGATAACCGTTTCACTACGCTTGGAACCGATTTCGGTCAGCTTCGGATACTTCTTGATTTCAATACGCCATCCCTGGTCTTCTGAAAGGTGCCAGTGGAAGCGGTTGATGTTATGCAATGCCAGCATGTCGATGTACGTCTTAATCTCATCCACGGTAAACATGTGGCGGCCTACATCGAGCATCATTCCACGATAACTGAAGCGCGGACTGTCGTTGATTTCTACTGCGGGCAATTCAATGGCACCCCCTCCTTCATGTACAGACACAGACTTACGCAACGTCTGGATGCCATAGAACACACCGGCTTCCGAAGGAGCGGTAATCACCACCTTCTTGCCGTCTACGGTCAACTGATAAGCTTCCGGAGAATTGGCTTCCAATCCCAGTTTCAGCACAATACCCTCCTCCTTATCACCTTCCTGTGTTTTCAGTGTAATGCCCGTCTGTTCCTTGATGAAAGTAGCCAGAAATTCGGCATTCTTCTTCATTTTCTCATTTCCGGCAGTGTAGTAAATCGTTTCTCCACTTTTCAGCAGAAACGAGCCTTGCGATGCCGCCGTGATTTCCAATGGCATCGGCACAATCTGATAGTCTGCCACAGCAGTCGGACTTTCCGCACACGAGGTCGCCAACATTCCTGCGAATGCCAACCCCAAGCAATTCATTTTTGAAAATGGTCTCATGTTGATAATATAAAGGTTAATAATTAGAATTTGCAATGTCACTCAGCTGATGTATTTCCACCGTAATATCTTCCAAGGGACTTCCATCGGCCGAAGTTACCGTCACTTTCTTGGTTACTCCCGGCAACAGGTCAAAGAAATTATCTGAAAAACGTACTCCTTGCACCGGTATTTCTATAAATACATCGCGGGCCAGCTGGCTGGATTTCAACGTCAGTTCACAAGTTCCCTCCTTTAAGACTTTCTTACAAGAAATCTTAGCCTGTGGCAGATGTTGATGCTTGGGATATACCGGATAATACACTTCGTCCGAAAGCACTTTCCGGCTTTGTTTTCCCTTTAACGTCATGCGCAAGTAGGAAGCCGTCGTATCACAGGCCGCAAAAGCCTTCTGCCAGTCTTCCTCATAAAAGACTTCCGAAGCATTGACCGGCAACATTCCCTCTACCTGCTGCCGGCGACGCACCTTTCCCTGGAAGTCAGTCCATTCCAGTTGCAAGGTCACTTTTTCCGCCTTCAGGCAATCGGACAACACGTACACGCGTAATTTCTCGCCTTCCCGAATCGCATTCACCAGCACCGGAGCAAAAGCCCGGCGGGTCTGATACTGCATGGCTTTCCAGTTGCCATAATAATCGATGGCCGACCAGGAAACCACCGGCCAACTGTCATTCAGCTGCCAAGGCAGACTCCCCATACAATACGGGCGATTCCGCCGATGTGCTTCCATGCCATGACGCATACCCTGCCCTTGCAAGACAAGTCCCATATACACCAAGTCCTCAAACTTCTCCGGTACCGGATAATAGAGGGCCATCGTCTTTTTTATCAAGGCATTCCCAATGGTACTCTTCTGATGTGCGTTCATCACCGGCGATTCCAGCTCATAATCTTCCGGAGAAGCAAACGTACGGATGGTTTTCATTTCCGGGAAGGCCTGAAACCCATATTCGCTCATAAACCGGGGAATTTCCGTATCCAGACTCTCGAAAGGCTTCTGGCCGTACCAAGTGCCCCAGTTGTGGCTGTCAGCAATCTTCCAGCTTTCCGGTCTTCCCCAGTTGGCCTCATAAGGAGAACCCTCCAGATAGAACCGGCCCGGATCCAACTCTTTCACCTTTGCCGGCAGAAGCTGACGGAAAAGCACATCGTATCCCTTCAGCATCTGCTGATAGACTTCCGGGGTATATTTTTCTTTCCAGCCCCAATAACGCAGGCCTTCATAAATTTCATTGTTGCCACACCACATGGCCAATGAGGCATGATTCCGCAATCGTTTGATATTGTATTCGGCTTCTTCCGACACCCTATGCAGGAAAGCCGGGTCGTGTGGATACGTGGTACAAGCAAACATAAAATCCTGCCAGATGAGGATTCCCCGCTTGTCGGCCTCTTCAAAGAAGGCGTCATCTTCATAAATGCCTCCTCCCCATACACGTATCATATTCATGTGAGATGTTTGCGCATCTTCCAGCAAACGTGCATATCGGGCACGAGTCACCCGCGGAAGCAAAGCATCGGAAGGAATCAGGTTGGTACCTTTGGCAAACATCGGAACGCCGTTCACCTCAAAATAGAAGCTCATTCCCTCTTTGTCCTTCTCTTGTACCACACGCACCTGCCGGAGCCCTATCTGGTGACTTTTCTGAGAAACCTGCTGTCCGTCGACCCACACCGAGGCTTCAAACTCATACAACGCAGGCTCTCCCCAGCCGTTGGGCATCCACAAATGCGGCGACTCCACCGACAAAGGAAGCGATACGATATTCCGTCCCGGTTGTAACTCCACCTTCTTCTCTATACTTTTATCTGCTTCGCGCGGATAACGGTAAGTGACACGGACCAGAGCCTGCTGCCTGTCATCGCCTATATTATTTATCTCTATTTGATTATCTACCTCTGCACGGGCGGCACTGACCGAGGTCTGATGTACAAAATAATCCTCTACCACCGCCTTATTGACAAACTCCAGATACACAGGACGCCAGATTCCGCAAGTCACCATACGGATTCCCCAATCCCAGCCATAAGAATAGGGGGCTTTACGGGTAAACACACTTAATTTCTGTGGGAAATGGTCATTATCTGCCGGATAATCGAATCCGTTACTTTCCCATTGGGGCATCGCCTCCCGAATGGGTGAACGGAAACGTATCACCAGTTTGTTTTCACCCTTTTTCAATACGGATTTGACAGGCACCCGATAACCGACAAACATATTGTCTGCCTGTAACAACAAAGCACCGTTTAAAACGACATCTGCATAAGTATCCAATCCCTCAAATACCAGAAACGCACCTTCTGCACCCATCTCTTCCTCACTCAACACAAACGACGTCCGATACAGCCAGTCTTCTTTTTCCACCCACTGTATTTTCTCCTCATTCATGCCATAAAACGGATCAGGCAGTTTGCCATGCGTCAATAAATCTTGATGAACCGTACCAGGAACTTCAGCAGCCAACCATTCGTTACTGCCATACATTGAAAATTCCCAGCCCGTATGCAACTGACGAACTTGAGGTAAGCTTTTTCCCCATGTATAATTTCCGAAAGCACTGGTCAGGAACCACACTGCCATCAGAATAAATTTGGATATTTTTTTCACGCTATAGATTTAAGTATCATTATTTAATGTACAAAATAAAGTAAGTTTTTCCGATAAACCAAATGAAACGGAAAAACCTACTTCCATTTTAATTATCTTAGGGAAATGTTTATTTTACTTTAAGTTTATCAAAGCCTTCCCCATATACTCCGACCACATTACTCTGCGAAATAAACGCATTGGGGTCAATGTCTTTTACCAGACGGAAAATGTCGAGCGACTCTCTCTTTTTGGCCAATACCACCACGACCTTAATGTCCTGCTTGCTGTACCAACCTTTTCCATCGAGCAATGTCACCCCACGGTCCACTTGCGTGGCGATTCCCTCGGCTATCTCCTCATACTTGCGGGAAAATATCAGGAACTGCACAGACTGACGTGTGCTGTTGATGACATAATCAATCACGATGCTCATGATAAACAGTACACAGAAGCCGAACAGAACCCTGCGCCAGTCGTGAAAGATAAAGTAACACGAAGAAATGATGACAATATCACAATACATCATCATCCGTCCTAAAGTGACGTCCTTATACTTGTTGATAATCCACGCGATGATATCCGTACCTCCCGTACTTCCATTGTTACAGAAGACAATACCGATACCGAAGCCCAACAGACCAGCTCCTATCACACAAGCCATAAAGTCCTGTCCAGGTCCCAACAGCTGCGGCAGGTTCCCATTTTCATCCTTCAGAATCATCTGGAAAAACCAGAGCAGGAAGGTCAGCATGAAAATGGCAAAGATGGTCTTGATACTGAATTTCGGGCCCAGTATTTTCAAGGCAAACCCCAAAAAAACCGCATTGATTACAAAATAAGAAACCTGGATTTCAATGCCCGTCGCATAATAAATAATGGCAGCGATACCCGTCACTCCTCCTGTCGTAATCTGATACGGAAGCATGAAGGCTGCCCAGCCAATAGAATAACAAATCAGGCCAAAAGTGATGGCCAGATAGTCCCTTGACTCTCTCCCTAATTTCTTCTTCAATAATGTTTCCATAAACAAATAAAAATCATCCGAGACAGTACGGATATTCCTATCCGTCTATCCCGGATGACAATTAAAAAACTCAAAGTACAATATTCACAATCTTCTTCGGCACAATAATCACCTTCTTCGGTGTCTTGCCGTCAATCCATTTCTGTGACTGCTCTTCGGCCATAACCGCAGCCTGAATGGTTTCATTGTCTGCATCGGCAGGGAATTCCATGGTGAAACGCGCCTTTCCGTTGAATGAAATGGTGTATTTCACGCTGTCTTCCTTCAGGTATTCTTCATTGAATGTCGGCCAATGCGCATCGCATACAGAAGTAGTATGTCCCAGTGCTTCCCACAATTCTTCTGCCAAGTGAGGAGCAAACGGCGCCAGCAGCACCACAAGGTTGCTCATCACTTCCTTGTTGCGGCACTTCAAGGCAGTCAATTCGTTCACACAAATCATGAACGCACTGATGGACGTATTGTAAGAGAAGGTTTCAATATCACCTGTCACCTTCTTAATCAGCTTATGAATAGACTTCAGTTCTTCCTTGGTTGCCTCTCCTTCGGCAGGCAAGAAAGTGCCCTGACGGTCATAGAACAGGTTCCAGAGTTTCTTCAAGAAACGGTGTACCCCATCGATACCGTTGGTATCCCACGGTTTGGACTGTTCTACCGGACCAAGGAACATTTCGTACATACGCAAGGTATCGGCTCCATAACGTTCTACAATCATGTCCGGATTGACCACATTGTACATGGACTTACTCATCTTTTCTACCGCCCAACCACAGATGTACTTGCCATCTTCGAGGATGAATTCTGCATTGTGATATTCCGGACGCCAGTTCTTGAAGGCTTCCACATCCAGCACGTCATTGGATACAATGTTCACATCCACGTGCAGCGGAGTCACGTCATACTGGTCTTTCAATCCCAGTGACACAAACGTATTGGTATCCTTGATACGATATACAAAATTGCTTCGACCCTGAATCATTCCCTGGTTCACCAACTTCTGGAACGGTTCTTCCTTGATGCTGACACCCAAGTCGAACAAGAACTTGTTCCAGAAACGAGAATAAATCAAGTGACCGGTTGCATGTTCCGTACCTCCCACATAGAGGTCAACGTTCTGCCAGTAGCGGTCAGCTTTTTCAGAAACCAGTTCCTTATCGTTGTGCGGGTCCATGTAACGCAAATAGTAAGCACTTGAACCGGCAAATCCCGGCATGGTATTCAGTTCGAGCGGGAACACCGTGACATTGTCAATCTTGGAGTTTTCTACGACTTCGCCTTTTTCCACATCCCAAGCCCAACGGGTAGCATGTCCCAATGGAGGTTCCCCGCTTTCGGTCGGCAAGAATTTGGCAACTTCCGGCAATTCCAATGGAAGTTTGTGTTCGTCAATCATGTACGGCATACCGTCCTTATAGTAAACTGGGAACGGTTCACCCCAGTAACGCTGACGAGAGAAAATGGCATCGCGCAAGCGGAAGTTCACTTTCACACGACCCAGATTGTGTTCCTTCACATATTTCTTGGTAGCGGCAATGGCTTCCTTGATGGTCAGACCGTTCAAGGTCAAGTCGCAATAAGGAGTCACACCGGCTTTCGGAGAGTTGCAGACAATGCCTTCCTTGGCATCAAAACTTTCCTCACTCACATCACATCCTTCCACCAACGGGATAATCGGCAGATTGAAATGCTTGGCAAACGCATAGTCACGGCTGTCGTGTGCAGGTACGGCCATGATGGCACCCGTACCGTATCCGGCCAGCACATAATCACTGATCCATACCGGAACCGATTCACCGGTAAACGGATTGATTGCATACGAACCACTAAACACACCTGTTACCCGGCGGTCGGAAATACGTTCACGCTCGGTACGTTTCTTTGTACGTTCCAGATAAGCTTCCACTTCCGCACGCTGTGCTTCGGTAGTCAACTGCGGCACCAGTTCACTTTCAGGCGCAAGTACCATGAAAGTCACCCCAAACATGGTATCGGCACGGGTCGTAAAGATGGTAAATTCCAAATCACTGTCTTTCACCTTGAAACGGACTTCCGTTCCTTCTGAACGGCCAATCCAGTTACGCTGTGTTTCTTTCAGAGAATCGGTCCAGTCCACCGTTTCCAGTCCGTCGAGCAGGCGTTGTGCATAAGCAGACACACGCAGACACCACTGGCGCATCTTCTTCTGTACCACCGGATAGCCTCCACGTTCAGACACTCCGTCGACCACCTCATCGTTGGCCAGTACGGTACCCAATGCCGGACACCAATTTACCATGGTCTCACCCAGGTAAGCAATACGGTAGTTCATCAGGATTTCCTGCTGTTCCTTTTTCGTCTTCGCCTTCCACTCTTCGGCAGTGAAATGCAGTTCCTCACTGCAAGCTACATCCAGGCCGTCCGTACCTTCCTTTTCAAAATGTGCCACCAGCTTACTGATAGGCTGAGCCTTGTGACAAGAATTGCAATAGAAGCTATTGAACATCTTCTGAAAAGCCCACTGCGTCCAGTGGTAATATCCCGGATCGCAGGTACGCACTTCACGGTCCCAGTCGAACGAGAAACCAATCTTGTCCAACTGCTCGCGATAACGGGCGATATTGGCTGCAGTAGTGACTGCCGGATGCTGTCCCGTCTGAATGGCATATTGCTCGGCAGGCAAGCCGTATGCATCGTATCCCATCGGATTCAACACATTGAATCCCTGCAAACGCTTGTAGCGTGCATAAATGTCGCTGGCAATGTATCCCAGCGGATGACCTACGTGAAGACCGGCTCCCGAAGGATAAGGGAACATATTCAACACATAGAACTTCTTTTTGGATTCATCCTCGACAACCTTATAGGTCTTCCGATCCACCCATCTTTGCTGCCATTTTTTCTCAATTTCTCTGAAATTATATTCCATATCGAAATATTATATGATTGATTTTTACGTATTTCTCCAAATTTTCCGCAAATATAGTAAGAGTTCAGGAATAAATAAGGATAGTTTCGAACGAAAAGTTTATCTTTGCTTGATAAATGAAAACCTAATACTAAAACTTTATGCACATCCGTAATTTCTTCCTGCTCGCTGTCCTGCTCTGCAGCGTATGCAGCCTCAGCGCACAACGTCATGAACAGCTTCTGGAAACCGGCTGGAAATTCCATAAAGGAGAAGCGTCCGGAGCCGCCTCCTCCACCTTCAATGACGCGCAATGGGAATCGGTCCGTGTTCCTCACGACTGGGCCATCTACGGACCGTTCGACCGCAGCAACGACCTGCAGAACGTCGCCATTACGCAGAATCTCGAAAAACAGGCATCAGTAAAAACCGGACGTACCGGCGGCCTGCCTTATGTGGGAGTAGGCTGGTACCGCACGCGATTTGATGCAGATCCCGACAAAAAAACAACCCTGATTTTCGACGGTGCCATGAGCGAAGCACATGTATATGTCAACGGACAAGAGGCTTGCTTCTGGCCGTTCGGCTACAATTCCTTCCATTGCGACGTAACTGAATTCCTGCATAAAGACGGGAAAGACAACGTACTGGCTGTACGTCTGGAAAACCGTCCCCAGTCTTCCCGCTGGTATCCGGGAGCCGGACTCTACCGGAACGTCCATTTGGTTACCACAGAAAAGGTACACGTTCCCGTATGGGGTACGCAAATCACCACGCCTCACGTGGCTACTGACTATGCATCCGTCTGCCTCCGCACCACACTAAACAACGTGGGAAAAGAAAAAATTACCATGGAAACGGATATTCTTTCTCCCGACGGACAGAAAGTGGCCAGCAAAAAGAACGAAGGACGCATCAACCATGGCCAACCTTTTACACAGAACTTCATCGTGGAAAAGCCACAGCTATGGTCACCGGAAACGCCCGTACTCTATCAGGCAGTCTCCAAGATCTATGTCGACGGGAAACTCACTGACACCTACACCACCCGCTTCGGCATCCGCTCCATTGAGTTCGTGGCCGACAAGGGCTTTTTCCTGAACGGAAAACACCGTAAGTTCCAGGGCGTATGCAACCACCACGATTTAGGTCCGCTGGGAGCCGCCATCAACGTAGCTGCCTTGCGTCACCAACTTACTCTGCTGAAAGACATGGGATGCGATGCCATCCGCACAGCCCACAACATGCCGGCTCCTGAACTGGTCAGCCTCTGCGACGAAATGGGTTTCATGATGATGATTGAGCCGTTCGATGAATGGGACATCGCCAAATGCGACAACGGATACCACCGCTATTTCGATGAATGGGCGGAAAAAGACATGGTAAACATGCTGCAACAATACCGCAACCACCCTTGCGTGGTGATGTGGAGTATCGGAAACGAAGTACCCACCCAATGCAGTGCCGAAGGTTATAAGGTAGCCAAATTCCTGCAAGACATCTGCCACCGCGAAGACCCGACCCGTCCGGTTACCTGCGGTATGGACCAAGTGAGCTGTGTTTTGGACAACGGATTTGCTGCCATGCTCGACATTCCGGGATTCAACTACCGGGCAAACCGTTATGAGGAAGCCTATCAGCGGTTGCCACAGAACTTGGTGCTGGGTTCGGAGACCTCCTCTACTGTCAGCTCCCGCGGCGTATATAAGTTCCCAGCCGAACGGAAAGCAGATGCCAAATACGAAGACCACCAGTCGTCTTCCTACGATTTGGAATACTGTTCCTGGTCCAATATTCCCGACATCGACTTTGCCCAAGCAGACGACCATGAATGGACATTAGGACAGTTTGTATGGACCGGTTTCGATTACTTGGGCGAACCCAGCCCGTACGACACGGACGCATGGCCCAACCACAGTTCCATGTTCGGTATCATCGACTTGGCTTCTATTCCGAAAGACCGTTACTACCTGTACCGCAGTGTATGGAACAAGCAGGCAGAAACCCTGCACATTCTTCCGCACTGGAACTGGGAAGGACGGGAAGGCAAGGAAGTGCCCGTATTCGTTTATACCAACTATCCGACAGCCGAACTCTTCGTCAATGGAAAAAGCTACGGAAAACAGACCAAAAACCGCCAAACGGTGGAAAACCGCTACCGGCTGATGTGGAAGAACGTCATTTATGAACCGGGTGAAGTGAAAGTCGTGGCATACGATGAAACGGGCACCGCCAAAGCGGAAAAGATTATCCGTACGGCCGGAAAGCCGCATCACATCGAACTGGTTTCTTCGCGGAAATCGCTCACAGCCGACGGAAAAGACCTGGCCTACGTAACCGTACGCATTGTAGACAAAGACGGCAACCTCTGCCCCACCGACATGCGTCTGGTGAAATTCAAAGTAAAAGGAGCCGGAAGCTACAAGGCCTCAGCCAATGGCGACCCCACTTGTCTGGACTTGTTCCACCTGCCTCAAATGCATGCCTTTAACGGTATGCTGACGACCATTGTACAGGCAGGAGAGGAAAAGGGAATACTCGAACTGCAAGTCACCGCACAAGGCGTGAAATCCGGAAAGCTACAACTTAACGTAGAATAAAATAATACGCTAAAACACCACGGGGAGAAGCACCCATTTTCTGTTTGCTTCTCCCCGTTTCTGTTTTCATGCAACCATTACTGATGCAGGTTCTCCTTAAATTCGATTTCTACAATACGGAGTTCGTGATTGGTTTTATCCCCGTCTTTCGCTTTAAACAAATCCAACTCATTTGCCACCGGGGCTGTCACCTCCACAATCTGCCCAAATGCATCATCTTCCTTGCTGGAACCCTTCAAACGGATGGTAATCTCGGAGGCAGGAACCGGCTTCACCTTCAAATGGACATATCCCAGACTCTTCTCCGTTTCTCCACTCCATACCAATTCATCTCCTGCATAAATTTCCAACGGATAACTCCGCATACGCCATCCTGTCAGTTTCATGCAAATCTCATCTACCCGTGCCATCCTTTCCAAGTGATATTTAATCCAAGCAGTAGAAGGTCTCCCATCGTTTCTCCACTCGCTCAGTTCGTTGTCGTCAAAGCTTTTCACCGCTTCAGAGGCATTGCAGCCAGCTTCTGCCGACAGCACAGGCACATCCACTGCCCACGTTACATACGAAGGAGAAAGCGGGATCTCTCCCCGTGAAAGAATACCTTCCAGTTCATTTCCAGGGATATAGGTACTCAATCCGCCCTGTACTTCTACGGGTGAGGAAACAAGTTCCAAAGAAACAGGTTTCAACCCTTCAGCTTCAGCCTTTACACGTACTTTTCCAGCCGTGGTCGTCGAGCGTAACAGCACGCGGTTTACACCACATTCTACGGGTAAATTCTCCGACAGAATATAATTATCCGGACCTTGTGCAATTCCACCTCTCCATTCAGCCGGACCTTCCACCGAAAAATGAACCAAGTGATTCGCCAGCGGACAACGGGCTCCTGCTGCATCTACCACTTCCACTTGCAGCAATACCACATCGGCCCCATCCGCTCTCCAACCTTTGGGATGCTGCATGGCAGAAAGTTTCAACGCTACAGGTTCACCTGCCGTTTTCAATTGACTACGCACCACTTCTTTTCCTTCATTATATCCCACAGCCTCCAATGCACCTGGCACAAATGCCACCTGGTCAAAAGTGAACAAGAAATGATATTCACGCCGGGCCTTCCCCATCGGTTTCCCATTCAAGAACAAGGCGACACTATCTGTATTTGATACCACATATACCGGCTTCACCACTCCGTCCTCATAGTTCCAGTGTCCGACTATATGCAAATGGGGATTTTCCGTATCTACCCATCCGTCCCACATCACCTGATGTGCAAAATAAGAATCCTTTGGAATACGCATCGGATCGGTATCTCCGCTTCGGCGGTAATTCTCAACTCCCCGGAAATGGGTATTCGTGTCCGAGAAAATGATTTTAGCCCCACCCGAGCTGACTCTTTTTCCCGTGCCCGGACGTTCACGCCAGTAATCAAACCAGCGAATCACATTCTCGATGGTAAAGGAATCCTGGTTACGGTTGTACACACTGGCATCCGCCTGTTTCTGGGTCTTTCCCGTAGCAGCCGAATGGTAGGCCATATTTCCTTCTCCATCCTGATGGTAAGGATAAGAATAGTTATCCCAGTATTTTCGCAGACCTTCATCACGGCAATATTCCATCGCCCACATGGGATGATGGGCACTCTTGTTGATATACAACATCTCGCCGCCATATTCTGCCTCACGAATGTCCAGCATCTCACGAGAGCCAACCGCCCGTCCGCCATGATAATCAAACCGATCACGTATTTCTTTCATCTCCTGCATGTGTTCACGGCTGATGGATTCATTGCCACATTCATAGAAAAGAATACTCGGGTTATTCCGGTTATAAATAATGGCATCCCTCATTACCAGTTTGCGTTGTTCCCATTGCCGTCCCTGACAGTCTTTTTCCGCGTCGCCTGCCGGCATTGCCTGAATCAATCCTACGCGGTCGCACGACTCCACGTCCTGCTTCCAGGGAGTGACATGCATCCAGCGTACCAGGTTGGCATTGGCCTGCACCATCAACCCGTTACTGTAATCACTCAGCCAAGCCGGAACCGACATTCCCAAAGCCGGCCATTCATTGCTGGTCCGCTGAGCAAAGCCTTTCAACTGAATCACCCGGTCGTTCAGCCAGACCTTTCCGTCTCCAAACCGTGTTTTCCGGAATCCGGTACGGGTAACGACCTCATCCGTTTTCTCTCCATCCACCACAAGAGAGGTCTTCACCGTGTACAAGTATCCATATCCCCAGCTCCAGAAATGCAGCCCTTCTACCTCTTCTTCTGCCGACAGTAATACTTTCTGCCCCGGTGAGATTGTCCTTTCTTTTTCTCTGAAAGCTTTTATCCGATTTCCATCCCGGTCAAAAAGTTCCACTTCGTATCCCACAAGCTGCTTTTTCTTCGTTTCATTTTTCACCTCCGATTCCGCATGAATCCGGGCTTTCCGGGAACGGACCCGAATATCCTCGGCATAAATGTACACTCCTGTGGTTTCCAGGTTACTATATAAAGGTAGCGTCTGATATAATTTATCGGTGACATGCAACCACACGTTTTTGGGAAGTCCTCCATAATTCGCATTAAAATTACGATTGCTCCACTGGTATTTCACCCCTGTGGTTTTTTCCGCATAGTCCCAGTCATTATCCACACGCACCGCTATGACATTCTCCTTTCCCGGCTTTACATAGGAAGTCAGGTCAAAACCAAAGGCCATCACCCCATTCTCATGTTGCCCCACAAGCGAGCCATTCACATAGACATCCACCCCTTGCCGGGCACCTTCAAACTCAATGAAAACTTTCCGTCCTTTTGCATCTGCCGGTAAACGAAAATGTTTCCGATACCACACAATCGTATCGGTCAAGTCTTTAATGTCCAGTTTAAATGCTTCATCTTCATTGAAAGCATGGGGCAATGTGACCGACTTCCAATCCAGATCCGAATAACCCACTTTTTCGGCCTGAACAATATCACCGACTTTTAACTTCCAATCGCTGTTAAAATTATACCTTATACGATCTGCCGCCTGCATATTACAGGCTATACATACAAATAAACTGATTAAAATAAATCTCATAGTATTCCTTTTGAGCCGTTGTGACAAAGATATAGAACTTATACCTAGAAATGATAAGAAAAATAGGCAGTTAAGATGGAATAAATGACAGTTATGAATCATACCCCCTAACCACTAAGTAGAAAATACTTTCTCATCAAAAAGAAAATAGGCCTACGTCTTTTAGGTTTCCTGGGCTGGAACCATACGTTTCTCCATGCGAAGCCGTATGTTTCCCGATAGGAAAACATAGGGTTCACACGTGCAAAACATTCAATATGTTATTTCTTTTTACATTATATACCAGTCCGTTCTTTAATTTGCAAAATCACGCAATCATCGTGAATTCTTAATGAAACACAACTTTTATCTTTGATTTGCAGCTAAAAGACTGAGATAATGAGATAAAATGATTCTCATAAAGCATCTTATCTTTATAATACTTGTTTTGGTTCAATGTGTTAAATTAATAACTTAAAGCATGATTTTCTATTAACAATTAAGAAATTCACCGATAAAACCTTCTCCCAGTCATTAAAAAGCAGCTTTCTTAGATAAACCATATCCCAAATTATTTCCAGAGAAAATACAGTGCCAAATTTTCCATGCTTCTACACAATTTTACATTGTTTCTTCTTTTATACGATTGTACTTTTACGTCGCATTAAATGAGACAATGCAGAATATTTAGAGTGTAATGAAACTAACTTTTGTTTAACTTAACCAATTTAGAAGTATGAAAGACAGAACTAGTCTGCTGCGTTGCGCTTCCAGCTTGCAACGTTTATTCTTCTTGGCCTTGTTATCCATTATCGCCATCGGCGCGTATGCACAGGGCAAGACAGTGTCGGGTACGGTACTCGACAAGAGTGGGGAATCTGTAATCGGCGCGAGTGTGGTAGTGAAAGGAACCACCAACGGTACCATTACGGATTTTGACGGTAAGTTTACCTTATCTAATGTATCTAATGAAGCTTCTCTTGAAATCAGTTTCGTGGGCTACAAGACACAGGTAATCCCAGTACAGGGAAAAACAACATTCAATGTAACAATGGAAGAAGACACTGAAGTCCTCGACGAAGTAGTGGTTGTAGGTTACGGTGTACAGAAAAAGACAGATGTAACCGGTGCCATGGCACGTGTGGGAGAAAAGGAATTAAAGGCTATGCCGGTAAAGAATGCCTTGGAAGGTATGCAAGGAAAGACAGCCGGTGTGGATATTACTTCCAGCCAGCGTCCTGGTGAAGTAGGAGGAATCAGTATCCGAGGTGTACGTTCTATCACAGCCAACCAGGATCCGTTGTATGTAGTAGATGGTATGATTATCCAGAACGGCGGCATCGAAAATATCAACCCGAGCGATATCGAATCCATCGACGTATTGAAGGATGCTTCTGCTACTGCTATTTATGGTTCTCGTGGTGCCAACGGTGTCATCTTGGTTACAACTAAGAAAGGTAAAGAAGGAAAGATTTCACTGAACTATTCAGGAACTGTAACCTTTGAAACTCTGCACGATGTCACTGAAATGATGTCTGCTT
Organism: uncultured Bacteroides sp.; assembly: GCA_900551445.1. Classification (GTDB taxonomy): domain Bacteria; phylum Bacteroidota; class Bacteroidia; order Bacteroidales; family Bacteroidaceae; genus Phocaeicola. The sequence continues at coordinate 16,466 of URWA01000032.1, read as the reverse complement.
CAGAATGGTTGGACTATGCCCGTCTGGCAAAATACAACATGGGATCATACGCTTCTGCTACTCCTAACTATGAAGCAGATAAATCTGCATTCGGAAGTGTGGCTGCCTCTTGGGCCAATATCGAAAAAGCATGGAAAGGTGGAACTTATGACCCGTCAAAAGTAGGCTCTTACGACTGGGCTTCTCACGGCAAACAAACCGGTATTACTCATGAACATACTTTAAGTGCATCTGGTGGTACCGACAAATTCCAGGGATATGCTTCATTCGGTTATTTGAACCAGAAAGGCACACAGCCCGGACAGTCTTACGAACGCTACACATTGAAAACTTCATTTGACGCTTCTCCGCTGAGTTTCTTCAAAATGGGTTCTTCTATCAACGCTTCTTATTCAAACCAGGATTATGGTTATAGCTTCACCAAATCTGTCACAGGTGCCGGTGACCTTTACGGAGCATTGAGAGGCATGTTGCCTTGGACTGTACCTTACGATGAGAACGGTGCTTATATCCGTAACCCGAATGGCGATGTAAACATCATCAACCCGATTCGTGAACTGGAATACAACACGAACCAGCGTCGTACTTTCCGTGCGAACGCCAGCATGTATGCACAGGTAGACTTCGGTAAGATCTGGGAACCACTGGAAGGACTTTCTTACCGTATTCAGTTCGGTCCGGAATTCCAGTACTACACTCTGGGAGTAGCCAATGCGGCTGAAGGTATCAACGGTGATGGCAACAACGGAGCCCAATACAAAAATGAACAGAAACGTTCATGGACATTGGATAACTTGATTTACTATAACAAGACATTTGCTGAAAAACACAGCTTGGGATTGACTTTAATGCAATCTGCTTCTGCCTACCACTATGAAATGGGCGACATGCGTGCTACGAATGTGGCTTCATCCAACGAATTGTGGTACAATCTGGCTACTGCAGGAAGTTTAAATTCATTCGGTACAGGATTGACTGAAACCCAAATGACTTCTTACATGATCCGCGCAAACTATGGTTTCATGGACAAATATTTGCTGACAGCTTCTATGCGTTGGGATGGTGCCTCACAGTTGGCTCCGGGTCATAAATGGGCAAGCTTCCCCTCTATGGCATTGGCTTGGCGTTTGGACCAGGAAGACTTCTTGAGAGATGTAAACTGGCTGAGTCAGTTGAAATTACGTCTTGGATTCGGTATCACCGGTAACGCTGCCATCGCAGCCTACGCCACCAAAGGTGCCATCACCGGATTGTATTATAACTGGGGACAGACCGACTCTTCATTAGGATATGTACCTTCCGATCCGTCTGCAAAAGATCCAGCCAAGATGGCCAACCAGGATCTGGGATGGGAAAAGACAAGCCAATATAACGTAGGTATCGACTACGGATTCTTCAATAACCGCTTGAGTGGTAGCATCGATGCATACAAGACCAAGACTAAAGACCTGTTGCTGCAGATGTCTATCCCTTCACTGACCGGTTATACAGCTACTTATGCCAATGTAGGTAAGACTTCCGGTTGGGGTGTTGACTTACAAGTAAATGCCATCCCTGTTCAGACCAAAGATTTCACTTGGAATACAACTCTTACTTGGTCTATGGACCGCAACAAGATTGAAGAACTGTCTAACGGTAGAACAGAAGATGTGAACAACAGATGGTTCGTAGGTGAAGAAATCGGTGTGTACTATGACTATGTATATGATGGAATCTGGAAAACATCTGAAGCTGAAGAAGCTGTCAAATACGGTCGTAAACCAGGTCAGATCAAAGTCAAAGACTTGAATAACGATGGTACAATCGATGCAACCAATGACCGTCAGATTGTAGGTAAGATTCGTCCAGACTGGACAGCAGGATGGACCAACACCTTCAACTACAAGAACTTTGAATTGTCATTCTTCATCTTCTCACGTTGGGGATTCACAGTTCCTCAGGGAGCTGCTACTCTGGACGGTCGTTACATGATGCGTAAACTGGATTACTGGGTTGCAGGTACCAATGAAAATGCAAAATACTACTCTCCGGGTTCAAACGGAGAAGCTGCCGATACTTACAGTTCTTCCATGAACTATCAGGATGGCTCATTCATCAAAGTACGTAACATTTCTTTGGGCTACAACTTCACTCCGAAACAACTGAAGAAAGTCGGACTGAACAGTCTGAAAGTCTATGTACAGGCCATGAACCCATTCACAATCTATAAAGCATGCGACTGGTTGGATACTGATTTGTTGAACTATGACAACAATACCACTACCTTCGGTTCTGCAACTACTTTGAAAAGCTTTGTTATTGGTCTTAATATCGGATTCTAACTCATAAACAAGAAAACTATGAAACTAAATAAATTATTATATACCGCATTGATGCTCGGTGCCATGGGAAGTGCCGCTACCTCATGTAAGGAGTCTTTCCTGGACGAAGAATTAATTACCCAATACAGTACCGACCGGTTTGAGACACAGGACGGGTTGGATGAACTGGTGACAGGTGCTTACCAGAAGCTCAAATTCAAATTCAATTATGTCTGGGCCATTGAATGTTACAACATGGGAGTGGATGAGTTTACGGATGCAAACAATACCATGCCTGCATGGAACCATTACAGCCAGGACTTGAACTCTGCAGAAACCGGAGCCAACCAACCTGTATGGGATAACTACTATGGTTTGGTGGAACCTGCCAACATTATCATTGCCAATGTGCCGCAATATTATGATAAAAACAGTGCGACTTACAACACCCGTTTGGGAGAAGGTTATTTTTTAAGAGCGTATGCCTACTTTGAACTGGTTAAACAGTTTGGTGGCGTTCCTATCAAATTGACTCCTTCTACCAGTGTGGAAACTTACTTCACACGGTCTTCCGAAGAAGACGTCTACAAACAAATCATTGCCGACTTTGAAGAAGCATATAAGCTGCTGCCGGAAACTCCGGAACAAACAGGACGTATCACCAAATACGCTGCCGCTCACTTCCTGGCAAAAGCACACCTGTTCCGTGCTTCCGAATTGTACAGCGACTGGAATACAAACTATGTGGCTGACGATTTGGATGCAGTCATTCAATACGGTTCAGAAGTTGTCAACAAACATCCTTTGTGTTCCAACTACGTAGAACTGTGGGATTATCAGGAACCGAACGGCGCCAATGAAAAGGTGAGCGAAGTCATCCTGGCAGCCCAGTTCTCTAACGATGAATCTACATGGGGACGTTTTGGTAACCAGATGCACTTGTACTATCCTTCTGTATACCAGGATATGGCTGGTACCTCACGAGATATCTCCGGAGGCCGTGAGTTCTCTTACGTAAGTGCCACAGAATATACCATGCAGGTATTCGACCGTGTGAACGATTCCCGTTTCTGGAAATCATTCATCACTTGCTATGGAGCCAACAACACGGCTGGAGCACCGACTTGGACAGCAGAGGATATAGCCAACGGCGCACCGGCTAACGTAAAGGCGGGTGACAAACGTTTCGTGGCAGGCGAACTCGGTATTAAATATATCGTCAACGAACCGGGCGACGGACGTTTTGAAGACTATGCTACAGGATCAAGCGATGTAAAAGTCAAGAAGAACGGCGTGATTTGTGCTCCTCATACCTTTGTCCGCTATTTCAAAGGTGAAAATACATTGAACTGGAACGTGAGCACACATACAGGTAACTATTACAACGTCATTCCTCACAAACGTTCTGTAGCGCTGTCTAAATTCCGCGACGGATACCGCAACTCCATCGCTTCTCAGTTTGGTACACGTGATGCCATCATTGCACGTTCTGCCGACGATGTATTGATGGTGGCAGAAGCTTATATCCGCAAAGGAGAAGCGTACTATAATGACGCCATTACCTGGATCAATAAAGTGCGTGACCGTGCCGCTTACGTGGAAAATGAAGACCGTGGCAAGAATGTGGATGGTGGACAGGCCTACAAGAACAATACTTACTGTGCAGGAAAAGGTGGAGGTTATTCTGCCGACGGAGCTATCTATTCCGACCAGAATACTTACTATGAATCCAACAATCTGGAAGGTCAGGAAAATGTGTACAACGCACAGTCATCTCTTTCCAAGATGCACTTGAACAGCGTGAACGATGTGTACAATTCTGTAACAGATGCTCCGATTTACCAGGCACTGAACTGCACCAGCAATGCAGAAAAGATGATGTGCTTCTTGCTGGATGAACGTACACGTGAACTTTGCGGTGAGCTGTACAGATGGGAAGACCTGGCACGTACGAAAACACTGAATGCACGTTGGCATGCATTCAATGATGGAGTAAGCCGTGGTATTGGCGAATTCAATCCAGAAAAGCATTACTATCGTCCTATTCCGCAATCCTTCCTGGATGGTATTACCAATGAAGGTGGAGCTGCTTTGACCAACGACGAAAAGCAGGCAATGCAGAACCCGGGATATTAATTGAGAATCTCATTCATCCAATAATTTAAAGAGACGCTTCCCTAAAAAAGAGAGGCGTCTCTTTTTTATTGTACAAATTTACAGCAAGATGTACAATCTTCCCCCTCCTGAAACCGATGCTTTTCCGTTCTTTGTCACATGATTATTTTTCTAATAAAACTATGAACAAACTGTGGCTAATAGGACTGTGGATGTGCTGTCCATTTGTGATGCATGCACAATCTGCAAAAATCTCCGGATTGGACAAATCCCATTTCAGCAAGTACTGGAAGGTGGAATCAGAATCTCCTGACTATAAAGTTTCTTTTTCAGGGGATACCTGTGAGATTGTATCTCCCAAAGGGCTGACCTTATGGAGAAAGGAAAAAATGTCGGGCAACGTCACCATCGAGTACGATGCGTGTGTGGTTGTAGACGGGAAGCCGGGCGACCGTCTCAGTGACTTGAACTGTTTCTGGATGGCTTCCGACCCGAATGCGTCTGACATCTGGAAACGGATGAGCTGGCGAAACGGTGTCTTCGTAAATTGTTACAGCCTCCAGCTGTATTATCTGGGCTATGGAGGGAATTACAACTCTACCACCCGCTTCCGGCGTTATGACGGCAACGAGGCCGGTGTGACCGACGAGAAACAACGCCCTGCCATACTGAAAGAATACAAGGACGCTGACCACTTGCTGACAGCCAATAAATGGTATCACATCAAAATCCAGAATAAAGACAACCGGGTACGCTATTATATCGACGGGAAACAGCTTATCGACTTCTATGACCCGTCTCCACTCACCGCGGGATGGTTCGGTTTCCGCACCACCTTGTCCAGAACCCGCATCACGAACTTCCAATATACGATCGAAAAAGAAGAGCCGACAGAAGCTCCGTTGCACTGGATTGGGAAAGTGCCGGAACAGGCACGCCCTATTAGTTTCGGAGTTCCGTTCCAGCAAGGGAAAGTAAAACCAGACACCCCACTTTCCGTTCAGACCGAAAACGGTGAGACAATAGAAGCGGACACATGGACTACAGCCTACTGGCCGGACGGTTCCGTAAAATGGGCTGGTATGGCAGCCGTGATTCCGGCACATACCCGTTCGGTAAAGGTGGCACCTACCTCAAAAAAGAAGAAGACAGCTGCCACCGAAGGGATTCATGTCACAGAGTCTGCCCGCCAGCTGACTATAGGAACCGGCAAAATTACAGCCTTTATTCCCAAATCGGGCACTTGTATTCTCGACAGCCTGCTTTATGGAAATGTGAAAGTAGGAGGAAGTGCCGACTTGATTGTCAGCACACAGAATGTACCTTCACGGGAAGATGCGACGGAAGTCAGTTACCAGACATTCAAAAGCCTCATCCGGAAAGTACAGCTAGAACAACAAGGGAAAATACGTACCACAGTCAAAATAGAAGGCATACAGCAGGGAAATGACGGCCGCGAATGGCTTCCGTTTACCTTACGCCTGTACTTCTATGCGGGCAGCGAACAAATCAAGATGGTACATTCCTTCATCTATGACGGAGACCAGAACAAAGATTTCATCCATTCATTGGGAGTACGTTTCCAAGTGCCCATGCGGGAAGAGCTCTATAACCGCCACATCGCTTTTGCCTGTGCCGACGGAGGGGTATGGAGTGAACCGGTCAAACCTTTGGTGGGACGAAGAGTCCTGACCTTACACAACGACCAAAGCTGGCAGCAACAGCAAATGGAAGGGAAACGGATTCCGGCTTATTCCGAATTCGACGAGAAAAACAGAAGCCTGATTGACAATTGGGCTGCATGGGACAATTTCCGTCTTTCACAACTCACAGACAATGCTTTCAGTATCCGGAAACGGGCCACGGAAGATAACCCTTGGATTGGAACTTTCACTGGTACACGGGCCGCAGGTTATGTGTTTGCCGGCGACGTGAGCGGAGGACTGGGAGTAGCCTTGCAGGATTTCTGGCAGGCTTATCCTTCCACGCTGGAAGTACAACATGCACGCAGCCGCGAAGCCTCTCTGGTAGTCTGGTTATGGAGCCCGGAAGCGGAAGCCATGGATTTAAGACATTACGACAAAGTGGCACACGACTTGATAGCCAGCTATGAGGATGTACAGGAAGGGATGAGTACCCCATACGGCATTGCACGCACGCACACGCTGACCCTGGTACCGCAAGCAGCCTACCCCGGAAAGCAGGGCATCGCGGAAACCGCACAAACATTGTCGGAAGCCGCTCCCTTGATGTGTACGCCGGAATACCTCCACGCCTGCCGTGCCTTCGGCATCTGGTCACTCCCCGACCGAAGCAATCCGCTGCGCAGCAAAGTGGAAGACCGATTGAATGCTTACATCGATTTGTACCAGCATGCCATTGAACAACACAAATGGTATGGATTCTGGAATTACGGAGATTTGATGCACGCCTACGACCCGATACGTCATTCTTGGAGATACGATGTGGGAGGATATGCCTGGGACAACACCGAACTGGCTTCCAACATGTGGCTGTGGTATAACTTCCTGCGTACCGGAAGACAAGATATCTGGAAGATGGCCGAAGCCATCACCCGCCATACCGCAGAAGTGGATGTATATCACATCGGTCCCAACGCAGGACTGGGCAGCCGCCACAATGTCAGCCATTGGGGATGTGGAGCCAAAGAAGCGCGTATCAGTCAGGCAGCCTGGAACCGTTTCTATTACTACCTGACCACCGACGAACGGGCCGGCGACTTGATGAAGGAGGTAACCGATGCCGACCAGAAGCTTTATACCCTCGACCCGATGCGACTGGCAGAACCTAAAAGCAAGTTCCCTTGCAGCGCTCCGGCCCGACTGCGTATCGGTCCCGACTGGCTGGCCTACGCGGGCAACTGGATGACGGAATGGGAACGCACGCAAAACACGAAATACCGTGACAAGATTATTACGGGTATGAAGAGTATTGCCGCCTTGAAGAACGGACTGTTCACCGGCAACCTGGCATTGGGCTACGATCCGGCTACAGGTGTCATCAGTTACGAAGGAGACCCTGACCGCCAGAATACCAACCACCTGATGACCATCATGGGAGGCTTTGAAATCATGAACGAGATGCAACAGATGATTCACGTACCGACATTCGAAAAAGCTTGGCTGGAACACGCCCGGGATTACAAGCGGAAATCACTGGAAATTACGCACAACCGTTTCCGTGTATGCCGGTTGATGGCTTATGCAGCTTCCCACTTGTATGACCCGAAAACTGCGGCAGAAGCTTGGAAGGATTTGTGGAGCCGACTGGAGCACACTCCGGCACCCGAATTTAAGATTGAAAAAGTACTTCCTCCTGAAGTCCCTGCCGAAATGGATGAATGTAAGACCATCTCTACGAACGATGCGGCTCTCTGGAGCCTGGATGCCATTTATATGCAGGAAGTCATTCCGCAATAAGGGGCACATCTTCTAAAGAATAAAAAAGGCTTTAAACGGTGCAAAAACACGGTTTAAAGCCTTTTTCTATATAACTCCGTAACTTAGAACTTGAACACCAGCACGCCGGCAGTCGGAATATCAGGGGTACCAATCAGTACCTCAGCTCCCTGAGGCAGTTCAAATTGATAGGGACGATCTCCATAATTCAACACAATTCCCATTCCATTACGGTATTCCATCGTAATGCCATAAGGCAAGTTCATGACCTCTATCTGCAGGCGGTGATACAGTTTGTCCAAGACCTTCCGTTCCAAAGAACCATCGGAACTGTCCACTCCCACATAAGTGACACTGCCTTTTCCCAGTTTCCGGAAAGTCACAGCCGGTTTTCCCTCATAAAACTCATTGGAATAAGTAGCCCATACCTCGTTCGATACTCCCGGTCGAAGGATCTCTCCCCAAGTGTTCCATGTATAGGTTTCGCCGTCCATCTTCACCTGACCAGGATCCTGTGGGAGAAGTAAATCATAAAATTCCAGCTGATTTCCGGTCAACTCCTCAATCATGGAACCAAAAGGTGCCTGAGGCAACCGTCCAAAGCGGTCTTTCTGGGCCGTACGGCAGGTCAGCACCAGATTACCTCCTTCTTCCACGTACTTCTTCCATCTTGCCACCAGTTCCTTGTCGGCCAACTGATACGCGGGTGCAATCAATACCGGATACGCAGAAAAGTCTTTCTCTTCCGATATGAAATCAACCGGAGCCGCATACGATTTCAATGTACGGTAATATTTGTCTACATGCGCAAAAGTATTCCAAGTCACATTCTGTTTCTGCCGGTCTATGCTCCAATAGTTTTCCGGGTTCCACAAAATGGCTGTCCGCCGTTTCAAGTAAGATGCAGGCTTGTCTTCTTTCGGCGCATACTCTTTCCGTAAGGAACGGATTTCTTTCATGAACTGCTCATATTCTCTTCCACCCGGCATGACGGTCACCCCGTCGGTACCCACAATGCCGTAATGGTATTGTTCCGTACCATACAAAGGCTGCCGGTAGCGATAAGTACAAATAAAGTCAGCCCCTCCGGCAAACACGCTCCACAGCCACAAACGGACAGCCCCCGGCAACGGTTGAGGATTGATACTTCCCCAGTTCACCTGTCCCGGCTGCAGTTCCATTACTCCGTATGTGCCGTTGACTGGCCGGAAGAAATCATTCGCCATCGCGATGCGCAAAGGATTGCCCACTCTGTATCCGCGACGTCCGATACCTTCATTGTCGCCATACACCATATAGCGTGTATAACTAACGAAATCCAGCTCTTTACTTCCTCCAATGTGCCCTTTGTCATAATCAGGAATATAGTTGGTAGTCACCCATTGGTTTTTGGCATATTTCTTGATAATCCGGCATTGCTCATCCAGAAAATCATTGGTTTCCTTGGCGGCAAACCGACGGTAATCCAATATCTGGTGATGATTCATAAACATCTGTGCCATCTTGGGAAGGGTGATTTCCTCAAAACGGGAATACACCTCGCTCCAGAAAGCAGTCCCCCAGGCCTCATTCAGTTCCTGAATATTGTGATGATATTTTTCCCGCAAGAACTCCCGGAATTCTTCTTCTGCCGCCGCGTTGTAATCAAACTGTACCGCAGGCTCATTGTCCAGCTGCCAGCCGATGATACGGGAGTCATTTCCGTAATGACGAGCCAGTTCTTCAATCATGCGATAAGCCAGCTTCCGATAGACCGGAGAAGCAAATGACGCATGCTGACGGGCCCCATGATCCTGCACCGTACCGTCTTCCGCCTTCAGTAGAATCTCCGGATACTTACGGCTCAACCAGACGGGAGGAGTCGCTGTGGAAGTACACATCACCACCTTCAAATCATACTTGGCCGCCAAAGCCACTGCCCGGTCCAGCCAGGAAAAATCATACACTCCCTCTTCAGGTTCCAGTTGTGCCCAGGCAAACTCCGCAAAATGAGTAAACTCAAATCCCAGTTCATGCATCTGTTTCAAGTCGCGTTCCCACTGGCTTTCCTCCCAGTGTTCCGGATAATAATAAGCGCCTGTCAGTGTCAGCGCCTTGTCATCAAACCAGGTATGCTGGGCAAAAACTCCCCCACAGAACAGACACCCGCATACCATTGCCAGTAAATGTTTTTTCATTGTATTCAAGTATTAGTTTTGAAACGTATTACCTCACAAAGGTAGAAGGAAATCCCAATCAGACTGTATGATAGCTCATTTTTTTCAAGAAAGTGTATGATAATCGAGGAACATGTATGATAGTCCATGCTACTTTAATTTCAAGATGTGTATTTTTGCTGAACAAGGATTACATTTTATCAAGAACTATGAATGCACTGAAAATACTGGTCATCGACTTTCTTTCATGGAGCATAGGAACAAGCGTACATGCGCAAGGGAATACCCTGTCCTATTCCATGCCCGATGGTTCAGGTACACTGAAATTAGGGATTATCGAAAATGATTCGAGTCAATGGCTAGACATGCAAAGACACGGACTGCACGTTCAGTGTTATCCATTGAGCGACACAAAAGGATTTATTCTGGAGGTGGAAAGTCCCCGACAAGACACCCTGCTGAGCTGGGCGTTCGGAGGCTGTGACGCCCCCACATCCAAAAACGATATTGACCCCGCGGACTGCAAAGACAACGTGTTCAACGTGGAAGGCACGCAAATCACCGTTTATCACGGAAAGGTCATGCAACTAAAAACAACTCATCTGATTGTACCTTCGGCCTCTGTCATCCGTTTGTCTGACGGACATCGGCAAGCCACTCCTCTGACCCTTTTTACCTCCGGGAAAAAGACCGATGCGCCGGTACTGGCCGCCACCTGTCCGCTCCGGAAAGGAGAGAAAGTATATTTCTGTGCATATAAAGCCAACCAGAAAGCCGATTATGCAGACTATATGCTCCCTCAATTGTTTCACAAAGAAAAACCACAGCCATGAACATGAAAAAGATAATCCTCACGAGCTTGTGGTTCATATGGACTTTTTGTAGCAATGGGCTGCAAGCTAAAATATACAATGTAAAAGATTTCGGAGCGACCGGCGACGGAAAACAGATTGACTCGGAAGCCATCAACCAAGCCATTCTTCAGGCAACTCGCGAAGGCGGGGGAACCATTTATGTCCCCGCCGGAACATACGCCTGCTATTCCATCCGTTTGGCCAGCCGAATCCATCTGTACCTGGAACAAGGCGCTACTCTTCTGGCTGCTTTCCCTACGGCTGAAAACGGATACGATGAAGCAGAACCGAATCCTTTCGATGCGTACCAAGACTTCGGACACAGCCATTGGAAGAATTCGCTCATCTGGGGAATCGGCTTGGAAGACATCACTCTCAGCGGTCCCGGAAAAATAGATGGGCAAGGACTGACACGGGAAGAAAGCCGCCGAAAGGGAGTGGGCAACAAGGCCATCAGTCTGAAAGCCTGCAAAAACGTCATTCTGAAAGACTGGTCCATGCTCCGCTGCGGACATTTTGCAGTACTGGCCACAGGTGTCGACAACCTGACCATTCACAATTTGAAAGTGGATACCAACCGCGATGGGTTCGACATCGACTGCTGCAAGAATGTGCGTATCAGCCAATGCAGTGTGAACACGCCTTGGGACGATGCCATCGTACTCAAATCTTCTTACGCACTGGGCTACTTCAAGGACACGGAAAACGTCACCATCTCCGATTGCTTCGTCAGCGGATACGACCGCGGTACGATGCTCGCCGGCACATGGGAACTGGATGAGCCGCAAGCGCCCGACCATGGCTACCGTACCGGACGCATCAAGCTGGGAACCGAATCCAGTGGAGGATTCAAACAAATCACCATCACCAACTGCATTTTCGAACACTGCAGAGGACTTGCCCTGGAAACAGTGGATGGAGGCAAACTGGAAGATATTGACATCAGCCACCTCACTCTGCGACACATTGTGAATGCCGGCATCTTCCTCCGGCTGGGCGCCCGCATGAGAAGTCCCCAGGGAACACCTGTGGGAAGCATGAAACGTATCCGCATCAGCCATATCCATGCATACGACGTGGATTCCCGCTATTCCTCCATTGTCAGCGGTATTCCCGGCAGCCTCATAGAAGATGTCACGTTCGACCATATCTACCTGTATTATAAAGGTGGATATACGGCCAAAGATGGGAAAAGAGAGGTGCCAGAACAAGAGAAAATGTATCCGGAACCCTGGATGTTCGGTACCATCCCTGCCAAAGGATTCTATCTCTCACATGCAAAAAACATTTCATTCCAACATATCCATTTTTACTATGACAATCCAGACGGACGTCCTTTGTTTGTCACGAAAGATACAAGCCACATCCGCTTCATGGATATCACAGAAAATGGAGAAACAGTATCAGTGAATCAATAATCAATGCAGTAAATAATGAAGACACAAAGAAAATGGTTTATGGCACTGGCTGCCTGTAGTTTGGGAGTCATCGGCTCCGCACAAACAAATTATGATTTCAGCAAACTCCAACAAGAAAAACTTGGCCGAGGGGTTGTGGCTATCAGAGAAAACGCTCAGAAAGTAGCCGTCTCATGGAGATACCTGTCTTCCGATCCGATGGAAACAACCTTCAACGTGTATCGGGATGGAAAGAAAATCGCACAGGTTCCGGCTGGCACAGGTACTTTCTATACGGATAACTACACCGGCACACAAAAGGCCGTGTACACCGTCAAACCGGTTGTCAACGGGAAAGAGACGGCTGGAGAAGGAAGTTATACCCTTCCGGCACATGCTCCTTCAGGCTACATCGACATTCCGCTGGACAAACCAGCCGACGGTACTACTCCTGCAGGCGATACCTACAGTTACAGCCCCAATGATGCATCTATCGGAGATGTGGATGGAGACGGAAACTATGAAATCATCCTGAAATGGGATCCGTCGAATGCCCACGACAACGCCCACGACGGTTATACGGGAAATGTCTATTTCGACTGCTATCGCCTGACGGGAGAAAAGCTCTGGCGCATCGACATGGGAAAAAATGTCCGGGCAGGAGCCCACTACACCCAATTCATGGTATATGATTTGGATGGAGACGGAAAAGCCGAGATTGTCATGAAGACATCGGATGGCACGATTGACGGAAAAGGAAAAGTGATTGGAGATGCCACTGCCGATTATCGGGAGAAAGGTGATCCGAGCCAGCCGAAAGGCGGAGACTTTCCTCCTAACGACCCAAGAGGCAAAGGCAAACCTAGTGATCCTCCCCGTAACCAGGGACGTATCCTTACAGGCAACGAATACCTGACGGTCTTCAACGGGCTGACCGGAGAAGCCATGCAGACCATCGACTACATACCTGGCCGTGGTGACCTGCAAGGATGGGGAGACAACCGGGCCAACCGAAGCGACCGCTTCCTGGCCTGTGTAGCCTATCTGGACGGTGTGCACCCCAGTGTAGTGATGTGCCGTGGCTATTACACCCGCACCGTACTGGCTGCCTTCGACTGGGATGGAAAAGAACTGAAAAACCGCTGGGTATTCGACAGCAACAACCCCGGATGCGAACAATATGCCGGACAAGGCAACCACAATCTGCGGGTAGCAGACGTGGATAAAGACGGTTGTGACGAAATTGTCTACGGTTCCTGCACGTTCGACCATAACGGAAAAGGACTTTATTCCACCGGTATGGGACACGGCGATGCCATGCATCTGACCCAGTTTGACCCGGCTACTCCCAGCCTGCAGGTTTGGGCTTGTCATGAAAACCGGAAAGACGGGTCTTCCTTCCGCGATGCGGCTACAGGAAAAGTGTTGCAGCAATACCCCGACAAGACCGATGTAGGACGCTGCATGGCGGCAGACATTGATCCAACCAATCCCGGAGTGGAAATGTGGTCATTGGCTTCCGGAGGTATCCGAAACATAAAAGGAGAAGCCATCTCCGACAAGAAAGTCCCCGGATTATCCTATAACATGGCTGTATGGTGGGACGGTGACTTGCTCCGCGAATTGCTGGACAAGGAACGCATCAGCAAATATGATTGGAAGAACAAACGTTGCGACACCCTCTTCACCTTCGACGGATGTGCTTTCAACAACGGCACCAAATCGAATCCTTCCCTGCAAGGCGATATCATCGGCGACTGGAGAGAAGAGGTGCTTGTCCGTACCCAAGACAATCAGTCTCTCCGCCTGTACGTGACGACGATTCCTACTGAATACCGTTTCCATACCTTCCTGGAAGACCCCGTATACCGTATCAGCATTGCCACACAGAATGTGGCTTACAACCAGCCGACCCAACCGGGCTTTTACTTCGGACCGGACTTGAAAGGAACGTTCAGAGGATATAAAATCAAATAACCCAGTAATTACATAAAACGATAAGAGATATGAACAAACTTGTTTTAAACATGGCCCTGCTGGCTGCACTTTCTTTCAGCCTCAATGCCCATGCGCAAAAGAAAAAAGAAGTTATCAATGACTCCAATACTCCGCTGCACCTGCTGCAACCTGACTATCAGGTCGGATACGGAATCGTATCGGTGGATGATGTCAAAAAAGACATGGACCGGGTATTGAAATACCTGGAAAGCAATACGCCTACCCGGGTGGTCGACAAACGGGATGGAAAAGTCATCACGGATTACGAGCACATGGATACCAATGCCCAGCTGGAAAGAGGTACCTTCCGTCTGGCAAGCTACGAGTGGGGAGTAACCTATTCCGCCATGCTGGCTGCGGCTGAGGCCACCGGTGATGAAGCCTACAAAAAATACGTGTACGACCGTTTCAAATTCCTGGCGGAAGTGACTCCTTACTTCAAGAAAGTATATGAGAAATACGGAACGACCGATTCGCAGATGCTTCAGATTCTGACTCCACATGCACTGGATGATGCAGGAGCCGTATGTGCGGCCATGATGAAGGCACAGATGAAGGATCCTTCCCTGAAGCTGCAGGACATGATTGACAATTATTTCCATTTCATCATGTACAAGGAATATCGGCTGGCCGACGGAACGTTTGCCCGCAACCGTCCATACCACAACACGCTGTGGCTGGACGACATGTTCATGGGTATTCCTTCGGTAGCCTTGATGGGACGTTATGCTTCTGACAACCAGGACAAATACTATCAGGAAGCCGTACGTCAGGTGCTCCAGTTTGCCGACCGCATGTTTGTGCCCGAAAAAGGCTTGTTCCGCCATGGATGGGTGGAAGGAATGAAAGACCATCCGGCTTTCCACTGGGGACGCGCCAACGGATGGGCCATCCTGACCATGTGTGAAGTGCTGGACGTACTTCCGGCAGATTATCCCGGACGGGACAAAATCATCAGCTTGCTTCAAGCCCACGTACGCGGACTGGCAGCCTGCCAAAGCAAGGACGGTTTCTGGCATCAGCTGCTCGACCGCAATGATTCCTACCTGGAATCTTCGGCCACTGCGCTCTATGTCTACTGTATGGCTCATGCCATCAACAAAGGATGGATTGATGCCATGGCATACGGTCCGGTAGTCCAGCTGGGATGGCATGCGGTATCCTCCGCCATCAACGCTCAGGGACAGGTGGAAATGACCTGCGTGGGTACCGGTATGGGATATGACCCGGCCTTCTATTACTATCGTCCGGTCAATGTCTATGCAGCCCACGGATATGGACCCGTCATCTGGGCAGGAGCAGAAATGATCAACCTGCTGAAGAACCAGCATCCGCGCATGAACGACAGCGCCGTTCATTTCTATCCTACCGAACAGCAGACCAAAGAACCGATTTTCTTCTACTCAGAACCGGGAAATCCCCGCGAGTTTGTGGCTGGAGTAAGCCGCATCAATGAAAAGACTCCGGTGGTCTTCCTCATTGGTGACTCTACCGTCAAATACGATGCAGGTAACGGAGAAGACAACAAATGGGGCTGGGGAAGCTATCTGCAAAATTATTTCGACACGACCCGTATCAGCATTGAAAACTGTGCGTTGGGAGGCAGAAGCAGTCGTACCTACTTTACAGAAGGACTCTGGGATCGGGTACTTCCCGCCATCAAGCCCGGCGATTATGTACTGATTGATTTCGGTCACAATGACGGTGGTCCGATGAACACCGGACGGGCACGTGCCTCATTGCGTGGCACCGGAGAAGAGTCACAGAAAGTGGTGATGGAAAGAGATGGAAGCACGGAAGAGGTGTACAGCTTCGGACACTACCTCCGCTTATATATCCGTCAGGCCAAGGCAAAAGGAGCCCACGTCATCGTGATGTCACACACTCCAGGCAACCGCTGGACCGGTGACCGCATGAACCGCTGTGACCAGACTTATGGAAAATGGTCGAAAGAAGTGGCCGAACAGGAAGGCGTAGGTTTCATCGATTTGAACGACCGGACTGCCAAGAAGTTTGAAGCCATGGGTCAAGAGAAAGCAGCCGCATATTATGGAGACTCTGTCCACAACACACAGGAAGGTGCTGTGCTGAACGCAGAATCCGTAGTAGAGGGTATCCGTTCACTGACCGACTGCGACCTGAAGAACTACTTGAAATAAAAGATTATTACACAAAAAAGAGGGTGTGTCAAAATGCATACCCTCTTTTTTTATGACAAAGCCCCGAC
>URWA01000031.1 GCA_900551445.1 uncultured Bacteroides sp. | reverse complement strand
GTGAACCGAATTTATTTAATTTTTAACCTTGTCCATTTTTAGTGGACAGTAGTGAGAAAATGTATAGAATTATGTCCAAAGAACTCATAACTATAGTGACAGTTTGTTTTAATGCAGAACAAACTATTTCTAAGACCATGCAGAGTGTGTTGAATCAGACCTATCGTCCGTTGGAATATATATTAGTGGATGGAAAGTCAACTGACAATACATTAAATATTATTTATGAATTAGAACCTTTGTTCCAGGAAAAAGGAATAGTTGTTCAGGTCGTTTCCGAAAAGGATAAAGGTATTTTTGATGCGATGAATAAAGGCGTTAAATTGGCCAAGGGACGTTGGGTGAACTTCATGAATGCTGGTGATGTCTTTTGTAATGAAGATACAATCACTCGTTTATTTTCCTTTGATATCGATTTGGATACCAAACTTGTATATGGAGATACATTAAGAAAAAAAATGTACGGAATCGTTCCTGCAAAAGGAAATATACCAGAGACTATACTACAGTTGATGCCTGCTTGTCATCAATCGATGTTTGCAGATACGGAAGAGATGAAGAGTCATCCATTTGATTTATCCTATCGGTTGGCTGCAGATTATCATTTTGTATATAATTTATATAAACGAGGAAGGAAAATACAATATTTCCCAATGAATATTGCATTGTTTGATGCAACAGAAGGAGCTACTTCAACAAATAAATTAGACGTAAAGCGTGAATGCGCCCGTATCCGTGGGGTGGAACATACGTTGAAATGGCGTTTGTATTTTGTAAATAAGATGTTCTCATATTTTGTGAGGGGAATGATAGATAGTCTTATCCCAAATACTTATTTGATGAAGATTAAGCAAAAAAATAGAGAACGTTTACAGAAGAGATAAAATTATGCAAGGAAAATATTTTATAAGAATATTGAAAAATCTATTTCATATCAATAAGGACAGATACGTATATAAAAATAAAAACAATCGGAAGTGGGTTTATATTTCTTATATTCCTCGAGTATATTATAAAAAAAGAAATTCTCCCTGGTTTGATAAACATCAAAATCGACGAGAAGCTTTGGTTATTGGAGAGGTTTTTAAACGCTTGGGTTATAATTATGTGATGGTTACTTATGATAGACCAATGGAATGTGATAAGAAAGTATATGATATCATATTTGGTGAAGGACCTTGCTTTTCTATTATGGCAAAGCGTAATCCCTCTTCCTTGAAAATATATTATGCTACTACAGCATATCCTGAGTATCAGAACAGAATGGTAAAGGAACGAACGGATGCTTTTAATCAGAAGCATCATACGCAACTGTCATATTCTCGTATGTCTCCGTCTACATTGCATAATTTGTCTATAGATGCTATCTTACAGATAGGGTCGTCGGCTACTATACAAACTTATCCAGTGGAATGGAGAAGTAAAATATCTTTAATTAACCAGTCATCTAACCTCTTACATCTTGTAAATATTGAAGAAAAAATATCATTGTATAATAGGAGGCATTTTGTTTGGATGGGAAGTTCTGGAAGTATCTTAAAGGGATTGGATCTTGTGTTGGATTTTTTTCTTCATCACCCAGAATTACATTTGCATGTGATAGGAAAAATGGATCCGGATTTTGAAGCGTATTATTCTCCTTTGCTGGTTGATAAAGCGAATATAACTTTGTGGGGCTTTCAAAATGTCAATTCAGAGGAATTTAATAGTATTCTGCAGGGGGTTACTTTTTGTATTTATCCTTCAGCTAGCGAAGGTTGTCCTGGTGCTATTGTTACATTAATGAAAATGGGAATAATTCCTTTGGTATCTCAAGTTGCTTCATTTGATGGAATAGATGCTTGTGGATTTGTAATGCATTCATTGACCGATAAGGCGTTAGATGAGGCTGTCGAATGGGCACTTTCTCTTTCGGATGATACGATTAAGCAAAGAATGAGGCAATGTGTAGATATGGCTGCTCAGAAATGGAATTTGCTTTCTTTTGAACAAGAATTTGAAGACTATATGAGCCGGCAGATTGTAAAAACTGCCGACTCTCGGATTGTTTAATCTTTTTGTCTTTTTTGCTTATATGTTTCAATTAATTTCCTATATTGTTGGTCTTTTTTACTATTGCCTGGCTTAAAGTCGAGGTGCTCGGGAATATTTTTCCCATAATCAATAATCATTGGTTTCATTCCGGATTTCACGATGTCCAAAGAATCGTATAAATTACCTGCAGGAACCTCGTAGGCACTCAGGCTGAGGGTATCTCCATGAATACGTACATACTGGTAATATCGGCTCTCAATGCCGTACTTATCAAACCGTGGGTCGAAAGCTATCCGGTAACTTTTGGGGGAACAGTGGCTCACCGTATAAACAGGAGTCATTGCTTGTCCCTTTTCATCGTGAAGAGTCATACGTGCATAGGCGTGCTCATGTCCTTGTAGGACAAGGTCTACATGGTATTTCTGGATCAAATCATTAAACATGGTTCTTTGTACCAGATTGTTGTATTTTCCTTTTGCAGAATACAGAGGATGGTGCAGCACAACAATCTTCCATTGTGCATCGCTGGCTTTCAATTCTTTTTCCAGCCATTTCTTTTGAGTCCATAAATAGAAAAACTCCCGGTTACTGTCGAGCAGGAAGATTTGCAGGTTGTTGTATCGAAGTGTGTATACCTGGTTGTCACCTACCATGGAATCTTGGAAATACGAGAATACCAGTGGAAAGCGGCGTTCCAGTTTACGTATAACATATTTCAGATATTCATGATTACCGGTCACATTCAATATGGGATAATGCTGCCCGATAGAATCGAGCCCGGAAAATGTTTCAGCCCAGTAGGAATCCATCGGACGTTCTGTTAAGTCACCGCCAAAAACGAAGAACTCTGTTTGGGGGTGTGTTTGCAATGCCTCTTTCAGGTATTGGTTGGCTTTGCCGTTTATGGTGTCTTGTACATCACCCACATAAATAAAGGAGTAGTCGTTTTGGGTGGTTTGGTTGTGTGTTTGGAAATTGTACCAAGGAGAGAACTTTCCATTGTTGCTCACCCGATAGCTATAATAAGTGGCTGGTTTGAGCGATCGAAGTCGGGCGGTATAGTAGGCTGCTTTACCACTGCGTGATTGGAAAACCTCTCCTTGTGCCTTTATGCGAACGGTGTCTTTTTCTAATGTATCGGTCAATTCTACAAAAGATGAAGGAGTCACTACTGAGTCATATTGCCAACTGATATTACGTGACAGTTCTTCTTTGTCACCGAATGTAAGCAGTACTCTTCCAGGCTCTTTTAGAGGTAGATAGGAAGGTTCTTCCGGATTGCCGAACCACACATGCCAGCGCGAATGAATCCAAAGGCCCAATACGAGTACAATGAGTACGGATAGGGAGATTGAGATACGTTGTTTTTTCTTCATCTTTGATTTGTTTAAAATGCAAAGATATGAAGTTCTCCAAATTTATCGCTATTTTTGCCATTCAGTATTTGTAAAAAGATGAGAATAATGAAGAAAGAATTGTTTGCCAATGTGCTGACGCTGGTCTGGAATTTGGTACTTGTGTATGTATGTTACACTTTATGCCGTCTGGCGTTTTTGCTTTTAAATTGGGATGTATTTAGTGGACATCTGACGTGGGGATATGCCGTTAGTTTATTTAGAGCGGGCATTATCTTTGATACCACAGCCATACTTTATAGCAATGCATTGTTTATTTTGTTGTTTCTTTTTCCACTGCATTGGAAGGAAACTCCTGTGTTCTATACAGTTGTGCGGTGGCTTTTTACAACTGTTAATACGTTCTTTCTGATTACCAACCTGATAGACTGTGTATACTTCCGCTTTACGGGAAGACGTACCACGATGACAGTGTTGCAGGAATTCAGTCATGAAGGAGAAGGGAAGCTAACTTCTATTTTCTTGGATGAGTTTGCTACCTACTGGTATTTGGTGTTGCTGGCTGCTGCATTGTTTTATGCGTTATATAAGTTGTATCGTGCTCCGAGAGTATTTCCTGTGAAACAAAAGTTGGCTTATTATGCGGTACAATTGGTAGCATTGTTGATTGCTATTCCTTTTACAGTGTTCGGTATGCGTGGAGGTATGACCACTGCCACTCGTCCGATTACTCTTAGTAATGCCAACCAGTATGTGGACCGTCCTTTAGATGCTGGACTGGTACTGAATACTCCTTTTTCATTGTTCCGTACTTTGGGAAAAACTACATTTGTAAATCCTGGTTATTTGTCAGAAAAGGAGGCAGAAGCGGTGTATACTCCTATCCACTTGCCATCAGATTCGGTTGTCTTTCGTCCGATGAATGTGGTGGTGATTATTTGGGAAGGTTTTAGCAAACAGCATGTTGGTTCATTGAATCCACAGTTGGAGAATGGGACTTATAAAGGATATACGCCGTTTATTGATTCCCTGCTGACAAAAAGCTTGACATTCCAGTACTCATACAGTAATGGGCGTAAAAGTATTGACGGAATGCCTTCAGTCTTGTCTTCTATTCCCAGTTTTGTGGAGCCCTTTTTCTTGACTCCTTCGGCCCTGAATGATGTGTCCAGTATTGCCGGTGAGTTGACTCGGCATAAAGGGTATTCATCTGCTTTCTTTCACGGGGCTATGAATGGTTCAATGGGTTTTCAGGCTTTTGCCCGTTCAGTCGGATTCCAAAAATACTTTGGTCGTACCGAATACAACGAAGATCCTAATTATAATGGAGATAAGGATTTTGATGGTACGTGGGCCATTTGGGATGAAGAGTTTCTGCAATTCTATTGTGACCGGATGTCGGAGATGAAGGAACCTTTTGTGACTTCTGTGTTTACGGCTACTTCTCATGGCCCTTTTGATTTGCCGGAACGCTACAAAGGAAAATTCCCCACAGGAAAAGATCCGTTGTTTGAAACAGTGGCCTATTCAGACTATGCCATTCAGCGTTTTTTTGAAAAGGCGGAAAAACAACCATGGTTCAAAAATACATTGTTCGTGATTACGGCAGACCATACTAGTGGAAACTGTTATCCGGATTATGTGACAGATCTGGGATATTATAAGGTGCCAGTCATTTTTTATGCACCCAGCATGTCAGATTTGAAAGGGTTGGACCAAGAAAAGATTGTAGACCAGATTGATATTATGCCGACGGTCTTAGGTATTCTAGGTTATGACCGTCCGTATGTGGGTTTCGGGCAGGATGTGTTGCATACGCCAGCCTCAGAAACATTTGCCGTGAATTATGTACCCACAAGCGGCATCTACCAGTTCCTGAAAGGCGACTACCTGATTCAGTTCGACGGGGAGAAAGTGATTCATGCCTACCGCTTCCGCACGGATGTGCTGATGAAGGACGATGTGAAAGACACCATGCCGCAAGATACTTTAAAGGCGATGGAAACCCAGTTGAAGTCCCTCATCCAGCAATACATGGAGCGGATGAACGGTAACAACCTGGTGTATCGGGAAAAATAAAGAAAGGACAGCAGATAAAAAATCCGGGCTTTCAAAGGAGGATTCCTCGAAAGTCCGGATTTCTTTTATATAAATAATGTATTGTCTTACGCGTTCTTGTTGGCACGCTTGCGTTCCGTTTCATCCAGGATGATCTTACGCATACGCATGCTCTTCGGAGTCACTTCCACGTATTCATCTTCCTTGATGTATTCCAGTGCCTCTTCCAGTGAGAAGATGACCGGCGGAATGATACGGGCCTTGTCGTCTGAACCGGAAGCACGCATGTTGGTCAGCTTCTTTGATTTGGTCACGTTGACCACCAGGTCGTTTTCATGCACGTGTTCACCTACCACCTGTCCGGCATATACCTCGTCCTGCGGATAGATGAAGAATTTACCGCGGTCTTGCAGCTTGTCGATGGCGTAGGCAAAAGCTGTACCCGATTCCATGGCAATCATGGAACCGTTGGTGCGGCGAGGAATGTCACCTTTGTACGGTTGGTATTCCTTGAAGCGGTGAGCCATGATGGCCTCTCCCTGAGAAGCGGTCAGCACGTTGGTACGCAGACCGATGATACCACGTGATGGCATGTCGAACTCGATGTTCACACGGTCGCCCTGTGTTTCCATGGACACCATCTCACCCTTACGGCGGGTCACCATATCAATCATCTTGCTGGCAAATTCTTCGGGTACGCTGATGGTCAGCTCTTCAATCGGTTCGCATTTCACACCGTCGATTTCCTTGAAGATAACCTGCGGCTGTCCTACTTGGAGTTCGTAACCTTCACGGCGCATGGTCTCAATCAACACAGACAGGTGGAGCACACCACGTCCGGATACAATCCATTTTCCATCTTCGTTTTCGGTCTTGCGTACGCGCAAAGCCAGGTTCTTGTCGAGCTCTTTCATCAGACGGTCGTGGATGTGGCGGGAAGTCACGTATTTACCTTCTTTACCGAAGAACGGAGAGTCGTTGATGGTAAACAACATACTCATGGTCGGTTCGTCGATGGCGATAGGTGGCAGCGGTTCCGGGTTGTCGAAGTCGCAGATAGTATCACCGATTTCGAAGCCTTCCACACCGATGATGGCGCAGATGTCGCCGGAAGATACGGATTCTACTCGTTTGCGGCCCAGTCCTTCGAAAGTATGTACTTCCTTGATTTTTGATTTCACCATGGTACCGTCACGTTTGGCCAAGGTGATGTTCATGCCTTCTTTCAAGGTACCTCTGTGTACACGTCCTACGGCGATACGTCCTGTATAAGAAGAGTAGTCGAGGGAAGTGATCAGCATCTGCGGCGTACCTTCCAGCTGTTGCGGAGCCGGGATGTATTTTATGATGGCATCCAGCAGCGGGGTGATGGTACCTGTCGGTGTTTTCCAGTCTTCACCCATCCAGTTGTTCTTGGCCGAACCATAGAGCACGGGGAAATCCAGCTGGTCTTCTGTGGCGTTGAGGCTGAACATCAGGTCGAACACCATTTCATACACTTCTTCCGGACGGCAGTTCGGTTTGTCCACTTTGTTGACCACCACAATCGGTTTCAGTCCGATCTGGAGGGCCTTCTGCAGCACAAAGCGGGTCTGCGGCATCGGGCCTTCAAAGGCGTCTACCAGCAGAATACATCCGTCGGCCATGTTCAAGACACGTTCCACCTCTCCACCGAAGTCGGCGTGTCCCGGAGTATCGATAATATTGATTTTTGTACCGTTGTAATTGATGGAAACGTTTTTGGAAAGGATTGTGATACCTCTTTCCCGTTCCAGGTCGTTGTTATCCAATACCAGTTCACCGTTGGTCTGGTCGTTGCGGAACAAGTGTCCCGCCAGCATCATTTTGTCCACCAAGGTCGTTTTCCCGTGGTCAACGTGGGCAATAATGGCAATGTTTCTAATATCTTGCATACTATACCTATAATTTGTGTGCAAAGGTACGATTTTTCTTCGAAAAAATCACTGTAAATAAAAAGAATAAGCGGGTGAACCCTTATGGATTTGTCAGCTTATCACTTTTTAATTTAATAATTGAAAAATGTTACAGGTTAAAACGGGGCCGTGTAATAACTCTTCACTTTGTTCCAGTCGGAGTAAGGGCTTTTTACGTGAAAATGAGAAGGGGTTGACTGGTGCGGAGGCTATAAATTTATGGTTTGTAAATCAAGGGGATTCAAGTTTTCTTCGGGCATTTTGTGGAGCGTGATGAAAACGCGCAACTTTTACAAAGTTAGAAATAAATTCTGTAAAAGGATGTACGGTTTTTTATAAAAGTTGAGATAGAGAAAATATATGCTTATTCTTTTGTTTATTAATATGGAAAAGCTTAGATTAGGTTCCTCTAATGAATACACCTTAATTTTTAATGCTATGAGTTACAAAAAATTGCAAAAGATTCGTAGTGGTAGAAGAATTAATGTACTTCAAAAAGTATCATTTTTTGTGTGTCTATCACTGTTTCCCGGATTGGCGTTCCCTTTGGAGGGAGTGTCATCCTCGTCAGTCTCTGTTGTACAACAGTCCTCTAAGAAAATTACAGGTTCAGTTGTGGATGTGGAAGGGAATCCTGTTATTGGCGCGAATGTGCTGGAAGTTGGGACGACCAATGGAGCAATTACGGATTTGAATGGACGTTTTTCTTTGGAAGTTGCTGTAGGAGCGAAATTGAAAATCTCTTACATTGGTTTTGACGACCAGATTGTGACTGTAGGAACCGAGCGGAACATTCAAATCAGGCTGAAGGAAAATTCGGAAGCGTTGGATGAAGTGGTGGTGGTAGGTTATGGCACTCAGAAGAAGGTGAATTTGACCGGATCTGTAGCTACCGTCAAGTCGGATAAGCTGGTCAACCGTACGACTTCGAATGTAGTAAATATGTTGGCCGGACAAATGCCGGGTGTAACTGTTATCCAGAACTCGGGACAACCGGGTGCCGATGAGGGTATTTTACGTGTCCGTGGTTTGGGTACGATGGGAAATTCCAGTGCCATGGTCATTATTGATGGAGTGGAGTCGACAATGAACAGTGTCAATCCCAATGATATTGAAAGCATCTCAATTCTGAAGGATGCTGCTGCTTCCGCCATCTACGGTGTGCGTGCAGCCAACGGTGTGATTCTGATTACGACCAAGAAAGGGCAGCAGGGAAGAGCCATTGTCTCTTATGATGGATATGTAGGTTGGCAGAGTGCCACGAGAATGCCTAAATTCCTGGATTCTTATAATTATGCAGTGTTGATGAATGAAGCCTATCAGAACGATGGCTTGCAGCCGCCTTATTCGGAAGAGGCTTTGCAGAAGTTTAAGGATGGAAGTGATCCTGATTTTTATCCTAACTCAGATTGGCTGGGGGCTTTGTTAAGCGAAAACGGGTTGTTCCACAACCATTATTTAAGCATAAAGGGGGGTAATGACCGCATGAATTATTCGGTTTCCTTCGGTTATCATGATAAGGATGGTTTGATTGTCAACACCAATTATAACAAGTTTAGCGTGCGTGCCAACCTGGAGGCCAAAATCAACAAACGCCTGAAGTTCAATACGAACATCGCTGTCTATCGGAGTAATATGACAGCTCCGGCTGATGGAATCTCCAATCTGATGCACTATGCTTTTCGTGAAACCCCAGTTACTCCGATACAATTGAGCAATGGGAATTATACCTTGTTCAAGAACGAGCATAACTCCGTAGCTTATGCACGTGAAGGCGGTATTTATAAAGAAATAAATAATAATTTCCAGGGAAGTGTCGGTATGGAACTGGATATCGTGGACGGGTTGAAATTGAAAGGAATAGCGGCAACCACTTTTAACTTGACCGATAATCCGACTCATGTAAATACGATGACGTTCTATCAGGCTGGCTCGGATGTCCCGGTGAAGACTACCACCAATTCTATCACGAATTACGATATCAAAAGCGTTGAGTTGAATTTGCAGGCCTATTTGGATTATAACAAGACCTTTGGGAAGCATACAATCGGTGCCATGTTGGGATATTCACAGATTTATGACCAATATCGTTATTTGCAGGCTTATCGAAAGAATTTGCCGACTTCCAATTCGTTGGACCAGATTAATGCGGGCGAAGTGACAGGACAGACTACTTATGGTACAGAAGTGGAGTATGCTTTGCGCTCTGTTTTCGGCCGTGTGAATTATTCGTACGATGACCGTTATTTGCTGGAGGCGAATCTGCGTTATGATGGAACTTCTCGCTTCCCTAAAAACAACCGTTTCGGAGCCTTCCCTTCTTTCTCTTTGGGATGGCGTATTTCGGAAGAGGATTTCTTCCATGCAGATTGGATTGATAACCTGAAACTGCGTGCTTCATGGGGATTGCTTGGAAACCAGGAAACGGTGAATAGTGATGGTACAACCAATAACTATCCGTACCAGAATACGTATGCCTTTGGTAATGACTACAGTTTCGGCAATGTTTTGTCGCCGGGTATTTCTATTACGACACCGATGGCTAACAATAACATTACCTGGGAGAAGACAGACCAATGGAATGTGGGAGTGGATGCCGGTTTCTTCGGAAATAAATTGACCTTTACAGCCGACTGGTTCCTGAAAGAGACCCGTGACATCCTGTTGCAGCTGCCGGTTCCTTATATGCTGGGAGTCAGTGCCCCGATGCAGAACGCGGGTGTGGTAAGGAATACGGGTATCGAATTGCAATTAGGGCATAATAATCGTATCGGTGAGTTTACTTATAATATCGGAGCCAATTTCAGTTATGTCACTACGGAGATTCTGGATTTGAAGGGCGGAGATGTGCCCGGACAGTCGGTCGGTGATCCGTTGTGGGCATACTATGGGTATGTATGCGAAGGTATTTTCCAGAGCGAAGAGGAAATTGCCAATCATGCCACGCAGACAATGGGACAGCCGGTTCCAGGAGACCTGAAATATGCGGATTTGAATGGAGACAAGGTGGTAAACAGCCAGGACCGTCAGGTGCTGGGTTCTTATTTCCCGAAGATTAATTTTGGCTTAAATCTGTCTGCACAGTATAAAGGTTTTGATATCAGTGCTTTGATGCAGGGGGCTGCCGCAGTAAAAGGCCTGGCCAATGCAGAAATTACGTATGCGTTCTACAACGGTGGTAAGGTGACAGAGAAACATCTGGACCGATGGACTCCTCAGCATACGGATGCTTCTTATCCGCGCTTGTCGATGAGTGATTCAAGGAACCGCCTGACTTCCAGTTTCTGGGTACAGGATGCTTCTTATCTGAAAATGCGTAACTTGCAGATAGGTTATACGCTTCCTGTCAGTTTGACCAATAAATATGGCATTAGCCGCATGCGTTTCTATTGCAGCATCGATAATCTGTTTATGATTACAGGCTTTGAGGGAGTGGATCCTGAAGCGACCAGCGGAAACTATTATCCGTTGACAAGAAACTATTCATTTGGCTTGAATTTAACCTTCTAACTCGTGATATTATGAAACTGAAATATTATTTTATAGGATTGACTTTATGTTGTGGATTCGGCCTGAGTTCTTGTAATGACGGCTTTTTGGATCGGATTCCCAAAGACCAGTTGTCTGATGGATCCTTCTGGAAAAACAGTGAGGATGCCACCAAGTTTGTGACCGGTATTTATTTGTGGTTGCCGGAACCGGAAAACCATACGATTATGACCGACTGTTATACCGACAATGCCATTCCGGTGCATGTAGGGGCCGAACAGGGGCAGTTGTCTGCGGGTACGGCAACCTCGGATAATCCCCATTTCCTGCAATTGTGGCAGGAGGCTTATTCGGGAATACGCCGTTGCCTGATTTATTATCAGCATATCGGTGACGTGCAGATGGAAGAAAAGGAAAGGCTTCAGCTGACGTCCGAGGTTCAGTTCCTGGAAGCTTTCTTTTATGCTACGCTGTTGAAGTACATGGGAGGAGTACCCATTCTGGAGCACCCGTTGGAACTGAATGAAAAGGTTCCTGCCCGGAAGTCGGAAGAAGAAACGTATAATTACATCGTCGGTTTGCTGGATAAGGCCGCTCCCAATCTGCCGAACATTCGTTCTGCGGCCGATCATGGAAAACCAAGCGCGGGGGCTTGTTATGCCTTGAAGGCACGTTTGGCGTTTTATGCACATAAATATGATGTAGCCGAAGCTGCCGCAAATGAAGTGATGAAAATGGGCGACTATGGGTTGTATAATCATTATGGTGATTTGTTCCAGCCGGTTGGTGAGCATTGCAATGAAATCATATTTGACCGGGAATACCTGGAGAACCCCAAAAATTCCAGTGAAGGAAGTGTGATTGGTTTGTATTTCGCTCCTGTCATTATGGGAGGATGGGAAGCTTTGTCGCCTACACAGGACATGATAGATGCCTATCCTTGTACAGATGGCAAACCGATTACGGAATCTGAACTTTATGATCCTGCCCGTCCGTTTGAAAATCGCGATCCTCGTCTGAAATTTTCTGTGTTGTATAATGGAGCGGAAATAGCCGGGAAAAAGTATGATATTAACAATATGGGTGACGGAAGTCACACACGTACGGGATATTCCATGCGAAAATATATCAATCCGGATAATGATGGAATCAATAATTATGACTGGACGAATTTCATTTACATCCGTTATGCTGAAGTCCTGTTGACGTATGCGGAGGCAAGGAACGAGAATCTTTCTTCGCCGGATCAGGCTGTTTATGATGCGGTCAATGCCGTCCGTCAGCGTGAAAGTGTAGGGTTGCCGGCTTTGCCTGCAGGGCTGTCAAAGGACCAGATGCGGGAGGCCATTCGGCTGGAAAGACGGTTGGAGTTCGCCTTTGAAGGTATGCATCTGTTTGATACACGCAGTTACAAGACCACGGAAAAAGATGTGACCAAGCCCGTTTACGGTGTGAACCCTGCCGGTGAGAAGATTTACATCGAGACCCGGAAGTTCAATCCTCAGCGAGATTATTTGTGGGCGATTCCTCAGGAAGAGATAGACCTTTCTCAGGGTGTATTGGTACAGAATCCGGGATGGGATTAAATGCATAAGAGGAGATTGAGATGATTGTGAAGAGAGAAGGTGCGGAGTACGTATCTTCTCTCTTTTTGTAAATGGCGGGTAGGAGTCTGTGGCGCCCGATTGGGGGAAGAATGGGAAATAGGGTGGGGCAAATGTGGGCGGTTGTGCAAATCTTGCGGCTTGCCGGAATATTTTCAATCAGAACTTATTAACTTTGCGGTCCGTTTAAAAGTGAGAAAGAGATGAACGAGGAACAGCTTAAGCAAAGAGTGCAAAAGAGAATTGTGTTGATTTCTTTTCTGATACTGATAGGGAAGTTTGCAGCCTATTGGCTGACTAATTCTGTGGGTATCTTGACGGACGCCATGGAAAGTATTGTCAATGTGGTGGCGGGGGCAGTCAGCCTTTACAGCCTGCATTGGTCGGCACAGCCCAAAGATAAAAGCCATCCTTTCGGACATGGAAAGATGGAACAGATTTCGGCTTCTGTCGAAGGTATTCTGATTACGTTCGCCGGGGTACTGATTGTGTATGAGGGTGTGTCGCATTTGTTTTTCCCGGTGGGCATACAGAAATTGGATGTGGGTATTTACATCGTCGCTTTTTCCGGACTGGTCAATTACCTGATGGGCTGGTATAGCGTACGTATCGGGAAACGGTATAATTCGATGGCCTTGATTGCAGGGGGAAAGCATCTGCAGTCGGACACGTATTCTACCATCGGACTGGTAGCGGGCTTGCTCTTGCTCTATTTCACTAAAATAGCTTGGATTGATAGTGTGCTGGCCTTCCTGTTCGGAGGGATTATCATCGTGACGGGAATTTCCATCTTGCGCAAGACAATCGCGAATCTGCTGGACAAGGCGGATGAGGCTTTGCTGAACGATATCGCTCAGGAACTGAATGAGAAGCGTTCGCCCGACTGGATAGATATTCACAATGCCAAGGTCATCAAGTATGGAAGTTATCTGTATATGGATTGTGATTTGACACTTCCCTGGTTTTACACCATTGAAGAAGGGCATCGTGAAGGAGCCCGCTTGAAACAGATTCTGGAAAAGAAATATGCCGACCGGATTCAACTGACGATACACTTGGATCCTTGCACGGTTTTTGAGCAGGCAAAGTGCCGGAGCTGCTCTTGCAAGAGATGTCAGACACGTAAGATGGGGTTTGAACAGGTGGAACCGATTACAGCAGCCACTTTTATTGAGCATGCCAATGAGCGGAAGGCTTGAACTCTCCGATGCTTGTTGATGAAAAAAAAGTCGTAAAATGCTTGTAGTCTGAAAGATTATGTTTACCTTTGCATCCGCAAATCAAATTTATACATTTTAATAAACAGTCAAATTATGTATTTAGACGCAGCTAAAAAACAAGAAATCTTTGGAAAGTACGGAAAGTCTAACACTGATACTGGCTCACCTGAAGCGCAGATAGCATTGTTTTCATACCGTATTTCTCACCTGACTGAGCACATGAAGCTCAACAGAAAAGATTATAGCACTGAAAGAGCTTTGACAACTTTGGTAGGTAAGCGTCGTTCTTTGCTGAACTACCTGAAGAGCCGTGATATCGAAAGATATCGTAACATTGTCAAAGAACTTGGTCTTCGTAAGTAATCCGTTACTTGCTGCAGGCAAAAAAACAAGCCGCTTTTCCTTTTGCGAAGAGCGGCTTGTTTTTTTGTACCCTCGTCGGGAATCGAACCCGAATCTAAAGTTTAGGAAACTTCTATTCTATCCGTTGAACTACAAGGGCAACTTTCCGCAAAAGTAAGTCTTTTTATTGAATATTCCTGCCTTTGATTTGAAAAAAGCGGTTACTGCCTGATTTTTCAGTCATTTTCACCCCATTCTTCAAACGCCGAAGCGCTTTGGGAAAAACGTCAAAGCGTTTTCCTCCAAACGCAAGTGCGTTTCAGGTAAAACGTCCTTGCGTTTCGGTTGAAATGTACTTGCGTTTTGGAGCAAACGTAAGTGCGTTTTCTGCGGGCAAAATAATCCGTGGTTTTTCAACCGGTTGTTATTACGGAAGCACACCGCAGGGCAACGGTTTCTTATGCCAAGGAAGTAACCTGTATTATAGTGAGGATACGTAGAAGGGAGCGGTGGCCCCGGACAGCCGCAATGTGCAGCGGGCTGCTTTTTTTGTCATTCAAGCACGACGTTGCGCACGTGTACGTCGGCGCTATGCAGGAAGACCGAGGCGGATTCACGGAACTTCTCTTCCGATTCCGTGGTGAGGAATTCTCGCCGTTTGTTCTTCGAGCAGCGGGCATCCATGTCCGGGTGGCGCGAAAGATAGTCTTTCAGGCTCTCGCTCACGTATTCGCCTTGGGTCACCAGCTGGATGTGGGGTGGGGTGAACTGCCGTATCTTGCGCAGCAGCAGCGGATAGTGGGTGCATCCCAGAATCAGGGTGTCAATATCCGGGTCTTTTTGCAGGATGGCATCAATGTATTCTTTCACGAAGTAGTCGGCTCCGTCTCCGTCGTATTCCTTGTTTTCTACCAGCGGCACCCACATGGGGCAGGCCATTCCCGTCACCTGAATGTCGGGATAAATCTTTTTGATTTCCAGCGGATAGGATTCGGAACGCACCGTACCGGCCGTGGCCAACAAGCCTACGTGTCCGTTGCGTGTGATGTCGCCGATACATTCCACGGTGGGGCGGATTACTCCCAGCACGCGCCGGGTGGGGTCCAGATGGGGCAGGTCGTTCTGCTGGATGCTGCGGAGGGCTTTGGCCGAGGCCGTGTTGCAGGCCAGAATCACCAGCGGGCAACCCAGTTCGAAGAGTTTCTTGACCGCCTGGAGGGTGAAGTCGTAGACCACCTCGAACGAACGCGTGCCGTAGGGAGCGCGGGCATTGTCGCCCAAATACAGGTAGTCGTACTGTGGCAGTCGTTCGATGAATTTCTCAAGGATGGTGAGGCCTCCGTAGCCGGAATCGAAGACTCCGATGGGGCCGGTGTGGGGAGCGGATAGCGGATGCATGGATAAAACGGTTGAAATGGTTGAAAAGAAAAATGTCATTCAGAGAAACCTTTTCCGTGTTTCTCTGAATGACATGAGAAGTCAGGACGACAAAGAACCTTTGCTTACTGAGCCGGAGTAGCTGCAGGAGCGGCAACCGGAGTAGCCGGAACAGCAGTCAGGCTGATGCCCAGTTTGGTCTTGATGTCGTTGGTAATATCTTTTGACTGAGTTTCATCGATGTAAGGGATGTCTGTACGGTTCAGGTCGAATACGTAAGTGTATGCGCCGGCTTTACCTACAGCCTTTACAGCATCTTCCATTTTCTTGTAGATGGGTTCCATCATGTCAGCGTATGCTTTCTGCAGCTGCTGCTGAGCGTCCTGCTGGAACTGCATGCCCTTTTCGCTCAGGTCCTGCAATTCTTTTTGGCGGCGTTCCTGAATGTTCTGCGGCAAGTTCTTCTGTTCCTGCTGGTATTCTGCATATTTCTTGTTGAATTCGTCAGAAGCACGCTTGATTTCGTCTTCGTATTGTTTCTGCATGGTCTGGATGTCAGTCTGTGCCTTTGCGTATTCCGGCATTACCGGGATGATATCCATAGATTTGAAATGCGCAAACTTCTGTGCGAATACACTCATCGGTGCGATGAGCAAAAGTAAAAAAGCAATTTTCTTCAACATAATTTCAAGTTTCTATTTGTTATTAATTAATTCGATGTAAAAACGGTCTTGTTAAACCCCGGCTGCAAATGTATAAAATTAATTTGAATATCCTAGTTTTGCAAGAACCTCATTGCTGATATCGATGCGTGGAGAGGCAAAAATCATGCTTTGGGCCGATGCACGGTCAATCACGGCATCATATCCACGTTGGGTGGCGATGGTCTTCACGGCATTGTAGATGGCATCCTGAATCGGAGCAATCAGTTCCTGACGTTTCTTCATCAGCTCTCCTTCCGGTCCGAAATATTGCTTGCGGAGTTCAGCCGCTTCTTTTTCCTTGGCTACGATGGCATCTTCCTTGCTGGTCTTCTGGGCAGCCGAGAGGGTGCCTGCTGTCTTCTGGTAGTCTTCATACAGCTTCTTTGCTTCGTTGGCTTTGGCCTCAATCTGGCTTTGCCATTCCTTTGACAGTGACTCCATCTGTTGGTTGGCCTGTTGATAGGAAGGAATCTGCTTGAGGATGTACTCCATATCTACCAGTGCGAATTTCTGTGCTGAGGCCATGCCGACGGCGGCCACTAACAGCAAAACGGATAAAACGAGTCTCTTCATAATTCTTTGGTTTTTAAGTGTTAGAATTCTTGTCCGATGATAAAGTGGAACTGGCTTCCGCTGTATTGCATTGAACCGTCGATCTTGTCGAAACCGTATGCCCAGTCAATACCCATCATACCGATCATCGGCAGGAAGATACGGACACCGACTCCGGCCGAACGTTTCAACTTGAAGGGGTTGAAGTCGGTCACATCATTCCAGGCATTACCGGCTTCCACGAAGCCCAGTGCATAGATACTGGTAGAGTTCTCCAGCATCAGCGGGTAGCGGAGTTCGGCACCCAGACGGATGTAGGCATAACCTTCACTTCCGTACGGGGTGAGTGAACCGTTTTCGTATCCACGGAGGGCGATGGTTTCGGATGCGTAGTTGTAGCTGTAACCCGTCATACCGTCACCTCCCACGTAGAAGGTTTCAAACGGTGAGCGCTTGTACTTGTTGTAGTGGCCGAGGATACCGAATTCCGTACGGGTCATGATGACCGGACATTTCTGGATATCCATCAGGGCTGTATAAGTTTTGGCTTTGAATTTCCACTTGTGGTATTCAATCCACTTGTACATGCTGGCTGCATCGTGGTAGTTGTCTTTTCCGAAAGTAGAGTAGTCTTTCTTGCTGAACAGAGAGTACGGCGGTGTAATCTGCAAGGAAGCCGAGAACTCAGAACCGTAACGCGGGAAAATCGGGTTGTCCGTAGAGTTACGCGACAGGGTCAGGTTCAGGCTCAGGTTGTTGCAGTTACCGGTATTCATATACTGTCCGTTGTTCAGCTTGATGTAGAGGTAGCTCCAGTCTTTCAGCATGAACCGCTGGTAAGACAGTTCGGCCGACAAGGTAAAGTAGTCATCCGGCCAACGCAGACGCTTACCCCATCCTACAGATATACCGAACATCTTGATAGACTTGCTGGGGTCGTAGTAGGATTCGTAGTTGTCATAGTAGTTTGAGTAGCCGCCGTAGTAGCCAAGACCGCTATACAGGTTGTAGTAGTTGTTCATGTAGGCAGAGTTGTAGTACTGGCTGCTCACGTCGGTCTGTACAGAATAGAAGGCCGATACGGAGAAGGAGTTCGGTCGTTTGCCGCCAAACCACGGATCGA
The DNA here is from genome assembly GCA_900551445.1 of uncultured Bacteroides sp. GTDB lineage: Bacteria > Bacteroidota > Bacteroidia > Bacteroidales > Bacteroidaceae > Phocaeicola. The sequence goes on along the minus strand of URWA01000031.1, from coordinate 19,091 downwards.
GGAATGATACGCTGTATGACTGGTAGTAACGTCCGTTGGTCTGTCCGCTGATGGTCAGTGTCTGTCCGTCACCCTGCGGCAGGATACCGCGGTAGTTGTCGTTCTTGCGGAACAGGTTGGCAAACGAGAAGTTGGTGAACTTCAAGCTCAGCTTACCGATGACACCGGTCTGTCCCCAACCGGCGGAGAATTCCACCTGGTCGTTGGCCTTGGATTCCAGTCCCCAGTTGATATCTACCGTACCATCCTGGAAGTTCGGCTGTACATCCGGCTTGATGTTTTCCGGGTTGAAGTGTCCCATCTGTGCGATTTCACGGTAGGAACGTTCCAGTGCTTCCTTGCTGAAAAGGTCGCCCGGACGGGTACGCAACTCGCGTCGTACGATGTTTTCATACAGACGGTCGTTACCGTTGATGCGTACATGGCTGATGCTGGCCTGCGGACCTTCGGTGATACGCATTTCCAGGTCGATGGAGTCACCGTCGATGTTTACTTCCACGGGGTCCAGACGATAGAACACATATCCACGGTTATAGTAGTTGTTACCGATGGCATCCTCATCGTTTGAAATACGGTCGTTCAACAGTTTCTGGTTGTACACGTCGCCGCGTTTCATACGGAGCTGTTCGTTCAACAGGTCGGAAGGATATACCGTATTACCCACCCATGTGATGTCGCGGAGGTAATATTTCTGTCCTTCGTAGATTTTCATGTACACGTCTACGGTCTTTTCATCGTAGGGTGACACGCTGTCTACCACGATTTGTGCGTCACGGTATCCCAGCTCATTATATTTGTCGATGATTTTCTGCTTGTCTTCTTCGTAGCGTTCGTTGATGAACTTTTTCGCACGGAACAGGTTGATGAGCTTGCCTTTTTCGTTGGTCTTCTTCATCACGCGCTTCAGTTTCTTGTCGGTGAGCACCTCGTTGCCGTCGATGGTAATCTGGTGTACCTTGACTTTGGCTTTCTTGTCGATGTTCACGTCCACATATACCTGCTCCTTGTTTTCCGGGTCTTCCCGCTCGATGATGTTGACTTCCGCGTTCTTGAATCCCTTTTCATCAAAGTGCTTCTTGATCAGAATCTTGGCACGGTCAATCAGGTTCGGGGTCACCTGTGTACCCTTGGCCATACCCAGTTTGGCCTGCAAATCCTCGCGTTCACTCTTCTTCACGCCGTGAATCACGATGTCGGTGATACGCGGGCGTTGTGTCAGCTGGATGGACAAGTAAATCTTGTTGTCTACAATCTTGTCGGCTACGATTTTCACGTCGGAGAACAAACCGTGCCGCCAGTATCTTTTTACGGCAGAAGTGATGTCGTCGCCCGGGACGGTAATAGTCTGTCCTACGGCCAAGCCGGAAATTCCTATCAGGACATAATCCTCATAGTTCTTCACTCCGCTGACCTTGATGTCGGCGATTTCATATTTCTTCGGTGTCCCGTTGTAGAGGATAACCGGTTTGTTGCTTGGTTCAGTTGTATTATTGTCTTGAGCCTGTCCCCCTACCGAAAAAGAAGAGAGGCAAGCTGCAATCAGCAGGATAAGTGAAAAACGATTTTGCATTGTTCTCTGTTAAATTTGTTCACTGGTTTTGCCAAATCGGCGTTCTCTTTTTTGAAAGTCACAAATAGCCTTGCACAGTTCTTCGGCCTTGAAGTCCGGCCAGAAAGTGTCGCAGAAATACAGCTCGGTGTAAGCGCACTGCCAAAGCAGGTAGTTGCTGAGCCGGATTTCACCGCCCGTTCTGATCAACAAGTCCGGGTCGGGCATATAGTGGGTAGCCAGGCATCGGTCGATGGTCTGGTCGGTAATTTCTTCTGGAGCGAGTTTGCCTTCCTTCACTTCGCGGGCAATGGTCTTGACAGCTTCCGTGATTTCCCATTTGGAAGAATAGCTCAAAGCCAGGGTAAGGCACATCCCCGTGTTTTTCGAGGTGCGTTCGATGCACTGGTTCAGGCGGGCAAGTACATTTTCCGGCAATTTCGCGGTATCCCCGATAATCCGGAAACTGATGTTGTTTTTCATGAAGGTCTCTTCCTCAATGGAATCCATGAGCAGGCTCATCAAGGCAGCTACTTCGTCTACAGGACGGTTCCAGTTCTCGGTGGAGAATGTATAAAGAGTCAGGTATTTCACTCCCAGACGTGCTGCTTCTTCCGCAATGACATGCACGGTCTCAGCACCGGCCTGATGTCCGAACGTGCGGGCTTGTCCCCGTTGTTTGGCCCAGCGTCCGTTGCCATCCATGATGATGGCGATGTGTGCCGGTATCCGGTTTTTATCCAGTTGGTCTTTATATAACATAGTCTCTTGTTTTCAAGGTTAATGTCTTTACCATTTCGGGTTGAATCCCAGTCGGTTGATACGTCCGCGGCTGATGTCTCCGTTTTCCCATACAATCCAGATGAAGTTACCTTTGGAAGTACCATTCTCCAGTTTGGGAGTGACCGCGCACGAATAGTTACCGTGGTGTGTGGTGTATAAATTCTTGAAATCGGATGGGAATGTCATACATTCGGTCACCGGCCGCCAGCAAAGTCCGTTGTCGATAGAGCAATAGAACTGGCTGAAAGCTTCCACTTGTGGCTTGCTGGATGCACCTCCGAAAGCATATAATTTCCCGTCATAGTAAATCATTGTAATATTTTCAAAGTTTGGGACTGGCAGGTTTTGCATTCTGAACGCCCATTTATTTTCATTTGACATGCGGCTGAACACAAATGCAGTTGTGTCGTTGGCTGTAGTACCTTGGTTGTAGCAAAGGGCTACAGTGGTAGTCACGTCGGCATTGTAAGAGGCGGTAACCACATTCGAGAAGAAAGGCTTGCCCGACGGGAACTGTTCGAATGTATTTTCGTCGATGGTCCACACACCTTCCTTATATATACCGCTTTTCCCATCTTTTACGGCATAAAGTTCGTTTTTGATGTCATTGCCTCCAATCAGTACGTCGAAAACCTCTGTGCTTTCTTCTGTAATCTCGTTTGTCTCGGCGTTGAGCTTATAAAGCTGCTTTCCGGCTGTGCCTGCCAAGAAATAAATGTTCCCGGCCCATGCGGTGGCAGAATAGGTGTCGATGCCGGCAGGTACATTGGCCGTAATCGGGGTCCACGAAGTCGGATTGTCATCTGCCACGTTCGTATATTCAATATGGGCATTGCTTCCGTTTTTCCCGAAAACAAATACCTTCCCGTTTGCGTAAACTGCTTTTTGTTCATTCAGGGTCCCGGCACTGAACGCGTTGTCGAATTGCTTCCATGCAAGCGTGTCGGGCACTTGCTGGTGTACATTGACTTTGATTGTATAAGCTTTTCCGATGGCACCGCTATAGGCATATACCCTGAATTCCACAGGTTCTGTGAAATCGATGGAGTCGGTGGAAGTCCACACCGTGTCATGTTCCGCTCCTTTGGGACGATAGCCCAGTGCTCCGGCATCGTAAGTGATATTCGTTATCACTTTGTCAATATGCGTGCCATAGGGAAGGGAGTCCTTATTTTCGATTTCTCTTGTCATCTGGTTGATGGTAAATGGATAATCAGCACAGTTAAGTGTATCTACGTATGCGCTGTCTTGTCCATTCTGGTCTTTACCGACGCGGTCAATGTGCAATGTCCCCAATGAAAAGCCCGTGATGCTGGTCTCGGAAGTATAAGTAATTTGTTCTACATCATTGTTCAAACACGATGTCATTATGGATGTTGCGGCAAAGAGTGCTACAACCAATGGCAAAAACTTTATTTTCATCTGCAAATGAGTTCTTTTAATTACAAGTTGCAAAAGTAGAAAGTTTTTCTTCGATTCCTCTCTTTTGGAGTAAGTTTTATATAAAATTATATTGTGATATGCGGTTTATCAAGCTGTGTTTCATATTGTCCTGTTTTGTTAAATGGGAAAAAGCTGGTTGGAATATTGTCAAGAGGGAGAGACTTGGGGCAGAAGGAAGTGGACAGAGCACACTTGTATCAAATTGTAAATCGATATTGTCCTATATAAAACAGTTTTATTCAATTCATTTCACGTAAGAACGGATAATTTTGCAAACAAGTTAAATGAGAAAATGATGTATAACCTAAGAAAGTCTAATCAATGGAAGGCATACGTGTGTTTGGTATGCATGTTCCTAATCGGAGTATCTGGAAGGGCAAGTGATGAATTGCGTTCTCCCAACGGCAAGATTATGGTGAGTGGTGTCCCTTCTGCAAAGGAGTTCAAGGTGTCTTATAAAAAAAGGGATGAAGTCGTTCCGGTGGTCCATATAAATAGTGGGGGGCTTCAACTCCTGCAGGCTGACACTGATTTTGTGTATGTGGGTTCTTCTCCAGTCGTTCCGGTGGAAGAAGATTACACGATGGTGACGGGCAAGCGCCGCCATTGCACGAATCAGGGGAACCAGCAGGTCTTCCATTTCAAGAATGGCCGGAATGTGGGGCTTGACCTGGAATTCCGGGTATATGACGACGGCATTGCCTTTCGTTATGTGCTTCCTGAATTGAAGGAAGCCACAGGCATTGCCGGAGAAAAGACCACTTTCCAGTTTCAGGACGGCATTACCCGCTGGACCCAGAAGCTGAGTCAGGCGTATGAAGATTTTTATTTGAAGAATAAAGGTCGTGTGGCCGATTATTCCAGAAACCAATGGGGATTTCCGGCTTTGTTTGAGGTCTCGGATAACGTGTTTACACTGGTTTCGGAGGCCAATATCGGGAGAGGCAACTGTGGTTCCTGGCTGAACAACGCTTCCGGCGAGTCTGCCTATCAGGTGGAAATGGCCCAGCCGGCAAAGGTTTCCGGCAAATGGTGCTCTCCCTGGCGTGTGGCCATCATCGGTTCCTTGGCCGATGTGGTGGAATCCACTTTGGTTACGGATGTCAGTGAGCCTTGCCGTCTGACGGATGTGTCCTGGATTAAACCGGGAGTGGTTTCCTGGATTTACTGGGCTTACAACCATGGTTCGAATGATTACCAGATTGTGAAGAAATACATTGATTTTGCGGCCGATTTCCATCTCCCATACGTCCTGATTGATGCGGAGTGGGATGAAATGGCGAACGGAGGTAATGTGGACGATGCCTTGCGTTATGCGAAAGAGAAACAGGTTTCTCCTTTGTTGTGGTATAATTCTTCCACTGCCTGGTGCCTGTACGGCCCTTTGTACCGCTTGAACAAGCCGGAAACACGCCGGAAGGAGTTCGCCTGGCTGGAATCGGTGGGCGTGAAAGGCATAAAAGTCGACTTTTTCCATCCGGACAGCACTTCGGTGATGAATTATTTTATGGATATCCTGGAAGATGCGGCAAAGTATCATTTGATGGTCAACTTTCACGGGGCTACCATTCCCCGTGGCTGGCAACGTACATATCCTCACATGATGTCGGTGGAAGGCGTGTATGGAGCGGAATGGTACAACAACAAGGAAGTGCTGACAGATAGTGCGGCCTGGCACAACTGCACGCTGCCTTTTACCCGGAACGTGGTGGGGCCGATGGACTACACCCCTTGTACCTTTACCGATTCGCAGCATCCGCATCTCACTTCCAACGGGCATGAACTGGCTTTGCTGGTAGTTTTTGAATCGGCTCTTCAACACCTGGCCGACCGGCCGGAAGGCTATCATGCGCAGCCGGCTGAAGTACGTTCGTTCATCTCTTCTCTGCCCACTGTCTGGGAAGATACGAAATTGCTCGGCGGCTATCCGTCCCACCATGTGGTCATGGCTCGTAAAAATGGTAATTGCTGGTATATCGGTGGATTGAACGGAACTAACGAGCCTATGCCGCTTACGGTGGATTTGAGTTTCATCCCCGAAAATATCAAAGGAATCACCTTGTATGCCGACGGTCAGAAAAGCAACCTGTTTACCATCTGCAAACTCTCGGGTACGGAAAAGAACATGCAGGTGGACTGTCTTCCGCGAGGCGGGTTTGTGATGACAGTGGAGGTGGATCCTTAATGTGTGTAAAAGTGTAGGTTTTCAGTATAGCCGGCGGTATTCCTGAGGAGTCACGCCGGTTATTTTTTTGAACAGGCGGTTGAAATAAGAATAATCCTCAAAGGCCAGCCGGAAGGCAATTTCTTTGACTGCCAGTTCTTCTGTGATCAGAAGCAGCTGCGCTTTTTCTATTTTCTTTTGGTTGATATATTGCAGGGGAGTGGTTCCCATTCCTTTCTTGAAGAGCCGGATAAAATGGTCCTTGGACAGACAGGCTATTTCGGCCAGTTTTTCCAGTTCAATCGTTTCGGTGATATGTTTGTGGATGTAACGTACGGTTTTGACAATCCGGTTGTCTTCCATTTCGGTTTTGGGCTGGGCATGTTTCAGAAAATGCGACAGCAGTTGCAGCACGATTCCCCTTGATTCCACCTTATCGTAAAACGCCCTTTGCCGGTTCCGGAGCAGGTTGCGCATGAGGGTCGGATTGTTGTCGTAGGTGGTAGGGTCGGATTTCGGAAGCATCATGTGCGGGTTGATTTCACACAGGCGCTGGAAAAGTGCCAGGTCAAGCGGTCCCCCTTCTATTTCTATCGGAAACTTCCAGTGTTCCAGCCAGTCGTCTTCCGAATAGTGGTCTTCGTAGATATGCAGGTAGTAGTGTTCGAAATGTGAGTCGCAGATATTGGTGTGTACCGTAAATGCCGGTACAAAATACATGTGATTAGGTTGCAGGGTATGTATTCCATCGGGAAGTTCTATCTGGGCTGTACCTTTGGTTACATAATACAAACGTGTAAACGGACTGTTGACATTCTTCCAGTTCCAGTCAGAATTATGAATGGCTAATCCCACATTTAAGACCAGCGGGTGCAGTTGTTCTACTTGAAGGTTCATAAGCAAAGGGTTTTTCGCAATAAAATTACAGGATTATTTTTTCTTTTCCGCATGCTTCCTTCAATAATCGATATTAGCCGGTGGAAATCGATGTAGTGACATCCGATCAGGAGATATTTGCGCAGGATATCGATATTAGCCTATAAACACACAGTTTAATCCTATTTCTCTCCCGAACTTCTCCGTACATTTGATGTCGTAAAAACACAACTTCAATTCTACTTATGAAAACAAAACTCATACTGGCTTCTTTATTTTTATCTGTCAGCGGATTGGCCGCTCAAACTTATCAAGTGCCGGTTTCGGAGAAAGACGAACCGATGATGAAAGGCAAATTCGAACCTACCTGGGCTTCGCTTGAAGGCAACTATCAGGTGCCGGAATGGTTCCGGAACGTGAAGTTTGGAATCTGGGCACACTGGGGCCCCCAATGTGTGGAAGGTTCCGGCGACTGGATGGCCCGTTCCATGTATATCGAGGGGTCGCGTGAATATAAGTTCCATGTGGAACATTACGGCCATCCCTCGGAGGTAGGTTTCAAGGATATCATTCCGTTGTGGAAGGCCGAGAAATGGGACCCCGACAAGCTGGTGGCTTTCTATAAGAAAATCGGTGCCCAGTATTTCTTTGCCTTGGGTAATCACCACGACAACATGGACTTGTGGGACAGCAAGTACCAGCCTTGGAACTCGGTAAACATGGGCCCGAAAAAAGACATCTTGGCCGGATGGGAGAAAGCTGCCCGGAAATATGGGCTGTATTTCGGTATCAGCTTCCATGCCGACCATGCGTGGAGCTGGTATGAACCCTCACAGCGTCATGATACGATTGGCCCGAAAAAAGGCATCCCTTACGATGGAAAGCTGACCAAGGCCGACGGGAAAGGCAAGTGGTGGGAAGGATACGACCCGCAGGATTTGTATGCGCAGAACCACCCGTTGAGCGAGAACAGCTGGGACAACGGAGCGATTCACCGCCAGTGGGCATGGGGAAATGGAGTCTGTATTCCTACTCCGGAGTATTGCACAAACTTCTATAACCGTACGGTAGACGCCATCAACCGTTACAATCCGGATTTGATTTATTTTGATGTGACGGTCGCTCCTTTCTATCCCATCAGTGATGCGGGACTGAAGATTGCGGCACATTTCTACAACCACAACATGGCCACACATCATGGAAAACTGGAGGCGGTGATGTTCGGAAAGATTCTGGACGAGAACCAGCGGAAGGCATTGGTATGGGATGTGGAACGCGGAGCGCCCAATCAGATTATCGACCAGCCTTGGCAGTCATGCTCTTGCATCGGCGGGTGGCATTACAATACGTCCATCTATGAGAAGAATGAATATAAGTCGGCTGCCTATGTGGCCAAACTGCTGGTTGACATCGTGAGCAAGAACGGCAATCTGTTGTTGAGCGTGCCGTTGCGGGCCGATGGAACCTTCGATGAGAAGGAAGAGAAAATCTTGAACGAATTTGGCGACTGGATGAACATCAACAAGGAAGCCATTTACGATACACGTCCGTGGGAAGTGTTTGGCGAAGGCCCGATTGCGGAAGAAGACATTCCGCTGAATGCGCAAGGCTTCAATGAAGGTTCCTACAGTCAGGCCGGAGCCAAGGAAATCCGGTTTACCCAAACCCCGAAAGCTTTGTATGCCACCGTACTGGCCTGGCCGGAAGATGGCAAAGTGACCGTCAAGTCGCTGGCTGCTGGCAGCAAACTTTATGAAGGAGATATTCAGCGGGTAGAATTATTGGGATATGGAAAGGTCAGTTTCACCCGTAACGCAGAAGGCTTGCAAGTGACGCTTCCGATTCAACCGCTGAACCAGATTGCTCCCGTACTGAAGATTATCAAATGATTAATGTGAAAATGAAATGGGGAAAGTAGAAGGATATCGCGTAAAAGAATATGGAATGCCTGTCAAACGTTACTGCCAGACACTGGATTTGAAAAACAATCCGGAGCTGATAGCGGAATACCGGAAAATACATAGTCGTGAAGAGGCCTGGCCGGAGATTCGGGAAGGCATCAGGTCGGTCGGGATTCTGGAGATGGAGATTTACATCATCGGCAGCCGCCTGTTCATGATTGTGGAAACGCCGCTGGATTTCGACTGGGATACTGCCATGAAACGTCTGGCCCAGTTGCCCCGTCAGGCTGAATGGGAAGACCACGTGGCCCGTTTTCAGGAATGTGCGCCCGGCAGCAGTTCGGCCGAAAAATGGCGGTTGATGGAACGAATGTTTTATTTGTATGAATCTTAAATAAAATAACTATGCAATACCATGAAATTGGAAAAACGGGGATGAAAGTTTCAGCCCTGAGTTTTGGAGCTTCTTCGTTGGGAGGAGTGTTCCATGACATTAAAGAAAAAGAGGCCCTGGAGGCGGTGTTTACGGCCATCGATTTGGGGATGAATTTTATAGATGTATCTCCTTATTACGGGCACTACAAGGCGGAGACCGTGCTGGGAAAGGCCTTGAAGGAGATTCCGCGCGACAAGTATTACCTCTCCACGAAGGTGGGACGTTACGGAAAAGATGGGGTGAACACCTGGGATTATTCCGGCAAGCGGGCCACGGAGAGTGTGTACGAAAGTATGGAACGCCTGCACATTGATTACATCGATTTGATTAACGTGCATGACATTGAGTTCGCCGATCTGAATCAGGTGGTGAATGAAACTCTGCCAGCCTTGGTGGAACTGAGGGAAAAAGGGGTGGTAGGTCATGTGGGCATTACCGACCTTCAGCTGGAGAACCTGAAATGGGTGATTGACCATGCGCCGGCCGGTACGGTGGAATCGGTGCTGAACTTCTGCCATCACTGCCTGTGCGACGACAAGCTGTTGGATTTCCTGGATTATTTTGAATCGAAAGGTATCGGTGTCATCAATGCTTCTCCGTTGTCTATGGGACTGTTGACGGAGAGAGGGGTACCGGCCTGGCATCCGGCACCTCAGCCGCTGGTAGAAGCTTGCCGGAAAGCGATGGAACATTGCAAAGCTAAAAATTATCCGATTGAGAAGCTGGCCATGCAGTATGCGGTCAGCAATCCGCGGATTGCCACGACGTTGTTCAGTACGGCCAATCCGCAGAATGTGAAGAAGAATGTAGCGTATATCGAGGAGCCGATGGATGAAGAACTGGTACGTGAAGTGCGGGAAATCATCGGCGACCAGTTTCGCGTGAGCTGGGCTAATTCATAAAGGAGGAGTTGTATATGGGGGTAATCATAGATGCACATTCTCACTTGTGGTTGAAGCAGGATACGGTGGTCGATGGGCTGCCTGTCCGTACCCTGGAGAATGGGCGGTCATTGTTTATGGGGGAGGTACGTCAGATGCTTCCCCCGTTCATGACCGACGGAGTGAACAGTGCCGAGGTATTTCTGTCTAACATGAATTATGCGCAGGTAGCTGCGGCAGTGGTGACACAGGAATTTATCGACGGTTTCCAGAACGACTATCTGGCGGAGGTCGCTGCCCGCTATCCTAATCGTTTCTTTGTGTGCGGTATGTGCGAGTTCCGCAAGCCGGGGTATTTGGAGCAGGCACGTCAGCTCATTGCCCGCGGGTTCCGGGGCATCAAGATACCGGCCCAGCGGCTGTTGTTGAAAGAGGGCCGTGTGTGGCTGAATTGTGAGGAAATGATGCAGATGTTCCATCTGATGGAACAGCACGGCGTCTTGCTGTCCATTGATATGGCCGACGGGGCTACGCAGGTGGGTGAGTTGGAAGAGGTAATTCAGGAATGTCCTGGCCTGAAAGTGGCCATCGGCCATTTCGGGATGGTGACCACTCCCGGTTGGACAGAACAGATTAAGTTGGCGTGTCATCCGAATGTGCGTATCGAATCGGGCGGCATCACCTGGCTGTTCAACGACGAGTTTTACCCGTTCAAGGGGGCAATAAAGGCCATCCGCGAGGCGGCCGATCTGGCCGGCTTTGAAAAACTGATGTGGGGGTCGGACTATCCGCGTACGATTACGGCCATTACGTATCGGATGTCGTATGATTTCGTGAGCAAGTCAGAGGAACTGACAGACGAGGAGAAATCCCTGTTTCTTGGAGAGAACGCCCGTCGTTTTTACGGTTTCCATGAGTTGCCGGAACTTCCTTATATCAAGAATATGTCGGAATAAGCGAAAAAGCAGGATGCGGTGAAAAACAAGCGTTATTTGAGTGTCATCCGCAGTGCTGTACTTATTACGGCGGATGTTGGATTAAAAATGTAGAATAAAAAAATACGAAGGAAATGAAAGCTGTTCAAATTGCAGCTCCCCAGCAAATGGCAGTCGTGGAGATTGAAAAGCCCGCACTGCACGAAGGGGAGATATTGGTAAAGATTGAGTATGTAGGTTTTTGTGGTTCCGATTTGAATACGTATCTCGGGCGGAACCCGATGGTGAAGATGCCGGTCATTCCGGGACACGAAGTCGGTGCCGTGATAGAAGCGGTAGGGGCGGGCGTACCCGACAGTTTCCAGAAAGGCATGAGTGTGACGCTGAATCCTTACACGAATTGCGGCAAGTGTGCTTCATGCCGGAACGGACGGGTGAACGCTTGCGAGCATAATGAAACCCTCGGTGTGCAGCGTAAGGGAGTGATGTGCGAATATGCCGTACTTCCCTGGAACAAGGTGATTCCGGCGGAAGGTATTTCTGCCCGCGATTGTGCCCTGATTGAGCCGATGAGCGTAGGCTTCCATGCCGTGTCGCGCGGACAGGTGGTCGACAACGAACTGGTGATGGTCATCGGTTGCGGAATGGTCGGTATGGGGGCCATCGTACGTGCGGCCTTGCGCGGCGCGACGGTGATTGCCGTCGATTTGGACGACGAGAAACTGGCCTTGGCCCGCAGAATGGGTGGCACGTATGTCATCAACTCACAGACAGAGAACGTGCATGAGCGGGTGCAGGAGTATTCCGGCGGCATGGGTGCCGACGTGGTGATAGAAGCCGTGGGCAGTCCGGCCACTTATGTGATGGCGGTCGACGAAGTGGGCTTTACCGGTCGCGTGGTATGCATCGGTTACGCCAAGAGCGGGGTAGAGTTCCAGACAAAATATTTCGTGCAGAAAGAGCTGGACATTCGGGGTTCGCGTAACGCATTGCCGGCCGATTTCCGTGCCGTGATTCACTACATGAAGGCCGGCCACTGTCCGACGGAGGAACTTATCTCCCGCATCGTAGCTCCCGAGGGAGCTGCGGAAGCCATGGCTGAATGGGCTGCTCATCCGGGAAAAGTGTTCCGTATTCTGGTGAAATTTTAAGGAAAATTTTGGGTCGGAAAAGCCCCGTGGAAAAACGCCTTTGCGTTTGGAGGAAAACGTAAAGGCGTTTCAATGAAAACGTCAAAGAGTTTTGTGGAAAACGTACTTGCGTTTAGGTTGAAACGCAAGTGCGTTTTTTTATGTCCGGATTTTGCCTGTTTATGTGAAAAATGTTGTATTTTTATCGGGGAAATAGGCATTATTTCTTGAAAACACTAAAATTAGTATGCAAATGAATATCAGAAAGTCGATTTTGATAGCTTGTTGCCTTTCTTCCCTTTCGGTATATGCACAGCATATCCCCACGCTGGAAGAGGTGGTGAACGGAGGACTGGTGGTCACGAAAGGAGGAAGTCAGGTAAACTGGCTTTCCGATGGAGGCAAGTATTCGAAAAAAGAAAAGAACCCCGCAGGCGGATACGACATCGTGTCGTACGATGCCTCCGGAAAGGGCAAACGGGAAGTGCTGATACCGGCTGCTCAGTTTGTCAAACCGGGCACTTCCGATACCCTGTCGGTCAGGAGTTTCAGCTTTGATGCTTCGCGCAAGCAGGTCTTGGTCTATACAAATACCAGGCGGGTATGGCGTTACGATACACGCGGCGACTACTGGGTACTCGACCGGGAAACGGGTCGGTTGAGGCAGCTGGGAAAAGATTTCCCGGAAAGCAGCCTGATGTTTGCCAAGTTTTCGCCCGACGGGACACGGGTGGCCTACGTGAGCGGGAACAACATTTATGTGGAGAATGTGGCCGATGGGAAAATCACCCAGCTGACACACGACGGAAGCAGTACGATTGTGAATGGAACCTTCGACTGGGTGTATGAGGAGGAATTCTTCTGCCGGGACGGCTTCCGCTGGAGCCCCGACGGCAAATACATCGCCTATTGGCAGAGCGATACGGAAGGCACCGGCTGGTTTGATATCATCAACAACGTCGATTCTCTGTACCCGAAAATCATCCGCTTCCCTTATCCGAAGGCTGGAACTACCAATTCAGCCGTGAAGGTGGGCTATGTGGCAGCTGTCGGAGGCAAGACCACTTGGATTGACCTGCCGGGTAACCCCCGTCAGAATTACATCATGCGGATGGACTTTATTCCGGAAAGCAACGACCTGTTTATTCAGCAGATGAACCGTCCGCAGAATACGAACAAGGTATGGATTGCGAACATCGGAGGCGGTGCGCCGAAAAATATTCTGACCGAGACGGATGCAGCCTGGGTGGAAACCAACGACCAGGTGACCTGGCTGAAGCACAATACGTATTTTACGTGGCAGAGTGAACGGGATGGATGGCGGCACCTTTACCGGGTGAGCCGTGACGGAAAAGATATCCAGCCCATCACGAAGGGCAATTTCGATTTGATTGAGCAGGTGGGCATGGACCTGAAAAAAGGACTGGTGTATTTCATCGCCTCGCCGGACAACTATACCCAGCGTTATCTGTACTCAGCCAATCTGTTTGGCAAGGGAGAGGTGAAACGTCTTTCTCCGCTGAACGAACAGGGCCAGCACCGATACAATATCTCTCCCGACGGGAAGTACGCCGTGCATACTTTCAGTAATGCCGTCACTCCTCCGCGGATAGAGATGGTGGCCTTGCCGTCGCACAAGACCTTGTCGGTCATTGAAGAGAACAAGGAAGCACAGGCACAGTATCAGCAGCTGCAGCTCCGCCCGAAGGAATTTGTCAAGACACATTCCGGCGACTTGGTATTGGATGCCTTCATGATCAAGCCGGTAGATTTCGATCCGGCAAAGAAATATCCGGTCATCATCGACGTGTATGGTGAACCGGCCAGTTCGACCGTGCAGGACGTATGGCAGGGAGGTGATATGTGGCACCAGTTCCTGGCCAACCAGGGTTATATCGTCATCAGCATTGATAACCGCGGAGCCGCTGCCCCTCGCGGACGGGAATGGCGCAAATGCATCTACGGAGAGGTGGGTACCTTTGCCTCACAGGATCAGGCACAGGGAATCCTCGATTTGGCCCGTCAGTATCCGTTCATCGATACTTCCCGCATCGGCATCACAGGCTGGAGCGGGGGAGGAAGCCAGACCCTTAACTGCATGTTCCGCTATCCGGATGTGTTCCGTACAGGCATTGCCATTGCATTTGTAGCCGACCAGCGGTTGTACGACACCATTTATCAGGAACGCTACATGAATACGCCGCAGGCCAATCCGGAAGGCTATCGCAAAGGTTCGCCCATCTCGTATGTGGAAGGCTTGAAAGGAAACCTGCTCCTCATTCACGGCACCGGCGACGACAATGTACACTATCAGAACTGTGAGATGCTGGTCAACGAGCTGGCGAAACACGGCAAGGTGTTCTATCAGCTGTCTTATCCGATGCGCTCGCATGCCATCAACGAGCGGGAAGGCACTACCTATCACCTACGGAAGTCGATGACAGATTATTTCCTGAAGAATCTTCCGGCAGGAGGAAAATAAATCATGAAAGGCTGGCTGTGTGCCGGCCTTTTTGTGTAAAAATAATTCGTATCTTTGTGGAAACAAGGAGTTTGAGGATTTAAAGGATGATATGCGATAGCTACGAGGCAGGACTGTGGTTTGCGGGGGAAAAGGACAGTCGAGTAAAAGTGAGGTGTATCTCAGCAAGATGACAGAGCAAATGGAGGGATAGAATATGGTGAAAAACAATGGGAATATGGAAGTAAATGCAGATGCATTGGACCAGTCGGTACAGGGACTCTTTTCGAATCTGGAGTCCAGAATGTCGCCTGAAAAGATGAAGCGCATCGTGGCTGCATACCAGCTGGCTAAAGAAGCCCATAAAGGGCAGAAACGAAAAAGCGGGGAACCGTACATCATTCATCCCATAGCCGTGGCCCGCATTGTGGCCGAAGAGTTTGAACTGGGAGCCAATCCGATTATGGCGGCTTTCCTGCATGATGTGGTGGAAGATACCCCCTACACCCTGGATGACATCCGGGAACGGTTTGGTGACGATGTGGCTTTTCTGGTAGGCGTGGTCACCAAACAGAAGAAGGCAGAGTACGACCAGTCGCAGCAGATAGACAACTACCGGCAGATTTTGGCTTCCGTGCGGTTTGATGTGCGGGCCATTCTGATCAAGCTGGCCGACCGTCTGCACAATATGCGTACCCTGGAAAGCATGCGTCCGGACAAGCAGATGAAAATCGCCGGAGAAACGGACTATTTCTATGCCCCGTTGGCCAACCGTCTGGGCATGTATCATGTAAAGACCGAACTGGAGAATCTTTCTTTCCGGTTCCGGTGTCCGAGAGAGTATTATCTGCTGAAAGAACTCATTGAAAAAGAGAAAATCGACAATGAGGATCGCATCAATAGCTTCCTGCGCAAGATGGAGGCCTTTTTGAAGGAAAATCACATTCAAGCCCGAACCGAAATCCGGTACCGTATGCCTTATAATATCTGGCGGAAAATGAACAGCATGGAATGTGACTTCCAGCATGTCGACGGCAAACACTATGTGCGTATCATCTATGAGGCTACGGATGTGCAGGAGGAGAAGAAAATCAGCCTGCAAATCTATTCCGTACTGACCGATCATTTTAAGGAAAAGCCGGGTAGTGTGTCCAACTACATCAACGCTCCCAAGGAGAATGGTTACCAAAGTTTCCACCTGAAGCTGTTGTGCGAGAACGGGAGCTGGGAAGAAATTCATATTTCCTCCGAGCGAATGGTCCGCAACTCCCGGCTGGGTTGTGCTGCAGAACGTACCGAATCGAACTTGAAAGCCTGGCTGGATAAGTTCAAGTCCGTGCTTCAGGATGTGGCCTATAACGACGAGATGGATTACATGGACGGGGTGACTTCTTCTTTCTATAATGATGACATCATGGTGTTCACTACCGAAGGAAAAGGAATCATTCTTCCGAAAGGGGCTACTGCCCTCGATTTTGCCTACGAGGTGGAAGGTCAGGCAGGTGACCAGGCGATGTATGCCAGAATCAACGGGAAGTTGTCGTCTGTAAAGACGGAACTGCATCGTGGTGATTGTGTGGAGATAGGGACAGATTCCCAGTCCACACCCGACAAGGACTGGCTGGATTGTGTCAAGACTTACAAGGCGAAACGGTATCTGCGTCAGTTCTTTCATGACCAGCCAGTCTTGAAATACATCCGATGTGCTTGTTGCCATCCGTTGCCGGGGGATGAAGTGATTGGCTTTAAAGATGAAAGCGGGAAGATTACCCTGCATACCCGGAATTGTGCGGCTGCCATCCGGCAGGCTTCCCGGCAAGGTGACTCCATCGTGGCTGTCAGCTTCGAAGCCGATAATCAGTTCTTGTATCCTGTACGCATTCAGATTCGAGGGGTAGACCGGTATCATATTCTCAGCGATGTGGTGGAGTGCATTACGGATAAGCTCCGGCTTTCAATCGATTGCCTGCACACCGAAACGATAGACCGCATTGTGGAGTGTTACGTGGATTTCAAGGTACATTCCAGAAACGAACTGGATAATGTCATCACCCTCATCGGCAGCATCGAGGGCGTGGATGAGGCTTATGGGATTAATATTGGGTGATATATGGAGGGGATGGAGTGCCCAAAGCATATTTCCCCTTGAATGGAGTCTGGGTGGACTTCTATGAGCGGTTTTTCTGAGTCTGACATTCACGTTAGAGAACAAATTGTAGCAATTTCGGGGAACAATGTTTGCAAGACGTATGGAAAAATGCTACTTTTGCGCTCTCTTAGAGAAAGGGAATGGGACTTCCCTGTTATAAACCGCTGAAAAGCTGATAGTTCCTGTGTGAGTTGGTTCTTTGACGAGAATTGGCAGGAATTATTGCGTGTTCTTCCGTCATTATCTGTCATTGTTCCTCTCTTTTGACTTGTTTTTATTGTTTGACAGATATATGAAAGAGAAAATTAAAAGCTACATTTACCGGGTGAGGTTCGAACAGGTTATTTTCGGGTATATTCTTAAGTGGATACTGATTACTGCGGTGGCCGGGGCATTGATAGGCTCCGCTTCGGCATTATTGCTGTCTTCACTGAATTGGGCTACGGATTACAGAGAGAGTCATCTGTGGATAATAAGTCTTTTGCCTCTGGCCGGATTGGTGATTGGTTTGATTTATCATTATTTTGCCGGAACAGCCGCGAGGGGGAACAACTTTCTGATTGAAGAGATACACAGTGCCCATAATATCATCCCGTTCAAAATGGCTCCACTTGTCTATATTGGAACTGTGCTGACCCATTTGTTCGGTGGTTCAGCCGGTCGTGAAGGTACAGGTGTGCAGATGGGAGGGGCCATTGCGGACTTCATGTCGCGTATCTTCCGAATGCACCCATACGACCGAAAGATAATGATACAAATAGGTATTGGTGCCGGATTTGCGTCTGTTTTCGGGACTCCCCTCGCAGGAGCCGTATTTGCCTTGGAAGTAATCATTGTAGGCAGAATGAGATATGATGCCATACTTCCCATTTTCCTGGCTTCATTTTTTGCGAATTATGCCTGTCATGCATGGGGTATCAAACATACAGTATACCACATAACTCAGGTACCGGGGTTGGGTGTGGATATCCTGCTGTGGGTTTTGCTGGCCAGTGTCTTTTTCGGACTGACGGCAAGACTGTTCTCGCGTTCCATTGAGTTCTGGAGCAGGACGGCAAAGAAGTATGTGGCTTATGCACCGTTTCGTCCGCTGTTGGGGGGAATATGTATCGCCTTATGCGTATGGATTATGGGAACTACCAAATATATCGGACTTGGTGTGCCGGTGATTGTAAACTCCTTTTCTGAAACCCAGATGTGGTATGATTTCCTGCTCAAGCTGATATTGACCACGTTTACCATCGGTGTCGGATTCAAAGGGGGTGAAGTTACACCTCTTTTCTTTGTCGGGGCGACTTTGGGAAGTGCCTTGTCTGCCGTTATACCGCTGCCGTTGTCATTCATGGCCGGTATCGGTTTTGTGGCGGTATTTGCCGGCGCAACGAATACGCCTATTGCATGTACCTTCATGGGCATTGAACTTTTTGGTGTAGAGGCAGGAATCTATTTGGGAGTCGCCTGTGTGGCATCCTATCTGTTTTCAGGACACACCGGAATCTATACGGCGCAGATTGTGGGAAGTCCGAAGCACATAGCCTACTGGAAATCGAAAAAGGGAACAACAATAGATTAGGTTCTCGTATCCTAAGAACTATACACTCAGCGCAGCTTTCCTTGCCGGACGGATAGGCATAATCTCCAAAGCCGTGGAGAAGCATATCGCCAGGTTGAAAGTTGAAGGAATACTCAAGTGTGGGGGACCCGGATAAAGGCGGGGATTGGCTGGGGGTGAGAAAACGAATTGATTTTTTGAAGAGGGAGCGCAGTTTCCCGTCTGCTCATTTTATTTGTATTTCTAAGAAAGATTCTTCTTTAAGTGATAAGAACAGCATATAGAATCGGACGTAATTTTAATGTCTATCTATATGCTGTTTGATTAGTGTCCACTAAAAAATCATAGAAGCTCTTTGAAATTATTGAAACTCAATTTGTTATAGGCAATTTTAGATTCCCGAAACTTGAATTTGACTTTGCGGTCAAAATCAGACCGTTATGTTTAAAGACGAGTACGTTTTCTCTCAATTAGTTAAATTCCTTGATTACGAGAAATTCAAATACATTGTGAAGAAATACAATGGCAACAAATACATCAAGAGCTATACCTGTTGGAATCAACTACTTACGATGATGTTCGGTCAGTTATCCAATCGAGAGAGCCTCCGAAATCTGGTTGTGGCTATGGAAGCACACGCTGGGAAACTCTACCATTTCGGAATCGGGAAATCTGTAACACGAAGCAATCTCAGTAAGGCTAATGAGCAACGTGATTACCGTATTTTCGAGGAGTATGCAACATTCATGATTGCCGAAGCCCGCAAGCGTAGAATAAATAAAATATTCGAACTTGACGGTCATGTTTATGCATTTGACTCTACAACGATTG
>URWA01000030.1 GCA_900551445.1 uncultured Bacteroides sp. | reverse complement strand
TTTATAAGTTGCTGGAAAATAGCGCGTTGCGGATGGACATTTTTTGACGCTTCCGGAAACGGGTGGGAACAGCCCTACATTATGTATTTCGCGCGGGCGTGTGTGCGCGCACATGTGCGCATGTGTAAAAGGGAAAGGCAAAGATGGACGCTGAATCGGTACAAGAAAACAGCGGAAACACGGAAAAACCTTCTTCGAAATTTTCCTGCACGACAGCCAAAAACCGGAAAAAGGCCCGAAAACGCAGGAAACGGAATCACCAGTCCACCATAAAATTCGAGGTTTCCGCAGGCGGAATGACAAACAACGCCCCGGAAAATTCACACCGCAGGCTCATTCTTTTCAGAAACTCCCGACATTTTCTACGTTTTCCTCTCGGGAAACGTAGGTTTCCGCCGGGGAAAACGTACGTTTCACGGCAGGGAAACATACGTCTCTCCTGCCGGAAACATAGAAAACCTAAAGAAAAAAGAAATTTATCGCCCTAGCATTTCTGAAAAATAGTCCCTTCCATTCAACCTCTACAGAAAAAGCTGCTACAAGACCTACAAAAATCATAGAGAATTCCCAAAAATCTACTAACTTAGGCCACTTCATCAAACGAATCAACTTATGGCACTTATAAAATCTGTCAGAGGATTTACTCCTCAAATCGGCGAAAACTGTTATCTGGCCGACAACGCCACAATCATTGGCGACGTAGTAATGGGAAAAAACTGTAGTGTATGGTTCAATGCCGTACTCCGGGGGGATGTGAACTCCATCCGTATCGGCGACCGGGTGAACATCCAAGACGGCACCGTACTCCACACCTTGTATGAAAAATCGACGGTAGAAATCGGCAACGACGTATCCATCGGCCACAACGTGACACTTCACGGAGCCTGCGTACACGACAACGCCCTGATTGGCATGGGGTCTACCCTACTCGACCACGCCGTAGTGGGAGAAGGAGCCATCGTGGCTGCCGGTGCCCTGGTACTGGCAAACACCGTCATCGAGCCCCACACCCTCTGGGGAGGTGTTCCGGCCAAGTTCATCAAGAAAGTCGATCCGGCACAAAGCAAGGAACTCAACCAGAAAATCGCCAACGGCTACCTGATGTATGCCTCCTGGTTCAAGGAAGAAAAGGCGAAATAAACACAGCCGGCCCCGCAATACGCCATGGTAAAAACCGATGACTTTGCGAGGCCGGCTGCCTGAATCCACTATTTACCGACAGTTATTTCTTTTTCAGTTCTTCCAACAATTCGGCTACATCTTCTTCCCGGGTAGCCCAACTGGTAGCGATACGTACCACCGTCGTTCCGTCGGCACGTTTTTCCCACACTTCAAAACCCACGCGCTGCACCAGTCTCTCAAACAAACTGTTTTCGAGTGTGACAAACAGCTGGTTACTCTGCGGACGAATGAAAAACGCATAACCGTATGCCTTCAATCCTTCCACAATCCGCTCCGCCATATCGATGGCATGACGGGCAATCTTTACATACAATCCGTCGGTAAACAAGGTATCGAACTGCAAGCCCAGCAGACGTCCTTTGGCCAGCAACACTCCCCGCTGCTTGATAATCGTATCAAACTGACGAATCATCCCGGGTTGCGGAATCACCACGGCTTCTCCAAACAATGCTCCGACCTTGGTTCCTCCAATATAGAAAATATCACACAAGACAGCGATGTCCTTCAACGTCACATCCGTATCCCGTGCCGCCAGTCCGTACCCCAGACGGGCTCCATCCAAGAACAACGGAATCTTATGCTTGCGGCATACGGCAGACAAAGCCTTCAGTTCTTCCAAAGTGTACAGCGTACCGTACTCCGTAGGATGTGAAATGTACACCATCCCCGGTGCCACCATGTGGTCCCAACTCGGGTCCTGATAAAAGGCTGTCACATAACGGTCTACCTCCGCTGCATCCAGTTTCCCTTCGTGGTGAGGCAAAGCCAGCACCTTATGGCCTCCCGCTTCCACCGCTCCGGCTTCATGCTGGTTGATGTGACCGGTTACAGCCGCAATCACACCCTCATACGGACGCAGCACTGCCGTGATGACCGTGGCATTGGTCTGCGTACCTCCCACCATGAAATGCACTTCTGCCTGCGGACAGCCGCATGCCTCCGCGATTTTCCGACGAGCCGAAGCACAATACTCATCCGTGCCGTAACCCGAGGTCTTTTCCATATTCGTCTGACTCAAGCGCTCCAGAATCAGCGGATGCGCTCCTTCCATGTAATCACTCTTAAAATATTGCATATTCGTTTTGTATTTAAATTAGACTTTTCTTTCTTCCAATATCAAACCGACGCCCTTCACGGTCTTCAGCTCCACCGTCTCATCGGCGGCCAGCAACTTGCGCAAACGCGACACGAAGACATCCAGGCTGCGCGAAGCGAAATAATCCTCCTCCGTATTCCACAGACGCGACAAGATAACCTCCCGACGGACTACCTGTCCCTTGTGCCCGCACAACATACGGAGCAAATCGGCCTCCCGCACCGTCAGCATGCGTTCTTCTCCACCTTTCTGCTTCAAGACTCCACGTGTGGTATCAAACAAGAACAATTGTCCGATGGGTACCTCCTGCCCCTCCTTCTGCACTTGCAGGCCCCGGGTCAGTTTCAACAAAGCCGTGACATGCGCATGCAGCTCTTCGGCCAGAAACGGTTTCTTGACATAGTTGTTCACACCCAGTTCATAACCTTTCACTACATCTTTCGGCGAAACCCGTCCGGAAGTAAACAAGATGGGGATATGCTCATCCTCTTCCCGGATACGTTTCACCATCTCATACCCGTCCATCACCGGCATCTCGATGTCGGCCACGATGACGTCCGGATGCTCCGCCTTCCACACCTTCAGTCCTTCTTCGCCATTGGCTGCCGTCAGCACTTTATACCCGCCAATCATATCCTCCAGGCCTCCCTGAATGATATAACACAGGTTCGCATCGTCTTCCACCAACAGCAGTTTGATTATCTGTCCTTCCATATCATTGTTCCTCTTTTTTATCGTCCATGGCACTCTCTGGAGGGAAAACCAAGGTAAACCGACTGTATTCCCCCTCCATGCTTTCTAACGTAACCCGTCCGCCGTGCGCTTCCATAATCCGAAGCACATAATTCAGTCCCAGTCCGAAGCCGGGAGCACCTCCAGAACGGCTGCGCGCACTGGCTGCTGCCCGTTCGTATTTCTCAAAAATCTTCCGCTGGTCTTTCAACGGAATACCGAAACCATTGTCGGCTACTGTCACACAGACCGCTCCATCCGCTTTCCGTTCCGAAAGGAATGTAATGTCCACCGCTTCACCCGAATACTTCAATGCATTGTCTATCAAATTACTGAGCGCTTCCCTCAGAAATTCCTCATCTGCCCAAACCACATCTTCCTGCAAGTCCCATACAAACGCAACCTGCTTGGTAGTTTTTGCCTTGTACTTCTCCGCCAAGTCCTCCAAAATCGGCCGTAGCAGACAATCCGCTTGCTGCAACTTCAATGCATGATTCTCCAGCTTGGAAAGCGTCAGCACCTTGTTAGTCAACGCCAGCAGATGCTCTCCTTCCTCTTTCACAATACGAAAATAACGTTCCTTCTTTTCCGGCTGTCCGTCCAGACGTCCGCTTTCCAGAATCTCCGTTCCCATCAGGATGGAACTCAGTGGAGTCTTCATATCGTGAATCATGGCATACGAAAAGTCCTCCCTCATCTTGGCTATCTTATCCTGCCGGATAATGACACGAATCTGATACACAATACAGATAATGACCAGTACCATAATCAGCACCGTGGCAATCAGCAGCAGCGTCATACGCTGGAAGATCACCCAGTAAGGATTCAGAATCACCCCTTGCAGATAACGAGTATGTGCCATGTCAAGAGCTACCGGTTGCGTTTTCAAGTATTTCTGTCCCTCCAGCTTTGCCTGTGGAGAAGATGCCCGCAACACATTCCCCAACGAATCCGTCATACAAGTCGACACCTTGGCCGAGATACCGACCGAGTCCAGCAGGTGGGCATAAATGGAATCCAAACGATGCAAGGACACATCCATCTTAAACGTATTCAGCACCCCTTCCTGCAGGGCGATAAAGACCGCTGATTCGATGAACTGGCGCGTTTCCGGAGTAGAAGACTGCAGCGTATCGCTGTCCTCCACCTCCTCTTCCAGTTTAAATTGATAAGTGTACGTGGAATCCTTCTTCCCATACAGTTGTTTCCAGAGGCTCATCCGACAGAAAGTTTCCTGAAGCGCCGCATCCTTGAAGAGTTCATGACTTTGCCGCATGACATTCTCCCGTGTCAGCTTGTAAGTATTGACCAGCCAGACATACTGCAGTTCGACAATCGCAATCAGTCCCACTACCGCAATCCAGCGAATGTGTTTCATCTTCATAACCGTATATTCTTCACGTAAACGAAAGCCGTTAACGTAGCGTTAACCTTGCCTTAACCCAAAAAGCAAAACGGGCTTTTTAGTTTTGCAGTGTCAAAGATAATGAAAGATAAAGACACGAACGATATGAAAAAGTATTTTTTAGTGAGCATCTTGTTACTGCTCGGTACGCTGCTCGGCACAGCCACCGCACAAACTATTACAGGAAAAGTCACCGACCCGTCTCATCAGCCCATTGACGGGGCTACGGTCGTACTCCAGACACTCGATTCCGTATTTGTAGAAGCCACCATCACGAATACCGACGGCACCTTTCTGCTGAATCACCAGCCGACACGCTACCGTCTGCTCTTCCAGCACCTGCTGTATGAAACCCTGGAAAAAGAGGGAAGCGAAAAGGAAGCCGGTACATTTGTATTGCAGCCGAAAGACTATGCCCTTCAAGAGGTCGTGGTAGAAGGCGAACGTCCGCTGGTCACTGTGGAAGGCAGCCGTCTGAGCTACGACATGCCGCAGCTGATTTCCCAACGGCTGGTCACCAATGCTTACGAAGCCCTCAAACAGCTTCCGGGCGTAATTGAACAGAACGATGTACTGACCTTGGCCGGGGCAGGCAGCGTCAGTCTGCTGCTGAACGGCCGTCCCTCGTCCATGACCTACGAACAACTCATCACGCTCTTGAAAGGTATGCCGGCCTCACGTGTGGAAAAGGCGGAAGTGATGTACAGCGCTCCTCCACAGTACCACGTGCGCGGGGCCGCCATCAACCTTGTACTGAAAGGATACAAGCCCGGGGAAGGAGGGCTGCAAGGAGAGATCCGCGGTGAATACAAACAGCAGAAAGAAGCCGGGGGTAACGGAGGCGTCACGCTGGCCTATACTTCTCCGAAGGTCGACCTGGATTTCATGTACAACCTTCAAAGCAACTACACCCGCGGTTACATCGACTTCCTCGCGCATCATACGGTGAAAGGACAGGTGTACGACGTGAACCAGGTGACCGAGCACACGGGACGCAGCCTGGCACATACCCTGCGGGCCGGAGGAACCTACAAATTCGATGCCGACAACTCCCTCGAATTGTCGTACACCACCCAATTCAGTCCTAACAGCCAGCACCACAGCCATTCCAGCGGCAGCATCTCCGAATCGTTCAATGATTCCCGTACACACCATCAGATGCACAATGCGGCCTTGAACTACACCTCCGGATTCGGTTTCCGGACCGGCGCCGACTATACCTACTTCACCTCGACCGATACCCAGAACTTCTTCGACCGGAGTCCGGAAGAAGTGGAAACCCGTTTCATAAGCCGTTCCGACCAGCACATCGACCGCTGGAAAATCTATGCCGACCAGAGCCATTCACTGTCGCACGACTGGACACTGAACTATGGGACTTCCTTTTCCTACGTGTACAACCGGAACATACAGGACTATGACCTGCCGGAGATGCAGGACCAGAATCTGTACAACCGCATCCGTGAATATACCTACAACGTCTATGCCGGATTCGACAAGCCGTTCAACTCCCAATGGACGCTGAGTGCTTCTGCTACGTTGGAATACTATCAGATGCAGGATTACCGGAAATGGGCCGTCTACCCCACTCTCCAGTTGAATTACATGCCGTCTGCCTCCCACATCCTCCAGTTGTCTTTCAGTTCCGACAAGACTTATCCCGATTACTGGACACTGAGCGGGGCCACCAGCTACCTGAACGGCTACAACGAGAGTGTCGGGAATCCTTTCCTCCGCCCTTACACTGAATACGATGCCGACCTGACCTACATTCTGAAAAGCAAGTACATCTTTCAGGTAAGCTACAGCTATATACCCGACTATTTCATGCAGACCGTCTACCTGGATTCCGACCGATTGAAAGCCATCTACAACTGGCAAAACTGGGATTACAGTCAAGAGCTCGTCTTTACTACCATCCTTCCTTTCAAGGTGGGCCACTGGTGGGACAGCCGCCTCACCCTGCAGGCACACTTAAAGCATGACAAGGCCAGCGCATATTATGACGCGCCTTTCAACCAACAGCAATGGGTGGGCGTCAGCCAATGGATAAATACCTTCCAGCTGTGTCGCCGGCCCAACCTGAAAATGGAAGTCACCGCTTTCGGGCAGACCCGCTCCATACAGGGAAGTTACGACATCCAGCCTGTAGGCTTCGTGGATGCAGCCTTGCGCTATACCTTTGCCAAAGACAGGGCCATGCTCCAACTGAAAGGCAGTGACATTTTCAACACGATGAACCCCAAGACCAGAGTCCGGAACGGAACACAGTATCTCGACATGAATACCAAAAGCTACCTGCAGAGTGTCACCCTTTCGTTCAGTTACCGCTTCGGTGGATACAAGAAAAAAGAAGTGAAATCAGTGGATACCTCCCGGTTCGGAAATTAAAACAGTGTCTTGTCTCACCATAAATATTCAAAAGCAAAACCGACTTTTCTTCTATCATTCTATTTTTTATTTCCGATTTATGTTTAACTTTGTAAAAACCTCTAAACGAAGAAAATTATGAAGAAGTTATTATCGACACTGATGGTGATGGCCTGTCTGGTTCTCGCCATTCCGGCGCAAGCCCAGATAAATTTTGGAATAAAAGCGGGTCTGAATGTCTCCAAACTGCATCTTTCTAAAGATTTAGTCAGCAAAGACAACAGAGCCGGATTCTTTATCGGCCCGACTGCAGATTTCACACTGCCTGTGTTAGGATTAGGTATCGACGGTTCTATACTGTACAACCAATTCGGCGTGGATTCAGAAGAAGGTACCTCTACCAAGAAAAGTATTGAAATTCCAATTAACCTGAAATGGAACATCGGCTTCAGCAGCCTGGTAGGAGCTTACGTGGCTGTAGGTCCGCAGTTCGGATTCAATGTAGGCGACCGCTGGTTTAACAACATCTGCGAATTCAAGAAAAACACCACCAGCTTCAACGTGGGCGCAGGCTTGAAACTGTTCAGCCACCTGCAGGTAGGTGCCAACTACAACTTTGCGCTGAAAGACAATGGTAAGATACACGTGGAAGATTTAAGTGATCTTACTACTATCGGTTTCAAGCAAAACACTTGGCAGGTTTCTGTAGCCTACCTTTTCTAAGTCGCCAAGTATATATTTTAAAACCTCCTTTAAAGCCTGTTCAGAACCGCTTTAAAGGAGGTTTTATTTTGTTGTGAAGGTATTACGCTATTCATTATCACAAGGATATGTCACTCCCCACTCTTTGCGGAGAGCATCCATCTGCTGCATGAGGCGAAGCGTCTCGGCATGCGGCATATAGGGAGATTCCAGCCAACCTTTCTCAATGGCTTCCAGAGAAGCATATACCTGGTATTCGTAACCTGTAATCTGCTGCGGGGCTTCGTACACAGCTACAGTCTGATAGTTGGCATCCAAAATTCGAACCGACTGCGGGTTGTTGATATTCTCTACAATCAGATGACCTTTGTCGCCCGAAATCACTCCCATACGGTCGGTCACAGCATGGATGCTGGCCTGTAAAGCCGCCATTTTTCCATCTTGGAACAACAGTGTGATGCTTTCCTGCGCATCAACCCCCGTATCGGTCTTCTGACAAACAGAATGTACGGAAGCAATCTCCTTACCGAAATACATGGCGGCAAAGTTGAGCAGATACACTCCCAAGTCCAACAACGCACCTCCCGCCAGCTCCGGACGCAGGATGCGTTCTTTCTGGTCAATCACATACCCCAAATTAGCCGAAAGCGTATAAGGTGTACCGATGACTCCTTCTTCCAGCAGTTCCCGGATCTTCAGTGAAAGTGGCATGTAGCGGGTCCAGATGGCTTCAGTCAGGAATACCTTCTTTTCCTCGGCCAGTTTCAGCAGCTCGGCAGCCTGACGGGCATTGGCGGTAAAGGCCTTCTCACACAATACGGGCTTGCCTTTTTCGATACACATACGGGCATTGTCGTAATGCATGGCATGAGGGGTCGCAATGTAAATCAGGTCTACTTCCGGATCGGAGGCCAGTTCTTCATAGCTTCCGTAAGCCTTTGAGAACTCCCACTTATCGGCAAAAGCCTGTGCCTTCTCCAACGTACGCGAAGCCACGGCATACCGTTTCACTCCTTTCATCCCTCCGAGAGTAGCTGCCATTTTTGCGGCAATGCCTCCACATCCGATAATTCCGATATTATAAATTTTCATCTTCTATTAAATATTAAAAACCATGGCACAAAGCTATAAAAGTTTCGGATGGGAACCAGCTATGTGAGGGGCTTTTTATACCTTTGCAGTATGAAAAAGTTCGTAGATGTCATCGTCCCACTGCCCATTGCCAGCCAATATACTTACTCCCTTCCGGAAAGTCTGGAAGAGAGCATACAGCCAGGCTGTCGGGTTATCGTATCCTTCGGTCCGAAAAGGTTTCATACGGCCATCGTAACAAAGGTACACGAAACGGCTCCCGAGGCATACGAGACGAAGGACATTTCGGAAGTTCTCGATTCGCGCCCCGTCTTATTGGCCCGTCAGTTCTCTTTCTGGAAATGGCTGGCCGACTATTATCTCTGTACGCTGGGCGATGTGTACAAGGCGGCTCTGCCTTCGGGTATGAAACTGGAAAGCGAAACACTGGTGGAATACAATCCAGACTTTGTGGCTTCGGAACCGCTTTCTCCCCGCGAACAACGTATTCTGGATTTACTCAGTGCCGACCCGGAACAATGTGTCACGCAGCTGGAAAAGGCCAGCGGGATGAAGAATCTGTTGCCGGTCATTAAGTCGCTGCTGGAGAAAGAAGCCATCTGCATCAAGGAAGAAATCAAGCGGAGCTACAAACCACGCACGGAAGTACGGGTTCGCCTGACAGAGGCCTTGCAAAACGAACATCATCTGCACATCCAGTTTGATTTGCTGGCACGGGCTTCTAAACAACAGGCCATCCTGATGAAATACCTGGAACTATCGGGATGGAATGCCCAAGGGAAAGACATCCGGGAAGTCAGCAAGAAGCAATTGCTGGAAGCATCCGGACAAAGTCAATCTGTCTTCAAGGGACTCGTGGACAAACAAATTCTGGAAACTTACCTCTGCGAAATCGGCCGACTGACCGATAAAGAGACCGAAACGGTCCCCGTACATACCCTCAGCCCCGCCCAGCAACGAGCTTTTTATGAAATTCTGACTTGCTTTCAGACGAAAAATGTCTGTTTGCTGCATGGAGTCACGGCCAGTGGCAAGACTGAAATTTATATCCACTTGATAGAAGAAGTGCTGAAAGCCGGAAAGCAGGTACTCTACCTCCTTCCGGAAATTGCCCTCACCACCCAAATCACCGAGCGGTTGCGACGGGTGTTCGGGACACGACTCGGAGTGTATCATTCCAAGTTTCCCGATGCGGAACGGGTAGAAATCTGGCAGAAACAACTCACCGAACAGGATTACGACGTGATACTGGGTGTCCGTTCGTCCGTGTTCCTGCCTTTCCGGCGACTGGGACTGGTCATCGTGGACGAGGAACATGAGACGAGTTACAAGCAGCAAGACCCTGCCCCACGGTATCATGCCCGGAACGCAGCCATCATGCTGGCCTCCATGTACGGAGCCAAGACGTTGCTAGGCACCGCTACCCCTAGCCTGGAAAGTTACTTCCATGCCCGGAGCGGGAAATACGGACTCGTGGAGCTGACAGAGCGTCATCAGCAAATTCAGTTGCCGCACATCGAACTGGTGGACATCAAGGAACTGACCCGGAAGAAACGGATGACGGCACAGTTTTCTCCCTTGCTGTTGCAAAAGATACGGGAAGCCTTGGAGCAGAAGGAGCAGGTCATCCTATTCCAGAACCGACGGGGCTTCGCGCCGATGATTGAATGTCGCACCTGCGGATGGGTTCCCCGTTGCAAGAACTGCGATGTGAGCCTGACCTATCACAAGGGGCTTCACCAGCTGACGTGCCACTACTGCGGCTATACCTACGCCGTACCCACGGCCTGTCCGGCTTGTGGTGGAGTAGAACTGGTGAACCGAGGCTTCGGCACAGAAAAGATAGAGGATGACATCAAACAGATTTTCCCGGAGGCCCGGGTGGCCCGGATGGACCTGGATACCACCCGTACCCGTACGGCCTACGAACGCATCATCAGCGACTTTGAGGAAGGAAAGACGGATATCCTGATTGGCACGCAGATGATTTCCAAAGGCCTCGACTTCGACCGGGTGAGTGTGGTGGGCATCCTGAATGCCGACTCGATGATGAATTATCCCGACTTCCGTTCGTACGAACGGGCCTTCCAGCTCATGGCGCAGGTGGCCGGACGAGCCGGACGAAAGAACAAACAAGGACTGGTGGTACTCCAAACCAAATCGCCGGAGAACCCGCTCATTCACCAAATTATGGCCAACGACTATGCGAGTATGTACCAAGAACAGATGGAAGAACGGAGACTGTTCAAATATCCTCCTTTCTACCGCCTGATTTATGTGTACCTGAAGCACCGCAAAGAAGACATTCTGACGCAGGCAGCCGACCTCATGGCCGCCCGTCTGCGCCAAGGCATGGGCGAACGGATACTGGGACCGGACAAACCACCAGTGGCCCGGATACAATCACTTTTTATCCGGAAGATTGTCATCAAGATAGAACAGGAAGCCTCGCTGAGCAAGGTGCGCCGTTACCTGACCCAAGTACAACGAAGCCTGATAGAAGACGAGCGTTTCCGTTCGCTCATGGTATATTATGATGTAGACCCTACCTAAACGATATCACAATGAACATAGAATTAGATGTACATACGCACACCATCGCCAGCGGACATGCGTTCAGCAGCCTGCAGGAAATGGCACGGGCAGCTGCCGACAAAGGACTAAAGCTGCTCGGCATCACGGAACATACACCGGGCATCCCCGGAAGTTGCCACCTGATTTATTTCCGCAACCTGCACGTGGTGCCACGGCAGATGTACGGCATCGAACTCCTGCTCGGAGCGGAAATCAACATCCTCGATACAGAAGGTACCCTCGACCTGGACGAGTTTCACATGAACTTGCTGGACCTGCGGATTGCGGGGATTCATTCTTTGTGCTACACGCCGGGCACTCCCGAAGAGAACACCCACGGCATGATCAAGGCCATTGAAAATCCGTACACGCACATCATCAGCCACCCGGGTGACGGAACGGCCAAACTGCTTTTCGAACCGATTGTACAGGCAGCCAAGGCCAATCACACGCTGCTGGAAATCAACAACAGCTCCCTGAAACCCTGTCGCAAGAAAATGGAGGCACGTCCCAACAACCTGGAGATACTCCGCCTCTGCAAGCAATACGAAGTGCCGGTCATCCTGGGAAGTGACGCCCACATCTTGTTCGACATCGCAACCTACGACCATGCTCTGGAGCTGGTCAAGGAAACCGAATTTCCGGAGAGCCTCATCCTGAATACCGATGTGGCCCGTTTTAAACAGTACTTACACCTCTACAAATGAAAAAACAACGCATACTTTTTGTCTGTCTCGGCAACATCTGCCGTTCCTCTTCTGCCGAAGAAATCATGCGTACGTTGGTACGTCGGGCGGGAAGAGAAAAAGAGTTTGAAATTGATTCCGCAGGCATCATCGGCTTTCACGAAGGAGAATTGCCGGATGCACGCATGCGGGCACATGCCATCCGCAGAGGCTATGAGCTGACGCACCGTTCTCGCCCGGTCCGTACGGAGGATTTCTATCACTTCGACTGGATTCTGGGGATGGACGACCGCAACATCGATGCCCTCCGCGAAAAAGCACCCGATGTGGAGAGCGAACAGAAAATCCATCGCATGACGGAGTTCTGCCGCACCAAGGTCATCGACCACGTGCCCGACCCTTACTATGGAGGGGCACAGGGCTTTGAGAATGTGCTCGATATCTTGGAAGACGCCTGCCAAGGATTGCTGGAACACTTAACGGAGGCTCCCGAAAACAAAGAAACCGCTGAAAAATAATTTGATCACTTACCTAAACAAAAAATACCATGAATCAAACCATTGCGCCTTTTGCCCGCCCGCTGTATGTGATGACCAAACCTGTCGGAGCGGTCTGCAACCTGGCATGCGACTATTGTTACTACCTGGAAAAGGCGAACTTGTATAAAGACATCTCCAAACACGTGATGAGCGATGAACTGCTGGAAAAGTTCATCCGTGAATACATCAGTTCCCAAACCATGCCGCAGGTACTTTTCACCTGGCACGGAGGAGAAACCCTGATGCGCCCGCTCAGTTTCTACAAACGGGTGATGGAACTGCAACAGAAGTATGCCGGCGGACACACCATCGACAACTGCATCCAGACCAACGGTACGTTACTGAACGACGAATGGTGCGAGTTTTTCCGGAAGCACAACTGGCTGGTAGGCGTATCGATTGACGGCCCGCAGGAGTTCCACGATGAATACCGCAAGAACCGACAGGGACGCCCGTCATTCGTCAAGGTGATGCAGGGTATTCAGCTGCTGAAGAAACACGGCGTGGAATGGAATGCCTTGGCCGTAGTCAACGACTTCAATGCCGACTATCCGCTGGATTTCTACCATTTCTTCAAGGAGATTGACTGCCGTTACATCCAGTTTACTCCGATTGTGGAACGCATCAGTCCCCATGCCGACGGACGCCATCTGGCCAGTCCGATGCAAGAAGGGGAGAAATTAGCCGACTTCTCCGTATCGCCGGAACAATGGGGAAACTTCCTCTGCACCCTGTTCGATGAATGGGTACGTGAAGACGTGGGCAAATTCTTCATCCAACTGTTTGACTCTACCCTGGCCAACTGGGTAGGTGTGCAACCGGGTATCTGCACTATGGCGAAGACCTGCGGGCATGCCGGTGTCATGGAATTCAACGGCGATGTGTATTCCTGCGACCACTTCGTCTTTCCGGAATACAAACTGGGCAACATAAACGAAAAGACACTGGTGGAAATGATGTACAGCGACCGCCAGCTCAAGTTCGGACAGATGAAACAGGATGCCCTGCCCCGCCAGTGCAAGGAATGTGAGTTCCTTTTTGCCTGCAACGGCGAGTGCCCCAAAAACCGTTTCACCCATACCGCCGACGGCGAACCGGGATTGAACTACCTGTGCAAGGGATACCATCAGTTCTTCCAGCACGTAGCTCCCTACATGGACTATATGAAAAAAGAACTGCTGGCCGAACGCCCGCCAGCCAACATCATGGAAGCCATTAAAAAGGGAGAGCTGTAACAGCCCTCCCTTTTTTCATATACCACCTGACAAATCGCATCACTCGTTTTTCAACAACACATTCTGAATGGCATCCTTCAGGTTCTTCTTCGGCAATGCTCCCTGTGCCATCTGCGAAGTACCCGTCATCGGTACGAACAGCAGTGAAGGTACACTCCGGATACCGAACAGGGCAGCCAGTTCTTCCTCTTCGTCTACATTCACCTTATAGATATCCACCTGTCCGGCATATTCATCGGCCAGTTCGTCGAGTACCGGAGCCAACATCTTGCAAGGGCCACACCAAGTGGCATAAAAATCAATCAGTGCCGGACGGCTGCCGAGGAACTTCCATTCATTCGGACTCGTTTCATAGTTAGCTACTTTCGTCAAAAAATCTGCTTTGTTCAAATGTACTGCACTCATATTCTTCTGTTTTTAGATTTTACACTTTTATATTTATCTCTGTTATTTATTCTCTGCCCGATAAGGTTTCACAAAATCCTTATACAAAGCCTTGTTTCCGGTAGAAGTGCCGCATCCTCCCGCCGCACAGCAGGACCAGTTGACCACGGCCATCAGCATCAACAACCCGCCCAATATGATCATCAGGGAGTCTGAGGCATAAATGCCATACCCTGCAAACACCGCTCCGGCCAGAAGGCGTATCACCCGAAGCACATCCCAATTGCGAAATAATCTTTTCATTGTCAACACTTTTTTCTTGGTTTCTGACGCAAATGTACAAGGAAGCAACTACCCGCACAACAGATTTTTCCTATCTTTGTATTGATAAAATCTATTGAACCATGACTTTACAACAGATGGAATACATCGTGGCCCTCGACAAATACCGCCACTTCGTACTTGCCGCCGAAGCCTGTGGAGTGACACAGCCCACCCTCAGCGCAATGATTCAAAAACTGGAAGAAGAACTCGACGTCAAGATTTTCAACCGTGACCGGAAGAATATCTCCCCCACCCGCATCGGAGAAAAGATTATCCGGCAGGCACAGATGGCCTTGAACGAGACCCAGCGCATCAAAGAAGTAGTAGCCGATGAAACCGGCCGTATGAACGGCAGCCTGCGCATCGGTGTATTGCCCACGGTTGCCCCCTACCTCGTACCCGATTTCATCTATCATTTCCGGAAAGCCTATCCCCATGTCAGCCTCTTTATCGACGAAAGAGAAAAAGAAGCCTTGCTGCAAGGACTGAAATACGGCAATCTGGACATGGTCCTCAGCACCTCCCCGGAAGAAGCGGACGCCCGCATCCTGGAGATACCGGTCTACACCGAAAAGTTTGTGGCCTACCTTTCCGAACAATGCGACCAGGCCAAAGACTGCCTTGCCAATGGTACCCTGCCTCCGGAACAGATGTGGATATTGAAAGAAGGACACTGCATGCCCCACAGTGGCATGAACTTCTGCCAGAACAAGGACATTGGCAATCATATCTACGAGGCCGGCAGTATTGAGACACTGATAAAAATCGTGGACCGCAACGGAGGATACACCATCATTCCCGAGCTCCACCTCCAATCGCTTACAGAGAAACAGCGGAGCCATATTCTGCCGCTTCAGTTCAATCCACCCGCCCAACGCCGCATTTCCATCCTGATAAAAGACGACTTTATCCGCGAACGGATGGTCAATGCCGTACTGGATACCTTGAAGATTCTCATTCCCCCGACCATGCTGGAAAAGCGGCTTGCCACCCATTCCATCAAGTTACGGCATACCCCCACTTCATCTCCATCGAAGTAACGGATAAAAAAGAACTGCAAGCCCCGGATTGCTCCAAAGGCCTGCAGTCACTTACCAAGAAAAAGTGTTATTTATAAAATTTCCGCATAGGATAAATCCCTATCGGATAATTTGTCTTGTTTTCAATCTTCCGCACCAGCGAAGGCGCACTTCCGCTGCAATCGTACACCAGCAGGTAATTCTTATCAGGCTTTACATCCTCCCGGTACACGTTGGATACCGCCACATACACATACTGGTTGGTCGGATCGGCAATCACGTTGCAGTTCAAATGCTTCCCGTCGGGCGCATCTTTCAGCACATCGATAAACTCTTCACTCTTCCAAGTCTTCAACGACAGGCGTTTCACCGTGGTGCTTCCAGCCGCATAATACAGATAATCGCCTGCCAGCGTGACTCCGGAAGTGCTGAAGAACTCGGCAGAAATATCTTCCGAAATCCGCTTTGTCTTCGTCACCTTCCACGCATCCAGGTCGACAAACTGAAGATAACTCTTCTTCTCTCCGCCTCTGCCGCAGGTAGCCAGCACGATTTCCCGTTCGCCCGTCTGGAACAAGCCACTGATAAACTCTCCTTTCAAATCGGGTAACACCCGGCTCACCTTGTTCATTCCTTTCGAGAATTCCAGCAGGCGAGTAGACTCCCAGAAGCCTCCTCCCCCGCAATACAGGCAATCGCCCACCCGGAGAATACCTCGGGGAATTGCCACAGCTTCCACGGTATTTCCCTTGTTTCCAAAATGGTAGGCCCCTTCCACCACATTTACCTCACCCGTCGTACCGTCCAGGCGGAAAAAGCCCTGTCCTTCCGCGAAGAAAATATTCTTTTCGTCCAACACGGCGATATTTTCAAAGGGAACAGACAAACTAATCCATTCATCCTTGTCCAAGCTGCCTTCCGGACGTTTGAACTTCAGTTCGTCCAGCTTGTAGGTTTTCTCTCGTTTCAGGGTCACGGCATCCACTATCACCAGACTACCATCTCCATCTTCTCCTCCCGGCGCATAAATTCCATTACTGAGAATGTAAAGCTTGCCATTGTCCATCCATAAATCCTGTGCACCGTTACCCAGCGCCGCAGCGTTCACCTTCCGATACACTCCTTCTTCTATCGTTCCGTCGGGAGCCAAGTAAGTAATGGAACTATTTTCAACGGCAGGTGCTCCCTGGTTCAGAATCAATACTCCATCCGGACGGGCATATCCTCCCAAATACACGGTTTCTCCCGAAGATTCTCCTCCCTCAGAAGGCTTTTCTCCCGTACCCTCCGAAGGGGTTTCAGCCGGCGGCTGTTCCAGTTTCTGTTCCTTTTTACAACCGGGAAGCACACACAAGGACAGACAGGCCATCCATGCAATATAAAATACTTGTTTTTTCATCCTTTCCATCCATTCAATCAGTTATTATCCGGAGCAAAAAAGAAACCTGCCGGGAAGTGAGTATAATTCTCATACTTGGCGACCGGAGTTTCTGCATTGGCCTTAAAGTCAAACTCCCAGATTTGATTCGTGGTGAACTGGGCATATCCTTTGATGGTATTGATAAACACATGCCCCGTCACAGGGTGTACTGCCATACCGTTATACAGCAGACCGGCGTTGTCATCGATATCGTTCAGCTCACAAAGCAATTTCTCGGCCTTCAGTCCCGATTCTGAATTCAACTCCTTGTTATCGTCAAAAGTCATCTGATAAACGGTAGTGTTCTTGTCGTCCGTATAATAGAAGTCCTTTCCTTTTACGGCAAATGCCACACCCGAAGACCCTACAAAAGGTGTCACATTAATCTGACGCTGGATAATGGTCTTCGAAGCCAGATTGAACTTTCCAATCGCCTTCTTTCCGTTTCCGGTGGACATCAGCCAGATATCCCCGTCGTCGGCCGCCTTGATACCCAACACCTTATTGATAGGACAAGACACCTTAAACGGGAAGCGAATGCTCTTGGCCTGGTCACTTTCTGGGGAAATCTCCAGAATGCCGCCCACCAAACCTGACTTATACGTATAGACTTTCCCATTCATCACCACGAACTGACTTTTCGGTGCTTTTTCCGTTCCACTCACCAGCTTCAATTCCTTAGTCTGAAGATTCAGACGATAGATTCCCCTATTGTCACGCAGATACACATGCGCCTCATCCAGCACGGCAATGTGCGTGGGCCAGTCAAGCCCTTGCAGCTCTGTCTTGCTCAGTGCCATCTCTTTTTTCAGCGTCTTGGCATTCATTACAATCAGCATCCCGTCGTTCACAAACTTGGTACCTACCGGATTCTGGTCGCCGTTCTGCGTGATGACATAAATCTTGCCGTTATAGAATGCCATATCCTGCGCCACATTTCCCAGCTCCGTACCGTTGACCGCCTTATACGCATCCCCTATCACATAGCCTTCGGGCGTGATGTAAGTGAGCGAACCGTTTTCGGTCGTCATGTTTCCTTCGTTCAATACAAAGACTCCCTTCGGGTCGGTAAACGAATTCAGACAGTAAAACTCCACCGCCTTCGTCACTTCCTTGGTATCTTCGCCCACGGCCTTCAGCGTGATTTTCGCTTTCTGTACCGCCTCCGCCGAAGCCTTCACCGTAACCGTACCCGCCTTCTCATCCAAATCGGCCGTCCAACCGGAAGGTACATCGGCCACACTCACCGATTTTACATGCTCCGCCGCATATTCCAGTTTGAACACCGAGTCCGGGGCCAGCATCACCGGCAGCACGCTGTCCAGCTTGGTTTTCAGTTCAAAAGAAGCGGGTTGCCCTGCTGGAGGGGTGTCCCCGTTTCCAATTCCTTTCTCTTTACTACAACTGCCTGCCAGCAAAGCCACGACCAGCAAAAGTGCGGCACCGGCATTCTTCACCTTAAATAAGTCCTTTAGTTTCATGTTACTTTTGGTTTAAAATAGAATGTATGTTACGTTGGTTAGTTTTTCAGCAGATGCAAGTCCTCTACCCCCATCACTTCCGTGGAACACTCTCCCAGCCAGCCGTTCACCTGATGCACCCCGGTATAGATTTTCACGAAATCCACGCCCGGCAGATGCACCGCCTTCCCGTGGGCATCCACTGCCCAATCGATGTCGATGCAGGCTCCCTCCGTATCGTTCACGGCATTGTCGGCATAACCGTAGGCAAAACTGAACAGCACGAAATAAGGTGCTTCTTCCGTTCCGTGGTTCAGTCCGTTCTGCGGCAGACGGGTTCCCTTGAACGTCAGCTTGTCCGACTGAATCCACTGCGGGAAATACGGCTGGCGATGATATTCGTTCTTGGGCAGATAACCTTCGCCCCCCTTGTTGTCCGTCCAGCGGATGTATTGCGCCTCTTCTTCCTGCGTCTTCGGCTCCGCTTTCGGCTTATAGTACGTAATCTCGTAATCGGAATAGCAATGCAGGTCGTTTCCTACCGCCTTCGCTTCGGCATACCAAGGTTCCACCTCTCCTTTCTGGGCGCTGCCCTGAATTTCGTACCACTCGTCGGCATCCGGCTTGCCGTTGCCATTCTTGTCGTAGGCCACCAGAATCACACCGGGCTCATAACTTCCTCCTTGCGCCGTACCGCTGGTAGCCGCCGAAGAATTGCCGTTGAAGGCATTGCCCAACACCCGGAAATCCCGGCTGCCCGGCTTGTTCTCGATGGTATGGTCGAAACCGACTACCACATAACCGCCGAAGCCACCCAGCGAAACCAGTCCCCGCTTGTTGTGCCCGATGAGTTCCAGCACTTTCCGGTTCATGGTTTCCTGCGTGTCGCCCTCCTTAAATTCCGGCAACACATTGACAAACTGTCCCGGACAGGGCACAAATTCCAACACTTTCGTGATATAGGGAGTAGCCGGCACTTCCGGCTCTTTCTCCATCGGGTCCTCTTTCTCACTGCGGCAGGCAGATAGAAGGCCCCCGCATAGCAGTACCATCCACAGAAGACGGTCTGCCAGACAAATGATTTTTTTCTTCATCGATATTATTTATAATTATCACAAGGTTCTTTTTCCCGCTTCTTAATAGAAGTCGGCCGAAGTAAAGGCGAAATGCGCCGGAATATCCCCGGTACGCACCTTCCATTTCAGCTTTCCTTCGGGAGAGAAACAGTACAAATAACCGGGAGTCACATAGTTCGTGGCATCCGACACGAAAATCTCCTTGGTCTCCGGATTCACCCCAAGCCCGTAAGGAATACTGATTTCTTTTTCCGTGCCGTCCGTAATGAAGTTCCGGGGGAGAATCTCCCGCTTTCGGGTGTCGTACAACGTGTACCGGATTTCATTCTTTCCCGACACATAGCTCCATTCCACACTAATCAGATACAGTTCGTCGCCGTCCATACACATCTCGCTGGCGGCCACTCCCAACCGGCCCACCACCCGCTGTGCCTCCGGGTCGATGACAAACACGTCCGACTTCGTGCCGTAATAGTCCCCACGAGAACTGACGTAAATCAGTCCGTCGGGCGCCAGCTTCATCCGATGCAGGTTGATGGCCACATCAATGGTATTCACCACCTCGAACGTACCCAAATCGACCACCGACACCGTACGGTCGTAATTGGGGAAACGGTAACCTCCCGAATTGGCCACATACAGCAGCCCGTCCTTGATGACCATCTCCTCCGGCTGGTAGCCCACCACTACTTCCCGGGTGATTTGCAGGGTATTCACATCAAACTCCACAATCTTTCCCGGACGGGCATTGGGGTCAATCTGTACCGGACCGGCATACGAACTCACGTAGGCCTTGTCGCCCGCAAAAACGATGTAGCGGCAGTTGGTGACATTCACACTGCCGATGTGCTGTGCCGTACGCACATCCATCACCTCCACATAGTGCGAACAGTTGATGACCGCATACAGCCGGTTGCCATACACCTGCAGGTCGTTGCCCACATCACCCAGTTCCTTCACTACCTCCGGGTTTCGCTCCGGATAAATATTGCGGGTGTAAAAACCGCTCCGGAAATCCAGAAAATCGAGGGTACACTTGTTGCTTCCCATGTTGCCCTCGTTCAGGACAAACATTCCCTTTATCTCGTGCGGACTGCCCGGACGACTGACGGCCTCACTTTCCGAACGAAGCACCGGAAGGTCTTCCCGGCAAGCCAGACACAGGAACAGACAAACCGCCATCCACAGATATCTTAAGCATCTACGTTTCATAAGTCTCAAAAGCTATATTGCACGATACACTTGAAATTGATTCCCGGCATGGGATAACACGTCACCACCTCATACTGCTGGTTGAACAGGTTGTTCACTTCCAGCGTCACCTTCAACTCACCCGGTCCCCAGTCCAGCCGGCGGGCCACCGAGAAGTCACTCGTGTACCACGGCTGCTGGTAATTGACCGGGATATTGGCTTGCGAGGTGTATCGCTCGCCGGTATAAATAAAGCTATAGTTGGTTTCCCATTTTTTCCAGTTGAGGTTGAGCACCGCTGAACCGCTGTGCCAGGGGATATACGGAATCTGTCCCCCGTAAAACTCCGCCGTAGGGTCAGTAAAATCCTGTGCCTTCTGGTAGGTGTAGTTCACCCGGGCCGTCAGCATCGTATGCCTGCCATACTGCCACACACTCTGCAACGCCGCATCCACACCCCGGATTTCCACCCGTCCCAGATTGACCATCGTCCAGCGGAAGAAGTTGGAAGTCGGGGTAGCCACAATCTTGTTCTCCACCTCATTGTAGTACGCATCCACCTGCAGTTCCAGGTGACGCAGCCTGCTGCCGGTCCACGACTTGCCGTAAGTGAACCCCACGTTAAACTGGTCCGTAAACTCCGGCTTCAACTCCACGTTGCCAATAAAAGTATAATACAAATCATTCAGCGTAGGCATCCGGAAAATCCGCTTGTAAAAGGCTCGCAGGTGAAAATCTTCCTTCTGAAAAGGCCGATAGGAAGCAATCAGCGCCGGTGTCCACTCCCGCTTATGGGGAGCCGCCCTTCCGGAGCCCTCCACCCGCTCCTGCACGAACGTGCCCAGCAGACTGCCTTGTAACTTGAGTCCGTGATAATCCAAGGCCGTAGCCACAGCCACCATTTCCGTATGCCGGCGAGGATAGGCAAAATCCGTCAGGTCGGCATTCAGCAGATTGAACTGGTAATCCGCCGACAGACTGACCTCCCAAAAAGGAGTCAGTGTCCAACGGTTGGCCAGAGAAGCATACCCCTCCTGCTGGTAATAATGATTGTTGGTGTACATCAGCGACTCGTCCTTGTGCGGGTCGGCCAGGTAATGCAGGTAATCATACGCATACTTCACGTGGGCCATCAAGCTGTACCAGTCGGCCACGTCCTTCTTGAACGCCCCCTGCGTAAAGAAATTCGTATCCCACTGCCGGTCCTCGTGCGAGAACTTGTTGCGGACAATCGCTCCCGGATATCCCCGTTCTGAACGATACAAGTACGACTTCGCCCGCCAGTAGCCCCGCGGCAACTTTCCATAGAAACCTCCTTCCACCCGCAACGCATTCACATCGCCGTTCTGCCGCACGGCAGTGGTATCATACCCGTCCTGCTTGCGGTAGGAAAATTTATATTTTCCCGTGGTGTACAAGTATTCCGCACTCCACGACGTGCTCACTTGCTCCGTCAGCTTCCGCTCCCACAGCAGGGAAGGATTGGCCAGCCCGAACGAACCCGTCTTGAAAGTCGCCTTGACATGCTGCATTTCTTTTCCGGAAAACACAGGTACCCGGGACTGCAAATAAACGGAACCTGCCGAACCGAAATCCTTGGCCGGCTGGAAAATGGCACTCTTCTGTCCGTTGTACAAGGTGACAGACTCCATGTTGTCGAGCGAGAAACGTCCCAAATCGACCGTCCCGTTCTGGGCATTCCCCAGCTCCACGCCGTCGTAGAACACCCCCACATGGTTCGTACCCATGCTCCGGATGTTGACCGTCTTCAGACCGCCCACACCGCCATAATCCTTTATCTGCAAACCCGAGAAATACCTCAGGGCATCTGCCACGCTGTGCGACGACAGCCGACTGAGCTGTTCACCCGCCAGTTGCTGCACGGGTATCACTTCCTTGGGCAACGCACGTACCGTGACCACCACTTCGTCCAAATGCTGCAAGCTGTCGAGCTTGCTCTGCGAACGAAGGGTCACAGTATTCCCAAGGCATAAAATACCCCCCAGCATGACAGACAGAAACTTCCGTCTACCCATACTTTTTCCGTACTAATTGAAAATCCAAATCGTTTTAACCACCTAATCCCACGAGCGTGGTTAACATGTATGATGGCAGGTCTTCTGACTTACTCCCCTCCTGGAGCCTTCCCGATGGTGTTCAGTCATCAGTGGCATGAGTCTTTTCCAGCAGGTTGAATGGAGCTTACAGCAGCGGGACTGTTCAGGACTTGCACCTGATTCCCTTTTCATCCGAGGGTCTGAACAGACACTCGGAACCATTCGGGCACAAATATAGTATAATTATACAAATTTTTCTTACAAAACGGACAAAATATTTTATCCGATGGAAAACTCCTTCCCATTATCGGGCAACCTTGGGCGCGCAATATAGTGGTTTTCACCCTCTCCTAAAAGGAAAAACCTCCTGCTGAAAAAAGGATACTCTCACCGCATTTTCTATGTTTCCCTATAGAGAAACGTACGTTTTCCATAAGGGAAACATACGTTTCTGCCACGGGGAACGTACGTTTCCGGGTAAGGAAACGTAAAAATAGCACTGACATTTCATCAAAAACCTCCTGACATCCCCAAAAACTATCCATACCCCTATCTTCTTCAGACGATTTCCGCACTCGACTTTTTCTTACAAAAAGTA
Organism: uncultured Bacteroides sp.; assembly: GCA_900551445.1. Classification (GTDB taxonomy): domain Bacteria; phylum Bacteroidota; class Bacteroidia; order Bacteroidales; family Bacteroidaceae; genus Phocaeicola. The sequence continues at coordinate 14,588 of URWA01000030.1, read as the reverse complement.
AGAATCAGTGACAATATGTCAACAAAATGGACTTTTTGTCGGAATCTATCTATAAGCAAGTGACAATTTGTTACCATTTTCTACCAGGCATACAAAAGTCCTAAGTTCTCATATAAGGGTCAAAGAGATGTAATATCCTCATAATAAAACAATTATAAAAATTCTTCGTAAAAAAGGCAGCTGTGGCACCCGTTTGTGGCACAGCCTTTGCAAATAGAGAAGTGAACTTGAACTTCAAGAAGTTGAAAGACCTCAAGGAGCTCGGGTTCAGAAACAAATTGATAATAAAAAAAATAAAATATAGGAGATTACAACTATGATGCCGACTAGAAAATATTACAATCAGAACTGGTTACCAAGTATCTTTAATGATTTCTTTGATAACGATTGGATGGTGAAAGCTAACGCTACTGCCCCTGCAATCAATGTAGTGGAAAGCGACAAAGACTACAAGGTAGAAGTTGCAGTTCCGGGAATGACCAAAGACGATTTCAACATTCATTTGGGTGAAGAAAACGAACTCGTCATTTCAATGGAAAAGAAAACCGAAAACGAGAACAAAGAAAACAAGAAATACTTGAGACGCGAGTTCTCTTACTCAAAATTCCAACAGTCACTCTATTTGCCTGACAACGTCGATAAAGAAAAAATCAGTGCAAACGTGGCCAATGGAGTGTTGACAATTGAATTGCCGAAGTATTCTCAGGAAGAAAAAGCAAAGGTCAACCGTGTGATTGAGATACATTAATCATAACAATTAACCGAAAAGCTCTCGTCTGCACTTACCTGCGGGCGAGAGTTTTTTATTCTGGAACCCACTAAAAACGATTGATATATGGCATTTATTGATTACTATAAAATATTGGGTGTTGACCGTAATGCCACACAGGATGAAATCAAGCAAGCCTACCGGAAGCTGGCAAAGAAATACCATCCTGACCTGAACAAGGATGACCCATCGGCGGAAGGAAAGTTCCAGCAGGTGAATGAAGCCCATGAAGTATTGAGCGATCCGGAAAAGCGAAAGAAATACGATGAATATGGGGAACACTGGAAACACGCTGATGAATTCAAGCAGGAACGTGAGGCATACAGTCGGGCCCAGCAGGAGAACGGTGGTTCAGGCTACTGGTACTCCATGAATGGCGACGAGTTCAGCGGAGGATTCGGAGGAGCAGGCGCAAGCGGTTTCTCAGACTTCTTCGAACAACTCTTCGGACACAGAAGCGGTGGCCGTGGAGGATACAGCATGCGGGCCAAGGGTGGCGACATAGAGGCCCAGATGCATCTGTCACTCAGTGAAGCATACGTCACCCACAAGCAGACGTTCAGTGTCAACGGTGAGAACATCCGTATCACCGTCCCGGCGGGAGTAGCCGACGGGCAGACCATCCGGCTAAAAGGCTATGGAGAGAAGGGCATGAACGGAGCAGAAAACGGTGACTTGTACATCACTTTCGTGATTGACAAGGATGCTACTTTTGAACGGGAAGGCGATGACCTTTATACCCACGTGGATGTCGACTTGTACACCGCCGTACTGGGTGGAGAAGTACAGGTAAGAACCATGGACGGTATGGTCCGGCTGAAAGTAAAACCGGGCACACAGAACGGTACGCAGGTACGTTTGAGAGGCAAAGGATTCCCGGTCTACAAACAACCCGGTCAGTTTGGCGACATGATTGTCACGTACAACGTGAAGATACCGACTTCATTGACCGAAAAACAGAAAGATTTGTTCAACCAGCTGCGCGCTGCCAGTTGATAAGATATAAGCAACCCCGTAGGAGGTTTCCGCAAATGCGGAGGCCTCCTACGGGGTTTTTTTGTGTTTATACATAAGGGGAAATTTTTTACTATCAAAAACTTAAGCTATATTTGTAGTGATTTAGCGGATTCATTGCTACTTCAAGACATACTATTAAACTTTAGCGTTTGCTATTGTTTTGGGCTGATAAAATCGCCAATTTAATCAAAGACCCAACTAACAATGAGTGAACGCTCACGATATGCGTGGGCGTACTTGTTATGGGTCTGGGTGTTTGGCGATACCTATCAGCGTAGCATAGTATTTGCTCACGCTGTTTGTTTAAAAAATATACACAAATAAAAGTAATTCATTATATAATCTTAAACAACTTAGAATATGGTTCTTCTATTCATTTTAATTATTTTCATTGGTGCAATAATTTTTATTCTAGCACAGAATGCAGAAAACAAAAGTACTATAAATGCAACAAAGCAAGATTTTGAGCATAACAAAGATATTAACCTAACCCTGCTTGCAGAAGTTTTTGAGCAATTTTACTTGTATTATCATACAATATCAAAAGAGATGTTTGTTATAAACTTCCTAACCAACAAAAGAAGTCCCGTTATTAAGGTATGTAATTATAATAAAATCAATGTCATCCATTATAATTTCCTTATTTTTGACAATGAAGATGAGATTATATATATTATCAATGGGGCAGAGCTTACTAACAAGCAGATAAGCTATAACGATATTATTAGTGTTGAACTAATCGAAAATGGAAAAACAATTTTCAAGAAGTCAGCATTAAGAACTATCGGTGGAACAATAGCTGGAGGTGCTCTACTAGGAGGTGCTGGTGCCATTGTTGGAGGCTTATCAGGAGATACAACAGAAACAAAGAAAATAAACTCTATAATAATTAAAATCCTAGTTAGTAATATAAATGACCCATCAATAGAACTTACTATGTATAGTCCAGATGATAGTAAAATAAAACTTGCAAATCAAGTGAAAGATAGTATTAGTGTTATAATTGATAAAGCAGATAAAAAATCGCAACAAGGAAATCATTCATTAGTTACAGATGAACTTATTAAGCTCAATTCTCTTAAACAACAAGGTATATTAACAGAAGAAGAATTCATTCAACAAAAAAACAAAATTCTAAATTCATAATACCTCTGAACAGAACATGAATATACCATTAAGAGAATACGATACATAAAAATCTCAATTTTGATATCTGACTTTTTGGAGGACTATTTTCAAAAAGGGAAATAAGGCACACCCCACCTCACTAAAACATATAGCAAAAACAGCACATTATAACAAATTAGCCATCTTCATCGCAAGGTGGCTTTTTATTTCCACATAAACAGCTAAACTTGAATTTGTTTATGCAGATAAAAATAAATCCCTCATAGGTATTGACCTACAAGGGAATGAAGTGCAAGTTACCAAAAGTACTCCTCAAAATGAATATCTTGAGGAAGAAAAACGCCTGCTTGGTATAAACGTAAAAGAACTTGCCGAGTTGAATGACAATGTGTATGGATTGAGAACGGATCTTACCGCATTGGTAGATTTATTAGGAAAATACAAGTTGTCTATTACCCAGGATACGCAAAAACAGGCTGTAAAATTTGGCAATGCCGTTCTTGGCCAGTTCATTGATCAAATTGAAACCAAGTGTACAGAGGCAGAGCAGAGGATAACTCAAATGGATAACCGTATTTCTCTATCACATAAAGCATTTTATATTTTGATTGTTATTCTAATTGACTTATCCTCTTTCTTGGTCTGTATGATAGTGGCGAATATGGAATTTTTGCATTCTGGGTTAGTTTGGAGGATAGCTGCCACTATTGTGCTTATTGCGGTTTTGGGGATTACGATAAAAGTAATAGCAATACGTTTTTTAGATAAATAAAATAAATCTACAAGCCATTATAGAATCACATTTATATAGCAAATACCCTTACAAACTTATACTTGGCAGCTATCGAAACCCTATTCTATTTTTCATATGTCTTAGACCTACCATATCCAGAATTTCATTTGCGTTTGGAACATCTTCTTTAAATATTACGGATAGAATATTAGAATCAACAGCCCCCATATTCAATTGTTTGTATAAACGTTCTCCCATAGTGGGTAGAATAAAATTCTCAATAAGCGTATATACAAAACGTCCATTTCCAAATCCTTCAATCGGTTTGGCTAAAGATATAACTTTACGAATTTCTATCATCACATTCTCATCAACCTGATAATGATTTTTCAGAAAAAACAATCGTGCAATTGCCATCAGCTCATCTACTGAGTAATCTTCGAATTTTAATCGGACAGGGAAACGTGAAGATAGCCCAGGATTAGAATCCAACAGTCTATCCATTTCTTTCTCATACCCCGCCATAATTACAATTAAGTCACTATTTGGATTTGATAAAACCGGCATAAGAGTATCTATTACTTTCCGCCCAAAATCCTTTGATGACGATCCTTCCTCAAATAAGCTATATGCTTCATCAATAAACATCACTCCTCCTTTTGCCATATCAATCATTTCCCTCGTTTTTTTTTCAGTTCCTCCAATATAGCTGTCTGTCAGATTCTCACGATTACATTCTACCAAATGTCCTTTCGATAGTAATCCAATCTCATGTAAGGCCGAAGCCATTAATCGTGCAACTGTAGTCTTTCCTGTACCTGGATTTCCAACCATCACCGTGTGCATCAACCGTTCCGTCACCGGAAGGCCTACAGCCTTACGTGCCGCCATCAGTCTCATGTAGTTTATCTTCATCCGTAAATCCCTTTTTACACATTGCAATCCGACCAGTTCATTAATCCGTGTCAAACTTCCACCCTCAGCTGTACGTACTGCACGCAAAGTTCTCATATCCTTAAACCGAGGTTTCCCATTCATTTTTTTTCCTACAGTCAATCCCGCTTCTGCAATCTTATCGCCAAACACATGTACTTCTACTCTATAGTCACCTTTTTCAAGCATTCCGATAAAAAACTCTTGAGAAGACATACCTTCCTGATTTCCCTCAACGCTTTCTATACGAGAAATATAAGTATTTATCAGTTTTCCATAGGCATCCGTCAAACGAAACTCGACCTCCAATGCTTCTATATCAGCAAATTCCGGCACATTCGAATATCTGCATCCATAACAAACAGTCATAAATTGGTCTTCTTTTTTGTCGAAACCAGTCTGCATCTTATACTCCCCCACAGAGGAACTATCTCCTGCCAGAAAATAAAAATCAGAGGTATAGACTTCCGGACGGTGACTTGCTGAAAGAATACAACATTTTTTTACCTCAGTTAAAAGATTTTGTTTCCCTATAGATAGTTCAAATGTACAACACCACTGGTCCATTTTCAAGAAATCATTCCAATCCACCTCTGTAGAAAGAATCACAATCCGTTCATCCTTTCCTTGTATTACCTCAAACTGATTTATTTTTACCACGTTCTTCCTGCAAATACTGAACGTCAGCTCGTGTTGTTCATTCCAAAGACGTAGAAATTCGTCATATTCCAGATTCGTTTGTACCGACAGGCATAACACTTTTCCTTCTTCTGCAAGGAATAGAGTACGCTGCGAAGGATATTCCTGCACATTCTTCGGTATCAAATCGACATCTGTTACCAAACGTATACCGACAATGGACAAGTAATGTTCTTCGTGTCCTACAATAAAATTCTCAAGCGAAGAATCAAATTCAGAGAAACTATCCTGCTGCTTGACTTTTATTTTTTTTCGACTCATAATTAATTCATTTTATATCTGTCACTATTGATGGTATCACATAGTTCTTCCGATAATACATTCTTCAGCTCCATGCCAAGAAAAGTATCTTTCAAGGTCTGAATAGAATCCGTATATACATCCGGCACTGTAATGGCAGGAACAAAAGGAAAATTATACCTTATTTCCCCCTGGCTGTCCAAATAAAATAAATGGGTAAACCATCCTACTAAAACTCCCCAAACAAACAACACAACAATACACCCTAATCTCTTAATCCCTATCTCAAACTTTTTACCTTTCGTCTTAAAATTCTCCACCTGTAACCGATTTTCTAAACTTTCCATTTTCACAACCAATTCATCCTTCGACACAACATCTATTTGATTTTTTGTTTCGTCAAAACTGCCCCCCCCCTGAGTACGAATCAAAACTACCGTAATATTGTCTTTTCCACCCGCATCATTAGCTGCATCCACCAACTGTTTTGCCTGATTATCCAATGACTCATCAGACAATAAAATATCACGAATCTGAGTTCCTGACACCAAATCGGTTAATCCGTCGGAACAGAGTAACCAAGTCGCATTTCCTTTTAAGAAGAATTGTTCCATCTCAATATAGTTCTCAACGGAATTTTCTAATAATCGATGGCCTAAGTCACGTTCGATGACATTGCGCATTGGATGTTCCATCGCTTCTTTCTCACTCAGGACACCCCATTCCTCATACCTACCCACCGGAGAATGATCATGCGAAAGTTTGGTCAGCTCTCCCTCGGACAACTCATACAAACGGGTATCACCAATATGAGCCATATCCACTGTGCCTTGTTCCGGTTCAATCAGCACTGCCGTCATAACACATCCCATACTGCCGTATTCCATCTTTTGGACTCGTTCACGGTAAATGCAATTATTGGCATAAACCATCGCCTCTTTTAGAATCTGTGAGCGCTCACCATTCGGATATCTCCGAAGGTAAGATAGCAATTCCTCAGCAGCAATTTTAGCTGCAACTTCTCCCCCCTCATATCCACCGACTCCATCGATAACAGCCGCCACAATGCAACTCTCATTCCAGATTTTTTGACACAGCCACAAATCTTCATTGTTTGTACGGCTTTTCCCCATATCTGTCAGTCCTATGTACTGTATGTCGCTTTTCTGCTGCATAGTATCTTAAATCAGTTTTTTAAAGTTTATTACTACACTATCTGCCAGAACAATGACAGAGCCATTCGGGAGCGGAACCCATTTCAGTTCTCCACCCTCACTCAACGGCACAGCCACACCATTGATAGAGGTCAGTTGATAGGCTGCTAGTTCAAAGGTATTTGCCATCCGATTATATTTGATTTCAGCATGCTGAATACCGACTTTTGAATGCTTTATCTTAAAAACGGAGTGATCTTGACGCGTATCGCCTTCACCGGACAGTTTGCAAGAATTGGTTCTGATGACGAAACGTTCTTCTTTGCGTCCGGTTTGGACATAGCTTAATATCCCAACTCCAATTTTCATATCAGGTAATTCCTGTTTCTCCTGTGAGTTTTTATACTGCATTGCTTTTACTGGGTCCCTCCAATCTATCCGGATATGGTTTTCATCCAAAAACTGCAAGTTCTGCATCACCGAGTAATTTATATTGATATTGGTTAGTAGCTTACAGTTATCCAGCCTAACGGAAACATTCACATTTTTGTTTTGCCCCCCTGAATCCGTATCCATAAAATCGTATAAACTGCCCCAAATAATCACATTACCAGACTTGATGGAAAATATATGTTCACCTGCCGAGAATTCTGACTCCATACATGGGACCAAATAAAAATTCCAATTGGCAGCAGGTCCCTTATAGTTAGGATAATTTTTGATATTCTTCAGAATTACCTGATAAAAACCTTCTACTATTTCAGACAGAAAAAAAGGAAAATCGTCTTTCCGTGCCTGATAGTCATCCTGGTGAAGATGAACATAAAAAGTCATTGGATAAATCATTTTCTTCCCTACCGAACGATAATTCAATTCTTCAGTAAAATGCTTTAATATTTCTTTTAATATACGCGCATTGGTAACAGTCGTACTGCTTCGGCCCAATTCTTTGTCCATTCGAAACATTGTACGAAATACACTCGTAATCTTTTTCATCGTGTTATTAGTTTAAGGTTTGACGTTTTTATATTGTTTGTTCAAAAATTAGAATAACCGATTTGCTCAACACAATCTGGTCGCCATGCTTCAGTGGCACCCCCCGCTCCGGCAAATTCAATACTATCTGTTGTCCATTGCGAAACACAGCTGTATGCTTGCCATGCAGCGGAGTGCCTCCCCGTTCCGCATACAATGTAAATCCTGCAGAACCGTATTTTATATAGGCATGTGATCGGCTGACATATTTGTTCAGTTCAAACGAAGGCGATTCTGGATCATCGTCAATAGCTATGTGATTGAAACGGACGCTGCCATTATCCAACTTTGGTGTTCTACCCACACCGATATTGTATCGATTCAAGTCCGCCCTCCTATCCGTTTCGGCAGTAAGCTCCACTTTCCCGTCCAACAGACTCCCGTTTCCGGGAATCGATTTAACCGTAGCCTGAACGAGTAGCATTTTTGGTTCCTGCCTACGAACCTCAATACTAACCTCTTGATTGACAGAGGTTGCGGAAATCATATCGCGACATATTCCTTCATGCAAGATGTAACCATGAAAAGCATAACTCTTTTCCATCTGCATAAAGTCACGTAACCATTCCTTAAAATTATAACTATTACACGACTGATAGCACAGGCTGTTGTGAACATAAATATGCAATTCGTTGTCTTCGGGCACGAAACCAACAGACCAGACCAGACTGTCAACTGTTCGGATGATATCCTTTGCCATGCGGCTCTGCCATTCAATATAGTCGTGCAAGGTATCATCCGTTCCTCTTTCATTCCATCCACCGGTTTGCATCATACTCATGTATTCCTTTTGTCGTCTCTTTGCACCAGTTATTTTTCGCAGCCAATATATAATATTTTTTTCCATAACAGTTTAGTTTGTATTTCTTATTTCTATTACAAAAATAGAAAGGTTTATCCGAGCATATAGGGAAATTGCAAATTCCTTTCATACATTCGGTCAGTTCACGTAACCCATACTGTGCAGTACCGGCATTACTGTTCGTTCCAGTAAACTCTTGGCATAACCGGAACCTACATTTCCGCTACGCTCCGTCCGTACCACAATAGCTAAAGAAGTCTTCCCACTACTGTTCTTTATATAACATACATACCATGCATCATTGGGTTGATCCATGCTCCCGTTAGCATATTTGATTACACGCTCCGGAGTCCCTGACTTACCGCCCAGAAAAGGATAGCGGATAAAACGTTGTGAACCGTCTCGCAGTGGTTTATGTGCCTCAGCCACCATTGCCTGCTGCAACACTCCGATTTGCTTGTCCGAGGTAAGAGTGACAAACTCTGGCTTACTGCCTTCCATACGAAAGCAGGTTATCGGCATCTTCCCATTATTAGCTACCGATGCTACAATGCGCGCCATACTTAACGGAGTGGCACTCAATGTACCTTGTCCCCAGGCCCACCGCCACCAAGGATCACAAAATACCATCTTACGATGTGTTTTCGCATTTTTTGTCCGCTGGTTGATATAATTACGATAACCTTGAGTTGCCATCGGAGCGACTTTCGTCACCCGTTCTTTCCAACCACTGCTAGGGTTATATTCATGATAATCGATTTTATAGGCTGAAGTATATCCAATACCAATACCGGCAGATGCGTATATATATGCCAGTTCGTCATACAAGTCTAGGTCATTCACCAGATGAATGAAATAGTTATTGGATGACTGTATGATAGCCTGCCTAAAGTTTACATTGCCCACAGGATCACCTTCCTTACCAGTGTGTATCCGCTCTTTTTCATACACATAATAGGTAAACTTAGAATCTGTGATACGTTCTCCCGTATCGTCCACGTACCGCAACCCAGCCAATGCCGACATTACTTTAGCCGATGAACCAGGAGCAGTAGGATAAACCAGCCCCAAGTCACAGTCTGTATATGCTTGCCAATTCTCAGGCTGATAATTGTCGGTATAATTCTCCGGCTCAACAGCAAGGCGCTGTTCGTCAGGCAAGGGATAATTGGCAGAAGCAAGCAATTCGCCGTTCGATGCATCCATCACTACTACCGAAGTACGCTGAAAACGATGCCATCTCTTTTGTCCTGCCTTCTCAACCTTTGCCAATTCCTGTTGAAGTCTAGTCTGAAGACCGGCATCAATACTCAATGTGATATCCTGAGGTCTTATCATGCCAGTTTCTTCTGTACGAGCATTATAGTTCTCGATTCGGTCGCTATTATAGCCAGATTTCAGATAAGGAAGCAAAGCTGAATAGTCGCGTAATTGAAATCCATCCTGTCGGTATTCATAGCGTGCGGGATAAAAACGTCCGGGACGGTACTGCCTAGAAACCAAATCTACACGCACCTTATTTCCTGACTCGTCATACAGCACATTGTCGTATCCACGCAGTTCGGACAGATAGCGAGCTTCAGCCATCAACCCGCGCGGACTGTTATCAAGCGAAGAGAAGAATAATTTGGTATTGTAATCACCTAACATAAAGAACAGATGCTCGCCGAACGGATAAAAACGCTGCTGAACCTTATGAAAGTTAATATCTAAACGATACTTGTCGTAAATAGACTTATAATGAACAAGGCTGTCAGCATACGAAGTTGACAGCAACACCCCATTACGATCGTAGATATTGCCTGGCTTCATGCATTCTACTAGTCGTCCAATACGCGGGTTATACTGTACAGTTACCGCTCCATGTGTGTTATATGCCACTGCTGGACGAATCAAGGTACGCTCACGGGCAATAACTTGATAATGGAAGAAAATACCCAATACAAACACTCCTAACAGCATATAGGCAGCACACGTCCAAGCCAATATATCATTGTACTGACGGATGGAGTCGCACCGTGCAACATCCGACTGACAACGGGAGGTGACCGACAATACTAGTCCGAAAGCCATCATGTTCAAAATCATACTGACCCGTCCGTAGCTGAGCAAAGGCACAGTGATGCCGGTAAGCGGAATGAAACCGGTACTACCCAAAGCAATGATCAGAAACTGCACAGCTGTGACTACAGAAATACCCACACACAGATACAGTGTGAACAAGTGATTCGTGTAATACCCGGCCCGTAATGCTCTGTACAACAGCTGAAAAATCAAAACAAATACGACCAGTATTCCCACAAATCCGATCTGCTCACCTATGCTTTGCAGAATCATGTCCGTATGATAGGCTGGAATGAACTGCGATGCTCCATTGCCCAGTCCCTGACCAGTCATGCCACCGGAAGCCAGTCCCCACAATCCTTCTGCCACCTGCGTGTTCACCCCTGGAGACAAAACTCCACCTTCCAATCCCAAATGCCCCCACGTATTTATGCACATCTCCTTACGATCGCCAAGACGACGTGCCACATCTTCCTGTCCTATGGCACGGAGCGCACTGTCGCTAAATATAAAAAGTGCGATAACCATATTAAACAAAATAGCAGACTCGAAAATTTGACGTCTTTTCAATCCCCAGGCAATCCACCCCCCAAACCATACCACACAAAAGAAGAACGGGCAATGGAACACTTGACCTACCAACAGAAATAAAACGAACGACACAATCCCCACCATCAACATCAGCAAATCGCAATTCCAAACTACATTGTAAGAACCTGTATCGCCCACTGCACCCATTTCCACACGCGACTTAATCAGCGAATACAATACGATAAACGTAAGCGACACCACCAATGCAGGCCCCATGTCGCCCAATATCATGTAAAGCATTAACAGCATTCCCATGCCGAATAGCATGACCACCATCGTGCGGAGCTTACTCCAAAAGAAAGTAAAAGTGGCGAAAGCTCCGACTCTCACATTACGTACTCCTACATTCGAATAGCGTATGATACGCTCGCCTTGGTCGCAAAAGAAAGCTGCCATAAACACCACAACCAAATATTTTGTTATCTCGCTAGGCTGGAATACGAATCCCATCAGGCTGAGATTCACCCTCATACCTCCCACCGAATGTCCAAAACACAACAAGGCGGCGGTCAGCAGTAAAGCCATGCATAAATAACCTATGCCTTTGGTGTAGGGCAGACAGAAGAAATCTAGCACGCGATTCAACGGGCGTTCCAGTATATCGAAGGGGATTCTATAGCCGTTCTGAAAGAACTTCAGTACATTCACCGTCTGCAACAAAGCAGCTAATACGGTACCAATAATAATACCCTGTGCCGTTTCTACTCCCAAAAGTGGCTCCGTTAACGGATCATTGATACCGAACATAAACATCAGTGAAAGTCCTGTAAGCGCCATCAGACACGATGCCATCACCGGGTCTAGCCGTCCTCTACGCACATATCCCAGCACAAACAACAGCACCCATGCCCCAAAGTAGCAACAGAAATATATCTGAAACTCCATGCAGAAGGCTTCGGGTGTGCGTACCAGCACCGTTTGGCTCTCGTGCATACGCTGTACAGTTCCCTTGTCGAAAAGAGGTACTGCGTGCAGGCGTGCTGTAAATGTGAAGACGGTTTCATCTTTGTCCAAGTCTGCCAATGTGCAACCCGCCGTCCCCTGTGCTCCCCCGAACTCATAACCACAACGAACGGGAAGCATACTATATGAACCTGACATTTCCAGTCCTTCGAAACGCACCACACCCTCGCCGTCGGTCATGGCATACGCCAGCACCGTACGTTCTCCCTGTCCGATACTGTCTACTCTGTATCCGTCCAGCCGCACCAGTGTACTAGCCATCGGTCGTTCGTCAGTTAGTATCAGACGTTCCAACAAGCTCTGCTCTTCCTTTGGAATAGTTTCAAGAACCTTGCCTGTAAGCGTCCCCGTTCCTTCTCCTTTCAGTACAACGCGCGATGGACACTTCCCTGCCCGATAACGTGCAACCGTTTCTTCGTTCCACCCCAATAAGGCACGCGACTGCACCAACTTTTCACGGAAACCATCAGAACCTTCCCGCTCAATCAGCGAAACAGGCACGTGCCACATCCGTTTATTGAAATCCTGCACCGCTTCGGGCAGGGTGTCCCTTTTCAGTTTGCCCGCGATGAATTCAGCTGCAAACAGAGCATCGTTCTTTGTTTCCACATAGCTGTTGACATACAACACATCTGCCAGCCGGTCCACATCTACTGTACGGTCAAGACTGACGCTTTCTCCTGTGGCAAGGCATTCCGTCACTTGCTCAAACCGCTGCTCGAAATTGCTGTTCATGCTCATAAACAAGGCTATCAGTATCGCAGCCGTCACTACCGGAATAATCAGTTTCCTGTTTTTCATAAGTATCTCGTTTAGGTTTATCTATCGCTGCAAAGCTACGCAAAGCCAAAGAAACGTATAAAGAAATCGCAAATTCCTTTCAACCGACGCTAATAGTTACACTCTGCCCGAGTGTATATCTGTATGTATACAGTCACAAATACCTCGCCATCATGGCTTTTCTTATTTTTTTTTGTAACTTGCATCGCAAATCGTGAATTATGGAAAAAGAAGAAATCATAAACACACTGGTACTACTGTACCACCATCGGTTGAAGGCACTACTCCCTTATCATGACGAATCTTCAATTCGCGAACTGGTGAAGCTGATGTTCGAGTGTGCTGACGAAATCGCAGCAAATCAGGAATACAAACAGCCTTTATTCAATAGCAATATGATGACCGACATCAGTGCGGTACTGCAATGCAGCGAGGAAAACAACTTGTCCCAAGGTAAGGAAGCAAGTCACCGTCTGGCTCTTAGTTTGGAAAGCTATTATACGTATATCCTATATCGGTTTTGGCCGGAAACAAAGGAAGAAATTGACAAACCCAGTTTCGACCGCCGTGCCGAACTCGGCAAACGATTTACAGAAGCGACTCTACCAGAAACGAAGAAAGAAAAAGACACCAACAGCCTCATCATCGACATGCAGATGCGAGCCACTCAAATCAGAAACGAAAAAGCACATTTCAAAGCAGGCTATACCTCAATGTGTGACCGCTACCAACTCCTGAGTGCCTACGACATCGTATTGGCGTATCTGCTATACACTTTTTACTACCAAACTTTCGCTAAGTGCGAAAAGAACAATTTAAAGGATGAACTACATGGAAACAAATAAGGAAACACTATTAGAACTACTAAACACCTCGCAATCGTGGGGACAACTGAGCCACATGCTGGCCGACTACCTGCTAAATCCATATATTGCTCTGCTATTCGGAAGTGATGCCAAATACCCAAGTCTAGTAGGTCATCAGCGCTACAAAGAAGTGAATGAGAAGGCAAAGCGAAACGAAAAAGCAGCCATCGATTACAGAAAAAGTATGAACCACGAATGGAGACAAGTATTTCCCATGCTGTTAGTGGAATTCTTCCGACTTCGTCTGCTGGATACAACCTCCTGCGAAATAAGGACAAAATATCACTACCTGTTTCTCGATCTAGTGGGAGACGGAAAGACAAAACGAAATTTTGAGGAGATAACCATTGGCTTTCTGGATATGCTGCGGGATTACCTGAGTCGCAATTGCCCTTGCTTGACTAAGGAGGAACGTTCTTTGCCACTGGCAGAACTGATGCAAGCGATTCACAGATACTATACGGGCAAATCACATCCCGACGATCCCGATGCAAAATGGACAAAGTGGAACAGCCACATTCTCTTCAAAGAGCTTCCCTATAGTAGCGAACTTATGCGGCTGTTCAACGAAATAGCAAAACAGAGAGAAACGCATCCCATGTGTCACTATTTCTTCATCACTTCAGAATTCCTCTCTGGACTGTTTATCTATGTCTATATGGTGGAGTTTCTGATATTCATCGGTAACCGAAACCTTCCCATAGGAGAACAATGGAAGCCTAACCTTATCGCAAACTTACAGAAGTATCAATTCAAAGACACTACTGTCCACTAAAAATGGACAAGGTTAAAAATTAAATAAATTCGGTTCACT
>URWA01000029.1 GCA_900551445.1 uncultured Bacteroides sp. | reverse complement strand
CTATCTTCTCTAAAGATAGAAAAAGCCGAGCGCAGAGGCAAATAGAAAACGCAGTTTTCTAAATTTGACTATACCGAGGCGCATTCTATCTTCTCTAAAGATAGAAAAAGCCGAGCGCAGAGGCAAATAGAAAACGCAGTTTTCTAAATTTGACTATGCCAAGGCGTATCCTATCTTCTCCAAAGATAGAAAAAAACAGGCACCCCCGAAAAAGTGCCTGTATATAAAAGTCGGCTATTTAACCGACATTTTCTTCATACATTTTGTCGATGATATCCTTGTAGTTCCGGGCCACCACCGCACGTTTCAACTTCAAGGTGTTCGTCAGTTCCCCCCGTTCCATACTGAACGGTTCGGGTAGCAACGTGAAACGTTTCACCTGCTCATAATGGGCAAATTCCTGCTGGAGAGTATCAATCCGAAGCCTGAACAGTTCCACAATCTGCGGATTTTCCAGCAAGTCCTTCCGACTGGTAAAAGCAATGTGATGTTCCCGAGCGAATTTCTCCACCTGTGCATATTCCGGCACAATCAAGGCAGACACAAACTTGCGCTGGTCGGCGATGATGGTCACCTGGTCAATGTAACGGTCTACCACCAGCTTCGTCTCGATAGCCTGTGGAGCAATGTATTTTCCATTGGAAGTCTTGAAGAGATCCTTGATACGGTCTGTCAGATACAGGAATCCATCCTTCATGTATCCGGCATCTCCCGTCCGGAACCAGCCGTCTTCCGTAAAGGCCTGCTTGGTAATCGCTTCTTTCTTATAATATCCTTTTGTAACGGTTCCCCCATGAAGTTGGATTTCATTGTTTTCACCGATACGTACTTCCACACCCGGCAATACCCGCCCGACGCTTCCTATCCGGAAATCTCCCTTCCATTCACAGGAAACCGTAGCGGTACTTTCCGTCAATCCATATCCGGCAATCATGTTGATTCCCACGGAATGTACAAACTCCTCCACCTTTTCCGGTATGGCTGCCCCGGCAGTGGGGAAGAAATTACCGTTTTCAATCCCGATGGTTTTCTTCAAAAGGCTGTAGATGGTCCGTTCATAGAATTTATATCGCATGTGCAACACGGTCGGAGGAGTCTTTCCATTCATCAGATACGTGATATTATGCTCCTTGCCTACCCGCAGCGCATCCAGCATCAAAGCCTTCTTCAATCCGGTAGTCTCATTGATTTTTTCCTGTACACCGGCATATACCTTTTCCCAGAAACGCGGCACACTGCACATCGCGGTGGGCCGGATTTCTTTGATGGTCTTCTGGATATCCTGAGGTTTCAGGTTGATGCACAGCATACATCCCCTGTGCAGGCAATAGAAAGCCCATCCCCGTTCAAAAATATGCGTGAACGGCAGAAAATTCATCACCACATCATTTTCTCCCAGTTCCGTGAGACGTGCATTATGGCCTTTGAAGGCTGCCTCATAGTTGGAATGATGCAACATCACCCCTTTGGAGTCGCCCGTAGTCCCAGAAGTGTACAAAATATTGGCCAAGTCATCCGGAGAAGATGCCGCCGTACGAGCATCTACCTCATTCCGCCACTTCTCTTCTCCTAATTTCAAGAAATCAGAAAAATAAATCGAGTTGCAATCTCCCTCTGCCCGTTTCACTTCCGGATCGAAAATGATAATTTTCTTCAACGAACGGCACAAACTCTGCACCCGATAGGCCACATCATACTGATATTGCTCACCGACAAACAAGAAGCGGATACCGGCATCCTCCACAATGTAATGCACCTGCGCCTCCGAGCTGGTGGCATACAAAGGAACTGTCACAATCCGGCTTCTGAAAGCTCCGAAATCTACATAAAAACATTCTGGCTTATTTTGTGAGAAGACTCCTACATTCTCTTGTACCTCTATCCCCTCGGCCACCAAAGCCCGGGCTACCTCGTCAACCAAATTCGCAAAACTGTTCCAAGTCACAGGAACCCATGTAGATGTCGTGTAATCACGGTATTTTAAGGCAACTTTATCCCCATATTTTTCTGCTTGTCGCCGCACAAGCCGGGACAAATATGAATTAACCATCTATTTTTCTTCGTTTTATTATTTATTTTGCAAATATAAGATTTTATTTGGAATGTCTTGACAATCTAAATTTTTTCTCATAAAAAAGAGTATCTTTGCAGGGAATCTAAAACAGGTAATATTTATGATAGATACAGGTTACTACACATCTGAAGCACTGACTCTGCTGCATTCACTGATTGGAATTCCCTCTATCAGCCGGGAAGAAGAAGCAGCGGCCGACTTCCTGCAAAATTACATAGAAGAAACAGGCATTATGACCGGACGTTCCGGCAACAACATCTGGTGTATCAGCCCCATGTTCGACATCCAGAAACCGACCATCCTGCTAAACTCACATATCGATACCGTCAAACCGGTAAGCGGATGGAGAAAGCAACCGTTCACTCCCAAAAATGAGAACGGAAAACTCTATGGATTGGGAAGCAACGATGCGGGTGCCAGTCTGGTATCCCTTTTCCAAGTGTACCGTTACCTCAGTATGACCACACAAAGCTACAACCTGATTTATCTGGCTTCGTGTGAGGAAGAAGTGTCCGGGAAAAACGGTATCGAAAGTGTGCTCCACCAGCTTCCTCCCATTGCCTTGGGAGTTGTGGGAGAACCTACCGAAATGCATCCGGCCATCGCCGAAAAAGGCCTGATGGTACTCGATGTGACCGCCCGAGGCAAATCGGGACATGCCGCCCGCAACGAAGGAGAAAATGCCATCTATAAGATTCTGCCGGACATTGAATGGTTCCGTACCTATCAGTTCCCCAAAGAATCTCCTTTACTGGGACCGGTCAAGATGAGTGTCACCCAGATCAATGCCGGTACGCAGCACAACGTCATTCCAGACTTATGCACCATCGTGGTCGATATCCGCAGCAACGAATGTTATTCCAATGAGGAGCTGTTTGCTGAAATCGGGAAACACGTGCAAAGTGAAGTGAAGGCCCGCTCCTTCCGCCTCAACTCTTCCAGTATCCCGGCCGACCATCCTTTCGTGAAACGGGCCATCGAACTGGGGAAAACCCCATTCGGGTCTCCCACCCTGTCGGATCAGGCACTGATGCCGTTCCCTTCCGTCAAAATCGGTCCGGGAAAATCTTCCCGTTCACATACGGCCGACGAATATGTGCTGGTCAGCGAAATTGAAGAAGCAATTTCCATCTATGCACAAATTCTGGATGGACTCAAAATTTAAACTCTATTACCCTATAATAAAAAAGTGATTCTTTCCACAACTGGAGAGAATCACTTTTTTTATGCCTCAGATCACGCCAGACGTCCTAAAGATATCGGCCAAATTTCTCTCTTCTGATTCCATTCTTTCGAATAAAAAGGAATATAATGTATAATATAAGTACAATTTCTCTGTCCCACAGTGTGGGATACATAAACCACACTGTGAAATACATAAACCACAGTGTGGGATATAAATACCAAAGTGTGGAACAGAGAAATTGTCAAGAAAAAGAGAAGAATTCGTACTTGCCCTGAAAACTTTGCGGCAAGGCACTTCTACAAAAAAAGCCTCAGGCAGCACAGCCACCTGAAGCCTTTTATAAATTAATCAATAGGAATATTTTTAGCGATGTATCCAGAGTTCCGGATTCAGTTTTACCGTCTCCTTACGGAGCTGGAAATGCAGAATGGTTTCTCCTTCGGCGTTAGTATGCACCTCGCCCAGCACATCGCGGGCACGTACCTGACTACCTTTCTTCACTCGCACCGTCGACAAGTTGCAATACACCGAGATATAGCTTCCATGGCGTACCAGCACATTGGTCAGTCCGTTGTATTGGAAGACCGCTGAAACCTCTCCGTCAAAGATAGCCCGTGCGTTGGCACCCGCCTTTCCCTTGATATCGATTCCTTTATTGTCCAGCTTCACATTGCGGAGCCCTTTCACCTGATATTGACCGTAATGCCCTACCACCACGTAGGGACCGGTAATCGGTACCGGGAGAATACCTTTGTTTTTCTCAAAAACACTGGACAAACGCCGGTCTTCCGAATCCACCTTATACGCTTCCAATTTTTCTACAGGGGTCTTGACCGTCTTCTTTCCCGTGGTAGATGCCTCAGATGTACCCTTTGCTGCTTCCGCCTTTTTCCGGGCTTCCTCTGCTTTCCGACGTGCTTCCTCTTCCGCACGCTTACGGGCCTTTTCAATTTCCTCCTCAATCAAACGGTCAATCTGGGCATTCAGCTTATCGGCCGAACGACGTTGCTTGGCCAGCTCTGACTGAATACTGCGCTGCTTCTTCTGCAAGCCCGAGAGGATTTGTTTGCGTTCCTGTTCCTGTGCTACCAACTTGGCCTTTTCAGCCTCTCCCTGCTTCAGCAAGTCCTCTTTGGCTTTCCGGCTGTTTCTCAACGAAGTAGCCTTATCCGTCACCTGTTTCTGCTTCCGCTGTACCTGAATTCCCTGCACACGCTGGTAGTCCGCATATTCACGTACATACCGCATACGACGATACATCTGCCCGAAATTCTCGGCCGAAAAAATAAACATCAGCTTATCTTGTATGGACTTGTTCCGGTAAAGATATTTTACAGACTGCTCATATTTCTGACGTTTCTCAGACAGTTCTTTCTGCAGACGTTTCAAATCCTTTTCCAGCCGGTTGATTTCCTGCTGAATACTGTTCACATCATTTTCAATGGTCTGGATATATTTCTGACGCTCCTCTATCTGTCCGGAAATCAACGCCAGATTACCCAACTGGCTTTTCACGTCCTTCTTGGTGGACTGCAACAGTGTTTCCGACTCGGCAATCTGCTGCTTCAGCTCATTCCGCTGCTGTTCCAGCTGTCGAATCTTGCGCGTAGTCTGTGCAAAAAGCGTACACGTACTCAGACAAATACAGAATATGACAAACAGACGCTTCATTTTCCCAACCACATTTTCAACAACGTTGCCAGTTCCATTTTCTTATACTTGGAAGATAACTCCGTACGGGTCTCCCAGTCTTCATTGACAGACATCCGCGAAAGACGCATGTCCAAGCTGTATTCTTTCCCGGCACCCTGCAGTTCCGCCAGAATATGCTGTGGGAAATATCCCGGACCCAACTTGCCAAAATCTCCATACGTCCATTTCAAGGCATAAGCCGTTCCCTGAAGGGAAACAGACGTGGTTTCCAGCCAACCCTTATCGGCTGTAGTCCAGAAACGATAGGACAAACGCTTACTGTCCTTCACCTCCCACAACGCCCGGGTTCCCTCTGCAGTCATCCGGAAACGGTGCAAGTCGGCCACTTCCACCTGTTCTTTTCCAGGCAGAAAAATCTCATTCAAGAACAGCGACTGCAACACATTAAAGCTCAAATTCAGGTTGGTCATGCGGTTCAGTTCACTGAAAGAAAGTTCCACATACTGCTTGTGAAGGCGGTCGACCGCCAAGATACGTTCAGGAGAAATCTCCATACGTGCCACTTCAATGCCCAGCAGGGGAGCCACCGACAACTGTATCACCTCTCCTTTCTTCATCCGGAGCGTAGCCGACAGTTTCGTATCCTTGCCACCTCCAGTCTGCAAATTCAAGGCCACTTTTCCCGTCACACAGTTCCAATGAGGGAAATTAGCGACCACCTTTTCCTGGTATTCCTCCCCTTTCAGTCCCCCAATCATCGGAGCACGTTCCGCATGACGTGAAGTTCCACACGCCGAGAGTATTCCTATCAGGCATATCACATATAACCAATGAATCAACTGTTTCATTCCTCTATGTATTTTTTCAATGCAATTTTACGTTTCAGACGCTTCAACTCGGCCTCTGTACGAGGGGTTTCCCCATTTTCTTCCTTGATTTCCATACCATCGGCCTTCTTCCAGTATTCCAGAGCCTTGTCTTTCTCACCCAACATATAGTAAATGTCACCACAATGCTCCACAATAACCTGGCTGCTGTCTCCTCCATTCTTCATGGCCTGATCAATATAGATACGTGCCTCGGTGTAACGCTTCTTCTCAAACAAAATCCATGCATAAGTATCCAGGTAAGTGGAATTTTCGGGTTCCGCCTTCACGGTCTTGTAGCTCATTTCCTCTGCCTTGTCCAGATGTGTCCGTTCCACAGACAGATAATAAGCATAATTGTTGAGCGTACCGATGTTGTTCGGGTTGTAGACCAACGAAGAGTCATAAGCCGCATACGCTTCCGCCTTCATTTCCTTGGAATGATACAAATCGCCCAAAATGGCATAGAAATCGGATACGATATTCTTGTCACTCTTTTCGTTGACCTGCTTCAATCCTTTCTGAAAAATCTCCATTGCCTTGTCCGTTTCATCCTTCTGATAATGGGCCAACCCAAGATAGTAGTAGAACTCCATCGCATCCGGATTATACTGCAGGGCCGGAGTCGCCACACGAATCACCTCATCCAAGTCATTGTCACGGATGGCATAACTCAACAGCTGCAGGCGAGCCGGTTTGTTTTCCGGGTCGAGCGACAGCACCTGATTCAATACCGGCACAGACTCCTTATCCATGTGCTTGGTAATCATATACTGTGCACAGAGCATCGACAAATCGGCATTCTGTTGCGGACGGGCCAGGATATTCTTGAACAAGGCCACAATCTGCGTGCTGTCCTTCGTAGTCTGTTCAGACTGAAGAATCAGCTGGCGCATAATACTCATCTTGGTATCCGACTCCACATTGTCGTTCAGCAAAATGGTATCAAGCTGCTGCTGGTACAGGCTGTCCTTCCCCAGCTGCTTGTAGTAGGAAGCCATCGACAGCAGCGCCGGTGCATAACCCGGTTCTTCCTTTAAAATCCGCTGATAAACCGCATACGCCTCATCGGGCTTGTTGTTGTTCAAGTACACATCTCCCAGAATTGTCTGGTAACGCAAGTCATAGGGATACTCTTTCGAGAGGCTCTCAATCTCATTAAAAGCCTGCTCCTGATTGTCCATCAGCAAGTACATCCGGAACTTTTCCATACTGATTTGCTCGGACTTTCCATCCAGTTCTTCCAGACGGTTCAACACCGTAATCGCCTGGTCATAACTCTTCGTCTGGTTATACAAATCTACCAGCGCCATAAGCGGTTCCAGACGGGAAGGGAACTGATGTGCCATATCGTCGTACACGGCAATCGCCTTGGGCCAGTCGCGTTTCTGCTGATAATAAGCAGCCAGTGTCTGCTTGTACCAGAAATTCGATTCATCTGCACGAACTGCCTTCTTCAAGGCTTCTTCTCCCTTTTTCTCCTGTCCCAACACCATATAAAACCGGGAAATGTCGTACAAGGCCGGGGCCGAATTAGGATAAATGTCCAGACAATGCTTATAGAGTTCGAAGGCTGCGTCGTAATCGCCCTTCTGTTTCAGCCGTACCGCTTCCAAGAAGAAATAATCATACTTCCTACGCTGCTCGTAGGACAAAGTATCCTGTTCTTCATCTGCCAGATTCCGTTTGGCCGCATGTTGCCTCCCCGTAGTTCCACAGGCAACAAGCAGCAAGACCATTCCGATGATTCCTATTATTTTTTTCATAATCAGCCAAGGTTTATACCGTTCCCGTGTGACCGAATCCACCTGCCCCACGTTCTGTTTCATCCAATACTTCCACTTCTTCCCATTCGGCCTGTTCATGCCGGGCAATGACCATCTGGGCTATGCGCTCTCCGTCTTCAATCACAAATTCCTCGGACGACAGGTTCACCAGTATCACATTGATTTCTCCCCGATAATCGGCATCAATCGTCCCCGGAGAATTCAAGACTGTAATCCCTTTCTTGATAGCCAGTCCGCTACGTGGACGCACTTGTGCCTCATACCCCTTCGGCAAAGCGAGAAACAAGCCCGTCGGGACCAGGCAACGCTGCAAAGGTTTCAACACGATAGGTGTACTCAAATTGGCACGAAGGTCTACACCCGCCGACTGTGGGGTGGCATATTGCGGCAACGGATGCCGCGAAGTATTTATAATCTGTATTTTCATCTTATTCTATAGTCTTTATGAAGTTGCGAAGTTACACAATCCACCGAATTAATAGTTACGTTTACCATTTTTTTATATTTTTGCACTTAACTTTTAGAGCTTCTTTAATATTAAATATCACATCACAAAGGAGTTACACCATGAACTGGGAACAATTACTATCCAATAAAAGATTCGGACTGGAGAACCTCCACGAACAACGGAAAGAAGACCGGACAGAGTTCCAGCGCGACTACGACCGCCTGATTTTCTCCGCTCCGTTCCGCCGGCTGCAGAACAAGACACAGGTATTTCCGCTTCCGGGAAGCATTTTCGTACACAACCGACTGACCCACAGCTTGGAAGTATCCTGCGTAGGGCGTTCGTTGGGAAACAAGATTTCAACGGAGCTGCTGAAGCTTCATCCGGAATTGCACCATACCCACCTTTCGGAAATAGGGTCTATCGTGGCCGCGGCCTGCCTGGCACACGACCTGGGAAATCCGCCCTTCGGACATTCCGGAGAAAAAGCCATCGGCACTTATTTTTCGGAAGGGAAAGGTTGCATGCTGAAAAATGAGTTCTCCCCCCAGGAATGGGATGACTTCACCCACTTTGAAGGCAATGCCAATGCCTTCCGCCTGCTGACCCACCAGTTTCAGGGAAGACGCCCCGGAGGGTTTGTCCTGACCTACGCCACACTGGCCTCCATCGTGAAATATCCGTTTTCCTCCCAACTGGCTGGAAGCAAGCAGAAATTCGGATTTTTCCTCAGTGAAGAAGCCGGTTTCTGTAAAATCGCCCACGAACTGGGGCTCAAGCAAATAAGCCGCGAAGGGGAACCCTTGCGGTTCTGCCGTCACCCGCTGGTCTATCTGGTGGAAGCCGCCGACGACATCTGCTACCAGATGATGGACATCGAAGACGCACATAAACTGAAGATTCTGACAACTCAGGAGACCAAGGAGCTGTATCTCCGATTCTTCGCGCCTGAGAAAATGGAGCACATACAGTCTATCTGCAAAATGGTGGACGACACCAACGAACAGATTGCCTACCTGCGTTCATCGGCCATCGGAGTGTTAATCAACGAGTGTGTACGTACATTTATTGAAAATGAGAAAACGATTCTGGAGGGAACTTTCCAAGGGACACTGATTCAGCAACTGAGTCCGCGGGTCAGGGATGCCTACAAGAACTGTTCGCATACAGCCTTCGAAAAAATCTACTGTTCCAAGGATGTGGTAGACATCGAACTGGCCGGTTATCAAGTCATTACCACCCTCATCGACCTGATGATTGAAGCCGTACGCTATCCTGAAAAAGCCTACTCGCAACTCCTGATCAACCGTGTGTCCAGCCAGTATTATATCCAGGCACCGACCTTATATGAAAAAATACAGGCTGTACTCGATTACATTTCCGGAATGACCGACGTCTATGCCCTCGACCTGTACCGGAAAATAAACGGGAACAGCCTGCCTGCTCTATAAGAAATTTATTTATGTATCTTGCTGACTACCGGATTGGCCCCAGAAGTTATCTGCAGGGCTTCCGGATGCTCACGCAGGTAAGATTCGATGTGACGGACACGCTTTTCCTCCAGAATCTCATCTACCGCAATCAGGATACCGGTTTCTTCCACATCCCCAAAACCGTCGTTGATAGCCGTACCAAACATACGCATGGTAGGCGACAGACTCATATACGCATTGACCAGCGGCGGAATATTGTAGCCAAGCTTGCGCACTTCCGTGTTCAGCACCTTATAATCTTCCTTGAAAGTATCGTAACAGAATATCTTTTCAAGCACTTTCGGGTCTGTTTCAATCTGCAACGGCTGCATCGGCGTAATCAACTGGTCCTTGTCACTGAAATGTTTTTTCAGGAAATAGAGAATCATGTCGCGACCCAGACGGTTGTAGCTGGGATACATGGTCATCTTGCCAAAGAAATATTTTACCTGAGGCATGATTACCGTCAAGGCTCCCAGTCCATCCCATAAGTTGTCCAACGCAAACAGCCCTTTTGAGCCCGCACGGGTAGACTGATACTCCAACGTCACAAAGGAACGTCCCAATTCTATTGTCGTAGGCAAGTAGTCTTTCAAGAACTTTTCCGAGAAATTAAACATGTGGGCAGTGGCCAGCACCGGCTTTCCTTCGGCATCAAACTCCACTTCATCCCCCAACAAGTAACGGTAGCCTCCCAAAATTTCCTCGGCCTCCGGATTCCAGACAATCAGCTGCTGGTAAGGGTTTTCCATCAAGTCATATTCATCAAGGTCCATCGACTTTCCCGTACCACCACCGGCTGCCCGGAAAGCGATTTCACGTAAACGACCGATTTCTTTCAATACGTTCGGAGCGTTTTTCCAAGTAATAATATAAATCTCGTTGTTGCTCTTATTCGTGAATCTCAAGCGTTTGTCTTCCGTCAGTTCCGATTTGAGAACTTCCTTATCAATCGGAGCAATAATATCTTCCATAATCTCTATGATTAAATCGTATTTTCACAGTTTATAAACTAACTCTCTTACATAATCCGCCCACTCTGCCGGCGACATCGATTTATCAAACGTCTGCCACGGAATAGGCTTTCCTATTGTCACTTTAAATGTCTTATGACGATTCTTGAACATTTCATCTGCCAGATACAGCATGGCTATATTAAACTTAATCCCCAGAAATTTACATGCATTGGCCAGATTGTAAAAGAAATTGGAATTACGCCCTTCAAAATGAACTGGCACTACATCCCGATGTGTTTCCACGCTCTTGGTAACAAACGTCTTTTTCCATGGCAAATCTTTGATGATTCCTTTCTGCCTTCTGGAACAAATCCCGGCCGGGAACATGATGATGTGGGAATCTGAATGGAAACCGGCTTCCACCATCCGAGGAAAATCACGCGACTGGGCACCGGTCTTATTGATAGGGATACACAAAGGAGCCAGACCGTGAAGATTCATCAGCAAGTCATTCACCAGGTATTTGATGTGGCCGTCGTAATGCTTTCCTAAGATATATCCTAACGCAATGCCATCCTGTCCTCCCAACGGATGATTGGAAACAAACGTGCATAAACGATCGGACGGAAGATTCTCCATTCCGCTCACTTCCAGCTTAATATCCAGGAATTCCATGCAAGCCTCCAGAAAATCCACTCCAGTCTTATCGGATACACTTTTCAAGAAAGGATTAATCTCATCCTGATGCACGATACGCTTCAGGTACGACACCAGAAAACGCGGTATCCTGTCGGCTTTCTTGCCAGCCTTATCCCTTAATACTTTATCAATGTCAATTAAAAATATGGAATTTTCACCCATTCTACAAAAGTTTACCTTGCAAAAGTAACGTATCTTTTGAAACGACATTCATTTTACCACAAAAAATACACTTATCCACACAAAAAAAAATTCTACCGCCCCCAATCCGCATACAAAAGAGAAACACATCTGAAAAATATCCAACCCATAAACAACCTGTTGATAACTTCTTTAAATTTTCTATTGGAAACATAGTGCTCGATTCTATGGAAATATCTAATTTTACAGCTTGAATATATAATAAGGTGAATTTTATAATTTAAACCGCATGGAACAGACTGAACAGACATATCACATACCTGTATTATTACACGAAAGTATCGAGGGCATGCACATCCATCCCAAAGGTATTTACGTGGACGTAACCTTCGGAGGAGGAGGACACTCCAAAGAAATCTTACGCCAGATGGACAGCGACAGCAGGCTGTTCAGTTTTGACCAGGACCCGGACGCAGAGAAGAACATTGTCAACGACCAGCGGTTCACCTTCGTCAGAAGCAATTTCCGCTATCTGCACAATTTTCTCCGTTACTACGGGGTAGAGAAGGTGGACGCCATTTTAGCGGATTTAGGTGTGTCTTCACATCATTTTGACGACTCGGAAAGAGGGTTCTCCTTCCGCTTCGACGGGAAACTGGACATGCGCATGAACAAACGGGCCGGAATCACCGCCGCCGAAATTGTCAACACTTATGAAGAAGAAAGGCTGGCCAACGTATTCTACCTGTACGGTGAGCTGAAAAACAGCAGAAAGTTGGCCTCCGTACTTGTAAAAGCCAGAGCTTCCCACCCAATAGAGACCATTGGAGAGTTCATCGATACCATCAAGCCCTTGTATGGGAAAGAAAGGGAAAAGAAAGAACTGGCCAAGGTGTTTCAGGCTCTTCGCATAGAAGTGAACCAGGAAATGGAAGCCTTGAAAGAAATGCTTTATGCCGCCACGGAAGCGCTGAAGCCCGGAGGCCGACTCGTGGTAATCACGTATCATTCACTGGAAGACCGCATGGTGAAAAACATCATGAAGACGGGCAATGTGGAAGGCAAAGCAGTGCAAGACTTCTTCGGGAACGTACAAACCCCGTTCAAACTCATTAACAACAAAGTAATCACTCCCTGCGAAGACGAGGTGCAACGTAATCCACGTTCACGCAGTGCCAAACTAAGAATTGCAGAAAAGAAATGACAATGGAACCGCAAGAAAATAACATACCACAAGAAACTCCACATATCACATGGAGAAGTATCTTGGGAGGAGAAGTACTGGTACACTTGATGAAAAAACAGGCTAACCTGATCATCCTGATCATGATTCTGGTAATCCTGTACATAGACAACCGCTACTCAAGCCAGCAGGAGATGATTGAAATAGACCGTCTCAAAAAAGAGCTGATCGATACCAAATACGATGCACTGACCATTTCTTCAGAACTGACGGAAAGAAGCCGCCAGTCACGCATCGAAGAGTATATTTCTTCAGAGGGCACCCCTCTGGAGACAGCTTCCACTCCACCCTATTTAATTAAAAAGGAGGATATTGAAAAATGATACCCGGACAGAAAAATATCATTTTACGCTATACGCTCATTGTTTTCATCATGGCATTGCTAGCCATTGCAATTATTGCAAAGGCTGCCATCATTATGTTTGCAGAGCGGCAATACTGGAAAGATGTAGCCGACCGTTTCGTGAAAGAAAACGTCGTGGTACATCCTACGAGAGGAAACATCATCTCGTCCGACGGCAAACTTATGGCCAGCAGCCTGCCTGAATACAAAATCTACATGGACTTCAAGGCCGGAGGAGAAAAGAAAGATACCATGCTGATGAATCACCTGACAGAAATCTGTGAAGGTCTGCACCAGATTTTCCCGGATAAAAGCGCAAAAGAGTTTCGCCAGCACATCTTAAAAGGAAGACGACTGAAAAGCCGGAACTATCTTCTTTATCCGCAACGTATCTCTTACATCGAATACAAGGAAGCAAAGCAATTACCGGTATTCAACCTTAGTAAGTTCAAGGGGGGATTCCATGAACTGGCATTCAACCAGCGGAAAAAGCCATTCGGCTCACTGGCTGCCCGTACATTGGGAGATATGTATCCGGATGTAACCCTGGGAGCTAAGAATGGTATCGAGCTTACTTACGACTCCATCCTGCGGGGACAAGACGGTATTACCCACCGGCAGAAGGTGATGAACAAGTACCTGAACATCATCGACAAACCGGCCGTAGACGGCTGTGATGTCATCACAACGATTGACGTGGACATGCAAGATATTGCAGAGAAAGCCCTTGTAGACCAACTGAAGACCCTCAATGCGGTATTCGGAGTGGCTATCGTGATGGATGTAGCTACCGGAGAGGTCAAAGCCAACGTGAACATGACACGGGCAGGCGACGGCAATTACTACGAAATGAGAAATACGGCAGTCAGCAACCTGATGGAACCGGGTTCTACTTTCAAGACCGCTTCTATCATGGTGGCTCTGGAGGATAAATATATTACTCCCGACTATATGGTGGATACGGGTAACGGCGTAGTCAATATGCACGGAAGCAACATGAAGGACTGGAACTGGTATAAAGGGGGATACGGAAAAATTGATGTAACCCGCATCATGGAAGTGTCGTCCAATGTAGGTGTTTCTACCATCATTGATAAATTCTATGGGCAAAATCCCCAGAAATTTATCGACGGGCTGCGACGGATGAGCATTGACAAGCCACTGAATTTGGGCTTTGTAGGAGAAGCAAGTCCACGCATACTGGGGCCCAAGGAACGGTACTTTGCCAAGACTACCCTTCCGTGGATGAGTATCGGCTACGAAACGATGATTCCTCCTATTTATATATTGAACTTTTACAATGCCATCGCCAATAACGGAACCATGGTAAAGCCCAAATTTGTAAAAGCAATTTCCAAGAACGGGGAAATCATCAAAGAATATCCGACGGAGATAGTCAACCCCAAAATCTGTTCAGATACCACGCTTACCATGATTCAGGGTATTTTACGGAAAGTGGTTTCGGAAGGATTGGCCAAGCCGGCAGGAAGCAAACAATTCAATGTGTCCGGCAAGACAGGTACGGCTCAGATTTCCCAAGGAAAAGCAGGATACAAAGCGGGAGGCGTAAGCTATCTGGTCAGCTTCTGCGGATATTTCCCCTCAGAGGCTCCTAAGTACAGCTGTCTGGTATCCATCCAGATTCCACACGGCCCTGCTTCCGGTGGATTGCAGGCAGGTAGTGTGTTCAGCCGGATAGCCGAACGTATTTATGCCAAGCACTTGTATCAAGATCTGGCCTCAGCCAAAGATTCCACTTCCGTATTTATTCCTCAGGTCAAAAACGGGGATTTGCGGGAGGCTTCATACGTACTGAGGAGTCTGGACATCAAAAGCAACAGTACCAGCATCCCCATCGGGAATTCTCCCATCTGGGGAAGAGCCAACTGTAGCAATACGTATGCGGAACTGAAAAAGACACATACGAATAAAAGTCTGGTTCCCAATGTAAGAGGAATGGGAGCTAAAGATGCCGTATATCTGCTGGAAAGCAAAGGACTCAGGGTCCGCTTATCCGGTACGGGAAAAGTAACAAAGCAAAGCCTCAACGCAGGCTCTTATTTACATAAAGGACAAACAATTACATTAACATTAGACTAAAAAGAGATGAGATTAGAGAATATCCTGAAAGCGGTCAATCCGCTTCAAATCATAGGTGAGACCAACTTGGAAGTTTCTGGAATCCACATGGATTCACGGATGGTAAAGAATGGCTTCATGTTTGTGGCGGTAAAAGGTACACAAGCCGACGGACATAACTATATTCCGAAAGCCATTGAAAACGGCGCTACGGTCATTGTCTGTGAACAACTGCCCGAAAAGCAGGAAGCGCACGTAACCTACATACAACTGGCAGACACGGAAGAGGCCGTAGGCAAACTGGCTACTACCTTCTACGGAGACCCAACTTCCAAGCTGGATTTAATCGGTGTAACCGGAACCAATGGAAAAACGACCATTGCTACCTTATTATATACAATGTTCCGCTCGTTCGGATACAAGACCGGACTGGTTTCTACTGTATGTAACTACATCGATGGAGAGGCTATCCCCACAGAACATACAACCCCTGACCCCATCACGCTCAACCAACTACTGGGCCGTATGGCAGATGAAGGATGCAAATATGCCTTCATGGAAGTCAGCTCACATTCTGTGGTGCAGAAGCGCATCAGCGGACTGCGATTTGCCGGAGGTATCTTTACCAATATAACCCGCGACCACTTGGACTATCACAAAACTTTCGAGAATTACCTGAAAGCTAAAAAGGCGTTCTTTGACGGACTTCCCAAACAAGCGTTTGCCTTA
The DNA here is from genome assembly GCA_900551445.1 of uncultured Bacteroides sp. Taxonomy (GTDB): domain Bacteria; phylum Bacteroidota; class Bacteroidia; order Bacteroidales; family Bacteroidaceae; genus Phocaeicola. The sequence continues at coordinate 22,584 of URWA01000029.1, read as the reverse complement.
ACCAATGCGGATGACAAGAACGGACTGGTAATGACGCAGAATACCAAAGCCAAGGTGTCAACCTACTCCCTTCATTCATTGTGCGACTTCAAGGGAAAAGTTTTGGAAGACAGCTTTGACGGCATGCTGCTGGACATCAACAACCGGGAAGTAAACGTACAATTCATCGGACGCTTCAATGCCTCCAATCTGCTGGCCGTATATGGAGCTGCCTGTCTGTTAGGGAAAAAGCCGGAAGATGTACTGCTGAAACTCAGCATGCTCCGTCCGGTTTGCGGACGTTTCGATGCCAAACGTTCTCCCAAAGGATATACTGCCATTGTCGATTACGCCCATACTCCGGATGCGTTGGTCAATGTATTGGACACCATCCATGAAGTATTGAGAGGGAGAGGCCACGTAATCACTGTAGTAGGTGCAGGTGGAAACCGTGACAAGGGGAAACGCCCGTTGATGGCACAAGAATCGGTAAAACGCAGCGACAAAGTCATCATTACATCAGATAATCCCCGGTTCGAAGAACCGCAGGACATTATCAATGACATGCTGAACGGACTGAACAAAGAAGACATGAAGAAGGTAATCAGTATTGTAGACCGCAAAGAAGCAATCCGTACGGCCTGCATGCTGGCCCAGCCACAAGATGTGATTCTGATTGCCGGGAAAGGCCACGAAACTTATCAGGATGTCAAAGGAGTCAAATCACATTTCGATGACAAGGAAGTTTTGGACGAGATTTTTAAAGGAGAAAAATAAAAAACGACGAAGAGACAATGTTATATTATCTATTTCAATATTTGGAGCAATTTGATTTCCCGGGCGCACGAATGTTCGGCTATGTATCGTTCCGTTCACTAATGGCCGTTATCCTGTCGTTGCTGATATCTGCCATTTTCGGAGAATACTTCATTAATCTGCTCAAGAGAAAACAGATTACGGAAACACAGCGTGATGCCTCTATCGACCCTTTCAACGTAAAGAAAGTAGGAGTCCCCACGATGGGAGGTATCATTATCATCGTGGCCATTCTGATTCCTTGCCTGTTGTTGGGTAAATTGCACAACATCTACATGATTCTGATGCTGGTCACAACCTTATGGCTGGGCACATTGGGCTTTCTGGACGATTACATCAAGGTGTTCCGGAAAGACAAGGAAGGGCTTCACGGCAAATTTAAGATTATCGGCCAAGTAGGCCTGGGACTCATTGTAGGGCTGGCTCTCTATCTGAGTCCGGATGTCGTGATTCGGGAAAACGTTGAAATCCAGCAAGACGGACGCGTGGTAGATGTGATTCACAAACCTGTAAACGAGAAATCCACTAAAACCACCATTCCCTTCTTCAAGAACAACAACCTGGACTATGCCGACTTCGTTGGATTCTTAGGAGACCATGCAAAAGAAGCGGGATGGATTGTATTCGTGCTGGTAACCATCTTTGTCGTGACAGCCGTATCCAACGGTGCCAACTTGAACGACGGAATGGATGGTATGGCGGCAGGAAACTCGGCCATCATTGGGGTGACCCTCGGCATATTGGCCTACGTGTCCAGCCACATAGAATATGCCGAATACTTGAACATCATGTACATTCCTGGCAGTGAAGAGCTGGTAATCTTCATCTGCGCCTTCATCGGAGCTTTGATCGGTTTCCTCTGGTACAATGCGTTTCCGGCACAAGTGTTCATGGGCGATACGGGCAGTCTTACCATCGGAGGACTGATAGCCGTATTTGCCATCATCATACACAAGGAGTTACTCATTCCTATTTTATGTGGTGTATTTTTAGTAGAGAACCTATCGGTTATCCTACAGGTCAAGTATTTCCAACGCGGGAAGAAAAGAGGTGTCAAGCAGCGTATCTTCAAACGTACGCCGATACACGACCATTTCCGTACCACATTGGCACAGCTTGATCCGAACTGTACATATCTGGTCACACGCCCTCACAGCGTATTTCATGAGTCCAAGATTACGGTCCGTTTCTGGATTGTAACGATTGTATTAGCAGCAATTACGATAATCACACTTAAAATCAGATAAAGCAATGGCAAGAATTGTCATCTTAGGAGCAGGAGAAAGCGGAACAGGTGCCGCTGTCCTGGCACAGAAAAAAGGTTTTGACACATTCGTTTCAGACATGTCCACCATCAAGGACAAGTATAAAACGATGTTGAACGAAAGAGGTATTCAGTGGGAAGAAGGTAAACACACAGAAGAGTTGATTCTGAATGCGGACGAAGTGATCAAGAGTCCGGGAATTCCGAATGATGCACCCATCATCTTAAAACTGAAGAATCAGGGTACTCCTATCATTTCGGAGATTGAATTTGCAGGACGCTATACGAATGCAAAAATGATTTGTATCACCGGAAGTAATGGAAAGACAACTACTACTTCCCTGATTTACCATATCTTTAAGAAAGCAGGTCTGAACGTGGGACTGGCTGGAAACATCGGACAAAGCCTGGCATATCAGGTGGCTGAATGTAATTTCGACTACTATGTCATCGAACTCAGCAGTTTCCAGCTCGACAACATGTATAAATTTCATGCCAACATCGCCGTGTTGATGAACATCACTCCCGACCATCTGGACCGTTACGGCTATGAAATGCAGAATTACGTGGATGCCAAGTTCCGGATTATCCAGAACCAGACCAACGATGACGCTTTCATCTTCTGGAACGATGACCCCATCATACAAAGAGAACTCCACAAGTATGGTATTCACGGACAATATTTCCCGTTTGCCGAGAAGAACGAAGAAGGAGTGGCTGCTTTCACAGAAAAAGACAAGGTGTATTTCACTCGCCCTATCGCCTTCAATATGGAGGAGGAAGAACTGGCCTTGACGGGTACACACAACCTGTTCAACTCCATGGCAGCCGGCATATCAGCCAACATTGCAGGTATACGCAAAGAATGTATCCGTGAAGCATTGCATGACTTCAAAGGAGTGGAACACCGTTTGGAGAAAGTAACCCGTGTAAAAGGGGTAGACTATATCAACGATTCCAAGGCGACCAACGTCAACTCCTGCTGGTATGCCCTGCAAAGCATGAAAACCAAGACCGTCCTGATTCTGGGAGGAAAGGATAAAGGAAACGACTACAACGAGATTGCCGACCTGGTAAGAGAAAAATGCAGCGGCCTGATTTTCCTGGGACTTCACAATGAGAAACTGCATGCCTTTTTTGACGGCTTCGGTCTTCCCATCGCCGATGTACAAAGCATGAAGGACGCTGTGGATGCTGCTTACAAAATGGCCAAGAAAGGAGAAACCGTTTTGCTCAGCCCTTGCTGTGCCAGCTTCGACTTGTTCAAAAGCTATGAGGACCGTGGCGACCAGTTCAAGGAATGTGTAAGAAACTTATAATACAACCAAGGAGTTAGAAACAACAAGTTTATGGATTTGCTAAAAAACTTTTTTAAAGGCGATAAGGCAATCTGGATTATTTACCTTTTCCTTTGCCTGATATCCATCGTAGAAGTATTCAGTGCGTCCAGTACCCTGACTTATAAGAGCGGAGACCATTGGGGACCTATCACCAACCACCTGACTTTGCTGATGGTAGGTACCATTGCGGTCTGGATTGTGCACAATATTCCCTGCCGTTGGTTCAAGACGTTCATAGTCTTGTTGCCTATCTCCTGGGTATTGCTGGCAGCCGTTTTCATACTTGGCTCGCTCACCAACGGTGCCAAACGGTGGATTGATTTGGGATTTATCCAATTTCAACCTTCGGAAGTGGCCAAGATGGGAACCATCATCACAGTGGCCTTCATTTTATCGCGCATGCAAGAAGAGAATGGAGCTAACAAGAAGGCTTTCAAATACATCTGTATCATCACCATTCTTACTTGCGGCATGATTGTCAGTGAAAACTTATCCACCGCAGTACTTCTGGCCGGAAGTGTATTCCTGCTAATGTTTGTCGGTAGAGTTCCTTTCAAGCAGCTCGGCATACTGGCCGGTATTGGAATAGCCTGTATTTTCATTGGAGTAGCCACCATCAAATACGTGCCGGGGGAAGCTTGGGATAAAATTGGCCTTCACCGTATGGTTACCTGGCAGAGCCGTTTGAACAACCATTTTGACGAGACCGAAATTCCAGCTGCGAAATTCGACATTGACAACGATGCTCAAATTGCGCATGCCAATATTGCCATCGCCAGCAGCAATATTGTGGGGAAAGGACCAGGAAACAGCGTACAACGAGATTTCTTGTCACAGGCCTTTTCGGACTTTATCTATGCCATCATCATCGAAGAATTGGGGCTTGTGGGAGGTGCCTTTGTCGCCGCCCTCTACATCCTGCTGCTGATGAGAATCGCAAAGATTGCCCGCAACTGCGACAAGTCGTACTACGTGTTTCTCATCACTGGAATCGGAATACTTCTAGTCATGCAGGCCACTTTCAACATGCTGGTGGCCGTGGGTATCATGCCTGTCACCGGACAGCCTCTGCCCCTTATCAGTAAGGGAGGAACCGCTACACTGATTAACAGTGTATATATCGGCATCATCCTCAGCATCAGCCGTTACGTCAACGACCTGAAGCAACGTCAAGAGGCAGAAGCACAGCTGCAACAAACCGGACAGACACAAGAGGTTACACCGGCCAGCAATATCACTACACAAGAAGAGTCTGTTTAAAAGTTTATTTATAACTTTGCAGGAAATACTACTAATATGGAAGAAAATTTACGCATCATAGTAAGTGGCGGTGGTACAGGAGGACATATCTTCCCGGCCATTTCCATTGCCAACGCAATCAAAGAACTACATCCCGAAGCTGAGATTCTGTTTATCGGAGCAGAGGGGCGTATGGAAATGCAACGTGTACCGGCTGCCGGATACAAAATTATCGGACTCCCGGTGGCAGGATTCGACAGAAAGCATTTGCTGAAAAACATCAGCGTACTCATCAAACTGTTCAGAAGTCAGCTGATGGCAAGAAAAATCATCAAGAACTTCAAGCCTCATGCAGCTGTAGGAGTCGGTGGTTACGCCAGTGGACCGACATTGAAAGTGGCCGGCATGATGGGAATCCCCACCCTGATACAGGAACAGAACTCCTATGCAGGGGTAACGAACAAGCTGCTGGCACAGAAAGCAGAAAAGATTTGCGTGGCCTACGAAGGAATGGAACGATTTTTTGACAAAAGCAAAATCATTCTTACAGGAAATCCCGTCCGCCAAGGATTGCTAAAGGAAAATATTTCACGGGAAGAAGCCATCCGTTCATTCGGCTTGGATCCGAACAAGAAAACCATCCTGATTATCGGAGGCAGCCTGGGAGCACGTACCATCAACAACTGCATGATGCAAGGATTTGACAAGATGAAAGCATCCGGTGTACAATTTATCTGGCAGACAGGTAAAATCTATATCAATGAAGCCCGACAGGCTGTTCAAGCCTACGGCAACCTGACGATGCTGTACACCACAGATTTCATTTCAGATATGGCTGCCGCTTACAGTGCCGCCGACCTGGTAATCAGTCGTGCCGGAGCAGGTTCTATTTCCGAATTCTGCCTGCTGGGGAAACCGGTCATATTGGTTCCTTCACCCAATGTGGCAGAAGACCATCAGACCAAAAATGCCTTGGCGCTCGTGAACAAACAGGCAGCTCTTTATGTCAAAGATAGTGAGGCCATGCAAACATTGGTCGACACTGCCATTGATACGGTAAGCAAGCCGGACGTATTGGAAAACTTAAGTAAGAATATCAAGAAACTGGCTATCAAAGACTCTGCAAACATCATCGCACAAGAGGTCTGCAAGCTGGCATTAAAATACAAAGAAAGTCATGAACATTAATACTATACAAGCTGTCTATTTTATCGGTGCCGGAGGCATCGGAATGAGCGCGCTGGTACGCTATTTTCTTTCAAAAGGGAAAAAAGTAGGCGGTTACGACCGTACTCCAAGTGAACTGACGGAAAAATTAATCCAAGAAGGCGCACAGATTCATTATGAGGAAAATGTAGCATTGATTCCGGAAGCATTCCTTCATCCGGAAACGACCTTAGTGGTATTTACTCCAGCCATACCGGCTACTCATAAAGAGTTGGTCTATTTTCAAGAACATCACTTTGAAATCCACAAACGTGCACAGGTATTGGGTATGCTGACCCAGACAGAAAAAGGGCTGTGCGTGGCAGGAACACATGGAAAGACGACAACCTCTACCATGGCTGCCTTCTTACTGGATCATTCCCACGTGGGCTGCAATGCCTTCCTGGGAGGAATTTCCAAAAACTATCAGACCAATCTGCTCCTGTCGGATAAGAGTGACTACGTAGTGATTGAAGCTGACGAGTTCGACCGTTCTTTCCATTGGCTGACTCCGTATGCCACTGTCATTACGGCTACCGATTCAGACCATCTGGACATTTACGGCACCCACGAAGCCTATCTGGAAAGTTTCCGCAAATACACTTCCCTCATACGTCCGGACGGATACTTAGTCATGAAAGAAGGGCTGGAATTGAAACCGGATGTCAAAACGGGAGTTACAGTCTATACCTATTCCGTAGATAAAGGCGATTTTCATGCGGAAAATATCCGTATCAAAGACGGGGAAATCTATTTCGACTATATTTCTCCGTTAGGGAATATCGCGGATATTCAATTAGGGGTACCTGTCTATGTCAACATTGAAAATGGAATTGCTGCTATGGCACTGGCTCAAATCGGAGGTGCCACTCCAGAAGAAATAAAGGCTGCCATGCCACAGTTCCGGGGAGTAGACCGCCGGTTTGACTTTAAGATAAAAAACGCACACATTGTCTTCCTGAGCGACTATGCGCATCACCCGGAAGAAATCCGTCAAAGTGTGACCTCTATCCGCCGTCTGTATCCCGACCGTAAAATCACCGCGGTGTTCCAGCCTCATCTCTACACACGTACCCGTGATTTCTACCAAGATTTCGCCCGTAGTTTGTCTCTGCTGGATGAGGTCATTCTGCTGGATATCTATCCGGCTCGTGAGTCTCCTATCCCCGGAGTCACCAGCCAACTCATTTACGATAACCTGCGACCGGGTATTGAAAAGTGCATGTGTACCAAGGAAGAACTGCTGGACGTACTGAAGCAGAAAAAACTGGATGTACTCATCACACTCGGAGCCGGCGATATAGATAATTACGTTCCACAAATTTATGATTTACTGAAAGATAGATGATTAAACGAATTTTCATACTCTGTATTATGTTAGTAGTTTCGGCCTACCTGGTTGTAGCCGTAACTGTATTCAACCACCAGCCTGAAAATCAGGTCTGCAAGGGTATGAAATTGGTTGTCAAAGACAGTATTGACTACGGCTTCATCACTGAAAAAGAGGTAAAAAAGCTTCTCAAGGACAAGAATCTTTACCCGGAAAAGAAACGTATCGGTACAATCAATGTCCGCCGGCTGGAAGAAACTCTTTCCAAACATCCCTTCATCAGCAAGGCTGAATGTTACCTTACGTCGGGAGGGAAAGTAGGCATCGAAATCTACCAGCGGATTCCGATACTCCGAGTGATGAGCAGCAATGGCGACAATTACTATATTGACCAATCCGGTAAAATCATGAACGCAACCGGCAAACCCATTCATGTGGCAGTCGCTACAGGTTTTATCGACCGGAAATTCGCCCAAAACGAATTGTATGAACTGGGACTGTACCTCCAGCACAGCCCTTTTTGGAACGCACAAGTGGAGCAAATCAACGTAACGCCCAAAAAAGAGCTGGAAATTGTACCACGAGTGGGAGACCATATTCTTTTTTTAGGGAAAGCCACTGATTTTGAAGAAAAATTCAGTAAATTGCAAACGTTTTACAGTAAAGTGCTCAACCGTATCGGCTGGAACAAATACGAACGGATCAGCATTGAATTTAACAACCAAATTATCGGAACAAAAAAAGAAAACTAAGATATGGCAGTAACAGATTTTATAGCAGCTATCGAACTGGGTTCGACCAACATCACGGGGATTGCCGGCAAAAAGAATGCTGATGGAAGTATCCAGATTCTTGCCTATGCCAATGCCCCTTCATCAGATTGCATCAAAAAGGGGGCCATCTTCAACTTAGATAAAACCACACAGATACTGGTTTCTGTCATTCAGAAACTGGAAAACGATTTGCAGGCTTCAATCAAGAAAGTCTACGTAGGAATTGGCGGACAGTCTATCAGAAGCATGCGCAACCATGTCACCAAACAATTAGGGGAAGATACCAAAATTTCACAGGCACTGATCGAATCACTCATGGAAACCAACCGCGAGATTTCGCTGGTTGACCAGGAGATTCTGGATGTAGAACCTCAGGAATACAAAGTGGGAAATAATCTCCTGACTGAGCCTGTCGGTATCTCTGCAGACCGCATTGAAGGACGTTATTTGAATATCATTGCACACCATACCCTGAAAGCCAGAATCACGCAGTGCTTCAAACAAACGAAGTACGAAATAGCCGATTACTTCCTGTCGCCGGTAGCTACCGCCAATGTCGTATTGACTGACAGTGAAAGACGTTCCGGCTGCGCACTCGTCGATTTAGGAGCAGATACCACTACCGTAGCTGTATATAAAAACAATATCCTGCGCCATCTGGCCGTGATTCCATTGGGCAGCAACAACATCACAAAAGACATCTGCAGTCTGCAAATTGAAGAAGAGGATGCCGAACAGCTGAAGCTCCGTTACGGATGTGCCCTCACACCTCCCGCAGAAGAGGATGACCAGGCAAATGAACAGGAATACAGCATTGAAGGGAAATGCACAGTCCCGGCCCACAAGCTAGAATACATTGTGGAAGCCCGCGTCAATGAAATCATTTCCAACGTATGGAACCAGATTATGGTTTCCGATTATGGAGATAAATTACTCGCAGGATTGGTTCTGACAGGAGGAGCATCCAACATGCCCAACATAGACGAAGCCTTCAAACAGATTACCAAAATTGAAAAGATCCGTATCGCAAAAGGCTGCAACATTGCATTGGACGGTGCCATCCAGCTACCCAAGAACGGTACAAAGAACACACTTATCGGCTTGCTGGCAGAAGGAAAGGAGAATTGCCTTAAAGTTGATCCACGAAAAGGACATCAGCTTGACTTCATTGATGACTTAAAAGAAAAAGAGGCAGAAGCCAAACGGAAAGAAGCAGAACGCATCAAGGCAGAAGAAGAAAGACGCAAGGCAGAGGAAGAAGCAGAACGTCTCCGGAAAATCAATGAAGAAAAGAAACGTCAGGAAGAGGAACGCAACCGGAAACGCTTGGAAGAATATACTGCATACGTAGAAGAAGCCCGGTTACAACTGAACAGAAAGAAATACAAGGCAGCCTTGAAGGAAGTGGAAAATGCACGACGGATGCATCTGGCCGAAAAGGAAGAAGAGCTGAACGAACTGGAAAGAAAAATCAACAAGGAAAAGAAAGAAAACAGCTGGTTCGACATTTTCGCCAAGAAAGTGACCAACTTCTCCGATGAGATTTTAAAAGATAACTGATTACTCACATAAATAGATAGAATTATGTCAGACGAAACAATGGTACCTTTCGATTTTCCGAAAGACTCTCCACATATAATAAAAGTAATTGGTGTAGGTGGCGGTGGGGGCAATGCCGTCAACCACATGTACAAAGAAGGTATCCATGATGTGACATTTGTGGTCTGCAACACGGATAACCAGGCTTTGGAAGAATCTCCCGTCCTGCGTAAGCTCCAGTTAGGTAGTGAAGGACTGGGAGCCGGAAACCGCCCCGCAAAAGCACGGGCTGCTGCAGAAGAAAGTATTGAAGATATCAAGAATATGCTGAACGACGGATGCCGCATGGCATTCATCACCGCAGGTATGGGAGGTGGAACCGGAACAGGTGCCGCTCCTATCATTGCGAAAACAGCAAAGGACATGGGTATCCTGACCGTAGGTATCGTGACCATTCCGTTCTTGTTCGAAGGCAACAAGAAAATTGACCAGGCACTCGACGGCGTGGAAGAAATGAGCAAGCATGTAGATGCCTTGTTGGTCATCAACAACGAACGCCTGCGTGATGTGTATTCCGACATCAGTGTCATGAATGCTTTTGGAAAGGCAGACGACACCTTGTCTATCGCTGCCAAGAGCATTGCCGAAATCATTACCCTGCGAGGTATCATCAACTTGGACTTCAACGATGTGAAAACAGTGTTGAAAGACGGTGGAGTGGCCATCATGAGTACCGGATACGGTGAAGGAGAAGGAAGAGTGACACAGGCCATTACCGATGCGCTTCACTCTCCGTTGCTGAACAACAACGATATTTTCAACTCCAAGAAAGTATTGTTCGTCATTACTTACAGCCCCAACAGCGAACTGATGATGGGTGAAATGGACGAAATCCACGAATTCATGAGCAAGTTCGGAAAGGACGTAGAAACCAAATGGGGTCTTTATACCGACGAAACGCTGGAAAATCAAGTGAAATTCACCATTCTGGCTACAGGATTCGGCATCAAAGACGTACCGGGCATGGACAATGTACTCAAGCAACGTTCGCTGGAGGAACAGAAACGTCTGGACGACCTGGAAGAAGAGGAACAGAAAAAGGACGAACGCCGCAGTGATTATTACGGAAAAAGCATCCTGAAAAGCAGTATGCGGAAGAAACGTCCGAATATCTACATCTTCAGTCAGGAAGACCTTGCCAATGACGACATCATCAGCATGGTAGAAACCACTCCGACTTACAAGCGTACGAAAATGGAACTGGAAAACATCCGTTCCAAAGCCAGCACAGAAGAAAAGGTCACCCCGGAACCGGAAACCACCAATACAGCCGGCTCCATGACCATTACCTTCTAAACCCCGAAATAGAATGACATTTTAAAACAATATAACGAATATGGATTTATTTGATCAGATTAGCAACGATATCAAAGAGGCCATGAAGGCCAAAGACAAGGTGAGACTGGAAACCTTGCGCAACATCAAGAAATGTTTTCTGGAAGCAAAGACCGCTCCGGGAGCCAACGATACACTGACCGACGATGCTGCCTTGAAAATCATGCAGAAACTGGTGAAACAAGGAAAAGACTCGGCTGCTGTGTATGAAGGACAAGGACGTGCCGACCTGGCTGAAGAAGAAATGGCTCAGGTGCGTGTCATCGAGACTTACCTGCCCAAACAGCTTTCTCCGGAAGAACTGGAAGCCAAACTGAAAGACATCATCGCCCGCGTGGGTGCTACCAGTGGAAAAGATATGGGAAAAGTAATGGGTGTAGCTTCCAAAGAACTGGCCGGACTGGCTGAAGGACGCGCCATTTCTGCCAAAGTAAAAGAATTGCTGGGATAAAATTCTCCCCATACAGATTCTAACGGGATGTATTTTCGAGAAAAGAGAATGCATCCCGTTTTTTGTACCCTGCTGTACAGCCTCAACCGAACAACTCCATCAGTACATCGAGTGATTTCAATTCCGGGAAATCCGGCAGATGCAGACGGTAATATTCCATCATCACAGCCAGACAACGCTGGCGTTCCAAGCGGTTCATCCCAAAGAGATACATCGTTTCGTAATTCATACGGGCCAGCTGACGGATATGCGAAGCCTCCTCCGGCGAAAGCGACATGCCGTGCAGAGGTTTGGTTGCCACAAAACAAGCATTCAGCATATCAAACCAGTCTCCTTCCCGATAGTCTTCCAAGTTGGGATAAAAGCCCAAGAAACGCGACAACCGAATCAAGAAAACCAGATGAAAATTAGCAAAGTCTACACAACAGGCATCCAGCCAACGGATGGAAGACGACAAATATGCAAAGAGCGGCTCGTTCTTGCCCTCCTCACGCAAAGCATGCGCCAAGAACTCCGCCAAGAACATGGCGATGCCCAGCTTATACGGGTCGTATGGCACAGACTCCAGCGGATAGGCCAAACGGGCTTCCTTTACGGAAGGAAGGGCCGTCCGCGAACGCACATCGGCTTCTACCTCCACCAGCGAAAGAGGACGGAACAATACCCCGTTCACCAACGACTTACGCGAACGCACAGCCGGTATCAAGAACGACATGCTTCCGTTTTCTCGGGTGTAAATATGCACAATATTCGATTTGTCGCTGTATTTCACCACGTGCAGCACCACCCCTTCCAGTCTTTGCATCATATATCTTCCAGAGTAAACGTTTTTTATCGGCACCCGCATACTTCCCGGAACAGCCGAATCACCTTCTCGCGATCCTCCCGGCGCACCGTCAAGGTCACCCTTCCCGCTCCTTCCTCCGAAGAAACCATCAGCACAGGAATGTCTTTCAGCAACGATACCAGATTCTGTTCCGCTTCCTTGCCGTAAGTATCTGCCTCCTCCTGCACGCAAATCACCTCTACGTCACGCTCCAACGCCACTTCGGCAAATGAAGAAAGTTCCTTGAAAACCTCTTCCAGACTGTCATGTGTACCTCCCGTCACTACGGAAAAGCTTCCGGCAGAAGAAGCCATGGCAAAAACAGGTATCTCATGTTGGGTCAATACCCCTATCGCGCGCTCCAGAAAACGGAAGGAAGCCACCGCCTCCAATGTGCGCAAACGCATATAAACCAATTCCTTACAGGATTTCAGTTCCTCACATGGAACGAATTTTCCACTCTTTCCGTCCAACGATGCCACACAAACCTTTCCATCGAAAACACCTACAGACTTCAATTTATAGCCTTTCATTTCTCAATCTACCTTAATATAATATCTTTTTAGGGGCGAAAGTTAGGAAAAGTCCCTATACTAAACAAACAAAATCCATAAAGATTTCTCTGTCCCACAGTGTGGGATACAAAAACCACAGTGTGAAATACATATCCCGCAGTGTGGGATACAAATTCCACACTGCCGTACAGAGAATAAGAAGTGATGCCCGGAAAAATACTTCCTAGAGATTGAATAAATTCTCCCCCACCAAGCAAATCGCCCCATTTACTGGCCTCTTCCATCCCCATCTCCCCCGGCTCAGAAGGAAAATCACGCCTGAACCCACAAAAAAAATCAGGAATGTTTTGGAGTTTAGAAAATTCTTCCTACCTTTGCATCCGCAAACGAGAGATAAGTATCCTCGTAAAGAATCAGGAGGTCTTCCTGAGGCAAAGGATGGCCCGTTCGTCTATCGGTTAGGACGCAAGATTTTCATTCTTGAAAGGGGGGTTCGATTCCCCCACGGGCTACATAATAAACAGAAATCACGAACAATATTAAAGATTAGTCGAGATGGCAAATCACAAATCATCTATTAAGAGAATCAGACAGGAAGAAAAAAGAAGACTTCACAACAGATATTATGCGAAGACAATGCGTAACGCAGTGAAGAAACTTCGTGCAACTACAGACAAAGCTGAAGCTGTTGCATTGTATCCTAGTGTACAGAAAATGTTGGATAAGCTGGCTAAGCGCAACATTATCCACGCGAACAAGGCTGCTAACTTGAAGTCTAAACTGGCTGCTTATATCAGCAAATTGGCTTAAGTTTACGCTTGACGTAAGAAAGATATTAAGGCTGGATGTCATCATCTGGCCTTTTGTCGTATCTACCTGCCTCATGCCTTTTTCACGATTTTTAGAGTGCTGAAAATCGGTTCGTAACAGTTTTTTTAGTATCTTTGAAAGCTTAAAAAAACGAAGAAAAAACATGAGTGAAGAACTGACACAGAACAGCGGAAGCAACTACTCGGCCAGCAGCATCCAGGTGCTGGAAGGACTGGAGGCCGTTCGTAAACGCCCCGCCATGTATATCGGCGACATCAGCGAAAAAGGCTTGCATCACCTGGTCTACGAGGTAGTGGACAACTCCATTGACGAAGCCCTTGCCGGTTATTGTACACATATAGAAGTAACCATCAACGAAGACAACTCGATTACCGTACAGGACAACGGTCGCGGTATTCCGGTCGATTTCCACCAGAAAGAAAAAAAATCAGCCCTCGAAGTCGTAATGACAGTCCTCCATGCCGGAGGTAAGTTCGACAAGGGTTCTTACAAAGTATCCGGAGGTTTGCACGGAGTCGGCGTTTCGTGTGTGAACGCCCTGTCCACTCACATGACGACCAACGTATTCCGCAACGGGAAAGTGTACCAGCAGGAATATGCCTGCGGAAAGCCGCTATACCCTGTGAAGGAAGTCGGCACGACCGACATCACCGGTACCCGTCAGACGTTCTGGCCCGATGCCAGCATCTTCACCGTCACCGAATATAAATACAGCATCCTGCAGGCCCGCATGCGCGAACTGGCCTACCTGAACAAGGGTATCACCATCACGCTGACCGACAAGCGCGTGAAAGAAGAAGACGGTTCCTACAAGCAGGAAGTGTTCCACTCCGAGGAAGGAGTGAAAGAGTTCGTACGTTTCCTGAACTCCAACAATACTCCGCTCATTGACGACGTCATCTACCTGAACACGGAAAAACAGGGAATTCCCATCGAATGTGCCATCATGTACAACACGGGATTCCGCGAAAACCTACATTCGTATGTGAACAACATCAACACCATTGAAGGTGGTACCCACGAAGCAGGATTCCGCATGGCCCTGACCCGCGTGCTGAAAAAATATGCCGAAGAGAGCAAGGCCCTCGAAAAAGCCAAAGTGGAAATTTCCGGAGAGGACTTCCGTGAAGGACTGATTGCCGTGATTTCGGTCAAGGTGGCCGAACCGCAGTTCGAAGGTCAGACCAAGACGAAACTTGGCAACAACGAAGTGAGCGGTGCCGTGAACCAGGCAGTAGGCGAAGCCCTGACCAACTATCTGGAAGAACATCCGAAAGAAGCCAAAATCATTGTCGACAAAGTGGTACTGGCTGCTACCGCACGTGTGGCTGCCCGCAAGGCCCGCGAATCGGTTCAACGCAAGAGCCCGATGGGCGGAGGCGGACTGCCGGGCAAACTGGCCGACTGTTCCAGCCGTGTGGCAGAAGAATGTGAGCTGTTCCTCGTCGAGGGTGATTCGGCCGGTGGTTCTGCCAAGCAGGGACGAAGCCGTCAGTTCCAAGCCATCCTGCCGCTGCGCGGTAAGATTCTGAACGTGGAAAAAGCCATGTGGCACAAAGCTTTCGAAAGCGACGAAGTGAACAACATCATCCAGGCATTGGGCGTACGCTTCGGAGTAGACGGAGAAGAAGACAGCAAGAAAGCCAACATCGACAAGCTGCGCTACCACAAGGTCATCATCATGACCGATGCCGATGTCGATGGTTCTCACATCGACACCCTTATCATGACACTGTTCTACCGCTACATGCCCGAAGTCATCCAGGGCGGACACCTGTACATCGCCACTCCGCCGTTGTACAAATGCAGCAAAGGAAAGATCAGTGAATACTGCTATACGGACGAGGCCCGTCAGGCCTTCATCCAGAAATACGGCGACGGAAGCGAACAAGGCATCCACACCCAGCGTTACAAAGGTTTGGGTGAAATGAACCCGGAACAGCTGTGGGAAACCACCATGAATCCGGAAACCCGTATCCTGAAACAAGTGAACATTGAAAATGCGGCCGAAGCCGACTACATCTTCTCCATGTTGATGGGCGACGATGTAGGCCCGCGCCGTGAATTTATTGAGAAGAATGCGACGTATGCAAACATCGACGCATGATTCCATTTTTTCTTAATTCATTATTTTAAATCCAGCCTCACATCTTACAGAGGGAAACTCCGGATTCCGAAAGGACATCCGGAGTTTTTTTATTTGCACAACTCCATGAGATTCATTATTTTTGAGCAAAACAAATAGCCACAACTAATACATAAGATATGAAAATTACTTTTCGCATACAATACCGCACGGTCTGGGGAGAAAGTCTCTGCATCTTTCTCAACCAGCAACAGATACAACATACCGTGGAGATGACCACCCGCAACGGTGAGGAATGGACAGGCGAAGCGAATTTCGACTTTCTTTCCTCTGCCCCCATCACCTACCGCTATGCGGTCAGCCTGCACGGGAAGGTGGTGCGGAAAGAGTTCGGAGCCATTCCCCACTCTTTCTACCCGGGCAACGTGCAACAACAGCATTATCTCATTGAAGACTGCTGGAGAGACCTGCCACAAAACGCTTATCTCTATACCTCGGCCTTCAACTACGCATACACGCCTCAACAACCGTCCAAACTGTCCGACAATGCCGGTCGCTGCATCACTTTCCGGGCGCTCTGTCCGGGACTGCGGAACCGGAAACAACAGCTGGGAGTTATCGGAAGCTGTGCCGCCCTGGGCAACTGGGAATATTGCCGCCCGCTGCGGATGAAGGAAGTGCAACCCAATGTGTGGCACCTGACACTGGATGCCTCCACCCTGCAGTTCCCTTTTGAATACAAGTTCGTGGCACTTCAAGAAGAAACAGGGGCCGTAGAACGATGGGAAACACGCCCCAACCGCACTTTCCCTCTCCAGCCGTTGCAGCGCGGAGAGACCTATCTGCCCATGGAGACGGAAGTGTTCTTTGACGACACTCCCCACCGGATTGCCGGCTGCGCCATCCCCGTATTCTCCCTCCGCTCGGAAGGAAGCTGCGGCATGGGCGACTTCGGCGACCTGAAGATGCTGATGGACTGGGCGTATGAGACCAAGCAGAGAGCCATCCAGATTCTTCCCATCAACGATACCACACTGACGGGAAAGTGGACGGATTCTTATCCCTACAACAGCATCTCCATCTATGCGTTCCACCCGATGTACATCGACCTTCGCCAGCTTCCACCGCTCCACAACAAGAAAGCGGCCGAAGCCTTTGAAAAGGAACGTCTCAAGGTGAATTCATTCTCCTTGATGGATTATGAACAGTCCACCCAGCTGAAGCTGAATTACCTGCACCAGATATACAAACAGGAAGGAAAGAAAACACTTGCTTCGGAAGATTTCCTGGACTTCTTCCGCCGCAATGAAGAATGGTTGCGTCCGTACGCTGCCTTCTGTAACCTGCGCGACTTATACGGCACCCCCGACTTCAACCAGTGGCCGGCCTACCGTACCTATCAGGCAGACGAAATTGCCCAACTGTGTACCTCCGGACATAAGGCTTATCCGCAGATAGCTTTCTACTACTACCTGCAATACCTGCTTCACGTACAACTGCTGGCAGTGAGCACCTACGCGCGCCAGAAAGGCATCCTGCTGAAAGGGGATATCCCCATCGGCATCAGCCGCACCAGCGTGGAAGCATGGGTAGAACCTCATTATTTCCACCTCAACGGACAGGCCGGTGCTCCCCCCGATGATTTCTCGGTCAACGGACAGAACTGGGGATTCCCCACCTACAACTGGGAGGTCATGGAAAAGGACAACTACCGCTGGTGGCGCCGCCGCTTCTCCAAGATGGCCGAGTATTTCACGGCCTACCGCATCGACCACATTCTGGGCTTCTTCCGCATCTGGGAAATTCCCGACCATTCCGTACACGGACTGCTCGGACAGTTCTCGCCGTCCCTTCCGCTCAGCGTGGACGAAATCAAGAGTTTCGGCCTCCACTTCGACCCCGACTTCATGACCCATCCGTTCATTGACGATAGCGTACTGGAGAAACTGTTCGGCGCACAAAGCGACATGGTCCGGAACACCTTCCTGGAACCTGTGGCAGAAGGACGCTATGCCATGCGTCCGGAATTTGACACCCAACGGAAAGTGGAAGCCTGGTTCGGCGACAAGCACGACGAAGAAAGCCTGAAACTGAAGGAAGGTCTCTACACCCTCATCAGTGACGTGCTCTTCCTCCCCGACCACCACGACCCAGAGAAATACCATCCGCGCATCGCCGTACAGCATGACTTCGTGTTCCAGCAGCTGAGTTTCAAGGAACAGGAAGCCTTCAACCACCTGTACAACCACTACTACTATCAGCGGCACAACGAGTTCTGGTATCAGGAAGCCATGAAGAAACTGCCGGTTCTCACCCAGTCCACTCCGATGCTGGTCTGTGGCGAAGACCTCGGCATGGTGCCCGAATGTGTGCCTTGGGTCATGAAACAGCTGCAGATTCTGTCGCTCGAAATACAACGCATGCCCAAAGAGATGAACGAGGAATTCGGACATACGGAAAACTATCCCTTCTTGTCGGTATGTACCATCGGCACTCACGACATGTCTACCCTGCGTGGCTGGTGGGAAGAAGATCCGGCACGTACCGAACGCTTCTATCACAACGAAATGCACCACATGGGAGCCATTCCGTCACCTGCTCCCGGATGGCTTTGCAAAGACATCGTATTCAATCACCTGAAAAGTCCGTCCCTGCTTTGCATACTGGCCTGGCAGGATTGGATGAGCATTGACGAACGCCTGCGCAGCCCGGATGTGGAAGCCGAACGTATCAACATTCCGGCCCATCCACGGCATTACTGGCGCTGGCGCATGCACCTCACCTTGGAGGAACTGCTCAAAGAGGATGAGCTCAACCAAGCCATCCGAGAACTGATTGAAGACAGTGACAGAGAATAACAGCCCTATCTATAAATGAAGTGTCCCCGAAGCCTTTATGCAGACTTCGGGGACACTTTGTTTTTCCCACACCAGGAATTTATTTCTTGTTTCCCAA
The DNA here is from genome assembly GCA_900551445.1 of uncultured Bacteroides sp. Lineage (GTDB taxonomy): Bacteria > Bacteroidota > Bacteroidia > Bacteroidales > Bacteroidaceae > Phocaeicola. The sequence goes on along the minus strand of URWA01000029.1, from coordinate 4,039 downwards.
CAGGAACTCGTCGATGGCCTTCTTCAAAGCATCCTTCGGCATGGCACCCTGAGATACTTGCGGCGTGCCTTCTGCCGGAATAAACAGCAAGGTCGGAATGCTGCGGATACCGAAAGCGGCGGAAAGCTCCGGCTCCTTGTCTGTATCGATCTTATACACTACAATCTTGCCTTTGTATTCTCCTGCCAGTTCCTCCAGTATCGGAGCCACCATCTTGCAAGGGCCGCACCAAGTGGCATAGAAATCCACGATAGCCGGCAGTTTGCCTTCGTATTTCCATTCCTTGGGATTTTTCTCGTAATTATACACCTTGGTCAGAAACTCGGCTTTAGTCAGGTGAGTCACGTTGCCCTGCTCCGCTGTACTCTCCTGCGCCATTGCCTGACTGTCTTTCGCGGCATTACTTCCACAAGCCGGAGTCAGCATGGCCGCTGTCAAGAGCATTAACAATATTCTTTTCATAAGTCACACAAATAATGAGGGTTATCAAATTCTACTTATCTTCTCACTTTGCAAAAGTAACATCTTCTGTAATAAGAACAAATTTTGAATGAAACAAATAAGGAAGGGTATCCATTTATAACGTTTGTTGAGACAAAAAAATCCAGACAATATCCGACTTCCACCTGTGTCTCTGATATTGTCTGGATTTACAGAAAGTTCTTTCTGGCTATCTTTTGTTTAATATTCTTCCTCGTTGAAGAAGAAATCTTCCTTGCTAGGATAATCAGGCCAGATATCTTCTATACTTTCATAAATTTCACCTTCATCTTCCATTTCCTGCAAGTTTTCGATAACTTCCAAAGGAGCCCCCGAACGCATTGCATAATCAATTAACTCGTCTTTAGTTGCTGGCCAAGGAGCATCTTCCAGCTTTGAGGCCAATTCCAATGTCCAATACATAGTATATAATTTTAAACAGTTTTACTTCCGTTATATTGAAACACAAATGTATAACAAATTCTTTCACTCGCAACGCTTATCCCAATAAATTTCGCTTTCTTCTGTTAAATTATTTAACCTTCTTGATAAAACGAACAAATAATCGGATAATCGGTTGATAAAACACTTTACCTGCTCATCCAGTTCATAGGAAAGCGTGTCTTCCAGTGCCTGAATCCGCCGCTCCGCACGACGGCAAACCGTGCGGCAGACATGACAGACGGAAGCCGGATAGCTTCCTCCCGGCAAAATAAAACCAGATAAGGAAGGCAGCGAGCTGTTTATCTGGTCGATGGCCTGTTCCAACCGATGCACGTTTTCTTCGGAGATATGACTTTCTACCGGACGGTCCATCTTTTCGATGTCCGTAGCCAGATAAGACCCTAATGAAAAGAGTTTGTGCTGCACATAACGAAGCAGTTCCTCATTTTCCGGATCATCCATCACGGAAACCAGCAATCCGATGGTAGAGTTCAGTTCATCCACCGTGCCATACGCTTCCAGACGTACATCAGATTTGGACACCCGTACTCCTCCCACCAAGGAAGTAGTACCTTTATCTCCCGTCTTCGTATAAATCTTAGTCAGTTTCATATCTTCAAGTTCAAAGGTTTTAGCAAATTCAAAGGAAATTCACGATGCGGTGTTCTTTCACACGTTCTTTATCAAAAAATACCAGTCCCACGTCATAAAGATCGAATGTCACTCCCGTACGAGGGTCTGCAATCACTTCTTTCCACCATTTTTTCTTGTCCGGCGTGGCATAGGGTGTACCAATCACGAAGCACGTATGTTTATCGGCTAGTGGAAGCAGTTGCTCATACGCTTCTTTATAAGCGGTGGTATGGGCGATATGCACGATTTCCGGTTTCACCCCTTCCGCAACCAGTTTCTTCATCTCCGTGCAACAGTCGCCAGTCCGGTAATCAATGGAAGGTTTTCCCGAAAGAATTCGTTTCACGGCATCTTCCGGCTCTGCTGAAAACGTATAGACCTGCATGTCGGCATGGGCTTCGGCCATATAACGGGTACTCATGCCGCTTCCCGTACCGATTTCCCACATTACGGACGGCCGCAGATAGTTGACCAGCCGAAACAGAAACTTATCTACCTTCTCCCGGTAATGAGGCAAGAAAGCCACCACCCTGCGCAAGTGATGCAACGGTCCATAGGCATAGAACGGCAAGCGCTCGTACACTACGAACGTGATAAAAAAGAAATCGGAAGGAGAATGAACTCCATATCCACGACGATGCCGGAAGCGGCGGCACCAGTTCCACCCCCTTAGTATTATATCCCCCATTTTGCTCGGATTCAATATTTATTTAACGTGGCAAAGATAAAATTTATAGCGGAAAAACAAAAAGGATAGGGAAATTATGATACAAAATATCCTGAATGAAAACCTAAATTTCATCAGGCCTTCATCCAGGATAAATACTTCATGAAAAACGCGTGCAATTATTTGCGTTGTCCCAGTTTGTCGTCCAAGTAAAGAATACCGGCTGCATCACCGCACTTCTTAATCTTTTCAAGGATGTTCTGAGCAGTAGCTTCTTCTTCAACCTGTTCACGAACATATCCCCACAAGAAATCTTGTGAAGCTTTATCTTTAACTTCAGAAGCCACATTTACCAGCTCATCAATCAGTTCAGATACGTGACATTCGTGCTGGTACACATGTTCAAAGACTTCCTGTACGCTTCCCCAGCCTTGCGGAACGACATCAATCTTGTCTACCTTTGCGGCACCACCACGCTTAGCCAAGTAATCGGCCAAATCGTATGCATGCTGCAATTCTTCCTGCGACTGCTGTCTCAACCAAGAAGCGAAACCGTCAAAACCTTCTTTCTTCAAGTAGAAAGACATGGACAAATACAGGTTAGAAGACCACATCTCGGCAGTAATCTGCTCGTTGATGGCATTTTGTAATTTTTCTGAAATCATAGTTTTATATAGTTGGTTAAGTAATTCAACATCTGCTAAATAACAAACAAATTCAATGCCAAAAAACAAGGCTGTCAAAATGTCACCGGTTCATGTCCAATGGCTGAAGCATACGGGGTTTTCCCCAGAAAAAACGGGATATCCGCAGTTTGTCCATACACCAGGCTATTGCAAAGGAGCCTATCACGCAAATACAAAGTGAAACACACAGAAAAACCATCCCGGTTCCGTCGAAGGCAAACAACTTCACCAACGGTTTCACTGCCATTGTAAAGACCGGGGAAAAGACCAGCAAGATGAATGTATGCGAACCGATATAACCCAGCGGATGCTTCAATTTCTCCGGAAGATACCGGAACATGGCCAGCAGCAGACTCATGACCAAGTAGGTCAAAGCTACTCCAGCCAGCGAAGACTTATCCAAATTCACTTCCTCGGAAGCCAGCCAGACAATGGGAAGAATTGCCCAAAAGGAAGGCGCAAAGAAAGCACGGAAATCTATGTCTGTCCGTTTCAATGCCACCCCTGCCATGAAATAAAGTGCATTGATCAGAGACAGTACACCTAAAGCTGACAATACGGCATAGCACAATGCCAGCAGAATCAGTACTGACACCGTACGGTTCCATCGCCCGGCCAGTTTGTCCACTCCCCAATACGTCAGTCCGCACAACATCAGGGTATGCAAATACCAGTAAGGCCCCAGCGGATGAAGAAACAACTTATCAAGCCATAACGACACGCTCAAATGACCCACTGATTCCCGGACGGGAAGGATGGAGGACATCACGACATAGCCGGTTTCCATCACTGCATAAGGGACAAAAATCCAGCCCATGCTCCGAAGGAACAGACGGCCTTCCTTAGCGATGTTCATTACATAACCGGAAATAACAAGAAACGCAGGCATGTGGAAAGTATATACCAACGACTTGGCGTAGGGATACTTGTCACCGATATAAACCAGGTGAAAAACAATCATCAGCAAAATAAAGATGGCTTTCAAGTAATCAAGCTCTGCGATACGATTCTTCATAGGAGCGAAAGATTGGTTTGTATATAAAAAAAGGCTGACTTGATTAAGTCAACCTCTTCGTACCCAGACCCGCATTTGAAATAATTAAAGTGGGGAAAATGTGGGTAAAAAGAA
>URWA01000028.1 GCA_900551445.1 uncultured Bacteroides sp. | reverse complement strand
GTGAACCGAATTTATTTAATTTTTAACCTTGTCCATTTTTAGTGGACAGTAGTGATATATAATCTTTATTTTGCTCCCAATATTCTAATCGTTTGTTATTTTTATATTGCTGTAATTGTTCTTGTTGCCTTTTTATTTGTTCTCTACGTTCTTCTTCTATTCTTCTTTGCTCATTCGCTTTTTCTTGTTCAACTTGTAGTCTAATTCTTCGTTGTTCTTCTTCTATTCTTTTGTGCTCTATATTCTCAAAATAGGAATTTAATTCAGTAAGTGATTTAGGTTGAAATGACTGACTTTGTTTTTCATCAATCATAAAAGCATATTTATTTGTCCCGTCTTGTTGCAAGGCAAATATAGTTTTATCAAAAAAAGAAGGATGTAGCATATAAGATTGTTCCTTAAAAGAAAGGATAATAGACTTATTTGCTGATATATATTGCCAATTACCGTTATGTACATTGCCATTTACGGATGCAATAAGGTTGCCGTTTTCTTGAAAGATATAGAGTTCTTTATTTCCTGTATCATTAAAAACTGACCATGATTTATTGCATAGTATAGTTTTGACATCCAGATTCTCACTAAATCTGTTGTATCTGTTAAGAATATCCAACAAGTAGGTTTTCATATCTATCAATCTATGCCCACCTGTTCCCTATGGATAAGCAGTTAAAATAAAAAGGTGTGGGAACACTATTTGCTTTATCCTTGTAACAGGCTCTCGCATTCATTGCCCTTGCTGTGGATAAAACAATAGCAACCCACACCAATTTGACAATATCTAAGCCCTATAAACATAAGGTATGGATATATCAATGGTGGGGTGCTACTGCCATCATCTTCACAGCGTTTCAAATTTGCGAGATTTGTTACAAGAAGATAATTTCAATAACACCTTTCGTTTAATTATGTCCTTCCAGTTTATTAACTCTATAATCCACTGGAATTGATGCAAATGTAACGAAAGGTTTTGATATTTTGAATAAAATCTAAAATAAATATTAACTTATATACTCAAAATTTATATGACTATATATATACGGCTATTTCTTTGGATATTTTGAAACAGCTATCTACAATATGGATTATTAAAATAGAAGTGATTCTAAAGTTTAAAAACTTATGGAATTGACCTGTTACTATAAGGCTGAAATGCCAAACATAAATAATCAGACTTTAAATATATCTGTAGTTAAAAATTTAGGTAGGACAAACTTTTATTTGGGTTTATAAAAATAACCTTGTTCTTGATTTGTCCTACCTGTGTATTTAAAATATATATGGTTACAGCATTCCTTCATCTGTAAAACTGTAGTATTCTGTATCTGAAAGGATGATATGGTCTAAGATTTTTATCCTCATAAAATTAGATGCTTCTCTTACTTGCTTAGTCAGTCTTATATCCTCTGGGCTTGGCTTTAAATTTCCACTTGGATGATTATGTGCCAGAATTAAAGCTACGGAATTTGTAAGTAGTGCAGCTTGAAAAATAAGTCTTATATCTGCAATCGTTTCTGTCAGTCCTCCCTCTGAAATTAGAGTATATCCTAAAATCTGGTTGGCTTGATTTAGGAACAGGACTTTGAAATATTCCTTGTAACATATAGTTCCTTTCTTATATGTAGAAAGTAGATATTTATAAGCATCCTCTGAACAGGTTACTTTATATTGATTCTTGAATTTGGGTTTGTATGATAATTTCACTTCTCCTACTTTATAATCTATATTCATAATGTCAAAATTTAAAAAGGTTTATTTCCATATTTATAATCCAGAATAGAATTACAGATTCTATCATAAAAAGAGAATCCGCAACAGGTACAGAAATAGCTTTCATAAACTGCTGCATATTCTCCTGCAAGTCTGTTTTCCAACAGTTCATCAAATCTTAGTAACCAATATTTAAGTGCCTGTAGTCTTTTTATGTATTGAAGATTATTCTCACTGCGGTTTAATTTGTTCTGCATTTCTGTAATATGCTCAACTACTTTTTCAATATCTTTATTCATAATAGTTTGTATTATAAGTTTATATAAACGAAAAAAGGACAACTAACTTAATAGCTGCCCTTTTCTCTCAATCAATAAAGCTCATTTAATCAATGAACCATTTATATTTCTCATCACCATGTAAAGCTGAATTGATTCCTAAAGCCATTTCTGTAGCATTAAGTGAACGGTCTAAGAAGACGTCAATATATGAACTTTTCGTAGAACCTGTCAATAAATTGTAAAATCTCCACATATTAAGCTCACTTCCAAAGCTGCCAAAGTTTTCATCATTGATGTATGCCTTGGCTACACTGTTTATCTGCGTATCAGTAAGCAACATTCTGGGTAATGCTTTCTGGTAGCCTGTTGGCAAGCATTGATAAAGTCGCATTCTACCTATTATTTGGCAGAACTGGTGTTCACTCATGGAAGTATTACCTAACTGCTGCATCAGATAAAGATGTTTGGCTGGATTGTAGTTACTGAAAAGTTCCAGTGCTGCACGATAAAGTTCTGTAGTATTGCTTACTCTCAAATCATCCTTGTAACCATCCGTAAATATGCACAAATTCGTACAAACGGTATTTTTAAATCCGACTGCTAATTTAAACAATTCGGGCACTTTTTTGCTGTATAGATTCATCTGGTTGTAAGCTCTTACTCCTACGATAGAAAGATTCAGCTTGTTTCCTCCTACTGTTTCATAGATAGTAGGAATATCAATGCTGAAAGCTGCCCTTTCATAATAGATAGTCTTGTCAGATTCCAATAGTTGGTTGGCTGGTTTGTGGATTGCTTCTGGGATTCTGCCTTTAATAATGTGGCTTGCTCTGATTGTGGCTTGTTCCACCTTTTCACCACTAAAGAAAGATTGTGCTGCATCCTGTATTGTTTCCACAAACTGAGCATGATTGATTGTTAGCCCATTGTCTTTAGAGAACACTGGTGTAATGCAATCATTCTTTAAATGATTCAATGTTACTTCCTGTGTGTTGGCTTCGATAAAATGATTGGCTGGCTTTACTGGCTCGTCCATGATAATGGTAGCTTCTTCTGCATATTCACCCAAATTCATTCTCTCACGATTCTGTGCCATAGCTGGCATAATAACTAAATTTCTCATAATGATAAATTGTTTAAATGATTATTGATTGAATTAACTCCAGAGCAATGAATCGCCCATGAAGCAATGAATTGCTTCGATTCCCTCTTGGTACGATTACAAATACTCTTGGTACGTTTATAGGTGTGATACGATTAGGCTATTTATATTATCCATGTATTTGTGTATCATCCTATAAAGTCTATCAATGATGTGAGGTGAATAGTAAAATTTATAATGAATCTGGGGGTGGGTAGTGTCTGCCAATTTTCATTTTTCCTTTGCTTGATGTGAGGGGGTATGAAATTGGGGTATGGTATCTTGTACAACATTTTTAGGATTGGGGCTATAAAATCCTTTTTTACCTTAAATGTTGTTGCATTATAAGATTAAATCTTGTATATCTTCCTTATCCTTCACATTCTGTTTTCTTCCTGTCAATCCACTTTCCAATGATTTTATAAAAGCGTGCATGTTTTGGATTCCTTCAAATTGTTTTTCTTTACACTTCTTATAAATCATGCACTCTCTTGAAATTGGATTCCCTCTGCTTTCATTATAAGCTATCATGTGTTCAAAACGAGCTTTGACTTCTTCCACATATTTATCTTTGGGCTGGTCTATAATCAGACCTTTGGCTTTTAATATGGTTGAATCACCAACTTCATCTAATAAGTCCAGTTCTATTAGCTGGTCTATATATTTATTAATGGTATCATGCCCCATGTGAATTAGTTTTTCCAGTTTTCTCATGGGTAAAGTAATGGTATGGCTGTGTGGCTCTGCTGCACTGAACAGTTTAAGAATGAATCCTCTAAGTTTCAAATCCAATGTATCATTATATGAATCGTAAAACTCCCTGCTGATTCTTCTGTAATTTCCATAAGTAACTGGAGAAAAGATATAATCAGTCCAAGTTCTGTCCTTTCTGCCACTGTTCTTTTCTTGTATGGTAACTTCTCCTGTATCTCTTAACTTGTCATTGAATGATTTGGTTTTCCTGTTACCTTTATAGTTGGATTTTGATTCACCAACAAATGATGCAAGTTCCTCTATGGTAGTATCAGTTGTCAGTGTACTTTTGTCTGCTATTAATAGTAACACATAGGTTCTGTAAACATCTGCACAACCAAGTTTCTGGATAAGAGTATTATTCATTACGGTGTATTCTTTGAATGGTAGTTTCGTCATAAGGCAATCGCTCAATATGGTTAATAAGAATGATTTGGTTGGTCTTTAATAGAAATCTCATTTTAGAAGAACTTAATCTGTTGATTTTCCTTAGTTCGCTTAGCTTGTCATATATATGCTTGTTGTAAATCCACATATCATCGTTTTTTATAAATCCCCAATATCCAAATTACCATTGCAATGCTCGTAAGAGGATTGCATGGTCTAATAGGAGTGTAGTAGTAGGAATGTAGAGAGGGGGTGATTAAGCACACGGTAAAAAGGGAATAAGCACGCCCAATAAATTAGACAAAATCAATCTCTGTACTTTAAATCTTATCTTTTCAGTAAGCCAGTTTTTGCAATGAGATATAATAGGTAGTAACCTTTCCATTTTTCTTTCTCCTTGTCTTTAGATAGTTATTAATATTAGCCCATAATCCTATATGAACCCTGTTATCTTTTACTCCTTGTCTTAATGCTTTTTCTCTGATTTGCTCATAAGTAAATTCTTGCATTTTAGAAATATTGAATGGTCTGTAAATGGGGAATCTTGTTAGTGGGATTATCTGTCTGAGATAGTATAAAGATAGTTACTTTATAGGTGGGGGACTAATCTTAGGGTCACACATTGGAATTTCAAATTTGAGGATATTCTGAATTTAAACTATTGGTATGCTTGTATTGTAACCCAGAAGAAAATCCAGATAAATTGAATCTGGACTTTCATTTCGGGTAAGTACAACATTTTTAGAAAAGGGGTTATAATAAGAGGTTTTATGATAAAATGTTGTATCTGATTAAACTTTTGCATATTCCAGAAATAAGGCTCTTTGTCTGTTCTTCCAATAATCTCTTAGCTCAAAAAAATCACTTAGAAAATCCTTTGGTTTCTTCTTTATAGGTGGCATATTCAATAAGCTGTATATTTCATCCCTGATTTTATTAATCTGAGATAATTCATAGGATTGTCCTGCCTTAAACCTGTTTTTCACCATTTCAATGAACTCTGTACCTGTCCGATTCTCATTGTACTTTTTGAGTATCATAGCTTCTCTTATTTTGGGCTGGGAGTATTTCAGTTCCTCTATTTTTGCCTTACCTAATTCATCATAAGCTTGGACTATAAAAGCGTCTGTTCGGATAAGTTCTCTTTTGTGCTCCATCGCTATGCTGGTTTCATCCCCTTTCAGAATTTCCAGTTGTTCCACTATTTCCCTACGTTTGGCTTTTATGCTTAGTGATTTGTTTTCTCGTTTAAGCCTTTCGGTGTCACTCAATTTATAGGCGGTTGATTCATAATTCAGTTTAAAGGATTTGCATTGCTTGTAGTTCTTTACCAATTCATCAAAACTGTTATAATATCCCTGTACCAGATTTTCTGCCAGATAATTGTCTATCTTAAACCAGTTCTTTGTTCCATCTATGTTTAATAAAGGAGTGAGCGGATGATTATTAAGTATCGCTTTAACTGCATCCCTTAATTCATCGCTGGTTGCATTGTCATAGTATGCCTTGAGCATTTTATAATTTTCTTCAAACACATTGATTCTAAACTGTAACTGTTTTTTTGACCTTGCTTGAAATTTATAGTCCGTATTCGTTATATGGCTTGCTGAGACTATCCCATTTCTGAATCTTCCAATTATCTGTATGGTGTCGGTAAACGGGTCTATTATGCTCTGGGTAGCCATAGTAACATCGGTTACAATAAAAACTTCTGGCTGGAAATCCAGTTCAATATCCAGAGCATTAAAGAATCTGCTTGTCAGAAAATTGTATTTGTTCATCTTGGCTGCATCCCAATCTGAATAGACTTGACTGAACTTCTTATCCTTTAGATTCTTTACACTGTTGTATGCGCAGAACACTGTAGATTGTTCCAGAATATCCAGTTTATCCATAATTGAATAAATAGTTTCAGTGGAATTGATAAAGAGAAATATCGGTTTTTCTATATTGCCGATTCGTTTCTTTAATTCCTGTAGCACATTATTAGTATGGTATAGGTTTAATGGTTGGGCATATTCGAAGTTGGGTTGAATCTCCATTATCTGAAATTTTTGCTTAAAGAATCTTGGGTCGGTAAAAGCAAGTGGAGTAGCAGACACAAGCCCTTTGTTCTCAAATATGAAGAAATCATCGAAAGGTAATGTTATGTTTTCTCTGTAGTCTACATCTTTCACTATCTTGTGGCATTCATCGAACAACAGATAGCAGGTAGAATAAATGTCCCTGTCAATTTCTTCAAATGCAGCTTTAATCTTGGAAAAACTTTCTGGAGTGGATAATAGTTTTATATGTTTTTCCTTACTGGCTTGCAGGTATTTTACAATAGAATCTACCGTTACATTCTCGTAAACTCCCATAAGATTGTCCTTTGCGTGTTTCGGGTCTTTGCACTTGCCTTTGATTACTGGAACATTCGGTTCTAAGATAATAGAATCTCTATCAGCTTTCAGTTCGCCATAAGTTGCTCCCAGTCCTGTCAGTTTTTTATAGAGTATGGTATTGGTTGGAATTTCTGGTAAGACTTCTGTCAGATATTGGATTTTTCCATTCTTCTTTTCTATATTGATATATGTAGTATTCATCTTGTTTTCGTTTTAGAAGAGGGGAGTTTTTAGCTCCCACTCTTTAGGTTAATAAGTATCAGATTATAGCTTCCTTTTCACGCAGGTAGTCCAGAAGTTCTTCTGTACGTTCTACTCGGAAAAATATCTTACCACGCAGGAATGCGCTGGTTGCACTGATATAATTATTGACCTCGCGAAACAAAGGTACGAACTGCACACGTTTGCCAGATTCAATGAGTTGTTTCAATATGGATAACTGAAAGTTGTTATCTTCGTTTGCTTTAAAAGGTGTAAGTTCAGTTGGTTTTATTCCTCCATCTTCACTTTCTCCAGTTGTCAGATAAGTGTATATCCATTTGAAAGAAGCTGGATTGACATAGTATTTGAAACCTGCAACATTATAAGATTCTACCCAAATGCAAGGATAGTTTTCCTTGTCGGTATATAATCTAATGCTTAGAGTTTCTTTTCTCTGCATCATTGACTTGATGGCATTGTGCGCACCTTGATTATCGTACTTCTCTACTTGTGGAACAAGTGTTTCATTAATGTTAAATTCCATAATTCTTCTTTTTTTAGTTTTTACTTTATTCCCATTCTGAGGGAACTGTCAGATAATCATCATTAAAAGGTGCGCACCGTTTTATTTCTGATTACTTTGCAAAGGTATGGGCTTTCTATCCTCGTTATAGGGAATAAAACTTGATTGCTTTTTATTACCCTTAGTTTAGGGATATATTTCATTCCCTTTGACTGTACAAAAGTAGAGTGATATGGAGAAGGTTTAAGGAATAAAATATCCCATTACTTTATTCCCTTTAGAGAGAATTGAGTAATGGGATTTTTTTTAAAAGGACAAACAATTTATAATCTGAATGAGGGGTAAATGCTGTTTATTGTTTTTGGCTCAAAGTTCTTGTATTGTTTTAAAAATGCTTTCAGTGTATCATTTTCTGTCTGTTTCCAACATTCCTTAATGGATAGTTTTGTAAAAGCTATCAACTGACAGATAAGGTCAATTTCTTTCTGAGAATGTTTTGCTCCTTTTCTCCTTTTTTTTACGACTTGGTCTTGTGTATCAAAAAAACTAAGAAACATTTTAGCAAAAAAAGCTATGAGTGGAGAATCTTTTGTGGATTCAGGTGTTTGTACTTTTGCTTTATATTTCATTATTGGCATAGTGCTTAAATTTTCTTTCTTTGCAAGTGAATCTGTTGCGCTTGCTATATAATGGATTGTAGTAGGACTATCTATAATGATTTCTTGTTCTCCTTCCATGCATAGTTTTAGAGTTATGGGTTTAATAAATGTTGTTCCAGTATTTTCGTTAAAATCTTCTACGTTATTTATTATGGATGTAGTAAACTTTTGGAGTTGTTCATAAGGTGACTCTTTTCTTTCTGCTCCATTTATATAATAATGATAGCTGTAATCATAGATGAAAAGTATAAGCATCCAAAATTTATCTATATCAAGTTCTAATTCTGTGATGAATTTCTGTATTAGTTCGTCCTTTAAATAGTCATTATAATTAAAATATTCGGATATTAAATTGTTGTTATATCTATCTGAGAATATTTGTAAAGTTTCTGATATAGCAGGTATTAATGGCTGATTGCCTATTTCTTCCCATTCTTCTGGAGATTTTTCTTTTTCCTCTACCACTGATATATTGTAATAGCAAAAAGGGTCTTCATCTGCAAAGTCAAAGTCTGGAATAAATATTTTTTCTAAGATAGAAATATATTCCAATAACTCTTTTTCTTTATTTATATTGTTCCATTGAAATTTATCTATTGGTTGCATATTCTTGGTGTAATGGTTTATATGCAAAATTAAAAAAGAAAATCCCACTCACAATAACTGCAAGTGGGATAATCTTAATTGGAGGGGTTATAGGTTTGAATCTCCAATAAATGTTTCCATGAGCTTATCCATCTGTTCACCTATGCACTTATCTATCAGTTTGGCATAATGAGTAGTCATTCTGGTATTGGTATGACCAAGCATCTTAGAAACGACTTCCAGTGAGATATTATTGGCTAAAGTAACGGTGCTGGCGAATGTGTGGCGGCTGGTATGAAATGTGATTCGTTTCTTGATGTCACACAAAATGGCTATATCCTTTAGGTATTTGTTTATATCTGCTGGGTCTTGAATTGGCAGTAATTTCTCTCCACCTTTGTATTTATCCAATATCAGTTTGGCGATGGGGAGTAGGGGAATGCGTGAAAGAACTCCAGTTTTTACTCTGCGTTTCTTAATCCAGATTCTACCTGTGCTGTCCTTTTCAAAATGTTCTGGAGCTAAGGTTTTGATGTCGATGTAGCTCAATCCAGTGAAACACCCAAAGAGAAACATATCTTTTGCTCTCTCCAGTCTGGGTAGGGGAGTGTCAAAGTTGATAATTTTCCGTAGTTCTTCTTCATCCAAAAAGTCTATTTCCACGGGTTCACGTTCTATCTTATAAGTGATGAACGGATTGGTAGTCATGTAGGAATTAGCTACTGCAAGGTTGACAATCTTTTTAAGTAGCTTTAGGTGTTTGGTAGATGAATTTTGAGCCATTCCTTTATCTATTCTTAGGAATGAATGAAAAGACTGGATAAAGTTCAGGTTCAATTCGCGTAGGTATAAATCTTCTCTTTTGTATTTCTGCTGAACAAATTCTTTGAGTAATCTTACTGTATAAACAGAAATCCAATAGGTAGCTTTGGAAACTCCATTGCCTACCAGCTTTTCCTGTTCTTGGTTATGTTCTTCAAAGACTTCAAACAGCGTTTTCTCTTTGAGTGATTCTATCTTATCGAAGTAAGCGTCACGTAATAGTTCTGCTGTGATGATAAAACCTCTGTCTAACAATTCTGCTTCTTTCTGATAAAGTTTGGCTTTGATTGCTTTTAGATAATTGTTGAGGCTTTGAGCTTCTTCGTCTTTACCTTTTACTTGTTGCTTGGTTTTGTCCCATTTGTCGATAGGAACTTGTTTACCAGTTGATAGAGTGCATCTTTCCCCATTTACTGTAATTGTAATTTCGATAGGAGCTTTACCACTCTTTCTTGCTTTACTTTCTCTTATGGCAAAGAGAATAGAAAAAGAACTTCTTACCATAGTTTAATCATTTAAAATTAGACATTGGGAAGTCCTTTTAAATATGATATATCTTTCTGTGTATTAGATAAATGAATCGAATTTTGCGACCACTTTTGAAAAAATGGAAAAATGGTCGCAAATTGGTCGCAAAATATCCTCTTTTCAGCCCATTTTCAAGGATAATCAGCCACTTCTTAACCTTAGAAAAACAAGCCTGATTCAAGCGATATTCAGCGTCAGTTTCAGCATCCATTCACAACGATTTATAAGAAGCACAACAGACGAAAAGTGATGGAGATTTATCATTTCTCCATGCAGTACGGATAAAATAAAAATCCCCATAACTCAAAGAGTTACAGGGATTTATATATTGAATCAAGTATAAATTACTTATTCAAAGCCAAAGCTACGTTCACAGCGCAAGCTACTGTACATCCTACCATCGGGTTGTTACCGATACCCAGGAATCCCATCATTTCTACGTGAGCAGGAACTGATGAAGAACCAGCGAACTGTGCGTCTGAGTGCATACGGCCCATAGTATCTGTCATACCGTAAGAAGCAGGACCTGCAGCCATGTTATCCGGGTGAAGTGTACGACCTGTACCACCACCTGATGCTACTGAGAAGTAAGGTTTACCTGCAAGAACACGTTCTTTCTTGTAAGTACCTGCAACCGGATGCTGGAAACGAGTCGGGTTAGTAGAGTTACCTGTGATAGATACATCTACATTTTCGTGCCACATGATAGCTACACCTTCACGTACATCGTCTGCACCGTAGCATTTTACTTTTGCACGAGGACCGTCTGAATACGGAGTTTCTTTTACAATATTCAATTCGCCTGTGAAGTAGTCGAACTTAGTCTGAACGTAAGTAAATCCGTTGATACGAGAGATAATCATCGCAGCGTCTTTACCCAGACCGTTCAAGATGCAACGCAACGGGTTCTTACGAACTTTGTTGGCCATTTCTGCAATCTTGATAGCACCTTCTGCAGCAGCGAATGATTCGTGACCTGCCAAGAAAGCGAAGCACTGAGTTTCTTCACGGAGCAGACGAGCTGCCAGGTTACCATGACCCAAACCTACTTTACGGTCATCGGCTACTGAACCCGGAATACAGAAAGCCTGCAAACCGATACCGATTGCTTCTGCAGCGTCAGCAGCGTTTTTGCAACCTTTTTTCAGTGCGATGGCACAACCTACTACGTATGCCCATTTAGCATTCTCGAAGCAGATACCCTGAGTTTCCTGACAAGTCAGATACGGATCAAGGCCGGCTGCGTCACAGATTGCGTTAGCTTCTTCAATGTCTTTGATACCGTTTTCATTCAAAGCAGCCAAAATCTGCTTGATACGACGGTCCTGACTTTCAAACTGTACTGGTCTAATCATAATCTGTATCCTCCTTATTATTCTTTACGTGGGTCAATATATTTAACTGCGCCTTGTTCGGGTTTGAAGCGTCCGTAAGTTCCGGTAACAGCTTTCAATGCTTCGTTTGCATCTACACCCTTCTTGATCTGTTCCATGAATTTACCCATGTGAACAAATTCGTAACCGATTACCTGGTTGTCTTTGTCCAAAGCCATACGAGTGATGTAACCTTCAGTCAGTTCCAAGTAACGAGTACCTTTTGCTTTTGTTCCATACAAAGTACCAGTCTGGCTGCGGAGTCCTTTACCCAGGTCTTCCAAGCCTGCACCGATCATCAAACCGCCTTCAGAGAAAGCTGACTGAGTACGACCGTAAACAATCTGCAGGAACAATTCACGCATTGCGGTGTTGATGGCATCGCAAACCAAGTCTGTATTCAGTGCTTCCAGAATTGTCTTACCCGGCAGGATTTCAGATGCCATAGCAGCTGAGTGAGTCATACCTGAGCAACCGATAGTTTCTACCAGACATTCTTCGATTACACCTTCTTTGACGTTCAAAGTCAATTTACAAGCACCCTGCTGTGGAGCACACCATCCCACACCATGAGTTAAGCCTGAAATGTCTTTGATTTCTTTTGCTTGAATCCATTTTCCTTCTTCAGGAATTGGGGCCGGACCGTGGTTAGGTCCTTTAGCAACACAACACATGTGTTCAACTTCATGTGAATAAATCATATTCTTTACGTTTTATTGGTAATAAAAAATAAGTATTTCGTAAACCACGAATTACGGAATTTCTTCCTTAATCCGCACGCAAAGTTAGTCGTTTTATTTCTTTCTGCAACGTGCGAAACCAAACTTTTTCTTACATTTTAATGATATTTTTTCCCGTTTGGCCTGTTTTGTAAACTCTGCTTGCCAAAATGTTTTTACTCTTCTGAAAGATTCTTGTATCTTTGCCGCAGATACAGTATGCAATCTGTATTGCAGGCTACATAAAGATAAGTAACAATTATTAGGTATAGCATGGAAATGAATCAGATTACGGTGTCCGATGCGGATTTGCGCAAAGGAGCGGAAGAAGGCATGGATGCGTTCTTGAAAGTGTTTATCGACAAATGCCTGGAGGTGACAGGCGGGGTGATTAATGAGAAGACCATGCCGTTGCTGAACGGCTATCAGCATACATTGCTGGGATATCACTTTTTCCGGGAGGAAGTGATGGAAGGCGGTTTTGTGCAGCTCATCCAGAATGGGTATGGTCCGTATATCTTTGATAATCCGTTTGCCAAGGCGATGCGTCTGTTCGGAGCGAAGGATTTTTCGAAGCTGATTTATGAAGCCAAGAAGATTTACGATGCGCACCGTGCCGATTTGGAGAAAGACTGTACGGAAGAGGAGTTCATGGCCATGTACGAGCAATATGAGGCGTTCGATGATTTGGAAGAGAAGTATATGGAAGACGAAGAGCAGATTACGGCGCAGATTGCCGCTTACGTCGATGAGCATCTGGATTCTTTTGCTGCAATAAAATAGAATTGGTTTATTTATGTTAAATTTAGGCTATTCTTATGCAGTGTTTTCCTTTTTTCGCGTTTATTTGGTGAATTTTAAATCAGGATTTTAATTTATAAACAAAGATAAGAGTAGGATAAAGTATGAAAAAACAGAAATGGGCAGTAATTTTTGCTGCATTATTGACAATGGTAGGGTTTAGTTCTTGTTTGAACTCTGAAGATGATGGAATAAGTGAATATTACGGTTATTTGGAAGTGAATTCAGACTGGAGTGGTGTAACTTTTTCAACTCCTGATGGTTTGCAGTTTGTACCCAGTAAGTCAATTACTACGACCTCAAATTCCAAATTGGCATTTGTTTATTGCCAGTATAACGACGCGGATTTGACTACTGAAACAAAAAAATTACCAGTCACAATGTTGAGTAATCCGGTTTATTTGAATGATTTGGGTTACGCAGAGTCAACTTTACCTGATGAAACGTCTACAGTTTCTCTCTATTCTTTAGGAGAAAACGGTGGTGGAATATGGGGATATAATAAATATTTGGTTTTGACTCCTGCCTATTTCTTGAAGAAAGGTACTACGACTGAAAATTTGAGTTCAGAGTTGGTAAATCATCATTTGAGTGTTTACTATGTGCCGGAAAACGATAATGTGAATGCTAAAACGTTGAAATTATATTTGCGTTATCAAATTACAGGCATAGAGGATTCTTCTACTGAGGAAGCTACAGGTACTACTGAAAGCTGGGCCACTGACTATACGGTAAAATATTCGGATGCTGTTTATATGAGTTTATCTATTCTGCTTGCTCAATATGAGAATGCCCATGGAGCAAAGCCTGAGAAATTGGAAGTAGAATACGAATATAATAACAATAGTATGTCTGTTCCTACAAAGGATACCAACAAAAAACAGACTAAGACGGTTGTATATGAATTGTATAAGGATACTACAACAAACAAATAATAGCCATTAGGTTATAAAAATAAAAATCGGCATTGTGAATAACTGTATAAGTGATTTCATAATGCCGATTTTTTTTTCAAAAAAACGCCCTTGTGTTCGTGCTAAAACGTCCTTGCGTTTGAAGGAAAACGTCAAAGAGTTTTGAACAAAACGTAAGGGCGTTTTGCCTGAAACACAAGGACGTTTTGTCTGAAACGCTTTTGCGTTTTGGAACAGTCCTCAAAAGTCTCTGAAAATCTTCTTATTTCTTCGTATCTCCTCACTGGAGAAGCTTTTACTTTTTAAGAGTGTCAGACTTTTAAATAGGTTGAAAAGATAACCTCCGCTTTACTTAATCTCATACTTTTTTGTAAATTTGCAATTCGTTTCATCACATAATGAAAAGAATTGGGAATGAATTATAAAGAATTGTTCAATAAAATGGCATTTTTGCTTTCCTCCCCCGGTCGTTTCTGGGAGAAAGAAGCTTCCGAAGGGCAAGGAAACCGGATGATGTCTGAATATGTCTATCCGCTGATTGGATTGTGCGGATTGGCCGAATTTATCGGGACCTTCATCGGACGGGATGTCAGCTCGGAGTTCTTTCAATGGGCGCTGACACGTTGCTGTGCCGTGGCCGTGGCCTTGTTTGGAGGTTTTTTTCTGGCTTCTTATCTGCTGGATAAAATTACTTGGAGATGGTTCGACAAGTATGTGCCAAAGGAGAAAATGCAAGTGTTTGTGGGATATTCCATGACGGTCTTGTTTGTGCTCGATGTGGTCAACGGATTGATTTCCATTGAGATTCTGCATTGGATTCTGCAGTTGTACACTGTGGTGGTGGTGTTTGAAGGGGCACGTCGTTTTCTGGATATTCCGGAGAGCAGGCTGACTTCTTACACCGTGGTGGCTTCCATTCTGGTGTTGCTTTCTCCGGTGATGATTGAATTTGTGTTTAATAAATTGTCTGTAATTTTGAATTGATGAGACCAGTTGCGAATAATATTAATATCAAGAACAAGCGGGCATCGTTCGATTATGAATTCATCGATACGTACACCGCAGGAATTGTGCTGACCGGTACGGAAATCAAGTCCATCCGGCAGGGGAAGGCGAGCCTGGTAGATACGTTCTGTTTCTTCTCCCGTGGAGAACTGTGGGTAAAAAACATGCACATTGCCGAGTATTTTTATGGCTCGTACAATAACCATACGGCACGGCGTGACCGTAAGCTGCTGCTGACCAAGAAGGAACTGCGCAAGTTGCAGCGCACTTCCGAGGAGCCGGGCTTTACCATTGTGCCTACACGCATGTATATCAACGAGCGTGGACTGGCCAAGGTGGTCATTGCGCTGGCCAAGGGTAAGAAACAGTATGACAAACGTCAGACATTGAAAGAGAAAGAAGACCGGCGGATGATGGACCGCATGTTCAAACGCTAAACTAAAAGGGTAGGCATGCCTATGCAGACAAAGACAATACAACAACTGATACGGGAACGTATCCTGGTGCTCGATGGGGCGATGGGTACGATGATACAGCAATATAATCTCTCGGAAGCGGATTTCCGGGGGGAACGTTTCAAGGAGGCAAAGGGACAGCTGAAAGGAAATAACGACTTGCTGTGCCTCACGCGTCCGGAGGTGATAGAAGATATTCACCGGAAATACCTGGAAGCGGGAGCCGACATAATCGAAACCAATACGTTTAATGCCACTTCGGTGTCGATGGCCGATTATCACGTGGAGGCTTATTGCCGGGAAATCAATCTGTCAGCCGCCCGTCTGGCCCGTCGGATAGCCGATGAGTTTACGGCGATGAATCCGGAGAAGCCTCGTTTTGTAGCGGGTTCCGTAGGGCCGACCAACAAGACGTGCTCCATGAGTCCGGACGTGAACAATCCGGCTTTCCGGGCATTGACCTTCGACGAATTGCAGGCGGCTTATTGCGAGCAGATGGAAGCCTTGCTGGAAGGCGGGGTGGATGCCTTGCTCATTGAAACCATTTTTGATACGCTGAATGCCAAGGCGGCGATTCGGGCGGCGGAACTTTCGATGGAGAAAACGGGTCGGAAGGTGCCTTTGATGCTGTCGGTTACCGTATCGGATGTGGGTGGACGTACCTTGTCAGGGCAGACACTGGATGCGTTTCTGGCTTCAGTGGAACATGCGGATATTTTCTCTATCGGACTGAACTGTTCGTTCGGGGCCCGTCAGTTGAAGCCTTTCCTGGAAAGACTGGCTGCCCGTGCACCTTATTATATCAGTGCGTATCCGAATGCCGGACTGCCGAACACGCTGGGACAGTATGACCAGACGCCGGAAGATATGGCGGCCGAAGTGAAGGAATATATCGACGAAGGACTGGTCAACATCATTGGTGGATGTTGTGGTACTACGGAAAAATATATTGCCAAATATCAGGATTTGATTCGGGGGGTACAGCCTCGCGTGCCGGTGCAGCCGCACAAGTATATGTGGCTGTCGGGACTGGAACTGCTGGAAGTGTCACCCGAAATCAATTTCGTGAATGTGGGGGAACGCTGCAACGTGGCGGGTTCGCGGAAGTTTCTCCGGCTCATCAACGAGAAGAAATACGAGGAGGCTTTGTCCATCGCCCGCAAGCAGGTGGAAGATGGGGCATTGATTCTCGATGTCAATATGGACGACGGGCTGCTGGATGCGGTAGAAGAGATGACTACTTTCCTGAATCTGGTGGCTTCGGAACCGGAAATAGCCCGTGTACCTCTTATGATTGACTCTTCCAAGTGGGAAGTGATTCGTGCGGGGCTGAAGTGTGTGCAGGGTAAATGCATTGTCAACTCCATCTCCTTGAAGGAAGGGGAGGATGTGTTTGTGGCGCATGCCCGCGAGGTGAAACAGCTCGGGGCGGCTGTCATCGTCATGGCTTTCGACGAGAAGGGACAGGCCGATACTTTCAGCCGCAAGATTGAGGTCTGTGAACGGGCTTATCATATCTTGGTAGATAAAGTAGGATTTAATCCTCATGATATTATCTTCGATCCCAACGTGCTGGCCGTGGCCACGGGTATCGAAGAACACAACAATTACGCGGTCGATTTCATTCAGGCTACCGGATGGATACGCAAGCATTTGCCGGGAGCACATGTGAGCGGGGGAGTGAGCAATTTGTCGTTCTCTTTCCGCGGCAACAATTATATCCGTGAGGCCATGCATGCGGTGTTCCTCTATCATGCCATCCAGCAGGGAATGGACATGGGTATTGTGAATCCGGCCACTTCCGTGCTTTATACGGACATCCCGCAGGATATCCTGGAGCGGATTGAGGATGTGGTGCTGAATCGTCGGCCGGATGCGGCAGAACGGCTGATTGAAACGGCGGAACAGCTGAAGCGGGAAAAGGAAGGAACGGCTTCGCAGGAAGGGCATGAGGCTCAGTTGCTGTGGCGTAAAGATACCACGGTGGAAGAACGGTTGCAGTATGCACTGGTGAAAGGACTTTCGGACTACCTGGAGGAGGATTTGCAGGAAGCGCTTTCCCGTTACTCGAATGCGGTGAGCATCATTGAAGGTCCGCTGATGGCGGGCATGAACCATGTGGGCGATTTGTTCGGCTCGGGTAAGATGTTCTTGCCGCAGGTAGTCAAGACGGCGCGTACCATGAAGAAGGCCGTAGCCATTCTCCAGCCTTACATCGAGGCGGAAAAGCAGGAAGGAGCCCGCAGTGCCGGAAAGGTGCTGGTGGCCACAGTGAAGGGTGACGTACACGACATCGGGAAGAACATCGTGTCGGTGGTCATGGCGTGCAACAACTATGAGATTATCGACTTGGGCGTGATGGTGCCGGCAGAAAAAATTGTGGAGACGGCCATCCGGGAAAAAGTGGATATCGTAGGGTTGAGCGGACTGATTACGCCTTCATTGGAGGAAATGGTGCATGTGGTGACGGAACTGCAGCGTGCGGGAGTGGATGTGCCGGTGATGATTGGAGGAGCAACGACCTCGAAATTGCACACGGCTTTGAAGATTGCGCCCGTATATCATGCGCCGGTGGTGTATATGAAGGATGCTTCGCAAAATGCGCTGGTGGCTGCCAAACTGCTGAATCCGGAACAGCGTCCGGCTTTTGTGGAGGCGTTGAACGAGGAGTATCAGGCCTTGCGCGACAAGAACAAGCAGAAAGTGGTGAAGACGGTGTCACTGGAAGAAGCGAAGAAAAACAAGTTGAATCTTTGGGATTAATCATTTAATCAAGATAGTATGAACGTACAGATAGAAGAAGGATGGAAAAAGGCGTTGGCCCCGGAGTTTGAAAAGGATTATTTTGTCCGGCTGACGGATTTTGTCCGTCAGGAATACAAGCAGACCACGGTATATCCTCCCGGACGGTTGATTTTCAATGCGTTCAACCTTTGCCCTTTTGATAAGGTGAAGGTGGTGATTATCGGGCAGGATCCGTATCACGGACCGGGACAGGCGCATGGACTGTGCTTTTCGGTGAATGATGGCGTACCGTTCCCGCCTTCTTTGCAGAATATATTCAAGGAGATTCACGACGATTTGGGCACTCCGATGCCGACAAGCGGGAACTTGACCCGTTGGGCAGAACAGGGGGTACTGCTGTTGAACGCTACGTTGACGGTGCGGGCGCATCAGGCGGGTTCCCATCAACGGAGAGGTTGGGAGGAATTTACGGATGCGGCCATTCGGGTACTGGCCGAGCAGAAAGAACATCTGGTGTTCATCTTGTGGGGTTCTTATGCCCAGAAGAAGGGAGCTTTTATCGACCGCAACAAGCATCTGGTGTTGACTTCCGTACATCCTTCGCCTTTGTCGGCCTACAATGGATTCTTTGGCAACAAGCATTTTAGCCGTACCAACGAGTATCTGGTGGCTCATGGCGAGACACCCATCAACTGGTAATTGAAATCGAACAGATTATTTCTGAAAAAATGAATCCCCTTGCTTCTGCTCTCCGTGGAGTGGAAACAAGGGGATGGTTATAATTGTGTGTGTTTGTCTCAGATGAGCTGCATGCCCAGTTCCGCACATTCTTTGCGCATCTCTTCCGGCCAGATGCTGGCTTGGATTTCTCCGATGTGGGCTTTCTTCAGGTAAAGCATGCACAGACGTGACTGTCCGATACCTCCTCCGATGGTGAGCGGCAAGGTGTCGTTCAGCAGACGCTGGTGGAAATAGAGTTTGGTGCGTTCTTCTTTTCCGGCCAGTTCCAGCTGCTTGAGCATGGCAGCTTTGTCCACACGGATACCCATGGAAGATATTTCAAAAGCGCGCTGCAGTACGTCGTTCCATACCAGCAAGTCTCCGTTCAGTCCCGGCAGTCCGGTCTTCGGGTCGATGGTGGTGTAGTCATCGTAGTCGGGGGCACGTAGGTCGTGCGGTTGTCCGTTGCTCAGCTTGTTGCCGATGCCGATGATGAATACAGCCCCGAAACGTTCGGTAATCAGGTTCTCACGTTCCTTGGCAGTTTTGCCGGGGTACATCTGCAACAAATCTTCCGAGTGGATGAAATGCACGTCGTGCGGCAGGAAGGATTTGATTTGCGGATACATCTCACAAATCATGTATTCCGTGCGTCGCATGGCCGCATAAATACGGGTCACGATGCTTTTCAGAAAATCTACTGTCCGTTGTTCCGGCGTGATAACCCGTTCCCAGTCCCACTGGTCCACATACAGGGAGTGGATGTTGCCCAGTTCCTCGTCGGCACGAATTGCGTTCATGTCGGTATAGATGCCGTAGCCCGGTTCTATTTTGTAGTCGGCCAAGGTCAGTCGTTTCCATTTGGCCAGTGAATGAACCACTTCCGCCTGCTGGTCGCCCAAGTCCTTTATCGGGAAGGTAACCGGACGTTCCGTACCGTTCAAGTCGTCGTTGATACCCATTCCTTTCAGTACGAACAAAGGAGCGGTTACACGCCGCAAGCGAAGTTCGGAAGAAAGGTTCTGCTGGAAGAATTCTTTAATCTGCTTGATACCCAGTTCGGTTTGTTTCATGTCAAGCAACGGCTTGTAGCCGACAGGTTTTATAAGGTAACTCATTTCTTTATTTCTTTAATTGTTTGTTTTGCTTGCAAAGATAGATGTATTTTGTAAATATGCAAGCGAAATGTGAAATAACTTATCAAAATGTTTTTATTTTATTTGTATGGATGGATAAAATGAAAATCAACAAGGGGAAATAAAAAATGTCATTCTGGAAACTGCTTTCCGGAATGACATTCTATAAAGTGATAAAGAAGTTGCTTTTCAGCGATTCTTGTACATATGTTCGTAATAGTTCTGGTATTCTCCGCTGGTGACATTCTTCACCCATGCCTGATGGTCGAGATACCATTTGATGGTTTTGACAATACCGTCCTCAAACTTGGTTTCGGGTGTCCATCCCAGTTCGCGGGTAATCTTGGTGGGGTCGATGGCGTAGCGCTGGTCGTGTCCCAACCGGTCCTTGACAAAGGTAATCAATGAATCGTTGATCCAGTCAATGCTGATTTGTCCGTCGGCAGTCATTTCTTTCTTTTTGAGCACGTTCCGATACTCGGGTTGCTCGGTCATTATCCGATGAATGGTGGCGATGGTCAGTTTGACAATTTCAATGTTCTGTTTCTCGTTGTGGCCGCCTACATTGTAGATTTCTCCGTCTTTACCTTTGTTGATAATCATGTCGATGGCCTTGCAGTGGTCTTCCACGTACAGCCAGTCGCGTACGTTGGTTCCGTTGCCATATACGGGAAGTCTTTTCCCTTCCAGAATGTTTTTGATAATCAGCGGAATCAGCTTTTCCGGGAAATGATATGGTCCATAGTTATTGGAACAGCGGCTGATGGTCACCGGCATTTTGTAGGTATCCCGATAAGCCATGACAATCAGGTCGGCACTGGTCTTGGAAGCGCTGTACGGACTGTGCGGGCAAAGAGGGGTTTCTTCGGTGAAATAGCCTTCTGCTCCCAAAGAACCATACACTTCATCAGTAGATACCTGGTGGAAGCGGACTCCTTTTCTCCATGTAGGATAGCCGTTCTCGTCTTTTCCGGTTACCCATGCACGGCGTGCGGCATCCAGCAGGTTTTGTGTACCCAGGATGTTCGTCTGCAGGAAAAGTTGCGGATTTTCGATGCTGCGGTCCACATGGCTCTCGGCGGCGAAGTTCACGATGTAGTCAAATTTGTACTCAGCAAACAGTCGGTCGGCCAGGTCGCGGTCGCAGATGTTTCCTTTTACGAAGAAGCAGCGTTCGTTGTCGATGTCGGATGAAATGGTTTCCAGGTTTCCCGCGTATGTCAAAGCATCCAGAATGATTACCTTGATGTCATCATGTTTGCCCAGGATATATTTGATATAATTGGCACCGATGAATCCGGCGGCTCCAGTAACTAGATAAGTTTTCATATCGTTTTTCTATTTTGAGTGCAAATTTCGGAAAGATTTTTGAATGCAACAAGACTTTTCAAACTTTAATCATTCAGTTCGATAACCTCCAGATTGGAGAAATTTCCGTCGGCTATGGAGAAGCGTACCAAGGTACGCACTTTATGGAAACCATATTTCCCGGCGGCCCCCGGATTGATGTGCAGCAGGTGCAGGCGAGGGTCGTATTTCACCTTCAGGATATGGGAGTGTCCGCTGATAAACAGCTGCGGGGGCTGTGTGGCGAGAATCTGCCGGACGGAAGGGTCGTATTTCCCCGGGTATCCTCCGATGTGTTTCATCAGTACGTCGGCTCCTTCCAACTGGAAACGGTTGATCTCAGGGAAGCGGAGGCGCATGTCCTGCCCGTCGATATTTCCATATACGGCCCGGAGAGGACGGAAGGCAGCCAGTCGGTCGGCCACTTCCTGTGAGCCGATGTCTCCGGCATGCCATATTTCGTCGCAGGTGTCAAAATATTTCAGGTAACGTTCGTCCCAATAGCCATGGGTATCGGACAGAAGTCCTATTCTTTTCATTTTTCTGTTGTTTTTGTCCGGCAAAGATAGTACATTTGAGCAAACCTTGAAGGATTCTATGTATGGAAAGCCACTATAAATATTTCAACCGCGACATCAGCTGGCTCGCGTTCAACTATCGTGTATTGCTGGAAGCTGACGATGACAGCCTCCCTTTGTATGAAAGAATCAATTTCATTTCGATTTATTCGTCCAATCTGGAAGAGTTTTACCAGGTGCGTGTGGCGGAACACAAGGCGGTAGCCTCTGGAGGAAAGAGTGAGGATATGACGGTGGAGGAAGCGCATGCCCTGATTCGGCGCATTACGGAGGTGGTGAACCGCCAGCTGGAGGACCGTGTGCGCATTTATGAGCAGAAGATACTTCCTGAACTGCGGCGGAATCATGTCGTCTTTTATCAGAGTAAGAGTGAGGTAGAGGACTTCCACAAGGAGTTTGTGCATCGTTTTTTCATGGAAGAAGTCTTCCCTTATCTCCAGCCGATGAAGATAGAACCGGGAAACGTACGTTTCTTTTTGCGCGACAAGCGGCTGTATCTGGCGGTGAAAGTCCGGAAGCCCGGAGCGGACAAGTCGGACTACTATCTTATCAAGATGCCATATAGCAAAGTGCCCCGTTTTGTGGAATTGCCTTTTCATGACGGGAATTATTATCTGATGTTCCTGGAGGATATCATCAAGGCGAATTTGCAGGAAATGTTTGTGGGGTATGAGGTGGAGTGCAGCTATTGTTGCAAGATTTCACGGGATGCCGACGTGTTTGTGGATGATGTGCCGGCAGAAAGCATGGTGGAGAAGCTGAAGGAGAAAGTGAAGAAACGGAAGATTGGGGCCATCTGTCGTTTTGTGTACGACCGGAAGATGCCGGCGGAGTTTCTGGATGCGCTGGTGGAAGCGCTGGGCATCAACCGGGAGGAACTGGTGCCGGGCGACAAGCATTTGAATCTGGAAAACCTGTCGTTCCTGCCGAACCCGAATCCGGATATTCCACAGATGGTCAAGCCGCAGCCGATGTGTTTACCGGGGATGAACGAAAAGCATTTCATGTATCGGCGGATAGCCAAACGCGACATGCTGCTCTATTACCCGTATCACAGCTTTGAGCATTTCATCCGTTTTCTGTATGAGGCCGTACGTGACCCGTTCTGTCGGGAGATCATGATTACGCAGTATCGGGTGGCGGAACATTCGGAGGTGATCAATGCCTTGATTGCGGCGGCCCGGAACGGGAAGCATGTCACGGTGTTCGTGGAACTGAAAGCTCGTTTTGATGAAGAGAATAATCTGGCAACCGCAGAACTGATGCGGAAGGCGGGGATTGACATCATCTTCAGTATTCCGGGGTTGAAAGTTCACGCGAAGGTGGCCTTGGTGCTTCGGGAGAACGACAAGGGAGAACGTTTGCGAAGCTATGCGTATGTCAGTACGGGGAACTTCAACGAGAAGACCGCGAAAATTTATGCGGACATTGCCTTGTACACGTGCAACAAGCAGATTGTGGAAGACATGTACACCTTGTTCCGTGTGTTGAGAAAAGAGGTGAAGGAACCTCATTTCAAACGTCTGCTGATTGCCCGCTTCAACTTGTTGCCGGAACTCAAACAGTTGATTCAAAAAGAAATCGACTTGGTGCGTAAAGGAAAGCCGGGACGAATCATTCTGAAGATGAATGCCTTGCAGGATACGGCCATGATTGACGAACTGTATCGGGCCAGTGAGGCGGGAGTACAGATTGACTTGATTGTGCGGGGCATTTGTTGTCTGGTGCCCGGAGAGTCGTTCAGTCGGAATATTCGGGTCACCCGCATTGTGGATACGTTTTTGGAGCATGCCCGTGTGTGGTATTTCGGCAACGGGGGTGACCCGAAAATATTTATCGGTTCACCCGACTGGATGCGCCGCAATTTGTATCGCCGCATCGAAGCGGTCACTCCCATTCTGGACGGGAAGCTCCGGCAGGAACTGACCGACATGTTGAACCTGCAGCTTTCGGCCAACCGGAAGGCCTGCTGGGTGGACAATCATTTGCAGAATGTCTTTAAACGGAAACCGGGGAATGACGACGTGCGGGCACAATATGACTTTTATGAATACTTGAAACGCAAGCTGGCTGAGGATTAATCAGCCGGCTTGTGTTTGTTCTCAGAGATGAGTAGCAGTTTGTCTCCCGGTTTCAGTTCCATTTGCCCGTTGGGGATGAGAAACTCACTGCCTCGTTTCACCAACATCACCAGTGTGCCTTTGGGAATCTGCATGTCGGCCAGCTTGTTTTGCGTGGCCAGCATTTCTGGAGTCAAGGTGAGGTCGTTCAGGCGGGTGTCGATTTCATCCGGAAGTTCTACTCCAAATTCATTGCCTTCCTTGGGAGCCGGCAAGTCCAAGTGCAGCAGCTTGGCGGCCTTTGTAATGGTCATCCCTTGAACCACCAATGACAGGAGGGTGATGAAAAAGACAATGTTGAACAGCTGTTGGGAGCCTTCAATCTGGGCCAGTACGGGGTAGGTGGCAAAAATGATGGGAGTAGCCCCTCTTAAGCCGACCCATGACACAAATAGTTTGCCTTTGGCGGTGATATTCCGGAACGGCAGCAGGCAGAGGAACACGCTGAGCGGGCGTGCCACGATAATCATGAAGGCACCAATCAGCAAGGCCACCGCAGCTAAGTCGAGCATTTCGTGCGGGTTGACCAGCAATCCCAAGGTGAGGAACATGATAATCTGGAAGAGCCAGGTCAGTCCACTCATAAAGGTATTGATTTCTTTCCGGAAAGCCAGTTTGGTGTTTCCCAGAATCACGCCCATGATATACACAGCCAGGTAGGCATTGCCCTTCAGTTGGTCGGTAATGGTAAAGGTGATGAATACCAGACTGAGCAGAAGGATGGAGTAGAGAGAGCTGTTCGACAGGTTGATGCGGTTGATGAGCCATACACTGAAGCGTCCCATGGCATAACCGATAACTCCTCCGAAAAAGAACTGTACCAGCAAATCTTTCGTGATGAGCAGAAAGTCGGGATGGCTTCCGCTGGAGATGATTTGTATCAGCACGATGGTCAGCATGTAGGCCATCGGGTCGTTACTTCCACTTTCCAGTTCCAGCATCGGGCGAAGATGCTGCTTCAGGTTCATCCGCTGCGAACGGAGCAGATTGAACACAGACGCCGAGTCGGTAGACGACATGGTGGCGGCCAGCAGCAAGGATGTGAGCAAGGTCAGCTCGATGTTGGTCTGGTTCCAGTCGGAAATATAAAAGATGAAGACACCGGTCAGCAAAGTAGTGAGCAGGACGCCGGCGGTCGACAGAACAATTCCCGGAGTGAGTACCGGTTTGATGTCGGTGTATTTGGTGTCCATACCTCCGGAGAACAGAATGATACTCAATGCTATCATGCCGATGAACTGTGCATCCGAAGCGCTGTTGAACTGCAATCCCAGTCCGTCGCTTCCAAAGAGCATACCCACTACAAGAAAGAGCAAGAGGGTAGGGATTCCAAACCGGTATCCGGTCTTGCTGATAAGAATACTGGAAAAAATAAGGATTGACCCAATCATCAAAATGTTTTCTGCCGTAAAAATCATAATGCCTTAGTGATTAATAAAAGAATAAAAGTAAAGCTTTGTGTAAATATTAAATGCCCGAAGGTAGGAAAATGTTTTGTGGATAAGGGCTTTTCATGAAAATTTTTGTGCATTTTTTGATGAAATTTCATCCGTCGCATTTTTTTAGGCATCCTTGCATAAAAGTGAAGACTTCCTTACAAATTCTCTGTCCCACACTGTGGAATATAAAAACCACAGTGTGGGATATGTATTTCACAGTGTGAAATATAAAAACCAAACAGTGGAACAGAGAATTTGTGGAGGAGTTCTGAAGAATATGCGAGGACGTTTCAAAGAATGTGTAAGGGGAAAATCTTACAGTGGATGGGATGGATACATTCTGTGTGAGCAAGTTGCATAAGTATCCGTGGGGCTTTTCGATGGGATTATACGATAATTTTGTAGAAATTCATCTCTGTTTTTCGAGAAAACCGTATATTTGCAATGTTTTGTTCCGTGTTGATTTCCATTCGGCGAAATCACGGATGAAAAGGGAATCGGGTGGAAGTCCCGAACAGTCCCGCTGCTGTGAACTCCAGCGTTTCGACGTTTGTCTACCGACTACAAGGCCACTGTCTTTCAATGAAAGATGGGAAGGCAAGGCAAACGGGAGTAAGTCAGAAGACCTGCAAAACGAAGTCATGCTTGCATTCTCGAGGAAAGGATGGCAAGAACGTGCGTAATGTAGAATTACAATTAAAAATTTAAATGAAAAGATGGAAAGAACCGGCTTTCAGGGTCGGGTATCGCTTTTTTATAGTCGTGTGTCTGTGTGTCCTTGCAGGAGTAGGGAGCGTTTTTGCACAGCAGGCCGATTCGGACAGCATTACGGGAAAAGTGCATCAGATTCCGGATGTGACGGTGAGCGTGCGGAGGTCGGCGAACAAAATTTCCTCCGTAGTTCCGGTACAACGTCTGGGAAAGGACATGATGGACGATTTGGGAATCCAGAACATGGCCGATGCGGTTCGTCGTTTTGCGGGGACGGACGTGCGTGATTATGGGGGTACGGGAGGACTGAAGACGGTTTCTGTCCGTAACATGGGAGCGGCTCATACGGCTATCAGCTACGATGGGGTGGCAGTCAGTAACTGTCAGGCGGGACAGATAGATATCGGTCGCTTTTCATTGGATAATGTACAATCTTTGTCGTTGAGTGTAGGGCAGAATGAAGATATGCTTCAGTCGGCCCGGTTGTATGCGTCGGCAGGTGTGCTGAACATAGAGACTTCGCGTCCGGAATTTCTGGGCGACCGGAAATGGCAGTTGCTGTTTCAGGCAAAAGGAGGCTCTTTCGGGTTGGTCAATCCTTATTTTCGCTATGGACAGCAGTTGGGTGAACGGACGGTGTTGTCGGTCGACGGGGATTATTTACGGTCGGACGGACAATATCCTTTCCTGCTGAAAAACGGGAAATATACGCAGACAGAAAAAAGAAATAATTCAGAAGTAAATTCTTGGCACACGGAATGGAATCTGTTTCATGACTTTCGGGAGAATCAGAAGCTGAGCGTCAAGGCTTATTATTACCAGTCGGAACGGGGGCTTCCGGGGGCTGTGATTCTCTATAACCCGGTTTCGAATGAACGCTTGTGGGACAAGAATGTGTTTGTGCAGGCCAAGTATCAGGATAAGATTTCCGAAAAGTGGTCGTTGCAGGTGCAGGCGAAATACAATTATGCGTGGAACAAATACCAGGATAAGGGAGCACAGTATGAAGGAGGTGTGTCTACCGACCATTACACCCAGCATGAATATTATGCATCGGGAGCCGTTTTGTATCAGCCCTTCACAGGTTTTTCCTTGTCGTTGGCACAGGACTTGGCGGTGAATACCCTCGACAGTAATTTGCCGGATTGTCCGTTTCCTACCCGTCTCACTTCGCTGACAGCCTTGCATGCCCGTTATCAATGGGGGAGTGTGCAGATGGATGCTTCCTTGGTCAATACCTACCTCAATGAGCATGTAGAGAGTGGAGAAAAACCGGCGGATTTGAAGAAACTGTCTCCTTCTTTTTCGGTGAACTGGAAGCCTTTCAGCGAGCAGGATTTCTTTTTGCGTGCGATGTATAAAAGTACATTCCGTACGCCGACCTTCAATGACTTGTATTATTATCGGCTGGGAAACCGTTCCCTTCGTCCGGAAAAGGCCAAGGAATATAACGTTGGCGTGACATGGGGGGCGAAAAAGAATGGAATCTGGGATTACCTGACGTTTACGGGCGACGTGTATTTCAATCAGGTGACAGACAAGATTGTGGCTTTCCCTTCCACTTATGTATGGAAGATGGCCAATTATGGAAAAGCTCATATCTGGGGGGCGGATGTCACGCTTTCCATGGGAATTCCGTTGGGAAGTGGATTCAGAGCCGATGTGTCGGGCAGTTATACCTGGCAGAAAGCCATCGATTTGACAGACCCTACCTCCAAAAGCTACAAAGACCAGTTGCCTTACACGCCGGAACACAATGGAAATGGTTCCGTGATTCTGGAGACTCCTTGGGTGAAACTGGGGTATAGTGTGATTGGAGTAGGAAAAAGATATTATTTCTCACAGAATATCCCGGAGAATGAGATAGAAGGCTACGTGGAGCAGACATTGACGCTTTCCCGACAGTTTTCTTTCTCTAAATGTAGGCTGAGATTACAGGCCGATTTGATTAACTTCCTGAACGAGCAGTACGAGGTGATAAAATATTATCCGATGCCGGGACGTTCATGGAAGTTGACAGCTGCTATTCATTTTTAATTTTAAATAGTTATGCAATTTAGAAAGTTATTTTTCAGTTTGTGCTGCACGGTGGCATTGGGGGCTTCATTGGCAGCTTGTAGTGAAGATAAGGAGTTGTTCGACGACAGTGGCTCACAAGTGACCCTTCCTGCACATCGGGCATTTATTTTGAACGAAGGAACGCAGGGGGCGAATAACGCGACCTTGTCTTTTTATGCACCGGATAAGGATGCAGATTTTATCAAGGATATTTTTTATACGCAGAATCAGGCAAAATTAGGGGATACCGGTCAGACTATGATTGAATATAACAATGACCTTTATGCCATCATTTCCGGTTCCAGGTATCTGATTCGGATGAATACGGCCGGAGTGGAAAAGCAGCGTTATGCGATTCCTGCTTCGGAAGGTGATCCTCGTTACCTGGCAGCCGAAAATGGCTACATTTATATGACACAATACGGTGGACGGGTTACAAAGCTGGATGCCAATACCTTGCAGGTGGTAGCTACGTTTGAGGGAGGAGCCAATTTGGAAGGTATTGCAGAATGTGACGGCAAGTTGTATGTGGCTAATTCCTATACCAAGAATGATGCAGGATATCAGTACCATACCGATTTGTTTGTCATCAATGCAGCTGACATGAAGTTGGAAACCACGTTGACGGTAGATCTCAATCCGAATCAGGTGTTGGAAGAGGATGGAAAGATATTTCTTATCTCTTGGGGAAATTATGCTGACAAGGGGTATTCTGCTCAGATGATTGATCCGAAAGATAATTACAAATCTACTGCATTGGGAGTGGCTACCAATATGACCGTAGGCGATGATAAGGTGTATTTCGTAAATTCGGAAACGGATTATTCGAACTGGCCCCATACGAGCACGACCAATACTTTCTTCTCTTATGATGTGAAGACGGCTACTGTCCATTCGTCTTCTTTCTTGAAAAATGCGCCGGCCGAACTGGCCACTTCAAGTGTGTATATGATGAGTGTGGACGACAAGAATGGAGACATTTACATTGGCGTGACTTTCTATTCAAATTCAGATGGTACGATGTACCGCTTTGACCGCAACGGAAACTTTATCGAAAAGTTTGATTGCGGCGGCCAGAACCCGAAAACCATCGTTTTTATTGATTGAGTTTTATGAAACAAATTTTACTATCTGCCCATATAGTAACTTTAGTCTTGCTTCTCTTTGCCTGTGGCGGAGGAAGCAAGACTTCTTCTGTTCAGGAGGGAGGAGATACCCTGAAAATGAAGTATGCCACCAACTTGTCGGTGGTGAAGTTTCCGGATTATACGATGGTTTCTATCCGTAATCCATGGGATACGCTGAAAACGCTGCATACCTACCTGTTGACGGACAAGACACGGCCGGTGCCGGAAAATCTGCCGGAGGGCACCGTGGTGCGTGTGCCTTTGGAGCGGGCGGTAGTGTATTCAGTAGTACATGGAAGTGTGCTGAAGGAGCTGGGTTGCGAAAAGAGTATCAAGGGCGTTTGCAACCTGGAATATTTCAAGATGCCGGAAATACAGGACGGATGCCGGAAGGGTACGGTGGTAGACTGTGGAAACAGTATGAATCCGGATATCGAAAAAATCATTGACCTGCATCCGGATGCCATTCTGCTTTCTCCATTTGAAAACAGTGGCGGTTACGGACGGGTAGGGAAGCTGGGCGTGCCCGTGATAGAATGTGCGGACTATATGGAGACTTCTCCGTTGGGCCGTGCCGAATGGCTGCGCTTCTACGGCCTGCTGGTGGGGCAGGCGCAGAAAGGTGATTCGCTTTTTGCACAGATAGAAAAGGAATACTTGGCGGTGAAGGTTTTGGCATCCAAAGCAACCTCTCATCCTACGGTTTTGAGTGACTTGAAATACGGTTCCGCTTGGTACATCGCCGGGGGGCAGAGTACGACGGGACGTTTGTACGCAGATGCCGGGGCAGAGTATGTCTTTGCGGAATTACCGAACAGCGGTTCGGTGCCCATGGCTTTTGAAACGGTGTTCGATAAAGGAGAAAATGCCGATTTCTGGCTGATAAAGTACAACCAGCCGCATGATAAAACTTATCGGGAATTGCAGAAAGACTATTCGTTGTATGCCCGTTTCAAGGCATTTCGGGAACGTCGGATTTACGGATGCAACACTCATCGGATTCCGTTCTACGAAGAATCGCCTTTTCATCCCGAGGTTTTGCTGAAAGATATGGTAAAAATCTTCCATCCGGAATTGCTGGAAGGATATGAACCGAAATATTTTAGTAAATTAGCGGAATGATGGTTTCGGACAAAAAGAATTATGTGGTATTTGTCGGCTTGGCCTTCCTGATTGTTCTTTTGGTGGTGGCCAATCTGTTTCTTGGTTCGGTGGATATACCGGCACGGGAAGTGGTGCGCATTTTGGGAGGAGAAGAGGCGGCGAAAGCCAGTTGGACCTATATCGTTTGGGAATCTCGTTTTCCGCAGTGCGTGACGGCCTTGCTCTGTGGGGCGGCACTCTCTGCTTCCGGACTGATGTTGCAGACGGTATTCAGCAACCCGTTGGCCGATTCCTCCATTTTGGGAATCAGTTCGGGAGCCAGTCTGGGAGTCGCTTTGGTGATGTTGGCCGGAGGAGGTACCGTTGCGACGGGCGTGTTCACGCTTTCCGGTTTCTTTTCAGTCATTCTGGGAGCCTTTCTGGGGGCTGTGGCGGTGTTGCTCCTGATTCTGTTTTTGTCTTCTTTGATTAAAAGTAATATCATGTTGCTCATTGCCGGCATCATGATTGGCTATATTGCCTCGTCTCTGATTTCGCTGTTGAATTTCTTTGCTACGGCAGAAGGGGTGCAATCGTATATGGTGTGGGGGATGGGAAACTTCGGCGGTGTTTCCTTGGAGCAACTCCCCGCTTTTTCGCTGCTGACTTTGGCCGGACTGGTGGTGGCGGTTCTCTTGATCAAGCCGTTGAATGCCTTGCTTTTGGGTCCGCGTTATGCCGAGAATCTGGGCATAAATATCCGGCGGGTACGTAATTGGCTGTTGCTCGCCACGGGCTTGTTGACTGCCGTAACCACGTCCTTCTGTGGGCCTGTGGCTTTTATCGGGCTGGCAGTACCTCATCTGGCACGCCTGATGCTGGGAACTTCCAACCATAATTCCTTGATGCCGGTCACCTTGCTTTCCGGTGGGGCTTTGGCCTTGTTGTGCAATTTGCTTTGTGTGCTTCCGGGCGAATCGGGAGTCATTCCTTTGAATGCGGTCACTCCGATTCTGGGGGCTCCGGTCATTATTTATGTCATTATAAACCAACGTCGAATCCAATATTTTAACTGATGAGGCAATCGGAAATTGTAGTAGAGGGAGAAAACCTGACCATCGGGTATCAGGTAGGAAAGAAGCAGACGGAAGTACATGTCGGGTTGAACTTTCAGCTTTTCCGTGGAGAATTGACCTGTCTGTTAGGAGCTAACGGGGCTGGAAAATCGACTTTGCTCCGTACATTGGCGGCTGCCCAGCCTTCCTTGTCAGGTGGATTAAGGTTGTTAGGGCGTGATTTGTCGGCGTATTCCGAGCGGGAACTGTCGAGAACCATCGGAGTGGTGTTGACCGACCGCACACAGGCGGGAGGACTTACGGTCTATGAGTTGGTGGCCTTGGGACGCCAGCCTTATACGGGATTTTTCGGGAGGTTAAATAAAGAGGATAAACGGCTGGTGGAGCATGCGCTTCAGGCAGTGGAGATTGCGCATAAGGCCCGGTGTTACATGGCGGAGCTTTCGGATGGAGAACGGCAGAAGGTGATGATAGCCAAAGCGCTGGTACAGGAATGTCCGTTGATTCTGTTGGATGAGCCGACGGCTTTTCTGGATGTGGTGAGCCGGATTGAAATCATGAACCTGTTGCATCGGCTGGCTGTGGAAGAAAACAGGGCCATTCTTTTGTCCACGCACGACATTGAGCAGGCCCTTGTGCTGGCCGACCGTCTGTGGCTTCTTTCTTCGGGCGGGCTGGAGTGCGGGGTGACGGAAGACCTGATATTAGGCAACCGGATGGACACCTTGTTTCGTGAACGTCCGCATATCAAGTTCGACCTGATGCATGGAGGTTTTTCTCCGGAAGTGTCGGGGGAGAAATTTATCGTATTGAGGGCAGCCGATGAGATACTGCGGCATTGGGCTCAGAACGCATTGAACCGGCATCATTATTTTTGTCTGGAGGCATCTCCTGTGGAACAAAAACTGCCCCAGTTGGAAGTCGTTGCTCCCAATCGGCTTTTTTACACAGGGGGTAATGGACAAACTGTGTGTTATACTTCTTTTAAAGATTTGTTGGAAAATATATAATTTCCCGGAAGAGAATTTCTGGAAGAATTTTCTATTTTTGCTATGTTTTACTGAAAGATAGAATTTTATGGTGAATGTAGTGAAAATGGCAGGAACATCCCCAAATTTGTATCATTGTGTGGCTCCTTTGGTGATGAATCCGGAAATTCTCAAATATAATCATAACTATCCGTTTAAGACCAGTGACTCATTTAACTGGTTTGTGGCATTTCAGCAAAAAAAAGTAGTAGGTTTCTTTCCGGTAGAGATACGGAAAAAGGCAATCGTCATTAATAATTATTATGTGGAAAATGACGATGAGTCAGTGTTTGCAGGTTTGCTGGAAGCTGTGATAGGCGAATTCCAGGATACGGATAAGACATTGGAAGCTGTGGTGCAGAAAGTTCATGAATCGTTTTTTTCGGTTCGGAAGTTTGAAGTGGAACGTACGTGGAGTACCTATCTAAAAATGAGGAGAAAGAATGAAAAAGACTGAAAACGAGAAAAATGTGTATGAGTTGACTCAGGAACGCCTGTCAGTTTTATTTAAGGAATTTGACAATGTCTACGTGTCGTTTTCGGGAGGAAAAGACAGCGGTGTGCTGTTGAATCTGTGTATAGACTATATCCGTAGAAATAAACTGCACATCAAGCTGGGAGTCTTTTTTATGGATTATGAAGTGCAATATGCGCATACCATTGAATTCGTAGAAAGGATACTGGAGCAGAATAAGGATATCCTTGAAGTGTATCGGATTTGCGTACCTTTCAAGGTGAGAACTTGTACGTCCATGTATCAGCATTACTGGCGTCCGTGGGATGAAAAGTTGCGGGATATATGGGTTCGTAAGATGCCCGATGGAGTGTTGAAAGCCAGTGATTTCCCTTTTTTTCACAACAATATGTGGGATTATGAGTTCCAGTTACGTTTTGCCGCGTGGTTGCATGAAAAGAAAAAGGCGGTACGTACAGCCTGTCTGGTGGGTATCCGTACCCAAGAAAGCTATAACCGCTGGCGTACGATTTACGGAGGGTTGAAGCAGCAGCTTTATCATAAATACCAATGGAGTTCCAAGATTGCGAACGATGTGTATAATCTTTATCCCATTTACGATTGGAAGACCACCGACGTCTGGACGGCCAATGGAAGATTTGGGTGGGATTATAACCGTCTGTATGATTTATATTATTATGCAGGCGTCAGTCTGGAGCGGCAGCGTGTGGCCAGTCCGTTTATCAGCGAAGCGATTGAAAGTCTGCGTTTGTATAAAGTCATTGAACCCGACACGTGGGGCAAGATGATTGGACGTGTAAATGGAGTGAATTTTTCAGCCTTGTATGGAGGTACTCGGGCCATGGGGCATGGAGGAATCAAGTTGCCGGAAGGACATACGTGGAAGTCGTTTATGGAATTCCTGCTTTCCACGCTTCCGGAAGAGACCCGAAGAGGGTATCTGAGCAAGCTTCATACCAGCATCAAGTTCTGGAGAACCAAGGGAGGATGCCTGAGCGATGAAACCATTGCCAAACTGGAAGAGATGAAGATACCGATTACCGTGAGAAGCAAGAGTAATTACAAAACAACCAAACGTCCGGTGATGATGGAATACCTCGATGACATTGACATTCCGGAATTTCGGGAAATACCGACCTACAAACGGATGTGCCTGTGCATCCTCCGCAATGATTATGCGTGCAAATACATGGGGTTTGCCGTGAGCAAGGAGGAAAAGAAGATGAAAGATTATATTTTGCAGCAATATAAAAAGATATGGACGTAAAAGAAGAGAAAAGTCCGGTATATAATGTGAAAGCAGTACCGGTTGAGAAGGTGTGTGCCAATGATTATAACCCGAACGTAGTGGCACCTCCCGAGATGAAGTTATTGGAATTGTCCATTTGGGAGGATGGGTTTACCATGCCTTGTGTGTGTTATTATGACAAGGAAAACGACAAGTATATCATTGTGGACGGTTTTCACCGCTATCAGGTGCTGAAAACGTCCAAGCGTATTTATGAACGGGAAAAAGGAATGTTGCCGGTGGTGGTAATCGACAAAGACTTGTCCCATCGCATGGGGTCTACCATTCGTCACAACCGGGCAAGAGGTACTCATGACATCGGACTGATGACTCACATCGTGGCAGAGCTGACACAGGCTGGCATGTCGGATAAATGGATTATGAAGAACATTGGAATGGACCGGGACGAACTGCTCCGTCTGAAGCAGATTTCCGGATTGGCATCTTTGTTTGCCGACCATGACTTTTCCATCCCCACTCCCCAGTCTATATTGCCGGAGAATGAGGAGGATTAAGTGCTAGTACAGGAAATATCCTAGTACACCGCTGCAGACAATCAGCAGAATCGGGTTTATCTTATACCGGTGTGAAGCGATGAAGGCCGCAAGGAAGAGCAGGATACTTACCACAATCTGGTAGGTATCTGTTCCGAAGTTCTCACCGTTCATCAGTACCAGTGCGGCGGCAGCCAGCAGTCCGACCACTCCCGGACGAAGGCCTTTGAATACATTTTCCACAGCCGGATGACGCTGGTATTTCAGAAAGAAACGGCTGATAAAGACCATTAGGATAAATGAGGGAAGCACCACGGAAAGGGTGGCTACGGTCGAGCCCAGGATACCTATGCTGTGTGAGTAACCGGCATTGACCATGGCCGTATAGCCCACATAAGTGGCCGAATTGATTCCGATAGGACCGGGAGTCATCTGACTGATGGCGATGATGTCGGTAAAGTCGGAAGAACTGAGCCAGCCGTAACGTGTCACTACCTCTCCCTGTATCATTGAAATCATGGCGTAGCCGCCTCCAAACCCGAACAAGCCTATCTTGAAAAATGTATAGAATAGTTTCAGTAATAATAAAGCCATATTGTTTTACTCCTATGTGTTAGTTATATTTCTTTTGGTAACGTCCATAAAGATATCCTCCCACTCCACTGAGAATAATGACGTAGATGGGGGAAAAGCCGATAAGCCATATCAGCAGTGCGGAAACCACCGGAATCCAGATGTTGTATCGGTTGATACGGGCCGATTTGGCCATCTTGAAAGTGGGAGCGGCAATCAGGGCTACCACTGCCGGACGGATTCCCTTGAATACACGTTCCACGGCTTCCACATGCTGGAATTGCCGGAAGAAGAGGGCGATGGCCAGGATGATGAGAAAAGAAGGCAGAATGGTGCCTAGAGCCATCCAGAAAGCTCCCCAGAATCCTTTTAGTTTATAGCCGATGAAGATGGCTATATTGACGGCAAAGATGCCCGGTACTGTTTGTGCCAGAGCCATTAAGTCCAGAAAGTCTTCTTTGCTGATCCATTTCCGTTTGTCCACCAAGTCGGCTTCAATCAGTGGGACCATGGCATACCCTCCACCGATGGTGAAGACGCCGATACGGAAGAAGATGAGAAATGATCTTACATAAAAATTCATATTGTCTGTCTTTTTTAGTTTTTCTTCATGTATATGCTGGGAGGTACTCCGTAAAACTTCTTGAAGGTGTCGGTAAAGTATTTCGGATCGGCAAAGCCCATCTTGTCGGATACTTCCGCTACGGTATAGCGCTGGCTTTTCAGCATCAGTGCCGCTTCCTGCATCCGGATGTTCCGGATGAACTCCGCCGGGGCGATGCCTGTCAGTGCCTTGATTTTATTGTAGAAGCTGGTACGGCTCATGTTGACTGAAGCACACAACGTGTCCACATTGAAGTTCTTCCCCAATCCTTCTTTGACCAGCTCAGTTACCTTTTGGATGAACTCGTCGTCCAGGCTGGTAGGAAGTTCAATAGGCGTACCGGCTTCTTCCGGTAAGGCTGTGGCGGCCGAGCGGAAGCGGTTGCGAATCATCTTCCGGTTTTCAATCAGCGTGTGGATGGTGGCCTTCAGGATATGTACGTCAAAAGGTTTCACCAGATACTGGTCGGCCTTGATTTCCAGTCCTTCCAATATATGCTCCTTGTCTCCCAATGCAGTGAGCAGGATGATGGGGATATGGCTGGTTTCCATGTTCCCTTTCAGTCGCTGGCACATTTCCCTTCCGTCCATGACGGGCATCATGATGTCCGAAAGAATCAGGTCGGGCTGTCTTTCCTGTACAAATTCGATGGCTTCTTTACCGTTTTCCACTCCTTCAGTCTGATAAGTATCCGACAGGCTTTGCTGGATGAAAGAGCGTAGAGGGGCATTGTCTTCCACCACCAGAATCAACGGTCTGTGTTCGTCGGTCTGAGTGGGAGATACCTCAAACTGGGAGATTACGCCGCTTCCTGCTGTGGAGGGAGGCACAACGGGAAGTGTTTGCTTTTCCGTGTCGGGGTGTGCTTTTTTGTACTGGTAGTTTTTGCTCCGAATCGGGAAGCTCAGCTGGAAACTGGTGCCAATATTCTCTGTACTGTTGAAGGTGATTTTTCCTTCGTGGTTCTCAATCAGCCTGTAAGTCAGCAGCATGCCGATGCCACAACCGGTATTGGTCTGGTTAGTGGCATTATGCCCTCGGAACAGATACTTGAACAGTTTTTTCTGCTCTTCTTTGTTCATGCCGATGCCGGTGTCCGAGATGGTCAGCATCCACGTGTTTTTGTTGGCATCCGCCTTCATGGACACCTTACCTCCCTGCGGGGTATATTTCAGGGCATTCGACAACAGGTTGCGCAGGATGGAGTCCATCTTGCTGACATCAATCCAGACCTGTAGCGTAGGGAACGTGCTTTCGTAGGATAGCTGGATGTCCTTTTGCTGGGCAAAACTTTCAAACTGGTGTAAATACGTGCTCAAGTAGTGGTTCAGTTCATGCTCCGTGACAATGGTCTGTGAGGAATACAACTCTTCCTTCTGGAAATTAATCAGGTTGTTGGCCAGTTCTGCCAGGTTCTCCGTACTTTCCATAGCCAGTCTGATATTTTTCTGTCCGTTTTCGCTCAGTTTCTCTTTCTCCATGATTTCACCCAAAGGGGCTTTGATCATGGTCAGCGGTGTACGGATATCATGTGCGGCATGGGTGAAGAAATTGATTTTCTCTTCCGAAGTCTTTCGTTCCCGTTTGATAATCTGGTAGCGCAGAAAGGCATAAGCGGCTCCGATAATCAGCAGGGCATACACCAGGAAAGCCCAGAACGTCAGCCAGAACGGGCGCTCTACCAGGATTTCAATCTCTCTTTCTTCCAGTACCTGCTGGTTGTCGAGCAGGATGGAGCGCACCTTCAGGGTATAGTTTCCCGGTGAGAGGTTGGTATAACGTATGGTACCATTGCTGGTGGGAGGAGTCCATTGGTCGTAGAACCCTTCCAGTTTCCAGCTGTAGAGAATACTCGACGGATTGTCGAAGTTGATGGAAGACACCTCCATGGAAAACGTGTTCTGATTGTATTTCAGCTGGATAAAGTTGGTCTCATCCAATATTTTTGTCAGAGGTGAGTGAGGGTCCATCGGATGCACCGGATGGTACATGATTTGCAGGTTGGAGAATACCATGTGACTGGAAAAACTCGAGGGCAGTTCCAGACTGTCGGACAAGATAATCACACCTTCGTTGCTGCCGAAGATAAGATGGCCGTCGCGTGTATGCAATCCGGCTGTCGAATTGAAATTGGCAGCCTGAAGCCCTTGCTCCCGGGTCCAGTTGGTAAACGTATGGTCTTTCCGGTTGTAGAAGGACAGTCCATTCTCTGTCCCCAGAAACAGATTTTCATCTCTGTCGGGCACAATGCTGTAGATGTTGTTGGTCTGCAACCCACTGTTGTTGGCCCGGCAGTGGGTGAGTTCTTCTGTCCGGTTGTCAATGATGAACAGACCGTTCCCGTATGTGGCGATATACGTCTTTTGTAAGTCGGATGTATTGTATATGGCATTCACACAGCCAATCTCTTCCTTCCCTTTATACGGAGAGAGTTGTTTTTTCTTTTTGTCGAACACATACAACCCATGAATCGTGCCTACCCACAATGAACTCGGATCCCTTTCCAGCAGGAAGGTGATGGGGTAGGAAGAACTGTATTCTTGTTTTTCGAATGTCTTGGTGTCGAATCCTTTCAGACTGTAAAATCCTCCGCTCCAGATGACTCCTTCCTTGTCTACCATGATTCCACGAATGTACTTGTCGGGAGTTTCTCTTATCTGTGATTCTCCTTGCTGGTGGAAAGTGACTTTCCCCGTCTTCTTTTCTATGCGGAAAATTCCCGACATATAACCTCCGGCCAGGATGATTCCCGGTTTGATTTCACATACCGACAAGAAAATATGATTCTCGTAGTTCGGCAGTTTTTCGGTCGTACAATAATTTATCCATTTTTTCTCGCGGGGATTGAAGCAGCTGACCCCGTTACAGGTGGCATACCAGATATCTCCCTCCGAATCTTCCATGATTCCATTGATGCAGTCGTTCGGCAATGTATTGGGATTGTTGGGGGCATGCTTGTACCATTGGTATTGAGGATATCTTTCCGAGTAGATGGTAATGCCGATGGGATAAATCACGTTCCATATCCGGTTGGTACGGTCCATGTATAAATCCTTGATGATGCTTCCGTTCATTTTGTTCAGACTCTCATTGTCCTCTTGCAGGAAATGGGAGAGCTGTTTGTGGGTGAGATTGAGTTTGTAGACACCGTCTCCATCGGTAGCGATGAACACTTCTTCCGAATTTTTCCGGTTGGGGATAATGGTATTTACACCGATGTCTTTCAGATGGTCACCCAGGTCTGTCAGTTCACCGGTGGTAGCTGTATAAATGAAGAGTTTGTCGAGCAAGGCATTGATAATAAGTTTCCTTGTCGGTTTGTGATAGTAAATATAGTCGATGATATGAATGGGGGCTATATTTATCTTCTGGATGTTTTCCAGGTTGCCATTGTGCAAGGTGGCAGAATAAAGGTGCTGTTCGTTGGATATGAAATATTTGTTGCCGTGCGCTTGCGTGATGCAGGTTATTTTTCCCGGAATCTTTTGGCTTACTTTTTGGGCTCCCTTATGGTGGCCATTATAGAGGTACTGACCGCTTTCCGTACAGAACCAGATGTTCTTTTCCTCGTCCATGTATGTACATGTGACGGGGATCCCCTGTGTCTCAGGGAACTGTTTGTGCAGGTCGAATACCAGCTGAAAGGAGTCCCGGGCTTCGTCCAGCGTAAAGACCAGTCCG
The DNA here is from genome assembly GCA_900551445.1 of uncultured Bacteroides sp. Classification (GTDB taxonomy): domain Bacteria; phylum Bacteroidota; class Bacteroidia; order Bacteroidales; family Bacteroidaceae; genus Phocaeicola. The sequence goes on along the minus strand of URWA01000028.1, from coordinate 438 downwards.
TCTTTACCTATTTCCCACAGTTTCTGCTCTTTGTCCGTTTTGAGTGTATTCAGGTTGGGGAAACAGCTGACAGCCACTCCGTTTTTAATCAGTGGATAGTGGGTAAACTGTTTGCCGTTGTAACGGTCTATACCTTTGTGCGTAAGAATCCATATATAATCGTGTTCTCCTTGCTGAAGTGAGAGAACTCTCCGGCTGCTGAGCCCGTCCTCTATACCTATGTATTGGAAAATTTGCGCTTTCATCTGCGTGAAGGTGACAGATAGAAGCAGACAGATGATATATAAATATTTATGCATCATATTTTTCATGAGTGTCCGCAAATTTCGCAAAAAACAATTTCTTATCAAAATAATACAGAGGCTTTCATCGGAGAAAATAAAAAAGAGGATGTGTCAAAATGATGCATCCTCTTTTTCGTTATATAATCATCGTTTT
>URWA01000027.1 GCA_900551445.1 uncultured Bacteroides sp. | reverse complement strand
GGTGATGGTCATAGGCAGCTTACGCTGTGGTAAAATTTCTCCGGACAGCAGTGAAGAAATATAATAAAACTCCAATGACCAGCAGGGCAGCAGGTAATAGGAATGTCGACATTTGTCCCAGTAGGGAAATCACCAGCCCGATGTTTTGTATCAGCCAGATACCCAACAGGATGAGCCCCACCGACTTGTCACTTTTGAACCACAGGAAAATTACGGCCGCATAGAGTAGCATGGTGTCTTTCTGCATCACCCACGGTAGCCCGAGGTGCCCGAATCCCACCCATTTGTCAATCAGATAGAGCAGTCCCGTCAGTACGAGAAAAACGGCGGTAGCCCGGTATGTATCCTTGTGTTTGCCTGTTGCTGTAGCCATTATTTTCCTCCATATTTATTGATGTGTACCTTCTCCCATTGCAGGTGTGATTCGTCGAAAGGCTTGCGCTCCATCCCTTTGTGCCCTATGGCGATGATGGAAAGCACTTGTAATTGTAGGGGAAGGTCCAGCAGTTCGTGAATATATTCGTTGGCAGACAGACCGTTGGCTGTGAAACGTTCTCTGACTTGTATCCAGCAGCTTCCCAACCCCAAATCTTCGGCTTGCAACTGTATCATGATAGAAGCAATGGAGGCATCTTCAATCCATACGTCACTGGCAAGAGGATCGGCCGTGACCACAATGGCTACAGCTGCATCTTTTACAAAGGCGGCTCCCGATTCCTTACAGAAAGACAGCTTTTCCAATGTGTCTTTGTCGTCGATGGCAATAAACTGCCAGCAGTTGGAGCGTTTGGATGAGGGAGACATCAAGGCTGCTTTCAGCAAGGTGAGTACCTGATCCTGGGTGAGTTCCTCACCTGTGAATTTACGCATGCTTCGTCTGTTTCTGATTAAATCACTGAAGTTTTCCATAAAAAATAAGTTTACGTGGACAAATATAAGGCTTCCCTGTTAAATCCTCAATAAAAAAATGTAAATTTGCGTGACATGAGCATCCGTCTAGCTACATATTACCACGCTAAGGATGTACCTGAACTGCCGGGTTCCAACATCTTTCATTCTACCGAACTGTTTCATGTACTGGAACAGACGAAAGGATACTGTCCGCGTTTGCTGGTGGCTTACGAAGGGGAGACTCCCGTGGGTAAGTTGTTGTGTATCTTGCGTAGAAGTGCGCGTCTGAGTTGTTTTATGGAGAAGGGATACGCGTATGGAGTGGGTGAGTATTTTTCCTCTTCCTACCGAAGAGAAGAGATTTTTCGGGAGTTGTTGTCGTATTTCACCCTTCAATTTGCTGAACGGGCTTTTGTGCTGGAGTTTCGTAATCTGGAAGAACCCCTGTTTGGTTATCGTTATTTTCGACGGAACGGTTATTTCCCTGTCCGTTGGCTACGGGTACGCAATTCTCTTCATCATGACTCCTTGGACAAATGGATGAGTGCTTCCCGTAAAAAGCAGATCAGTCACGGACTGAAAAATGGGGCTGTCATTGAGGTGGCTCGTACAAAGGAAGAACTGAACGCCTTTTTCAGCATGTTAAAACGTTACTATTCGCCTAAGATTCACCGTTATTTGCCGGATATAGGATTTTTCAGTACTTTGTTGGAACATTTTTCCCATTGTGGAAAGATTTTTATCGTGCGTTACAAGGATAAGATTATTGGGGGATCTGTATGTTTGTTCTCTGGAAGTGATGCCTATCTTTTGTTTTCCGGAGGCATGCGTAAAAGTTATCCATTGCAGTATCCGGGGGTCTTGGCTGTATGGGGAGCCATTCGATATGCCCGTTCACAAGGATGCGACCACTTTGAATTTATCGATGCCGGTCTGCCTTTTAAAAAATACGGTTATCGCGACTTTATTCTGCGTTTTGGAGGAAAGCAGATGAGCAGCCGTCGTTGGTTTCATGTGAGGTGGGGATGGCTTAACCGGTTGCTCACTAAAATCTATGTATAGCTGTTGGGAAGGAAGTCATAATATAGATTAAGCTCTCTTTAAACAACGGGTATTCTTTGAAAAAATCGTCAAAAAGTTTCTTTTTTCACCGCAATTTTCTTTTCTTTGTCTGTGTGTATCTGATGCACAGCTTTAAATTAATACCCATAAAAAACAATTCTATTATGAAAATTTCTCACATTGAACATTTGGGCATCGCAGTCAAAAGTATTGAAGAAGCCCTTCCTTATTATGAAAATGTCCTCGGATTGAAATGCTATAACATAGAAACCGTAGAAGACCAGAAGGTAAAGACTGCTTTCTTGAAATGTGGTGACACAAAAATCGAATTATTGGAACCGACGGGTCCGGACAGTACCATAGCCAAGTTTATAGAAAACCGCGGGATGGGCGTACATCATGTGGCTTTTGCAGTAGAAGACGGAGTGGCAAATGCGTTGGCACAGGCAGAAGAAGCAGGTATCCGTCTGATTGACAAAGCTCCCCGTAAAGGGGCAGAAGGTTTGCACATTGCTTTCCTGCATCCGAAATCTACGATGGGTGTGCTGACCGAACTTTGTGAAAAATAATCCGGAAGAAACCTCTTTTTTATTTTATCCATATAATTTCTAATACCATGAGTAACCAACTTGAAAAAGTAAAAGAACTGATAGAGCTTCGTGCGCAGGCTCGTTTGGGAGGAGGCACGAAAGCCATCGACAAGCAACACGATAAAGGAAAGTACACTGCACGTGAACGTATAGCCATGCTGTTGGATGAAGGCAGTTTTGAAGAGATGGACATGTTCGTGCAGCATCGCTGTACAAATTTCGGAATGGACAAGAAGCATTATTTGGGAGACGGCGTCGTGACCGGTTACGGAACAATCGAAGGCCGTCTGGTTTATGTTTTTGCCCAGGATTTCACGGTTTCTGCCGGTTCATTGTCCGAAACCATGTCATTGAAAATCTGTAAGGTAATGGATATGGCCATGAAGATGGGTGCACCTTGCATCGGGTTGAACGATTCCGGTGGTGCCCGTATCCAGGAAGGTATCAATGCCTTGGCGGGTTATGCGGAAATTTTCCAGCGCAATATTCTGGCTTCAGGAGTGATTCCGCAGATTTCCGGTATCTTCGGTCCTTGTGCAGGAGGTGCAGTATATTCTCCGGCCTTGACAGACTTCACCTTGATGATGGAAGGTACTTCGTATATGTTCCTTACAGGTCCGAAGGTCGTGAAAACGGTGACAGGAGAGGATGTGTCACAGGAAGATTTGGGAGGGGCCAGTGTCCATTCCACTCGTTCAGGTGTGACGCATTTTACAGCAGCTACTGAAGAAGAAGGCTTGGCATTGATTCGTAAATTGTTGAGCTATATCCCGCAGAACAACTTGGAAGAGCCTCCTTATGTAGACTGTATGGACCCGATTGATCGTCTGGAGGATTCGCTCAACGAAATTATTCCTGACAGCCCGAACAAGGCATACGATATGTACGAAGTAATCGGTGCCATTGTCGATAATGGGGAGTTCCTTGAAGTACAGCGTGATTTTGCCAAGAATATCATCATCGGTTTTGCCCGCTTTAACGGACAGTCAGTCGGCATCGTAGCCAACCAACCGAAGTTCCTGGCCGGTGTGCTCGATTGCAATGCATCCCGTAAAGCCGCTCGTTTCGTCCGTTTCTGTGACGCTTTCAATATTCCTATCGTATCGTTGGTGGATGTGCCGGGCTTCTTGCCGGGTACGGGACAAGAATACAATGCCGTCATTCTGCACGGGGCCAAATTGTTGTATGCCTATGGAGAGGCCACTGTACCGAAAGTGACAGTTACTCTTCGCAAATCTTATGGAGGTTCTCACATTGTGATGAGCTGCAAGCAGTTGCGGGGTGACATGAATTATGCATGGCCTACAGCTGAAATCGCTGTAATGGGTGGAGCCGGTGCCGTAGAAGTACTGTATGCCAAGGAAGCCAAGGAAGCTCCCGATCCGAAAGCCTTCATGGCAGAGAAGGAAGCCGAATATACGAAGCTGTTTGCCAACCCGTATAATGCGGCTAAGTATGGTTATATTGATGATGTCATCGAGCCACGTAACACTCGCTTCCGCATTATCCGCGCCCTGCAGCAGTTGCAGACCAAGAAATTGACCAATCCGGCTAAGAAACACGGTAATATTCCTTTGTAATAGTAACTAAAAAACGACGATAATGATGAAAATACATAAAAGCGGAATATTTCTGGCCCTGTTGCTACTGGTCGGTTTTTCGTCCTGTAAGGAACAAAACACCACTTCCAAGTTGCTCATCAACGAAGTGCTGGTGGATAATGAATCCAACTTTCAGGACGATTATGGCGTACACAGCGGATGGGTGGAAATATTCAACCGAGCATACAGCAGTGCCGACTTGGCTGGATGCTATCTGAAGGTGAGCAGTCAACCTGGTGATACCGTTTCTTATTTTATTCCGAAAGGAGATGTGTTGACTTTGTTGAAGCCTCGCCAGCATGCCTTGTTTTGGGCCGATGGTGCACCGAGAAGAGGAACATTCCATACAAACTTTGTGTTGAGCAAGACACAGGATAATTGGATTGGTCTGTATGATTCAGGCGAGAAATTGTTGGATGAGGTGATTGTTCCGGCAGGTGTGCTTCAGGCCGATCAGTCGTATGCCCGGGTAGGCGATGGTTCTGCAGAGTGGGAAGTAAAAGGGGGCAGTGAGGACAAATATGTGACTCCGAGCACCAACAACCAGACCATTGAAAGCAATCCGAAGATGGAAAAGTTCGAAAAGCATGATCCGGTAGGTATCGGTATGGCTATTTCGGCTATGAGCGTGGTGTTCTGCGGACTGATTTTGCTGTACTTGTGCTTCAAGTTTGTGGGTAAGTTGGCTGTCAAGTTGCGTAAACGCAATGCTATGAAGGCCCAGAATGTGACCGACAAGCAAGAGGCGAAGGAACGCAAACTGGGTGAAGCTCCGGGTGAAGTGATTGCTGCTATTTCCATGGCTTTGCATGAAGCGCAAGGTGCCGACCACGATGTAGAAGAAACGATTTTGACCATCAGTCGCGTGAAACGAAGCTATTCACCATGGAGTTCCAAGATTTATACCTTGCGTGAGACTCCTCATAAGAAATAACCTCTAAAGAAAAAGATAACCATGAAAGAATACAGATATAAAATCAACGGAAATCTTTATAAGGTGACCGTGGGAGACATAGAAGACAATAATGTACATGTAGAAGTGAATGGAACGGCCTATACCGTAGAACTGGAGAAGAAGGCCGGTCCGAAAATCAAACCGGTAGTTCGCACGGCAGCTACCACCCCGGCTGCTCCTCCTCCAGCTGTAAGCCGTCCGGTAGTAGCAGGAAGCAAGTCGGGTATCAAGTCTCCGCTTCCGGGTGTCATTCTGGAAATCAAGGTGAAAGAAGGAGATACCGTGAAACGTGGGCAGACGCTGCTTGTGCTTGAAGCCATGAAGATGGAAAACGACATCAAAGCCGACCGTGACGGTAAGGTAACTGCCATCAAGGTGAGCAAAGGAGAATCAATACTCGAAGGTACAGACCTGATAATCATTGAATAATTATGGGAGAATTTGCTAGTTTTTTACAGAATAACCTGGCCGATTTCTGGACCTATACCGGCTTTCATAACGCCACCATCCAGCATGTGGTGATGATTCTGGTCGGTATCTTTTTCATTTATCTGGCTGTGGCAAAAGAGTTTGAGCCGATGTTGCTGATTCCCATCGGCTTTGGTATCTTGATTGGTAACATTCCCTTCAACATGGAGGCTGGCCTGAAAGTCGGGCTTTATGAAGAGGATTCCGTTCTGAATATTCTATACCAGGGAGTGACCTCCGGCTGGTATCCGCCCCTCATCTTCTTGGGTATCGGGGCCATGACCGATTTTTCGGCCTTGATATCCAATCCAAAGCTGATGTTGATTGGGGCGGCTGCACAGTTCGGTATTTTTGGAGCTTACATGATTGCCCTTGCTTGGGGGTTCGACCCGATGCAGGCAGGAGCCATCGGTATCATTGGTGGTGCCGACGGTCCGACAGCTATCTTCCTTTCGTCCAAGCTGGCACCTAACCTGATGGGAGCGATTGCCGTGTCGGCTTATTCCTACATGGCCCTTGTACCTGTGATACAGCCGCCTATCATGCGTTTGCTTACTACCAAGAAGGAACGGCTGATCCGCATGAAAGCACCTCGTGCCGTATCCCATACAGAAAAGGTGATGTTCCCGATTGTAGGCTTGTTGTTGACCTGCTTCCTGGTTCCGTCCGGTTTGCCTTTGCTGGGTATGCTGTTCTTCGGTAACTTGTTGAAGGAAAGTGGCGTGACCCGTCGTCTGGCTGAAACAGCCCGTGGTCCGCTGATTGATACCATCACTATCCTGTTGGGACTTACCGTGGGAGCTTCCACTCAGGCTTCTGAGTTCCTGACCGTGGACTCTTTGAAGATTTTCGGCCTGGGTGCCTTGTCATTCGTGATTGCCACTGCTTCCGGTGTGATTTTCGTGAAGATATTCAACCTGATTCTTCCGAAGGGAGATAAAATCAATCCGCTTATTGGTAATGCCGGTGTATCTGCGGTACCCGACTCTGCTCGTATCTCGCAGGTGGTAGGGTTGGAATACGATCCGAGTAACTATTTGCTGATGCACGCCATGGGTCCGAACGTGGCCGGTGTCATCGGTTCGGCAGTAGCTGCCGGTATTTTGCTGGGATTCCTGATTTAAAAAATCACCATAGCACAGGAAAGAGGGATGCGTGTTCAACCGTGCGTCCCTCTTCTGTTTTTGTATGGGGCAAGTAGAGATGATGCTCTTTTGTCCCATTCATTTTGGTAAAACGCTTTCATGCAAATACCTCGACACGAACGTGCGGAGACCTCGACTCGTTGCTGACGAGAGCTCGTCACGTTCGTGTCGAGGTATTGTCACGTTCGTGACGAGGTAAGTTGGGATGTTGTCTTTGAGAAAATTGAGAACAGTTGTTGGAAAACGAGCATATTACTTGGGATAACTTTGTTCCTACTTCTGTATTTCCGTATTTTCTTTAAAAAAGTTTCTACTTTTGTGTAGTTTTTCTGATGGTCTAAGCGTCTAATGGTCAAAAACAAATTCATACGATATGAAAACATTGGATACTGCATTTGCGCAAATGGTCAAAGAGCATAAGAGTACCATTTATACGGTGTGTTTTATGTTCTCGAAGGATGCTGATGAAGTAAGTGATCTTTTTCAGGAAGTGCTTATTAATATTTGGAAAGGATATGATTCTTTCAAGAATCTTACTAACATCAATACATGGATATGGAAAGTGAGTTTCAATACCTGCATTTCATACGAAAGGAAAAAGAAAAGGCGTGCTGTTGTTCCTTTGACCATGGATATCAATCTGTTTGAAGATAAAGATGAAAGTTCCAAGCAGATTCGTCTGCTCTATGACCGCATTCATCGGCTGAATCCTTTTGATCGTGCCATTGTTTTGTTGTGGCTGGAAAATATGAGTTATGAAGAAATCGGTGCTATTGTCGGAATTTCTACCAAAAATGTATCTGTGCGTTTGTATCGTATTAAAGAAGAGTTGAAAAAAATGTCGAACCATTAAACTGTGCTATCATGGAAAATTATGTAGATGAATTTGAATTAGATGAGATGAAGCAACAGATTCAGTTGCTAAGGGACAAGCTGGCCAAAGAAATCATCGTTAGTGAAAAGTTACTTAAAAACTCTACGCAGGACAAGGTTGCCTATATTAATCGGAAGAAAAGGTTTATCTATTTTTTGATAGGTTTCGCACTGGTGTATTGCAATACATTTTTCTTGTTGATGGGATATTCGTGGATTTTCTGTGTTTTTACTTCTGTGTTTTTGATTATAGCCGGAATTTACCAGCGATATAGCCATAAGGGTGTCAGTATTGATTGCATTTCAACGGGGAACTTGTTGGATATCAGCAAAGCATTGGTACGAATGAACCAGCTTGGTTTGAGATGGCTTTATTTCGGTATTCCCTTTGCTTTGTGTTGGATTGTATGGTTTATGTTCGAAAGCTATCCGAAAGTGGGAGGTGAAATGATATGCTACGGGGGTAGTGTCGGCTTTGTATTGGGTGCTGTCGGAGGAATTTTACACTGTGTTCAAGTGCGTCGTAAGGCCAAAGAGGCAATTCGTGGCATTGAAGAATACACCATAGATAATTGAGCAATTACTGATTGGTTCTTGTTGTATCTGTTTTGAAAAATAGGGGTCATTCTAATTTTGTTTTGTGCTGCCTCCAAAAAGTTTTGTGTTTAACTTTTGGAGGCAGTTTAATTTGAGATAATGTTCATTTTGTACGGGTAGGTCAAAGGTGATTTCATTTTGTTTCATTCATTTCTTCAAAGTGTTTTCATGAAAATACCTTGTCATATTTATGCCGAGGTAAGTTGGTCTCTATGTTCTAGTGAATGTTTCAATTTAATAAATGAATTGGGGCTGGACTGGTATATTGGGATTAGTCTCTTTTAGGTATATAATGGAGGATTATAAGGAGAAGTTTAAAAGGATAATTATCCACCGATTTATTCTATGTTTCTATAAACCAGCAATATAAGGGTGTCCTGATTTATGTAAAAATTAAGTTGGATATATACTGAGAAATAAGTAGGTTTTGTTTGTTATTTTCGTGATTTTTAGGTATTGATAAGCTTTTTTTGGTAGTTTACCTTTGCGATGTTCAAAATCGCAGAGAAATGAAAAAAAAAGTTAGTTTATTTTTTACTGCTCTTTGTTGTATTGCGGGAGCTGCTTCAGCTAGTGAAGTTGATTCGGTGCAGGTAGCTGGAGAATATGTGAAAACAACGATACAGAAGCAACGTGTGGACAAAGACGGATATACCCGCTTTCGTGTAGGAGGGTATGGAGAGGCTGTGGCCAGTTTCAAGGATTATGGTATTAATCGCTATTATGGAAATCCGAACGGGAATACCCGTGACCATCGGAATACGATTTCCATTCCACGTTTTGTTTTGGCTTTTGATTATAAGTTTACTCCTAAATGGATTTTGGGAGCGGAGATAGAATTTGAATCCGGAGGAGTAGGTACGGCTATGGAACTTGAAAACTCAGAGAACGGCGAGTATGAGACCGAAATGGAAAAAGGAGGAGAAGTGGCCTTGGAACAGTTTCATATTACCCGTCTGATTCATCCGGCTTTCAACGTGCGGGCCGGGCATATCATAGTGCCTGTGGGGCTGACCAATGCGCATCATGAGCCGGTTAATTTTTTTGGAACAGTGCGCCCGGAAGGAGAAACGACGATTCTTCCTTCTACGTGGCATGAGACCGGGATTGAGTTTTTCGGTACGTTTGGTAAGGGATATACCACGTTTGATTATCAGGTGCTGGTCGTAGCGGGTTTGAATGCGAATGGTTTCGACCGGAATACATGGGTAGGTAGTGGCAAGCAAGGAATTTTTGAAGAAGATAACTTCAACTCTCCCGGTTATGTGGTTCGATTGGACTATCGGGGAGTGCCGGGACTGCGTGTGGGAGGTTCTTTTTATTATTGTGCCAATACTGCCGGCAATTCCGACAAACCAGACTTTTATGAAGGCCGGAAGGCTCCGCTGCGAATTTATTCAGGTGACTTGCAGTATAAGAATGATTACGTGACGCTACGCGCCAATGTGCTGTATGGAAATTTGACGAATTCTAAGTTTATTAGTAGTAAGAATGTCCGCCTTTCGAACAATGCTTCCTACAGTCGGGTTGTGCCAGTGGCAAAAAATGCGGCCAGTTATGCCGGAGAAGTAGGTGTTAATCTGCGCTCCATTTTCAATCACAATTGTAAGGTTCCTGTAATTTATCCATTTCTCCGCTATGAATACTATAATCCGCAGGAGAAGGGAGAAGTGGGACAAACTATGGACTTGCGTAATAAGGTGAGCATGTGGGTGGCTGGACTGAACTGGTTTGCATTGCCGAATCTGGTGGTAAAGGCGGATTATACCACTCGTCAGATTGGTACAGGAAAGATGTTTGGTACAGGGCCTTATACCAGTGAAAATGAGTTTTCCATCGGACTGGCATACGTAGGCTGGTTCTTCAAAAAATGAATCTGTTAAATCCTAAAAATGATTATGAATATGAAAAAGAATTTCTTTTATGCCGCAGCCTTTGCGGTAGGCTTGGCTTTTGCTTCAACCGCGTGCAGTAACAATGATGATCCTCAACCAGAACCGATTGATGCGGCCGATATAGATTATACATCGGAAAATGCTGCTAGTTGGAATAATTACATGAAAGCCGTAGTGACTCTGCTCCGTAAGGATGCTTCCGATTTGTATGATTATTGGGCGGTGTCCTATAAAGGAGGTGAAAGTTATGCCACAACTTTTAAAAACCACAGTGCTCCGTTCAACAGTGCAGGTTCGTGCGTGCAACAGGTGATAGATGGTTGTGTGGATATCGCCAATGAAGTGGGGGAGACAAAAATCGGTGATCCTTATTCCAAATATCAGGCAGGGAACGTGACCGAAGCGCTTTATGCCGTAGAGTCGTGGTATAGCTGGCATTCACGTGAGGATTATTCCAATAACATCGTATCCATTTGCAATGCAATTTGTGGAGTACGTAGCGAGTCATTGATCAGTGGGGCTACAATCGATAAGAGTCAGGTGGCTGGAAAATCGTTGTATGCAGCGTTGGTAAACAACGGCCAACAGGAATTGGCCGACAATACCTTGACAGCTATCAAGAATGCTTACGATAAAATTCTGGCCATACCTCAGCCTTTCCGTAATCATATCAATAGTGGACAGAGTCTGGCTGCACAGGAAGCTTGCAGTGAGTTGAGTGTATTGCTGAAAAATCAGTTGAAGCCAGCTTGTGATGCATTATCTGAAAATGTATTGAGTCCGGTGGTAGAGAATTATGTAGATGTAGTGGTGTTGCCTACTTATGCTGATTTGAAGTCGAAGGTTGGTACTTTGTATGAGAAAGTGAATGCGTTGGCTGCCAATCCGACCAATCAGGCATTTAAGGATGCGTGTGATGCTTGGATTACAGCCCGTGAACCTTGGGAAATGAGTGAGGCGTTTTTGTTTGGTCCTGTAGCCGACCAGGGACTGGATCCGAACATGGACAGCTGGCCGCTTGACCAGGCAGCCATCGTAAATATTTTGAATTCGGGAGATTACAGTCAGATGGAATGGAGCGGTGACTATTCGGAAGATAGTGAAAGTATTTCTGCCGCACAGAATGTACGTGGTTTCCATACACTGGAATTTCTGTTGTTCAAAGACGGACAGGCTCGTTCGGTGGATTGAAACATGGCTATATTAAATGAAAGAAGAATGAGGAGGATTTTGAAGTTTGTATTATATGTTTTTTTGCCTGGCTGTTTGTGGGGCTGTCACAAGGAAGGCATTGACCAGCAATATGTGGAAGTACCGGATGGATATGCATTGTCCGCCGGTACTGCTACCAATTTTCTAGCCTCGTCGAAAGCATACGATTTTGAAGCTCCATGGGTTTCGGGAATCTATAGTACCCGTTTTAATGACGGTGATGGATTGTATGACGATGTACGTACCAGTAGCAATCAGGGTGGTGGACTGGGGCCGGTATATGCCGGATATTCATGTGGAAGCTGCCACCGGAATGCGGGGCGTACCAAACCGACATTATGGAGCGAAGGTGGCTCGGGAAATTACGGTTTTTCTTCCATGCTGGTGTATATTACTCGAAAGAATGGAGCTTTTTTCCAGAACTATGGGCGTGTGTTGCACGATCAGGCTATCTACGGAGTCAAACCGGAAGGAAAACTTTCGGTGAAATATGATTATCAGACGTTTGAATTTCCTGATGGAGAAACGTATGAGCTTTGTAAGCCGACTTATACCATAACAGAATGGTATGCCGACAGTATTCGTCCGGAAGATTTGTTCTGTTCTGTTCGCATTCCGTTGCGTCATGTTGGGATGGGGCAGATGATGGCACTTGACCAAACAGAGATTGAAGCACTGGCAGCCAAAAGCAATTATCCGGAATACGGTATTAGTGGGCGGTGTAATTATATCAGTGAGCGTGGCGTGACCCGTTTGGGACTTTCAGGCAACAAGGCACAGCATGCCGACCTGACGGTGGAGCTGGGATTTTCCAGTGACATGGGAGTGACCAACAGCCGTTATCCGGAAGAAATCTGCGAGGGACAGATACAGATGGATCAGGGAAGCATGATGGGGCTCTCGTACGATCAGTTGGATGTGTCGACGGAGGATATGGAAGATGTGGACCTTTATATGCATTGTTTGGGAGTGCCGGCTCGGCGGAATGTGAATGATGCACAGGTACAGCAAGGTGAGCAGAAATTTTACGAGGCAAAGTGCCATCTTTGTCATGTTACTACTTTGCACACAAAGACAAGAGGAGCTACTTTACTGAATGGAACGGAATTGCCGTGGTTAGGAAATCAAACCATTCATCCATATTCTGATTTTTTGCTGCACGACATGGGGTCGGAGATCATGGGGGTAGGGTTGAACGACAATTATGTGAGTGGACTGGCTCGCGGAAATGAATGGCGTACGACTCCTTTGTGGGGCATCGGCCTGCAGGAAGTGGTGAACGGTCATACGTATTTCCTGCACGACGGGCGTGCCCGTAACCTGGTGGAGGCCATCATGTGGCACGGAGGAGAGGCAGAAGCCTCGAAAAATCTGTTCAAACGCATGAGTAAGGAAGACCGTGATGCGCTGATTGCGTTTTTGAATTCACTTTAATTTTTAGAACTGAAACGAACGATTTATGAAAAGAATAATGATTGCGATGTGTCTGGCTGCCATGATGCCGCTGACAGTTTTGGCACAGCATGAAGAGGATACGGAAAACGGTGTTGTGTCGCTGGCCGGGAGAGAGGGATTTACCATCGCTTCTAAAAAGGGCGACTTTGTGTTCAAGCCTTATCTGCTGGTACAGACCAGTGCAAACTTCAACTGGTATGACGATGAAGGGCTGGATAAGGCGTATAATCAGGATAATGTGGCTAATTCTGGATTTGCTATTCCTTATGCGGTGTTGGGATTTACAGGAAAGGCTTTTGGAAAGGTTTCTTTCAATCTTTCACTTAATGCGGCAGCTACAGGGGCAGCGTTGTTGCAGCAGGCATGGTTTGATGTAGAATTGAAAAAACAGTTTTCCATTCGTGTCGGAAAGTTCAAGACACCATTTTCACACGGTTATCTGACTACTTTAGGAGAAACATTGATGCCTTCTCTTCCGCTCTCGTTGACCTCCTCTGTAATCTTGCCTTATTCGTTGAATGCCGTGACTCCCAATATTGGTACGGGATTCGATTTGGGAGTAGAAGTCCACGGTTTGTTAGCAGATAGATTTGGGTATGAAGTCGGACTCTTTAATGGAACGGGTATATCGGTCAATACGGCAGGGAAGACATTCAGTGATGATTGGCACATTCCTTCCTTGCTGTATGCTGGACGGTTTACTTATATGCCGAAAGGAGTGATGCCTTCTACGCAAGGTAATCCCAATCGCCTGAAAGAAGACAAGCTGATGTTCGGGGTATCTACTTCGTTGAACGTAGAAAGCGAGAATGAAAGTACGAACGATTATCGTGCCGGATTAGAGTTTGCCATGTTGAAAAGAAAACTGTATTTGGGTGCGGAGTTGTATTATATGCGTGTCGGTTTTACCAAGCGACAGAAAATTGATGAGGCTTATCATTACTTGGGAGGATATGTGCAGGGAGGTTATTTTGTGACATCCCGTTTGCAGGCTACGGCTCGCTATGATTTTTTCAATCGTAACGGGATGGATACAAACGGATTTATGAATATGCCGGCAGTAGGAGTGAACTATTTCTTCAGGGGATGTAACCTGAAATTGCAGGCTATGTATCAGTTTGTGGGACGCTGGGGGCACGATACACAGTTGGACCGTGATAATGACGATTTGGGGATTGCTACCCATAGCGCTACGGTACTGCTTCAGTACACATTCTAAGGAAAGGAAATGGGTATGAGAAAAAATATGTTTCTATGGATACTTTGGGTGGCTGTTTCCGGATGGCTGACTGCTTGTGATGAAGGGCGAATTTATGATACCGTCTCTGTCACAGCAGAAGGAGGACGTACGGTAAAGTTTATTGGAAAGGTATCCGGCATTGAGAGTTGGCCCTCGGGCTATACGGTGGTAGTGGCTGGTTTTGATGCAAAAAGTGAATATGCTCTGACTTCTGCCAATGTGATGCCTTCGCAGGCAGAAGAGGATGGAACGATTCAGGTCGTGATGTCGGGAGTGACGGATGAGGTGACACAGGTCGAATTGTGTGTCATTAACCGTATCCGGGAGCGGGTTGTTACTTTTGTTAAGGTAGACTGTTCGGAAGTGACGGAAGATACCATCCGTCTGGAGGTAGGTGAGCAGTCGGTAGGCATGTTTCAAGCCATTCAGGAGCATGTGTTCGATTCTCGGTGTGTAAACTGCCATGGAGGGAGTACATCGGCGGCTGCCGGTCTGTTTCTGACCGAAGGGAAGAGTTACGGTCAACTGGTAAACGTGCCCTCTTCTGTACAATCAGGCTGGAAGAGAGTGGAGCCGGAAGATGCTGAGCATAGTTTTCTGCACCTGGTGTTGAACGAGAATGGACATGTACACCACGACCACCAAGATATTCTTTCAGCAGAACCTCTATTATTAAATTTGATAGACGACTGGATAATTGGAGGCGCAAAGCCTTGATAGATACATTGGATTGATTATGAACCACAAACAACAACGAATTCACAAGTTACAAGAAAAGACTTTAGTCGAAATTTCATGTTTCAAACAAGAGGAAGGGGTGAATGAATATCAAGTTATGATTCATGTTATCCGGCCTTCCTTGACATATAAAGAGCAACTGGATGCGCTACTTGATACATATTATGATTTGTTGGAAAACGAATTGAAAGGAGCGGTTGCCGTGTTTAAGCGTTATTTTTTGAGTGATGCGGCCAATCAAGCCGACTGGCTGGCAGCGCAAGTGCCTGAGAGTGCAACCTGCGCCTGCTCCATAGTAGAACAGCCGCCTTTGGATGGCAGTAAGATTGCCATGTGGGTATATTTGCAGTCGGAGATGCAGAGTAGCTCCCTTGAAAACGGCTTGTTTGAAGTTTCGCATGGCAGTTATCGGCATTTATGGGGTGGAACGGCCTGTAACCGTGCAGCCAATTCGGAGTATCAGACCCGTTTGTTGCTGAATGATTATATTCTACAGTTGATTGCACGGGGGGGACATTTGGCTGAAAACTGTATTCGGACTTGGTTCTTCGTGCAAAATATCGATGTGAATTATGTCGGGGTGGTAAAGGCCCGTAATGAGGTTTTTGTCACTCAGGGTCTTACCCCGCAGACGCATTATATTGCAAGTACCGGTATTAATGGGAGGCATGCTGATGCCGGGATACTGGTGCAGATGGATACGTATGCCGTATTGGGGCTTCGCCAGGAACAAATACATTATTTATATGCACGTGATTATTTGAATCCGACTTATGAGTATGGAGTGAGCTTTGAGCGCGGAACGTATGTGGATTATGGAGACCGTCGTCAGGTTTTCATTTCCGGTACGGCCAGTATTGACAGGAATGGGGATATTGTTTGTCCTGGTGATATTCGTCGGCAGACTGAACGGATGTGGCAAAACGTGGAGGCCTTGCTTGGAGAGGCAGAGATGTCGTTTGAGGATGTCGGACAAATGTTGGTATATCTACGTGATGGAGCAGATTATGTAACGGTACGTGAGATGTTCGACCAGCGTTTCCCGGAAATTCCAAAAGTGATTTTGCTGGCCCCGGTTTGCCGTCCAGGCTGGCTCATCGAGATGGAATGTATGGGTACAAAAGCACAGAAAAACACGCTTTATCCTGATTTTTGAAATCTATGGAAGCACGTGGATGGAAAATAGCTGGAGTTTTTCTTTATGTAACTCTGATTATATTGCTGGTTGCAGCCACTTTACTGGAACAAGTATATGGGACTCCTTTTGTGGAAACTCATATTTATCGTTCATTTTGCTTTTGTAGCTTGTGGGGAACGTTGGCTTGTGTCCTGTTGCGGGTGCTGAGAAAGTACCGGATGGGAATGCGTTTCTCCGTTGTGTGGTGGCATGGCTCTCTCCTGGTCATACTGGGAGGGGCCTTGCTTACCTTTTTGACGGGAGAGAAAGGGTATATACATCTTGAACAAGGGAAGAAGACCAATTTGTTTGTGGCAACTTCTGATCAGGTTTCACGGGAAATGCCTTTTCATATCCGGTTGGACAGTTTCAGGGTGGCATATTATCCAGGTACGGAAGCTCCGATGGATTATTTAAGTTATGTAACTTGTTGGGTGAAGGGAGAAGAGCGTAAAGAAATCATTTCAATGAATCATATTCTTTCAGTAGACGGTTATCGTTTCTATCAGTCGTCTTTTGATACCGATTGGTCTGGTAGCTGGTTGAGTGTCAATCATGATCCTTGGGGCATTGCTGTAACCTATGCAGGATATGTGTGTCTGCTTTTTTCTGCAGTCAGTTTGCTGGCGAGTCGGAAGGAAACCTTTTGGAACTTGTTGCATCATCCGGTTTGGAGAAAGGCTGGCTTAATTTGTGTGTTATGGGGGATATCATTACCTGTTCTACAAGCTCAGCCGGTGCGTGTGTTGGCACGGCAGGATGCGGAAAAACTTAGGACACGTCAGGTTATTTATCAAAATCGGGTGGTGCCGTTTAATACTTTGGCCCGTGATTTTACGTTGAAGTTATGTGGAAGTGCCACTTACCAAGGCTTGACTCCTGAACAGGTAGTGGCAAGCTGGTTATTATATCCCGAAGAGTGGCAGCATGAACCGATGTTTTACGTAAAGAGTGACAATCTTCGTCGGATGTTAAAGTTGAAGTCTGACCATGTGGCCTTGGTGGATTTATTCGATGGAAAGAGTTATCGTTTGGAAAAAGTGTGGAACGAAGGGCAGAGAAAAAGGCAGAGTGGACTTTTCAAAGGATGGTTGGAACAGCATCAGGCTGAGAAATTGGAGAAAGAGATAAGGGAACTGGATGAAAAAGTGGGTATGGTCTTGATGTTGAGAAAGGGTACGCTTATCCAGCCTTTACCGACTGATGGAAGTGTAGAGCCATTGTCATCTCTTCGGGTTCAGGCGGAATTGTGTTACAATGCAATCCCTTTCTCTAAAATTTTGTTTATGTACAACCTTTTTCTGGGAATTGCAGGCTTTTTCTGGTGGTTACGTTTTTATGTGGTAGCTCCTCAAGTCAACTATAAGCGCAACTGGGTATATGGTGTGTTGAAAGTCGGGCTTTGGACATCGTGTCTGGTACACTGGGGGGCTTATTTGCTTCGATGGTATATTGGAGGGCGTATCCCACTTGGAAATGGGCCGGAGACGATGCTTTTTTTGGCTGGCTGTCTGCTGCTGGGGGCTTGCATCTGGAGGCGTCGTTTGGTGTTACTCCTTCCGGCAGGGTTGTTGCTGTCCGGATGGGTGTTGTTGGTTGCTTGGTTGGGAGAAAAGAATCCGCAGATTACTCCATTGATGCCAGTATTGCTCTCTCCTTGGTTGAGTATTCATGTGTCCCTTATCATGATTTCGTATGCATTGTTTGCGTTTATTTGCCTGTGCAGTATCTTTGCTCTTGTAGTGCGGAAACAGGTGGTTCAGATGGAACGTCTCACGTTATGTTGCCGATTACTACTCTATCCTGCGGTGCTGTTGCTAGGTGTAGGTATTTTTATTGGAGCGGTCTGGGCTAATGTTTCCTGGGGGAGTTATTGGACATGGGACCCGAAAGAGGTGTGGGCTTTAATTACTTTTCTGGTTTACGGAGCAGCTTTTCATTGGAAAAGTTTTCCTTTGTTTCAACGTCCCGATGTCTTTCATTTATATTTGATTTTAGCTTTTTCTACGGTATTGATGACATATTTTGGAGTGAACTATGTGTTAGGAGGCATGCATAGTTATGCGGGATAATCTATTGATTATCCTTTTAAAGGATTTGTTTGTAAATTGATACTTTTTCACTACCTTTGAGTAATGAATTTTAAACAGATGAAAGTATGAAATCTTTGAATTATGCATTGGTAGGTTCACTTTGTGCATTGATTCTCGGAATCCTGCTCGTGACATGGCCCGATGTGGCGGTGAATTACCTGGTAATTACCATTGGTGTGTTGTTTCTGATACCCGGTTTAGTGGGATTGTTCACCTATCTGGCCATGCTGAATCGGAGAAAGGCAGAAGCTCCTCGTCCGGTATTTCCGATTGTGGCTTTGGGGAGCACTCTTTTTGGAATATGGCTCATTATCATGCCCTCTTTTTTTGTGGGCGTGCTGATGTATGTACTGGGCGTGTTGCTGGTGCTGGGAGGAATCAGTCAGCTGGCCAATCTGATTGCAGCCCGTTCGTTCATGCCGGTTCCCTTTGGCGTATATGTGGTGCCGGTGTTGGTCTTGGCGGCAGGTATTACGGTTTTGTTCAATCCGTTTGAGACGGCTGAAATTCCGTTTATTGTGTTGGGGGTATCGTCCATTGTATATGGTTTGATGGATCTTTTCCGGTTGCTGCGTTTCCGCAGGACAAAGAGCAAGATAGAAGATGTGGTGCCTATTGAAGAAATAAAGGATTAGTAAAAGGCCGGAGCATATCCGGCTTTTCTTTTTTCTTTTTAACTCATTGTGTGTTCCTTTGTGTTGGAATCTATTGGGAGAACCTCTATATTTGCCTTGAATAAAAGAGTGATAGAATGAAAAAATTGGAAAAGCTTGATTTGTTGCCTGAAGATCAGAATATGATAGCAGGTATAGACATGACGGGCGGCTTCAGACAGTTGTTTCAGGTTTCTGCTCCTTTTCCGGGATGCCTTTTCCTTTTGTGTCTGAGGGGAAATTGTCGTGTGAAGATTCACTTGACGCATTATGAAATGAAGGAAGGAGCGCTGGCCATTTTGTTTCCGGGTGTATTTTTCCAAATTGAAGAACAAAGCACGGATTGCCGGTTTATATTTGTGGCTTTTTCCAGAAAACTGATAGAAGGAGCTAAATTGTTTTCTTATACGGTGGAATATACTCCTTATATATTTGAACGTCCGGTGATCGAAATGCAAAAAGAAAAATTTGAACTGTTCCGTGACAGCATTCGTCTGTTGATTCGACGTCAGAAGCTACAGGAAGAAATGACGGAAATGCAGATTGGTCTGATTTATACGCAGCTTTTGCTGGCATTGGGCGGAGTATATAAGAGAAGAGGAGAGGATAATTCGCCGAGGTATAATCGCAATCAGGAAATTGTGAAAGAGCTGGTACGGATTATTGTGCAGTATTACAAGACAGAGCGCAATGTATCTTTTTATGCCGAAAAATTGCATCTGTCTCCTCAGCATCTGAGTACGACGGTGAAAAAAGTGACAGGGAAAACGCTGACTGATATTCTTTCTTCCTTTATCATACGGGACGCACAGGCAAAGTTGCGTTCTACCGATATGACTGTGCAGGAAATTGCTTATTCATTGAATTTTTCTGACATTTCTTTTTTCGGGAAGTATTTCAAGCGTTATACGGGTATGTCGCCCAAACAGTATCGGAATAAATAAGATGTATAATTGTATAAAAGGAATGGAGGCAACCTGAAAGATGCCTCCATTCCTTTTATGTATTTGTATGAGTAGTTGTCTTATGCGAACATCGGAGTGATGTATTGTGTAAGCAGGTATCCGCCCACCAGCAACCAGATGTAGAGCAATCCTGCCAGCAGGAACGGTTTGGCTCCGGCTTGCTTGAATTTTTCCAGGCTGGTGTCTGTACCCAGTGCCGTCATGGCCATGGTCAGCATGAAAGTGTCAATGTATTCAATGGCACCGTTCAATGGGATATCTTTTACCGTTTCAGCACCTGTCAGGTATTGCAGCAGGGAGTTCACACAGATGATACCGATGAATCCGAAGGCAAACCAAGGAATGGTAATCTTACTCTTTTCAGCTTTTCCTTCCGCATTGGTTTTCTTTCTGCCTGCCAGGGCGAAGCTCATGATGACCAATACCGGGGCCAGCATCATCACGCGGATCATTTTTGTAATCGTGGCCGTTCCGGCGATTCCCAGGGTGTCGGTCGGGTCCATGGCATTTCCGGCTCCTGCTACGTGAGCTACCTCATGCAGGGTACTTCCGGTATAGATAGCGACTCCTGTGTTGCCCAGTGCATCCAGCAATCCGGCACGGTACATGATGGGATAAAGGAACATGGAGATGGTTCCGAAGATGACTACAGTCGATACGGCAATGGCTGTTTTATGTCCTTCACATTTTACGACCGGTTCTGCACCCAGTACGGCAGCAGCTCCACAGATGGCGCTACCGGTAGCGGTCATGAGGGAGGTATCCTTGTCCATTTTCATCATTTTTCCCAGCCATACACCCAAGAAGATGGTGCCTGCTACGATGACGGTATCTACAATGACCGCCGGAAGTCCTACGGCTGCAACCTGTGTCAGTGTCAGACGGAATCCGTAGAGTACGATACCGGCACGCAGAATCTGCTTCGTACAGAATTTGATACCGGGCACCCATGTTTCAGGAAGTTTGTTGCGCAGGCTGTTGGCATACAGCATACCCAGAATGATACCGACAATCAGCGGACTGAACGAGAGGCTTTTGACAAAAGGGATTTCGGCGATATAGAACGCCGCAAAAGAGAATAGTGCAATCAAAAGAATACCGTGCAAGGTATTGGCTCTGTTTCCTTTTTCAAACATATAGACTTGTTTTTATGTGTATAGAATAATAGTTTTCTTGAATCCGGTGCAAAGATAGGTGTTTTTGATGGAATGTCCTATTCACCTTTTTTTATGTGTGATAACTAAAAGTAATAATGTAGGTTTATAGGTTTTTTGTGTTATCTTTGTCGCGAATTAAAAAGGATAAGGAAGAAATGAAGCTATTACTCAAGTCGTGCCTTGCGGTGGCCTTGCTGGCTGGAGTGTGTCTGGTCGGATGCAAGGAGAAGGACATGTCGATGAAAATGAATAATCCGCGTAATATCAGGGGAGTGATCAGTTACAAACGGTCGTTTGGAGATTTGAACGACGTACAGCTGGCTACAGCGAAAAAAATCGGTATTCGTCCCATCAGTACCCGTGAAGAAGCGGAAGAAATGAAAGACCGTCTGGTAGAGATTGCGGCTTGTGAGCGTTATGGGTTGGATTCATTGACACATTCCATTCCTTATCTGGTGCCGCAGGCCAGTGCATTGCTGGATACGATTGGGGTTAATTTCCTGGATTCGTTGGAAAACAAGGGCTTGAATCCCAATAAAGTGATTGTGACTTCCGTGACGCGTACGAAAGACGACGTGAAGCGCTTGCGTCGTACCAACGGCAATGCTTCGTTGAATTCCTGCCATTTTTACGGTACTACATTCGATGTGAGTTGGAAGCGTTTTGAAAAGGTGGAGGACCCTGACGGCCGTCCCATGCAGGACGTAAGTGCGGATACCTTGAAGCTGGTGTTGTCGGAAGTGTTGCGCGACCTTCGCAAGACCGACCGCTGTTACGTGAAGTATGAGTTGAAACAAGGGTGTTTTCATATTACTGCCCGATAAATCAGAGTGTGATGTTTAGGTATTTCATTTATTTGGCCTACGATGGAACCAATTACCATGGCTGGCAGATACAGCCGAATGGAAGCAGTGTACAGGAAACCTTGATGAAGGCTTTGCATACCTTTTTGCGGGATGATGCCATTGAAGTGGTCGGTGCCGGACGGACGGATGCGGGGGTACATGCCCGCCTGATGGTGGCCCATTTTGATGTGGAATGGATGTTGGAGGAAGACACGGTGACAGACAAGCTCAACCGCTTGTTGCCGCCGGATATTTCGGTGTATCGTGTCAGAAGGGTAAATCAGGATGCCCATGCTCGTTTTGACGCGACGTATCGTACCTATAAATATTATGTCACCACACAGAAGAACCCATTTAATCGGGCTTATTGCTGGAGATTGTTCCAGCCGCTGGATTTTGAGAAGATGAACGAAGCAGCCCAGACACTGTTCGACTATACGGATTTTACCAGTTTCAGTAAGTTGCATACGGATGTCAAGACCAATAACTGCAAGATTATGCAGGCCCATTGGGATCAGGTAAGTGATACGGAATGGGTGTTTACCATTCAGGCCGACCGTTTTTTGCGGAACATGGTACGGGCCATTGTAGGGACACTGGTAGAAGTGGGACGTGGTAAACTTTCGGTCGAGGGCTTCCGGAAAGTGATAGAAGAGAAGAACCGCTGCAGTGCGGGAACTTCCGTACCGGGGCATGCCCTCTTTTTGGTGGATATCGGATATCCAGACGATTTATTCCCGTTTGCCTAATCTTTTTCTGTAAGGTATTTCCAAAAACGGACCGGCATATCCTTTTTGTGCTTTACGGGGTTGAGCCGGGACTGAATACAGACACTGTGAAAATAGCTTTTCCATCCCTCTTGGAAAAGCTTTTCGTTTTTATCCAAGAGTTCATCCTGCAGTTTTCCGTGCTGTAGGAAATCGGCTTGTGAGTTTTCAAACGTAATTTCATTTACTTCTTTCAGATTGTAATAGTATCCGTATCGGCGGCGGGCGTCGTAAATAATCCATGCTTGGTCGGCAAAACGGTCTTGAAAATGCTGGATGGTCAGTGGGTACACATTGTATATTGGATCCATGATACCGAAATAAGTTTGGTCGGCTGTCTTTTGGAAGCGCATGAATTGGAGTACCCGCATCCGTTCGCCTGCCACTTTCTTACTTAACTGATATACTCCGAGTACATCCGGGTCGGCAAAATTTTGTTCGATGGAACGGGAAGCATCCGTTACTTTTCGCATATAGCGGAATAGTAGCATCGGGGCCTCCGGCGTTTCGGAAAGCCAGCAATAAGTGAGGCAGGACAGGGCACTCCGGGAAAGTTTTCGGGAAAGCAGTTTCCATACCCGTTCTGCTTTGGTCATGTCGGTTATTACCCGATGACTTTCGTCATAGAAAAGAGGCAGCGGCTCCTTTTCTGTAAGCAAGAGGTCGGGAAAGGTCCGCCGGAAATAGGCATCGAACAAGGCGGTGAGCAGACCTTCGAATGTGGCGTCATATTGAAAAATAATCATGGCTTTTAATGGAAAATTTTCTATCTTTGGAAAAAGCTTTCGGAGAACAAAAGTAGTAAAAAACGCTCAGCCGAAACAAAATCAGACGTTTTTTGTTGTATACTAAAATCGAGTGAATGATGAATTACAAATTTATGCTTTTGGGACTGATGGCCACAGTGGCCGTCTTCCTGTCGCAGCCTTCGCAGGCTTGTACCGGCATTACTTTGACGGCAAAAGACAGTACGCAGATTCTGGCTCGTACCATTGAATGGGGCGGAAGTGATTTGAACAGCTGCTACGTAGTGGTTCCGCGTGGCTATACGGCACAGTCGTATGTGCCCGGTGGACAGGATGGCATGAAATTTACGGCAAAATACGGTTATGTGGGTCTTTCGGTAGAGCGGAAGGAGTTTGTGGCCGAAGGACTGAACGAGAAAGGACTTTCTGCCGGTTTGTTCTATTTCCCAAACTATGGACAGTATGAGGCATATAAGACAGAGTGGAAATCCTCTTCCATTGCCGATTTGCAGTTGGTATCCTGGGTCTTGGGAAATTGCCAGACGGTGGACGAGGTGATGGAAAGTTTGAAAGAGGTACATGTGGTAGCCATCGATCCGCGTGCGTCTACTGTACACTGGCGGTTTGCCGATGTATCGGGACGACAGGTAGTACTGGAGATTGTAGACGGACAACTGCATTTCTATGAGAACGAATTGGGTGTATTGACCAATTCTCCGGGTTTTGAGTGGCAGTTGACCAACTTGAATAATTATGTGAATCTCTATGCGGGCAGTGCACAGCCCCAGGAGTTTGGGAAGCTTACCTTGCGCTCTTTTGGGGCTGGAAGCGGTTTCCTGGGCATGCCGGGTGATGTGACGCCTCCTTCCCGTTTCGTGCGGGCCGCTTTCTATCAGACTACGGCTCCCCAGCAGGAAAATGCCCATCAGACGGTGCTTCAGGGATTTCAGATTCTGAACAATTTCGATATTCCGGTAGGCATTGAGTTTCAGGGGGGGAAGATTCCAGCCAATATTCCAAGTGCCACCCAGTGGACTTCGGCTACGGACATGCGGCATCGGATGATTTATTTCCGCACGATGTATAATGCATCTATCCGTAGTATTGACTTGAACAAGATTGATTTCCAGCGCGTCAAATACAGAGCGGTACCATTGGATACCGTAAAGGAACAACCAGTGATGGAAGTGTCCATCCGTTGAAGATGCAGGATAGGAATAATAAGAAAGAAGCTGCTTTCACTTGTGTGTGGGGGCAGCTTCTTCTGTTTCTGCAAAGTCAAAACTCAACTGCCGTTCGTCTGTCTTTTTGCGGGGAGTAGGAAGCAACAGTCTCCGTACACCAGCAGCCCCCAGTTCATGGATGGTCTTGTCGGGCAGTTCATTGCAGGTGATGAAGTATTTGGCTTTCTTCATCACGGCTCCCATCTTTTTCAGTTCATAGAAGCCGATGCGTGAGAAGCGGCGGGAAGCCACAATCAGGCGAGCAGATTTTACCCCAATGCCCGGCACGCGCAGGATGGCTTCGTAATCGGCGGTTTGGATGTTCACGGGGAAAAACTCCGGATGGCGGAGGGCCCAAGCCAGTTTCGGGTCGATGTCCAGATCCAGGTTGGGAGTCTGGTCGTCCACGATTTCGTCCACCTTGAACTGGTAGAAACGCAACAGCCAGTCGGCTTGGTAGAGTCGGTTTTCCCGGACCAAAGGCGGTTGCTTCAAGGTCGGCAGTCGCTTGTCGTAGGTGTTGACTGAAATGTAGCCTGAGTAATACACGCGTTTCATGGTGGGTTGTTCATAGAGCGAGGAAGAAACTCGTAAGATGTCCTTGTCGGTTTCAGGAGTGGCGCCGACAATCATCTGCGTGCTTTGTCCACCGGGTGCGAAACGAGGTACGTGACGGTAGTGTCTCCGGTCTTCCTGGTGTGTCAGAATCCCTTGCTGGATGTATTTCATCGGGAGATACACACTCTGGTGGTCTTTCTCCGGGGCCAGCAGTTTTAAATTCTTTTCAGTTGGGATTTCCAGGTTGACACTGAGACGGTCAGCATACAACCCGGCTTCCTGTACCAGTTCCTCGCTGGCGCCGGGGATGCTTTTCAGGTGGATATAGCCGTTGAAACGGTGTACCAGTCGCAAGTCCTTGGCCACTCGGACCAGGCGTTCCATGGTGTAGTCGGGATTGCGCACCACTCCTGAGCTGAGGAACAGTCCCTCGATGTAGTTTCTTCGGTAGAATTCCATGGTCAGTTCCACCAGTTCCGTTACGGAAAGCGTGGCCCGCGGAATGTCGTTGCTCACCCGGTTGATGCAGTAGGCGCAATCGTAAATGCAGTAGTTGGTCAGCATGATTTTGAGTAGGGAGATACAGCGTCCGTCCTCCGAAAAGCTGTGACAGATGCCCCATCCGCCCACGGTATTTCCCACCCCTCCTTTGGTATTTTTGCGGGAAGTACCACTGGAAGCGCACGACACATCGTATTTGGCGGATTCTGTCAGTATCTTTAGTTTTTGTATTACCTGCTCGTTCATCGTTCTTTTCCTTTCCAAATTTAAAGGTAGAGAGAGTTTCCGAAATGTGCAACGGTTGGGTGAGATTTCTCGTAAAAAACGGACGGTCTGTGTTTAAAACCGAACGGAGTGTTCGATATCGGACACCTTCTGAAGAAGGGTTGTTGTTGGATATCAACTGTTTATCTTTTTGGCATGGATGTTGCTTTAGAAAAAGTGCGATGATAGATAAAAATATGGATAGAGAAATATCAAAAGAAGTACGAAGAAGAGTACGCAATAAGAGGCTTATACGTTATGGAGGTATTGGAGTCGGGTGCGTGGTAGTGTGGATTCTGCTTTTTTCATGGATGCGCAGCAGTGTGAAAGAAGGCAATCTGGTTTTTTCGGAAGTGACGCGGGGAACGATTGAAGTAAGTGTGAGCGCGTCGGGTAAGGTCGTACCTGCCTTTGAAGAAATCATCAATACGCCGATTAATTCGCGTATTGTGGAGGTATATGGAGAAGGAGGAGACAGTGTAGAGGTAGGCACGCCGTTGTTGAAACTGGATTTGCAGAGCACTGAGACCGGCTATAAGAAATTACAGGATGAAGACCAGATGAAGCGGTATCAGCTGGATCAGGTGAAAATCAACAATCAAACGTATCTCAGTGATCTGGAGATGAAAGTAAAGGTGTCGGCCATGAAACTGAACCGGATGAAGGCGGAGTTGTGGAATGAACAATATCTTGACAGCTTGGGTTCGGGTACAACCGACCGGGTACGTCAGGCGGAACTGAATTTTCAAACGGGAAAACTGGAACTGGAACAGCTTCGTCAGCAGCTGGCCAACGAACGGCAGGTGAAAGCCGCCGACTTGAAAGTCAAGGAGTTGGAATATGAGATTTTCCGTAAGGAGATGGCAGAGATGAAGCGAACACTGGAGGACGCACAGATACGGTCGCCCAGAAAAGCCATTCTTACCTATATTAATGATCAGGTGGGGGCACAGGTGACGGAAGGCACCCGACTGGCGGTCATTTCAGACTTGAGTCATTTTAAAGTGGAAGCCGAAATTGCCGATACTTATGCAGACCAGGTCGTGGCAGGTGGACGAGCCATTGTGAAGATAGGCAATGAAAAGCTGGAGGGACAAATCAGCAGTGTGACGCCTTTATCTAAAAATGGCGTGATGTCCTTTATTGTACAGCTGGCCAATGACCATTACCGCCGGTTGCGTTCGGGACTGAAAGTGGATGTGTATGTGATGAATGCCGTGAAAGAAGACGTATTGCGAATAGACAATGCCAGTTATTATGTGGGAAAGGGAGAATATGCACTTTTTGTGCGGGATGGAAGAGATGAACTGGTCCAGCGGAAGGTGCAACTGGGAGATTCCAATTTTGAATACGTGGAGGTTATTTCCGGACTTCAGCCGGGCGACCAGGTGGTAGTCAGCGACATGACGGATTTTCGGAACAAGCAGAAGGTCAGGTTGAAACATTGAGTTGGATAAGGATGGAAGGACTTTTCGAGACAAGAATAGATGACAAAGAATATACAAGATTAAAATGAGAGTGAAATTTTTATGAGAATGCGAAGAACTTATTTGACACAGGCTTTTACGTTACTGAAGCAGAACCGTCTGTTCAGTATGCTCTACATTGTCGGCACAGGACTGGCTATTGCCATGACCGTGATAGTGGCAGTGGTTTATTACGTGAAACTGGCTCCTATCTATCCGGAAGAGAATCGGAAAAACACGTTGTATCTGACTCATGTCAGTTTCAAATCGGAACAGGAATCAAGAATCTATCAGTCCGCTTTGTCGTATCGGGCTTTACAGGAATGGATTTATCCGCTAAAGAATGTGGTAGCGGTTTCTGCACGTTTCAGCAATGCGATGGACTATTATGTACAGCCTGCCGATCGGAGCGGGGATTTCCGTCCGGCATTGAAACTGGTAGACCCGGCTTTCTTCCGTATCTATGCGTTGCAATTTCTGGAGGGACATCCATTCACGGAGGCCGATTTGGCAAGTGGTATTCATACGGCTGTGATTTCCGATGATCTTGCTCGTCGTTTGTTTGGTACGACAGAAGGCGTGGTGGGACGTTCGTTTTCCATGGATTATGTGAATTATCACGTATGTGGGGTGGTACGTGGAGCGAGTTTCTTGACCCGCCAGTCGTATGCACAGGTTTATGCGCCTTATTCCATTGAATCAAATTACAAGGACCCCGTTGTCTCCAGCTTCCCCTATTGTGGTCTGTTTGATGTGACTTTTTTAGTAAAAGACAATGCACAAGCAAAGGCTTTACGGGCTGAAATCAAGGACTTGACCAGAAGAGTGAACGCACAATATAAAGGGCAGTGGCAGATGGAATTGTGGGAACAGCCCACTTCGCATGCACTCAGTGTGTTTAAAGACTATCCGGCGGATACGAGTTTCAGCTCTTGGAAGGTGGCAGGTCGGATGATGCTGTGGATACTGGTACTTTTGGTTGTGCCTTCACTGAATCTGAACGGACTGATAGCCAGTCGTATGGAGAGTCGTTTGCCGGAGATGGGCGTTCGTAAGTCTTTTGGGGCCAGTCGGAGTGCCTTGCTGTCGCAGGTGATGTGGGAGAATTTTTTCCTTACATTAGTGGGAGGTCTGCTGGGCTTGCTGGTGGCATGGATCATGCTTTATGTAGGGCGTGGATGGATTTTTATGTTGTTTGATTCCTGGCCGATGGATATTCCGGAAGGAGCCAATCTGTATGTGTCAGGTGAAATGCTGTTTGCACCGGTCGTGTTTCTCATCGCCTTTTTATTGTGTCTGGTGCTGAATTTGCTTTCCGCTTTGTGGCCGGCATGGATGTCGTTGCGCAAGCCGATTGTGTATTCATTGTATGAAAAAAGATAATCCGAAAAAACTGAGTGGATATGTGGAAATTGATTATAAAAAATCTTTGGAGCCGTCGCCGTCGTAACGGATGGCTGCTGGCTGAATTGATATTGGTGGCCATTCTTTCATGGGCCATTTTCGACCCCGTGATGGTAGTGACTTATGAGCGGCACCTCCCGTTGGGATACGATGCAGACCGTCTGTGTATGGTGTCTGTGGCCATGCTTCCTCCGGAGGCTCCCGGATATGAGCCGCAAGCGGCCGATTCGGCTTCGTTGATGCAGGCGTATTTGAATTTAGTGGACCGTGCCCGGCAGTATCCTGGGGTGGAACAGGCCGCTCCGGTACTTTCTTTTGTATATCCGGGTGCGATGGGAAGTGGAACTTCCGATTTTGTAGCAGAAGGTGATTCGGTCGTTCATTCGGTTCTCTATATCGAATTTTTACCTCATACCCATTTCTTTGAAACCTACGGTTTCCAATCTGGGGAGGGGAGTATGAGTGCGGTTCAGCTGTCGGAGCTGGACAACGGGTACTATTATATCATGACGGAAGATTTGCTGGAAGAAATGTTTCATACACATACGTACCGGAACCAGCGTTGCTGTGAGGTGAATGGTACAGACACGTTTTATACGGCAGTGAAGGGGACGGTGAAAGCATGCAAGTATCTGAGTGACTGGCGTCCCGTACCGATTGTGTTCATGCCGCAGCAGAATCCGGATATACGTTCCAACTTGGACAATCTGAGGATGGTCATTCGTTTGAAAGAGGGAGTCAGCATGGAGCGCTTCTTGCACGATTTCCGCCCTTGGATGCTTCGCCAGCTACGTGCCGGGAATCTTTATGCCCGTGAATTGCAATCGTACGATGAAATCAATGCGGCCCGTGAATTCAGTGATTCTACGGCGCTTTATCGCCGTAATTTGAGCATTGCACTGTTTTTCCTAATCAATCTCTGTCTGGGGGTGATTGGTACTTTCTGGATGCAGACTCGCACCCGTCGGGAAGAGGTGGGGGTGATGCTTTCTTATGGAGCGACACCGCATCGCATTCGTTTGATGCTCTTGGGAGAAGGTACGGTACTGACCACGCTGGCTACTTTCATCGGTTGCTTCATTTACCTGCAATATGCGTTTAGTGAAGGGCTGAATAAGGGAAATTCCTGGATGCAGGCGGTGATTCCCAGTTGGGTGGACAATTTTGGACTGCACTTTTTCTTCATCTCACTGGCGGTGTATGTGGTACTGTTGTTGGTAGTATGGGTCGGTATTTATATTCCGGCTCGCCGGATAAGTGCCATCTCGCCCACGGAAGCCTTGCGGGATGAATAAAAAGAATGTGGAAAGATTCGTCTGAATACAGATGCAATGATAAACTTTTAAACAAGATGCGTATGAATATGATAGAATTAACCGGAATCAATAAGATTTACCGGACCAATGAGATAGAGACACAGGCATTGGAAAATGTGAACCTGACGGTAGAAAAAGGAGAATTCCTCAGTATCATGGGACCTTCCGGATGTGGAAAATCTACTTTGCTGAACATCATGGGACTGCTGGATGCGCCTACCAGCGGTACCATCCAGATTGCAGGAGTGAAAGTGGAGGGAATGAAAGACAAGGAACTGGCTGCTTTCCGTAACCGGAACTTGGGATTCGTGTTCCAGTCGTTCCACTTGATCAATTCCTTGAATGTGCTGGATAATGTGGAGGTACCTTTACTTTATCGTGATGTTTCTGCGAAGGAACGCCGGCAGCGGGCTGAGGAAGTGTTGCAGAAGGTGGGACTGAGTCATCGTATGCATCACATGCCGTCGCAGCTTTCCGGAGGACAATGCCAGCGTGTGGCCATTGCCCGGGCCATTGTGGGAAATCCGGAAATCGTGCTGGCCGATGAACCGACCGGTAACCTGGATTCCAAGATGGGAGCGGAGATTATGGAGCTGCTGCACAAGCTGAACCAGGAAGACGGGCGTACGGTGGTGATGGTGACTCACAATGAGGAGCAGGCCAAACAGACCTCTCGCATCGTACGCTTCTTTGATGGCCGTCAGGTAGGATAAGGCGGAATAGCCGGTTGGAAGAATTGAGATGAGGAACGGATGTGATACGATAAATGAGTGGAAGAGTATGAAACGGAGTGTATGGATTTTAGTTTCTTTTTTCCTTTTCTGTAAAGGAGGGGCGGTAGAGCCAATGGAGAAAACGCATGTGTTGACGCTAGACGAGGCCATTATGCTGGCACGAGTACAGAGTGTGGATGCGGCTGTGGCTTTAAACGAGCTTAAAACGGCGTATTGGGAGTATCGTACCTATCGTGCGGAACTGTTGCCGGAGGTGAACTTTACGGCTACCCTTCCTTCTTACCACAAAGGGTATAATTCGTATCAGCAGAATGACGGTTCCTATACCTATGTGCAGAACAACTACATGCAGATGAACGGACAGCTTTCCATCGACCAGAATATCTGGTTCACGGGAGGTACGTTGTCGTTGAATACGTCTCTTGATTTTCTGCGGCAGATGGATGGCAGTTCGGGTAACCGCTTTATGTCGGTCCCGTTGGCTTTGACCTTGAACCAGCCTGTTTTTGGGGTGAATCAGACCAAATGGGACCGCCGGATTGAGCCGGTACGTTATGCAGAAGCCAAAGCAGCTTTTCTGAGTGCGACGGAAGAGGTTACGATGACCACCATCAATTATTTTTTCAATCTACTGCTGGCTCGTGAAAACGTAGCTATTGCCAGACAGAACCTGGAGAATGCAGAGAAATTGTATGAGGTGGCTAAAGCCAAGCGTCGGATGGGGCAGATCAGTGAAAATGATGTGTTGCAGTTGAAATTGAATGTGCTGGATGCCCGCTCCTCATTGACTTCTAACGAGAGTGCCTTGAAGAGTCACATGTTTACCTTGCGTTCATTCCTAGCTTTGGGGGAGAACGAAGAATTGGTACCGGAGGTCCCGGATTCCGTGCCCGAGGTGCGGTTGGAGTATGCGGATGTGTTGTCCAAGGCTTTGGCTAACAACTCCTTTGCCCAGAATATCCGTCGCAGGCTGCTCGAAGCCGATTATGAAGTGGCCAAGGCCAAAGGCAATATGCGTGAAATCACGCTCTTTGCCCAGGTGGGGTTTACAGGAACCGACGGCCGTTTTGACACGGCTTACCGTCGGTTGAAAGACAATCAGGTGGTGGAGATTGGTTTCAAGATTCCCATTCTGGACTGGGGCAAACGCCGTGGGCAGGTGAAAGTGGCACAGAGCAACCGGGAAGTGACGGAAAGCAAGTTGCGGCAGGAATCCATGAATTTCAATCAGAATCTGTTTGTGCTGGTGGAGCAGTTCAACAACCAGCAGACACAGCTTCATTTGGCGGATGAGGCCGATAAGATTGCCCGTAAACGCTATCATACGAACGTGGAGACTTTTCTGGTCGGCAAGATTTCTACGCTCGACTTGAACGATTCGCAGAGTCAGAAGGATGAGGCACGCCGCAAGCACATCAATGAGTTGTTTTATTACTGGTACTATTATTACCAGTTGCGCAGTCTCACACTGTGGGATTTTGCGGCAGGTACAGGGATTGAGGCCGATTTTGAGAAGATAGTGAAGCACTGACCCCCTTCTTTTGTGAAATAATATTTACTTTTGTCGTGTTATGATACTAATAATAGATGATGATAGTGCCATTCGTTCGTCGCTCAGTTTTATGCTTAAACGGGCGAAATATGAGGTACAGGCTGTGCCGGGTCCGAAAGAAGCAATGGAGGTAGTACATACGGTAACTCCACAGCTGATTCTGATGGACATGAATTTCAGCCTTTCTACCGATGGGGCAGAAGGACTGGTGTTGTTGAAGCAGGTCAAACTGTTTTGTCCGGATGTACCTGTCATTCTGATGACGGCCTGGGGAAGTATCCCTCTGGCTGTACAAGGGATGCGGGCCGGAGCTTTCGATTTTATTACCAAACCGTGGAACAATGCGGCGTTGATGCAACGTATCGAAACGGCGTTGGAACTGACGGCAAAGGAGGAAACTGCCGGTGTCTCGGTCACAGAAGCAGAAGATTTCGACCGCAGTCATATCATCGGGAAGAGCAAGGTGTTGGAAGAGGTGCTGTTTACCGTGAAGCGGGTATCCCGCACAGGAGCCTCTGTATTGATTACGGGGGAGAGCGGTACGGGAAAAGAACTGATTGCGGAGGCGATACACTTGAACAGTCCGCGCAGGAACCAGCCTTTTGTCAAGGTCAATCTGGGAGGTATTTCGCAGACTTTGTTTGAGAGCGAGATGTTCGGGCATAAGAAAGGGGCGTTTACTGATGCGGTGACCGACCGGAAAGGACGCTTCGAACTGGCGGATAAAGGGACGATTTTCCTGGATGAAATCGGTGAACTGGATTTGTCGTGTCAGGTCAAGTTGCTGCGGGTGTTGCAGGAGCAGACGTTTGAACCGTTGGGGGAGAGCCGTCCGCGAAAAGTCGATGTGCGGGTGGTGTGTGCCACCAATGCCAATCTGGAACAGATGGTGCGTGAACATACGTTCCGGGAAGACTTGTTTTACCGTATCAACTTGATTACAGTGCATCTTCCGGCTTTACGTGAACGGCGGGAGGATATTCCTTTGTTGGCCGCTCATTTTGTGGAGAGCCGCTGCCAGACGGACGGATTGCCGCTGGCAACCCTCTCGGACGATGCGCTGGAATTCCTGAGCCGGCTGCCTTATCCGGGAAACATTCGGGAGCTGAAGAATCTGGTAGAACGTACCTTGCTGGTATGCGGAAAGGATTGTCTGACTGCGGCAGATTTTCAGTCACAATATCATCCTACGACAGGGGCATTGGAATCATCGGCCACTTTAAAGGGGCTGACGCTGGAGGAATTGGAAAAACAGACCATTCTGCAAGCTTTGGAGGTACATGGCAATAATCTGACGCAGGTAGCCCTTTCATTGGGCATCAGTCGGGCCGCTTTGTATCGCCGGCTGGAAAAATACGGCATTTCGTGGAATGACTGACGGGAGGGCTTATGAGACTGCGTACCTTGTTTTTTCTATTAGGCGGGCTGCTGGTATTGGCGTGGGGCATCTTGCTGTCGTTTACCTTGAACGCAAAGAGTCCGCTTTTGTATGTGGGAGAAGGCGTGATTTCTTTCTGTCTGATTGTCTTGTTTTATTTTTACTGGAAGGTAATCAAACCACTCCACAGCATTGCGAGTGGAATGGATTTACTGCGTGAACAGGATTTTAGCAGCCGACTTGCGCCAGTGGGACAGGCTGAAGCTGACCGTATTGTGGAGATGTTCAACCGAATGATGAATCAGTTGAAGAATGAACGTCTGCGTTTGCGGGAGCAGAACCACTTTCTGGATTTGCTGATTAACGTGTCGCCCATGGGGGTGATTATTCTGACTTTCGACGGACAGATATCCATGCTGAATACTGCGGCTTTACGGTTTTTAGGATATACTTCGGCCGAGGAACTGATGGGAAAGCAGCTGGAGGAACTGGATACACCTTTGGCAGAGGAGGTAGCACGTTTGCCTAAAGATACGACCGATACGATTCGTTTGAGTGATGCCAAAATTTACCGTTGTTCCCGGCTTTCATTTGTGGACCATGGATTTGCTCATCCGTTTGTGCTGATAGAGAGTTTGACAACAGAGGTGGTCAAGGCAGAGAAAAAGGCCTATGAGAAAGTGATTCGGATGATTGCTCATGAGGTGAACAATACCACGGCTGGCATTACTTCTACTTTGGAGACGGTAGAAGATGCACTGGAAACCTTGGAAGAAGAGACGGGCGATTTACGGGAGGTCATGAAGGTTTGTGTGGAGCGTTGTCTGGGGATGAGCCGTTTTATCACCAATTTTGCCAATGTGGTGAAAATTCCGGAACCGAGTCTGGAGCAAGTACGATTGAATGATCGGGTGACTGCTTGCCGGATGTTTATGGAAACCATCTGTCGGGAGCGGCAGATTACGTTGCACAATGAACTGTGTGCTGAAAACCCGAAGGTATGGATGGATACGGTGTTATTTGAACAAGTGCTGGTGAACATCATCAAGAATGCGGCAGAAAGTATCGGACAGGGGGGTGACATTTTCATTCGTACGTCGGTGTCTCCGGTCATGCTTGAAATAGCCGATACGGGGAAAGGTATCTCCAAGGAGGTGGAAACGAAACTGTTCAGTCCGTTCTTTTCTACCAAGCCCCACGGACAAGGAATCGGACTGATTTTTATCCGCGAAGTGCTGACCCGTCATGGGTGTGCATTCTCTTTGCGGACGTATCCGGACGGACTGACGCGGTTTCGTATATCATTCCCTGCACGGCGTGCAGACTTGCCCGAGAAGAACGGTTGAACAGGTTATAGGAAAGGCTTTTTGAAAAAGAAGGGAAGGTTCTGCCGGTGAAACTTGCGGGTCACGGCTTTATTGTCTAATTTTGCAAGCTGTAATTCGAATTAATGTAAAGGAACATGTGGTTATTACTTGCTTTTTGTTCAGCGGCGTTGCTGGGCTTTTATGATGTATTCAAGAAAAAATCATTGTCAAACAATGCGGTGCTGCCGGTGCTGGGACTGAATACGCTTTTTTCAAGTCTGATTTTCTTGCCGTTTATTTTGATTTCGTACTTTCATCCGGAAACCTTGAAGGATACGATTTTCTATGTGCCTTCAGCGGGCTGGGAAGTGCATAAGTTCATTCTGCTGAAATCGTTTATCGTGCTTTCTTCGTGGACGTTCGGCTATTTTGGTATGAAGCATTTGCCGTTGACCATCGTGGGGCCGATTAATGCGACTCGTCCGGTCATGACGCTGGTGGGGGCCTTGCTGATATTCGGCGAGCGGCTGAATGTGTACCAGTGGATTGGGGTAGTGATGGCCATTATCTCGTTCTTTATGTTGAGCCGTTCGGGAAAGAAGGAAGGTATTGACTTCAAGCACGACAAGTGGATTTGGTTTGTCGTACTGGCAGCTGTGCTGGGAGCGGTAAGCGGGTTGTACGACAAGTACCTGATGGGACGTTTCAATAACATGATTGTCCAGGCATGGTATAATGTGTATCAGCTTTTTCTGATGGGAGGAGTATTGATGTTCTTGTGGTGGCCCAAGCGGAAACATAGTACGCCGTTCCATTGGGATTGGTGTATCATTCTGATTTCTGTCTTCTTGTCGGCTGCCGATTTTGTGTATTTCTATGCCTTGGGGATGGACGGAGCCATGATTTCCATCGTGTCTATGGTACGACGGGGAAGCGTGGTGGTTTCTTTCCTGTTTGGAGCCATGATTTTCCGGGAGAAGAACCTGAAGAGCAAGGTGGTCGATTTGATTCTGGTGCTGATTGGAATGTTCTTCCTCTACTTGGGAAATGTGCTGGGATAATTTCATGGCCTTTATGCGACGATTGGAAGTTGCGTCAGTACTTCTCTGTCAGTACTCTGGTACTTTCCCAGCAGTACTGCAGTACTTCCTAAGGAGTACTGAGAAAAGGAAATTGTGCGGATGCTTTTGCTCGGAGAGAGTATTCTGATAAAATAGAAAATGCCGGAGCGTACTTCTTTACGTTCCGGCATTTTTTATATCTTCCCTTGAACAAGGTCTTTTTTAATTCCGCATGTATTTCTTCATGCCCTCTGTGGAATAAGTCTGTAGTTTCCCATTCTTGTCTGTATAAATGAAATAGGCATCCAACTCGGGATGAGTGTCGCAGACGGCCTTGGCAGAATCCAATCCCAGTACCATGAAAGCGGTGGCGTAGGCATCGGCTGTGGCGCAGTTCTTGGCAATGACGGTCGAGGAAAGGATATTGTGTTGCACCGGATAGCCCGTACGTGGGTCGATGGTATGTGCATATTTCTTTCCGTCCTTGTAGTAGAAGTTGCGGTAGTTGCCCGATGTGGCCATACCGGCATCGGTAATTTCCAGAATGGTCTGCAATTCCTGATTGACAGACAAGGAGTCGTCAATCGGTTTGTTGACCCCAATCCGCCAGGTCTCCATCTTGGCATTCTGTCCTTTCATGACCAGTTCTCCACCGATGTCAATCATATAGTTCTTGATGCCTTTTCGGTCGAACAGACGGGCTACGCAGTCCACTCCGAAACCTTTGGCAATGGAGCTGAAATCGAGCATCATGCGCGGGTCGGACTTGACGACTTCTCCGTCTACATTCAGCTGGACTTTATCGATGCCTACAAACTGGCGCAGGCTGTCGATGGTCAGCGAGTCGGGAAACTGGGAGTGTTTGAAGCCAAATCCCCAGGCATTGACTAACGGAGCCACTGTCACATCGTACGCCTTTCCGGTATTGTTAGATACTTCTTTGGCCAGATTGAACACGTAGACAAACAGGCTGTCGGCATGCAGGTCTGTATTCTGATTGATGTGCGTGATGACCGACTGCTTGTTGAATGGAGACAAGGAATTGTCGACCTTCTGCAATTCCTTTTCAATCTCGTCTTTCAGGTTTTCCGACGACTGGTAAGTGATTTTATAAACGGTGCCGAACACCAGACCTTGGTCGGTCTGATAAGGCGATTGTTTTCTCAGAATCAGTACGGTTCCTACAATGAGCAGAATGAGGAAAGGTACTTGCCATTTCAGTTTGTTCTTGTTCATGAGTTATTGTAAGAATAAATGTTCTATTAGAATCTTAATGCCGATACCAATCAGTACCAGACCGCCGAAGATTTCCACGCGCAGGTGGAAGCGTTTGCCGAAGAAGACTCCGATGAGGCTTCCTGCCAGTGAGAGGATGAAAGAGGCCAGTCCGATGCTGGTCAGTGGCATCCCCAGGTCTTCTATCTTTGTGAGTCCGGCAAAAGCAAACGAAATACCGATGGCCAGTGCGTCGATACTGGTAGCTACCGCCAGGGCCAGTGTCACTTTCAGGCTGGTAGGATTGAACGAAGCGGTTTCTTCCTCCTTGAACTGCGCCCGTATCATCCGGATTCCTAGAAAGGCCAGCAGGGCAAAAGCAATCCAATGGTCGTATGCTTCAATCAGATGCTGGAAACGGCTGGCACCCAACCATCCCAGAAAAGGCATCATCGCCTGGAACAGTCCGAAGAAAAAGGCCATTCTTAAAAAGGTACCCCAGCGGATACGGTGCAGAATGATTCCACTGGTGACCGATACGGTAAAACAGTCAATGGCCAGACTGACAGACAATAGAATTGTTTCAATTAAGTTCATGAAAATCAGAAAGGTAAGTTGTAAATGAGATTATACATCAGGTTGAAACTGCTGCTGGCATTTTTCCCGAATCCAGGCACATACCATGGTACGGAATTTTCATGATTTTTTATGCTCATTCTCATTTTGTATCTCACACTCCAGCCCATACAGAAGCCTTTGTAGATTTTTACTTTGAGCCCGAGCACTCCTTCCAGCCAGCTGGCATTACTCTTCAAACCGGAATAGGAGAAAGGATAAGAGACTTCTCCTCCATAGTTCGGGTCGGTCATGTTGGGGCCATTCACATCGTAGCTGAACGAGGTCATGCCGTAACGGAGTCCTACGTACAAGTAGCCAGGAAGGTGCGGCTTTTTGTAAAACACGTTGTAATCCATACCCACCCGGAAATAAGGTGCGGAGGTCTTGTAGTGCAGGTTGTTGGCATCGTTTATCGCATCTGCTTTTCCGTATCCCACTTCCACTACGGGAAGAAAGCGGTTTTTTAAATTGGCTTGTATCGAGACTTCACTGTTCAGAATATCGCTCCCCAGCAGATAGCTCCCGATGCCGGCGATTTCCACTCCGATGCTTGTGCCTTGGTAGAGAGGTACATTTTCTGTCGGTTCAGCTTTTTTCGCTTCCTCTTTTTTTATCTGTATCGGCTGTGCCTTGTGAGCTCCCGGCCGCTGTGCCCATAAGGACCCACAGAAAAGGAGGCTACTCATCAGTAGCAGTAACCGTGAAATATATCTTGAAATTCTCTTTTTCATAATTGTCTATGTTCGGGTTGGTGATGACGAGTGAATCAAGCATACGGGTGGTAGCTTCTGCACTGGTAACCTCGTAGAACATCATGGTGCCGCAGTCCAGGTTGATGAAATAAGGGATGTTGCGGTGGTTGACCGTAATGATGTCCCGCTGCCGGTTGCTGTACTGGAAAATGAAACGGGTCTGCTCCCCATAACTGAGGGGAAGGCTCAGCGTACTCGTATTGGTCGATTTATTGATCAACGTATCATAGATGAGGGTGTCAGCCGTTTGTAATTGTCCAATGACAGTCAGCGTGTCTGTGTATTTTACCGATCTTCCGTATTGGTCCACGAAATTAAACTGTGCATACGCCAAAGCGTTGGGCGGACAGTTTTCCACTTCGCAGGCCGGGAAGAAGGAGATGACTGTCAGCAGGAGCAGGCTGAATACAATCGGTAGTTTTTTCATCATTAAAGTTCTTTCTCGATTTGATATTTGTTTCTTTCCGGCGAATTGCGTGCAATCAGTTCACCGATGAATCCGGCCAGGAAAAGCTGGGTGCCCAGAATCATGGTGGTCAGGGCCAGATAGAAATAGGGACTCTCCGTGACCAGACGGTAAGGGTTTCCGCAATACATGTCGTATAATTTATTGGCACCTATGACAACGACGGCGATGAATCCCAGCATAAACATGATGGAACCCAAAAAGCCGAAAATGTGCATGGGTTTCACTCCAAAGGTCGAAAGGAACCAGAGCGACAGCAAGTCCAAATAGCCGTTCACAAAGCGGTTCAGACCGAATTTCGTTTTTCCGTATTTGCGGGCCTGATGGTGTACCACTTTTTCACCGATGCGGGTAAAACCTGCATTCTTGGCCAGATAGGGGATATACCGGTGCATTTCGCCGTACACTTCGATGTTTTTCACCACGTCCTTGCGGTAAGCTTTCAGTCCGCAGTTGAAATCGTGCAGGTTGTGTATGCCCGAAACGGCGCGTGCCGTCGCATTGAACAACTTGGTCGGAATGGTCTTCGACAATGGGTCGTAGCGTTTTTGTTTCCATCCGGAAACCAGGTCGTATCCTTCTTCTGTAATCATGCGGTACAGTTCCGGAATTTCGTCCGGGCTGTCCTGTAAGTCTGCATCCATGGTGATGACCACATCTCCCTCGGCTTTCTCGAATCCGCAGAACAAGGCAGGCGATTTGCCGTAATTGCGGCGGAACTTGATGCCTTTCACTTCCTTTGACTTCCGGCTGAGTTCTTCGATGACTTGCCAAGAGTGGTCCGTGCTGCCGTCGTTCACGAAAATGACTTCATACGTAAAGTGGTGGGCGTACATGACGCGTTCAATCCAAGCATACAATTCGGGTAAGGATTCCTCTTCGTTATAGAGAGGTACGACTACAGATATATCCATATTTTTATTTCTAATCGATTAATTCTTTTTTTTCATGGTCAGCAGGGCCGTCGGAATAGACAACAGGATTCCATAGAAGAAATTCTGTGAGAGCAGTTGGAAAGTCAGTTGCAGGGGAGTAAGTGATGAAATGACTTCAAAGCTGCTGATGAGTTGTTCTACAGAAACCTTCATGTCTCCACTGACGGAATCTTTTATATTATCCAGTTGGTCCAAATACGTATTTAATAAATAACCCTGGTCGATGAAACGGAAGTACACATAATGGGCCAGTGCGACCAGAATGGAGGCAAAGAGATACATCAGAAAGCAGAAACTGAAGGCCTGAGTAAAGGAAAGGCTGCCTTCACGGTACTGGTTACGGTAGCGGCGGGTATAGATGTAGCCCAGTATAGGAACAAAAAGCGTCATCAGGATAAACAGTAGCTGAAGCAACGGTATGGAAAATCCGATGGGGAGAAAAATGAATTTGAAAATCCAGAACAGTCCCATGTAAGTTCCGAACCGCATGGCATATTCCTGTAGGGTGATTGGTCTTTCTGTTGTCATATAAAAAAGTTTGTTAGTGGTTACAAAAGTAGTCTTTTTCGGTGAGCTGTGGTATATAAAAGATTGAAAAATCATGTATCTTTCCTTTTTTGAGCATTTTTTTTCGCGTAGGTATTGTGTATTCGGAAAAAATACCTACCTTTGCACCCGCAATCGAGAAACACTTGTACGGTGTCACTCGAAAAACAGATTGAAAACGGGTAAGTCCCATACGGCCAGCTCCCTTCGAATCCTCCAGGGCTTGATCGCAGCAAAGGTAGTTGG